>NZ_JBFBBC010000003.1:469080-505322 GCF_040689545.1 Streptomyces sp. NPDC051180
CCGTGACGACCGCGGTGGCGACCGTGGCGGCTTCCGCCGCGACGACCGTCCCTCGGGTGGCTTCAACCGTGACGACCGTGGCGGCCGCCCCTTCGAGCGCCGCGACAACGACCGTCCGTCCGGCGGCCACCGCGGCAGCGACCGTCCGTTCAACCGCGACCGTCGTGACGACCGCCCCTCCGGCGGCTTCCGCTCCGGTGGCGGCGACCGCCCCTACGGCCGTCGTGACGACCACCGCGGCACCGGCTCGACCGGCGGCTCCTTCGGCCGTCGCGACGACAAGCCGCGCTGGAAGCGCAACGGCTGACGCCGACTGATCACCACGGGCCGGGCCCGTACGACACACCGTCGTACGGGCCCGGCCCGTTTTTCCGGAGGCTCCGGCGGCCGCGCTCCGATGCGGGAAGCCGCCGCGGACCGGTGCGCCCGCTCGCGCCGCCGTCCGACCGGATACGCTCGACCGGTCGACGCGGGTGAGAAGAGCCGGCCAGGGGGCCCGGCGGAGACTTCTCCCCGACTTCCAGCGTCAGGTTGCCCTGGGGAGGGACCTCTCTTTGTCTCGTTTCGCACGCGCGCGGCACCCCCGCGCGCGTATCGCCGTTCTCGCCACCGCACTGCTCGCCTCCGGGATCGGCCTCACGCCGTCCGCGACGGCCGCCCCGGTCGTGGGGATCGACCAGCTGGACATCACGCCGAACTGGCGGGGCGTACCCCGGCAGGAGACCGTCCTCGCCGCGGGACCCACGGGCTACGCGCACCGCACGGAGGACTCCGACGAGCACTTCGGCGAAGAGGCGGGGTGGACCGACTTCGCGACCGGGACGACCGTGCCGCTGGGGTACGGCAGCGGCAACGACGCCTTCGCCGAGCTCGGCACCGGCGGCCGGTACGTCTACCTCCAGCGCGGCATCGGCACCCACTACCTCCGTGACGTGGTGACCGGCGCGGAACAGCCGCTGGACATGCCCGCGGACACGAGCTTCCGGGGGATCCTCGGCGAGACGCTGCTCTTCCAGCAGTACGAGGCAGGCTCGTCGTACGCCACCACCACCGGGTACTTCCTCCGCCGCGCCGACGGCGGGACGACGGTCCCCGTCACCGGCTGGCCCGGGAGCGCCGACCTGCACAGGGCGCGGCTCGTGGCCGGCGACGGCGACACGGCCGTCATCCGCTTCTCGGAGACCCCCGGGTACGACTTCACCCACCTCGGCGTCGTCGACCTGCGGACCGGTGTGATGCGGGTGATCGCCTCGGCCACCCCGTCGATCGACGTGCTCACCGGACCGGTGGCGGTGACGAAGGAGCGGATCGCCTGGGTCGACACCGCCCGCACGGTCCACATCCGCGGCCTGGCCGACCTGAACGGGCCCGAGACGACCTACCCGCTGCCGGAGGGCCTGTCGCTCCGCCGCATCGGCCTGGTCGGCGACCGGGTCCTCGCCGTCGACGACGAGTCGGGCACGGACGCGGCGCTCCGCCGCCGTCTCGTCGCGCTCTCCCCGGCGGGCGAGGAGCAGCTGCTCCTGGACCGGGCCGAGGCGGCGATCACCCAGCTCGGCGACGGTTCGGGCGCCGCGGTCGTCGGCGGCACCTCCGCCACCGACTGGTCCCTCCTCAAGGTCGTCCCCGGCAAGGGCGGCGCGCTCGCGGTGGAGAAGCTGCGCCGTCTGGAGCCGCTCCCGGCGAAGATCGACGCGCTCGCGCTCGGCGCCGGCCGGCTCACCACCCTGGAGTACGACGGCCCGAACGGACCCGGCCTCTACGGCCGGACGCTTCCCGTGGGCCCGGTCCACACCGGCCAGTCCGCGCCCGCGTGGCAGGGCGTCGACGCGAACGCCGAGTGGAACTCCTCCCCGCTCTTCGCCACCGGCGACGGCCGCACGGTCTCCTACCCCCGGATCCCGTACACCGCGCGGGCGGTCGTCACCCGGGACGCCGCGGGCCGGACGACGAAGGTCGCCCTCGACAAGGACGGCCGGATCGAGGACGCCTTCGGCCGCTGGGCGGTCTTCCAGAGCGGCCGGCCCTCCTTCCCCGGCCAGCTCGTCGCCGACGGCGAGACGGTCGTGGTGAACACGGAGGCCGCGACGGTCGTGTCGCGGCAGCAGCAGACCGCCGTCGCCCTGTGGGGCGACACGCTGTTCACCGGCACCGCGACGGTCGGCGAGGTCGCCCGCAAGGACCTGGCCACCGGCAAGGACCTCGGCAAGGTGGCGACCGGCGCCGCCTGCCCGCTGACGGAGCTGCAGACGGCCGGCGGCCGCTGGCTGTACTGGGCCTGCGGGCAGTACGCCACGCAGGGCGTCGTCGACCTGAGGAGCGGCGCGAGGATCGCGCTGCCCCGTTCGTACGGCAACGGCGGCCTCCTCGGCGACGGCTACTACGTCGACCAGTCGAGCCAGTACCTGCGGATCGTCGACTTCTCCGGCGGTACGGCCAAGGCGCCGCGCCTCCTCGACGACTCCGCGCCCGTGTCCGGCGCCCGCCGGCAGAGCTGGACCGTGGACCGGTTCGGCGGCGCCGTCGCGTACAAGGACGCCGAGAACCGGGTCCACGCCGTCTGGACCGGCGTGCCCGCCTCCGACCTCACGGCCGCGTCGGCGGCCGTGCCCGCGACCGCGTCGGCGAAGACGGGCTGGAAGGCGTCCTGGACGCTCTCCAAGCCCGCGTCGATCTGGCAGCTGACCCTCCGCGACCTGTACTCCGGTGCCGCGGTCCGCACCTTCGGCGGCGGCGAGACGCGCGGCCGGATCGACGTCGCCTGGGACGGCCGGACGGCGGCGGGCAAGGTCCTGCCCAACGGGCCCTACACCTGGGACCTGACGGCGAACACGGCGGACGGGCAGGGCCGCGACCTGGTCGCCTCCGGCCGCGTCACCCTCTCCGGCGGCAGGCCCGCCTGGCGCGACCTCACCGGTGACGGCCAGGGCGACCTCCTCGCGATGGACACGGCCGGCCTCGTCTCGATGTACCGGGGCGACGGCTTCGGCGGCATGTCGGGCCGGATCGCGGGGACCGGCGCCAAGTTCCCCGCCACGTCCGTCCTGATGCCGTTCGGCGACACCGACGGCGACGGCTGCGCCGACGTCCTCGCCCGCGTCGGCGACCAGCTGCGGGCCTACCGCCCGGGCTGCGGCAAGGTGGTCTCGGCCTCCTCGCCGTACACGCCGATCGGCGCGGGCTGGGGCCAGTACGACGTCCTGACCTCGCCGGGCGATGTCGACGGCGACGGCTTCACCGACCTGATCGCCCGCCAGACGACCACCGGTGACATGTACTTCTACGCCGGCACCGCCGACCACCGGGTGAAGAACCGGGTGCGGTTCGGCACGAACTGGAAGCTGTACAAGAGGCTCGTCGGCGCCGGCGACCTGAACGGCGACGGCCGGAGCGACCTGCTGGGCGTGGACGCCGCCGGCGTCATGTGGCGCTACTACGGCACCGCCACCGGCGGAGTGACGGCCCGCGTCCGGCTCGGCGCGGGCTGGGGCGGCTTCACCTCCCTCGTCGGCACCGGCGACCTCTCCGGCGACGGGCGTCCCGAACTCGCCGCCCGCGACACGGCCGGCAAGCTCTACGTCTACTTCGGAAACGGTTCCGGCTCGTACGCCTCCCGCGTCCCGATGGGCGCCGGCTGGAACGTCTTCAAGGCCCTGTTCTGACCCCTGCCCCCGGCCCTTCCGGCCCCCCACCCCTCGCGAGGCCCGGCCGGCACGGCCGGGCCTCGCGTCCGTGGCGGCCGGCGGGCGCGGCGCGGCCGGTGTCGGATACCCGATCGGTTCCGGGGATCTCTCCGGCTATGCTGCACGGGTGTGCTTGTCCACGGGCCGTTAGCTCAATTGGCAGAGCAGTGGACTTTTAATCCATTGGTTGTGGGTTCGAGTCCCACACGGCCTACATACGGCGGGAAGACCTTCCCCGCCGAAAGCGCCCCGCCCGGTCCCGACCGGGCGGGGCGCTTTCGTCGTCCGGAACTTTTCCGGTGAACGGATCGTCAGGGGGCGCGGGGTGGGAAAGCGTGAGTGAGTCTGGACGGTGGAGCGCCCGGCGCGGAGCGTGGAGGTGGGGACGTTGACGGAGACGGTGGACGGGGCCGGCGATTCGACGGGGACGGCCCGGGTCCTGGCGCGGTGTGCGCTGGCGGCCGCGGCCGCCGCGGTCGTGCTGCTGCTGACGGGGTTCGGTGCGGGCGGGCTGCTCATCCTGGTGAGCGGGCTCGTCGGGCTGGTGGCGTCGGCGGCGGGGATCTGGTGGTTCCTCGCGCACCGCGGGGCGGTGCGGGTGCTCGGCGCGCTGCTCGCCGTCGGGGCGCCGGTCGTGGTCCTCACCCTGTACGTCGTGTGGGGGCTGGCGCTGAACGCGCTGCTCGCGCTGTGCCTGTGGGGCGTGGCGGTCGGGTGCGCCCGGGAGGCGCAGCGGCTCCCGGAGCAGCGGCGCGGGGACCGGTCGCGTACCGACGGGGCGCGGGTCAGACGGCGGTCGCGGCCCCGCAGAGCCGTGCTGATCATGAACCCGAAGTCCGGGGGAGGGAAGGTCGGCCGGTTCGGGCTGGTCGAGCGTGCGGAGAAGCTGGGCGCCCGGGTGATCCTGATCGACCCGTCCGTCGAGACCGACGTCGCCGCCCTCGCCCGGGAGGCCGTCGCGGACGGCGCCGACCTGCTCGGAGTGGCCGGCGGCGACGGCACGCAGGCGCTGGTCGCCGCGGTGGCGGCCGAGCACGACCTGCCCTTCCTGGTCATCTCGGCCGGCACCCGCAACCACTTCGCCCTCGACCTGGGGCTGGACCGCGAGGACCCGGCGAGGTGCCTGGACGCCCTGTCCGACGGCGAGGAGCTCCGGGTCGACCTCGGCTCGGTCTCCGGCCGGCCCTTCGTCAACACCGTCTCCTTCGGCGTGTACGCGGACGTCGTCCAGCGCCCCGAGTACCGCGACGCGAAGGCGGGCACCGCGCTCGACGTGCTGCCCGACCTGCTCCAGGGCGGTCAGGGCGCGCGCCTCGACGCGACCGCCGACGCCGTCCGGCTGCCCGCGCAGCAGGCGCTGCTCGTCAGCAACAACCCGTACGCGGCGCCCGATCCCTTCGGGGCCGCGGCGGCCCGCAGGCCGCGGCTCGACGGCGGCGAGCTCGGCGTGATCGCCGTGCGGGTGGACGGGGCCGCGGACGCCGCCGACCTCGTCGTGCGCGGCACGCAGTCGGCCGGACTGAACGTCATGACGGCCGGTCGCGTCGAGGTCTCGGGCAGGACGCCGGCCCCCGCCGAGGCCGGGGCGCCGTTCGCCTGGCCGTCCGCGGTCCCGGTGCCCGAGACCGACCTCGACACCGGTTCCATCACCGTGGCGGTCGACGGCGAGGCGCTCGTCATGCCCACGCCGGTGGTCTGCACCCTCCGGCCCCGCGCCCTGCGGGTCCTGGTGCCCCGTCACCGGCCGGGGTCGCCCCCGCCGAGCCGGCCGCTCGACTGGCGGCGCGTCACCGCGCTCGCCTTCCCCGACCACTTCCCCTCGACCCTCCGTGACTTCCGAAGGAACAGCACATGACCTCGACGACCAGGACCGGTGCCCTCCGGGACGTGATCCGGGACCTCAACGCGGTCGACGGCGCCGTGTACGCGGCGGTGGCCGCGACGCCCACGCCCACGCTCGACTCCGGGCTGCGCCGGCTCTCCCGGACGGCAGACCACTCGAAGATCTCGTTCGCGGTGGCGGCCGCGCTCGCGTGCCTGCCGGGCCGGCCGCGCCGGGCGGCGCTGGTCGGCGTCGGGGCGATCGCGGTGGCGTCGGCCTCGGCCAACCTGCTGGGCAAGCGGCTGGTGCGCCGGCAGCGGCCCGACCGTGAGGCGGCCCGCGTGGTGGTGGCCCGGCACGTCCGGATGCCCGACTCGGCGTCATTCCCGTCCGGCCACACCGCGTCGGCGGTCGCCTTCGCCACCGCCGTGGGCACGGTGCTGCCGGCCGCCGCGGTGCCCCTCGGGGTCCTCGCGGGGGCCGTGGGCTACTCCCGGGTGCACACCGGCGTGCACTACCCGGGCGACGTGGCCGCGGGCGCGGTCCTCGGCGTGGCCAGCGCCGTCGTCGCCCTGGCGGCGAGCGCGTCCTTGCCGGCGGCGGCCGGCGACCGCTGAGTCCCGGCCCGGTCGGGTGGTCCGGGCCGCCGGGCCCCGGGACCTCCCAACGCGGCCGGCCCTGGTCCGGGGCCTGTCTCCCTAGGCCGCGCGGGCCAGTTCCTCCTCGGTGAGGCCGAGGGCGGCGAGGCGGTCGGGGTCGGCGAGGATCTCCAGGCCGACGATGCGGTCGCCCGCGACGGTGAAGGACATGAGCGCGCCCGGGCGGCCGTCGACGACCGACAGGAACGCCGGCGCCCCGTTGGCGACCACCGCCAGGTAGGACTGGCGGAACTTGGAGTACAGCAGGGCCTGCGAGATGACCGCCTCGGCGCCCCGCACCAGCCGGGAGGCGCCGGCGAGGAGCCGGCCGCCGTCCGCGCGCAGCACCACGTCGGGGTCGAGGACGGCGAGGAGACCCTCGAAGTCGCCGCCGTTGGCGGCGGCGAGGAAGGCGTCGGCGATCTCCCGCTGCCGCCGGACGTCGGGTCCGGGGGCGGGCGAGGCGTCCTGCACGCGGCGGCGGGCCCGGCTGGCGAGCTGCCGGGTCGCGGCCGGGGTGCGGTCCACGATCTGCGCGATCTCGTCGAAGGAGACGGCGAACATGTCGTGCAGCACGAACGCGAGCCGCTCGGCCGGGGACAGCGTCTCCAGGACGATGAGGAGCGCCAGGCCGACCGACTCGGTGAGTTCGGCGGCGTGTTCGGGGTCGGTGGTGTCGGCGACCCGGACCACGGGGTCGGGGACGTGGTACTCCAGCGGGTCCTCGCGGCGCGATCCGCGGGAGCGCAGCATGTCCAGGCAGACGCGGCCGACGACGGTGGTCAGCCAGCCGCTGAGGTTCTCCACCTCGCTGACGTCGGCACGGCTGAGTTTGAACCAGGCTTCCTGGACGGCGTCCTCGGCCTCGCTCAGCGAGCCCAGCATCCGGTAGGCCACCGCCCGCAGGTGGTTCCGGTCGGCCTCGAAGCGCCGGGCCAGAAGTTCCTTGTCGGCGTCCACTCGTCGATCTCCCCCTTCGCGTCCCGTCATGCCCTCATGACGGATGAAACCCCGTCCATGTGACACGAACGGAGGGGGTCCGGGTGGGTCGTGTGGTTTCGGTACGTGAGATCCCCGCCGTCTCGTGGACAACGCCCGGGATTCCCCGGCCGAAGCCCCCGACCGCCGTGGATCCATCCTTCATCCCGGTGATCATCGTCCGTAGATTGATCACCATGACGACGACAACGACGCAGGTCAACCCGGTTCTCCGCACTCCGCCGGCCACTCCGGCCGCGGCGGCCGCCTACTTCTCCGCGAGCCTCGCCTTCCACGCCGACGTCTCCGACGTGGCCTCGGCGCTGGCCGCCTCCGCCGCCGACGGCACGGACCCGGGCTTCGTGGTGATCGACTCCCGCTCGACCGCCTCGTGGGACCAGGGGCACGTCCCCGGCGCGGTCCACCTGCCGACCGCGCTCGTCCCGGAGCAGGCGGAGCAGCTGCTCGACCGGTCGGTGCCGGTCGTCACGTACTGCTGGGGGCCGGGCTGCAACGGCGCCACGCGCGCCGCGCTCGCCCTCGCGGAGCTGGGCTTCCAGGTCAAGGAGATGCTCGGCGGCTTCGAGTACTGGGTGCGCGAGGGCTTCGCCTACGAGACCTGGGAGGGCCGCGAGGAGAAGGCCGCGGACCCGCTGACCGCGCCGGTCGACTCCGACGACTGCGGCTGCTGACGTAAACCGATTTCGTGATCGCCCCGGTCATGGCGTAGAGTCGTGTTTACCGACGCGGGGTGGAGCAGCTCGGTAGCTCGCTGGGCTCATAACCCAGAGGTCGCAGGTTCAAATCCTGTCCCCGCTACTCAGTAGCACGAAGACCCGGATCCTTCTGGATCCGGGTCTTCGTCGTTTCCCGGCCCCCGTCCCTCCCGCGGGTCCCGTCGGCCGCGGTGCGCGCTTGACCTTGCCGCTGCGTCAACATCTAGCGTTCTCGGCATGGAGTGGTCGATCCAGGAGATCGCCAAGAAGGCCGGCACCACCAGCCGCACTCTCCGGCACTACGGGGAGCGCGGACTGCTGGAGCCGAGCCGGATCGGCGCCAACGGTTACCGGTACTACGACCAGGAGGCGCTGGTACGGCTGCAGCGCATCCTGCTGCTGCGCGAGCTGGGGCTCTCGCTGCCCGCCATCGCCGAGGTCCTCGCGGGACAGCGGGACACCTCCGCCGCCCTGCGGACGCACCTCGCCCTCCTGGAGCAGGAGCGCGAGCGCATCGGACGCGTGATCGCGTCGGTGCGGACCACTCTCCACAAGACAGAGAGGGGAGAAGAACTCATGGCCGAGGAAGTGTTCGACGGCTTCGACCACACGACGTACGAGCAGGAGGTCACCGAGCGCTGGGGCCGCGAGGCGTACGAGAAGGGCGACCGCTGGTGGCGCTCTCTCGACGCGGCGCAGAAGCGGGCCTTCATGGACGAACAGGCCGGCATCGCGCGTGACTTCGGCCGGGCGGCGCAGGCCGGCCTGGCCGCGGACAGCGACGAGGTGCAGGACATCGCGCGCCGCCAGGTCGTCTGGCTGTCGGCCACCACGTCGCCGAGCCGGGAGTACGTGATCGGGCTCGGCCGGATGTACGTCGACGACCCGCGCTTCACCGCCCACTACGACAAGCACGGCGAGGGCACCGCCGTCCTCGTGCGCGACGCGCTGGCGATCTACGCGGAGCGCAACCTCTAGGGCCGTCCCCCCTGGGGGTGTCCGAGAGGGGTCTCCCGTCGATGTGCGCGGTGGCCGAAACGGGCCCGCCTCTTTGCGGGCACGGGACGCCGCACCGTAGTGTCACGCGCACGATGAGTGACGAGAGCGTGAGTGACGTGAGCCGGCGGGCGCCCGCCGTGCTCGTCCTGCTCGCCCTCCTCGCCCTGCTCGTGAGCGTCTGCCACGGCTCCCACGGGCACGCGCTGCCTCCCACGAGCACGGCGACCGTCTCCGCGCCCGCGTTCCCGCACGGCTGCGAGCGGTCCGGTGACGCGTGGTCCTTCGACGCCCACCTGCCCGCGCAGGCCGCCGCCCCGCAGCCCGGGGCGCCGGACGCCGGCGGAGCCGTACCCCGGTCGCACACCGCGGACCTCCGCACCGATCCCCGCGCGCGCTGCGTCCGGGGCCGGGCGGGACCCGGACCCGAGCCGGGCCGTCTGCTGATCGCCCTCGGGGTGGACCGGAACTGAGCCGGGTCCCGCACACGCGTGACCAGGCTCCCTTCGGCGTACCACCTCAAGGACACCTCCCCCATGAGCAATCTGCTCTTCGGCACCACCGTGCCCCTGCCCGTCGGCGGGCAGACCGTCGGCAACACCCCCGTCCTCCGGACCGACGACGGCTACTGGGCCAAGCTCGAAGGCTTCAACTTCGGCGGCATCAAGGACCGCACCGCCCTCTACATGGTCGAGCAGGCCCGGCGCCGCGGGGAGCTGCGGCCCGGCGCCCCCATCGTCGAGTCGACCTCCGGGACCCTCGGTCTCGGCCTGGCGCTCGCCGGGGTCCTGCACGGTCACCCGGTGCACGTCGTCACCGACCCCGGCCTCGAACCGCTCGTCGAGCGGCTGCTCGTCGCGCACGGCGCCCGGGTGCACGTCGTCTCCGAGCCGAGCCCGCGCGGCGGCTGGCAGCAGGCCCGGATGGACCGGGTCGCCGAACTGCTGCTGAGCCTCGACGGGGCCTGGTGGCCCGACCAGTACGGGAACCCCGACAACCCCGACGCCTACGCCGGGCTGGCCGCCGAACTCTCCGGCCAGCTCGACCGGATCGACGTGCTGGTCTGCGCGGTCGGCACCGGCGGCCACTCGGCCGGCATCTCCCGGGCGCTGCGCGCCACCGGCAGCCCCGCACTGGAACTCGTCGGCGTGGACTCCGTCGGTTCCACCGTCTTCGGCCTGCCGGCCGGGGAGCGGCTGATGCGCGGCCTCGGTTCCTCCATCCACCCGGCCAACGTCGACCACGGTGCCTTCGACGAGGTCCACTGGGTCGGGCCCGCGGAGGCGGTGCGGTCGGCCCGGCGCCTGGCCGCGCGCCAGTTCGCGACGGGCGGCTGGAGCGTGGGGGCGGTCGCGCTGGTCGCCGGCTGGCTGGCCAGGACCCGGCCGCGAGGGACCCGGATCGCGGCCGTCTTCCCCGACGGGCCGCAGCGGTACTTCGACACCGTCTTCAACGACGAGTTCTGCGCGGCGCACGGCCTGCTCGACGGGCCCGTGCGCGAGGAGCCCGCGGCGTACGAGCCCGGCGTGCGCGTGGACGGCTGGACGCGCAAGGTGCTGGAGCGGGTCCGTTGACCGCGACGAGCACGGCGCCCGCCGCCGAGGGGGGCGTGTGGCGGCAGAGCCGCTCCTTCCCGCCCGCGGTCCGGCTGCTCTTCGTCAACCAGCTGACCATCAACCTCGGCTTCTACATGCTGATGCCGTACCTGGCGGCGCACCTCGCGGACGGGCTCGGGATGGCGGCCTGGGCGGTCGGCCTGGTCCTGGGCGCCCGGAACCTGTCCCAGCAGGGCATGTTCCTCGTCGGCGGGGCGCTCGCCGACCGGCTCGGCTTCAAGCCGCTGATCGTGGCCGGCTGCGCGCTGCGGACGGTCGGCTTCGGGGCGCTGGCCTTCGCGCAGTCGCTGCCGATGCTGGTCGCCGCCTCGCTGGCGACCGGTCTCGCGGGGGCGCTGTTCAACCCGGCCGTGCGGGCCTGTCTGGCCGACGAGGCCGGTGAGGAGCGGCGGGTGGCGGCCTTCGCGCTGTTCCACGTGTACTACCAGGCGGGCATCCTGCTCGGGCCGCTCGTCGGGGTGGCCCTGACGGGGGTGTCGTTCCGGCTGACGTGCACGGTGGCGGCGGTGCTGTTCGCCGGCCTGACCGTCGTACAGCTGCGGTGTCTGCCCGTCCGGGCCGGGGCGCCCGCCGCCCGGGAAGCGGAGGCGCGGGGGCAGTTCCGCACGGTGCTGTCCCACCGGACGTTCTGGTTCTTCTCGCTCGCCATGACCGGCTCGTACGTCCTGTCCTTCCAGGTGTACCTGGCGCTGCCGCTCGCCGCGGACTCCACGGCGCTCACGACGGCGCTGTTCGTCGTCTCGGCGCTGGTCGCGCTCGCCGGGCAGCTGCGGATCACGGCCTGGTGCAGGCGCCGCCTGAGCCGGGAGCGGTGTCTGGTCCTCGGGCTCGTCCTGATGGGCGCGGCCTTCCTGGCCCCGGCGGCCCTGGGCCGGGGCGCGGTCGGGCTGCTGTCGTGCGCCGCGGTCCTGGCCGTCGCCAACGCGGTGCTCTACCCGTACGAGATGGACACCGTCGTCGCCCTGTCCCGGGGGCGCTGGGTGGCCACCCACTACGGGCTCTACAACACCGTGTGCGGGATCGGGATCACCCTCGGGAACCTGGGGACGGGCGCGCTGCTCGACGTGACCGGCTGGTCGGCGGTGCCGTGGCTCGCGCTGTGCGCGGTGGGTCTGGTGTGCGCGGCGGCCATGGCCCTGCTGGCGCGGGGCGGTCGGCTCGCCGCGGCGGCCGGGGACTGAAGGCGGGCGACCCCGTGCGGCCCGGCTACGCCAGTCGGCCGCACGGGGTCGCCCGCCGGTGCGGCGGCCGCCACCCTGGGAGGGCGCGGTGCGGGACCGCGGCCGGGCCGACCGGGCAGGAGAGCACAGGTGGGGCACCCCCAGGGCGGGACGGGCGGCGGGCGGCGCGACGGTGACGACGGCCTGGCGTACGGAGGCGCGCGGCGGTTCATCCGGGCGCTGCCGCCCCTGGTCATCGCGGGTGGCGTCGCCTACGACGTGGCGACCCCGGCGTCGTACACCGCGGCCCCGCTCTTCTCCGCCGCCCCGCTGATCGCCGCGCCGTTCTTCTCCCTGCTGACGACCCTGCTGACCGGGATCGCCGCGGTACTCGCCTCCGTGGGGCTGCACCTCTACAACGACACCGCGAGCGACATCCCGGGGCTGACGGAGACCCTGACCGTCCTCACCGTCTCGGCGCTGGCCCTCCTCGTCAACCGGGTGGTGCGGCGCAGCGGCGAACGGCTCGCGTCGGCGCGGGTCATCGCGGAGACCGCGCAGAAGGCGGTGCTGCCGATGCCCGCCGAGCGGATCGGCGGGCTGCAGTGCGCGGCGCGGTACGAGGCGGCGCAGGCGGACGCGTTCATCGGCGGCGACCTGTTCGCCGTCCAGGACACCCCGCACGGGGTGCGGCTCGTGGTCGGGGACGTCCGCGGCAAGGGGCTGGAGGCGGTCGAGGCCGTCGCCGTCGTCATCGGGGCCTTCCGGGAGGCGGCCGAGCAGGAGCGGACCCTGGAGGGCGTGGCGCAGCGGCTCGAACGGGCGCTGGCCCGGGAGGGCATGCGGCGCGACGGGCTCGACGCCTTCGAGGGGTTCACGACGGCGGTGCTCGCCGAGATCCCGCGCGCCGACGGCAGCGGCACCTTCGGCGGCTTCGTCCGGCTGGTGAACCGCGGGCACCCGCCCCCGCTGATGCTGTACGCGGACGGGCGGCTCGACCTGCTGGACCCGGTGGATCCGGCGCTGCCGCTCGGCATGGGGGACCTGGCGGCGTGGCCGGACCGGGCGGAGGCGCGGTCCTACCCGCCGGGCGCGACGCTGCTCTTCTACACCGACGGCCTGTCGGAGGCGCGGGACGCGGAGGGTGTCTTCTACGACCCCGCGGAGCGGCTCGCCGGCCGGCTCTTCCCGGGGCCCGAGGAAGTGCTCGACGCGCTGGTGGGCGACGTGCGGCTGCACACCGGCGGGAGGTCGACGGACGACATGGCGCTGCTCGCGGTGAGCCGGCCCGCGGAGGGCCAGCCGGAGCGGCGCCGGACCATGCCGGTGGTGCCGCCGGGCCGTCCCCGTCACCGGCCGTAGTCGAGAGGTGTCCCTGCGATAACAATTGACATAACGTCAGATCGAGGGGGTTTACGGGTTCCGTTCTGAGGTGGGGTCAACTCGGACCATTACCACCCAATTCGATGAACGATCAAGAGGAACGGCTTGGAATGGGGACCCCCTGTCTATTAACGTTCGATAACGCAGCGCGGTCGTCCCAGCCGTCGCAAGAGGCGGCACCGTGCGCACGCGCCGAATCCTGAAAAGGAACCGGGGAACCACCACTTGGGGTGAATCGGGCCTTTCGCACCTGTGCGACCGTGCCCGTAGGAGACCTTCCTGCTCCGAACCCGTCAGCTAACCCGGTAGGCGAGAAGGAAGGAAAGGAGCGCCCCTCAGTGGCGTCCAACACCCCCGCACCCGAAGCCCCCTTCGATGCCTTCGGTGGCGGTGCGGTTCCCGCCTCCCCGGACACCGAGTGGAACCCCACCGAGGGCTCCCTCCGCGCCGAGAGCCGCTCCGGCGGCCGGCACCGGGTCGTCAAGCAGCGCTCCAACTTCGCCCGCTCCTCCACCGTCCTCGGCGTCGGCGTCATCGCCGCGGTCGGCGCGGGCGGCCTCGCCACCGCGCAGGAGAAGCCCCCGGTCGCGATCTCGCTCCCCGACCTCCCCGACCTCGGTCTGCCGGACGCCCACGACCTCCCCGGCGTCGGCGACCTCCTCCCCGACGAGGACCCCGAGCCGGTCAGCGCGGCCCGCGCCAACCCCAACCCGCTCACCGCCGCCACCTACACCACCGCCGACGAGCCCACCGGCGGGGCCGACCAGGCCGCGAAGACCGCGACCGGCGCCTCCGACGCCGGCGAGGCCCTGCGCGCCCGCATCCTCCAGCAGGCCGAGCAGCAGCAGGCATCTGCCGACGCCGCCGACAAGGCCGCCGCGGAGGACGCCGCGGCCGAGAAGGCGGCGGCGGAGGCCGCGGCCAAGGCCGACGCGGCGGCGAAGGCGGCCGCCGAGGCCAAGGCGAAGGCCGAGGCGGAGGCGAAGGCCAAGGCGGAGGCGGAAGCCGCCGCGAAGGCCGAGGCCGAGCGCCTCGCCAAGCTCGCCGCGAGCTACTCGCTGCCCCTCTCCTCGTACACCCTCACCGCCTCCTACATGCAGTCCGGCTCGATGTGGTCCTCCGGCTACCACACCGGTCTCGACTTCGCGGCGCCCACCGGCACCCCGCTCAAGGCCGTCCACGGCGCCACCGTGAAGTCGGCCGGCTGGTCGGGCTCCTACGGCTACCGGATCGTGCTGGAACTCTCGGACGGCACCGAGATCTGGTACTGCCACCTCTCGTCGATGACCGTCTCCGCCGGCCAGAGCGTGGGCACCGGCGAGACCATCGGCCGCGTCGGCGCCACCGGCAACGTCACCGGCGCCCACCTCCACATGGAGGTGCACACCGCGGGCGGCGACGGCATCGACCCGGCGCAGTGGCTGCGCTCCAAGGGCCTCTCGCTCTGACGCTCCCACCGTCACGACCCGGCGCGGAACCCCCTGCGGGGTCCGCGCCAGTTCCCTGACGGAATAGGCCCGGTGACGGGAGCGGTTGATCCCTCCATGACCTCTCTCCGCCCGCTGGGCAGCTCCGACCTGCACGTCTTCCCCCTCGCCCTGGGCGGCAACGTCTTCGGCTGGACCGCCGACGAGGCCGAGTCCTTCGCCGTCCTCGACGCCTACGCCGCCGCCGGCGGCAACTTCGTCGACTCCGCCGACGTCTACTCCGCCTGGGCCGAGGGCAACGAGGGCGGCGAGTCCGAGACCGTCATCGGCCGCTGGCTCGCCTCCCGCGGCAACCGGTCCGACATCGTCGTCGCCACCAAGGCCGGCGCCCACCCCCGCTTCAAGGGGCTCTCCGCCCCCACCCTCAAGGGGGCCGCGGAGGAGTCGCTGCGCCGCCTCGGCACCGACCACATCGACCTGTACTACACGCACTTCGACGACGAGTCCGTCCCGGTCGAGGAGATCGTCACCGCCCTCGACCAGCTGGTGAAGGAGGGCAAGGTGCGTGCCGTCGCCGCCTCCAACATCTCCCCGGAGCGGCTGCGCGCCTCCCTCGACTTCGCCGAGGCCGAGGGACTCACCCGGTACGTCGCCCTCCAGCCGCACTACAACCTGGTCTCCCGCGAGACCTACGAGGGCCCGCTCCTGGAGACCGCCGAGCGGGCCGGGCTCGCCGCCGTCCCGTACTACGGCCTCGCCGCCGGGTTCCTCACCGGCAAGTACCGTCCCGGCGCCACCGTCGACAGCGTCCGCGCCGCCGGCGCCGGCGGGCACCTCGACACCGAGCGGGGCCGGGCCGTCCTCTCCGCGCTCGACGCGGTCGCCGAGGCGCACGGGGCCGAGCTCGCCACCGTCGCCCTCGCCTGGCTCGCCTCCCGGCCGACCGTCGCCGCCCCCATCGCCTCGGCCCGTACCGTCGGACAGCTGCCCGCCCTCGTCGCCTCCGCCGACCTCACCCTCACCGAGGCCGACCTGACCCTCCTCACCGAGGCGTCGGCCTGAACGACGGAGCCCGCGGTCCGGCACGTGCCGGACCGCGGGCTCCGCTCCGCCCCGGTCGGTCCCGGGACACCGGCGCTCAGCTGCGGTACGGGTTGTAGCCGCCGTAGTCCAGGTACTGCGGCGGCGCCCAGACGCGGCCGGTGGCGCGGGCCGCGTGGGTGAGGGCGGGGGAGGCGACGGCACGGCGCTGCCAGAGGTGGTGCAGGAGCTCCTGCTCGCGGGCGGTGAAGTCGGGGCCGGCCGTGCCGCGGCGGGCCCGGTCGCGGAGGAAGGCGAGGGTGGTCGCGAAGGACTCGTACTCGCCGACCGCGCGCGCCGCGGCGGGGCCGTACGTCCCGCCGGCGAAGGTACGGGCCAGCCGCCTGGCCCGCATGGAGGAGAGCGCGAGGGGCTCGGCGGGGGAGAGCCAGCCGGCCGCGGCGTACGCCGGGAGTTCGCCGGATATCGTGCGCAGCTCGCGCTGCCGGCTCCAGACGGCGAGCCAGGTCAGCAGTCCGAAGGCCGGGACCATGAGGGCGCCGTACACCGCGTAGAAGGCCCACGGGCCGCCGAAGGTGGCCGAGCCGTTCCAGGCGGCGTGCAGTCCCATGGCGAGGATCAGCCCGCCGAGCGGCAGCAGCACCTTGCGGAGCCGCTTGCCGCGCGGGGCGAGCGCGGCGAAGCCGAAACCGATGCCGGTGAGCACGGTGAAGAGCGGATGCGCGAACGGCGACATCACGACCCGGACGAAGAACGTCCCCGCGGTCACCATGCCGATGCCGGGGGAGCCGACCTCCTGGTCCTCGCCGAAGGCGGTGCCCAGATAGAGGATGTTCTCGGTGAAGGCGAAGCCGGTCGCGGTGAAGCCGGCGAAGACGACCCCGTCGACGAGCCCGCCGAAGTACCGCCGGCGGAAGAGGAAGAGCAGCAGGATCGCGGCTGCCTTGGCGCTCTCCTCCACCACCGGGGCGATCACCGTCGCCCCGAGGTTGTCGGCCGAGTCCGGATCGGCCGTGGCCGTGGCGATCCAGCGGACCGCGAAGGAGTTCGCCAGGATCGCGACGAGCGCGGCGGCGAAGGCGCCCCAGGCGAAGGCGAAGAGCAGGTTCTTCCAGGGCCCCGGCTCCACCCGGTCGAGCCAGCGGAACGCGGCCATGAGCAGCGGCACGGGAAGCACGGCGAGGCCCAGGCCGACGAGGAAGCCCTGGGTGCCGGTCTGCTCGCGGACCATCGCCAGGATGACCAGGGCGCAGAGCGCGAGCAGGGTGACGACGGTGATCGCCCGCACGACCCGGCTGCGCCAGAACGCGCGGCGGGGCCGGTAGCGCCACTGGGACCGGTCCGCGGCGGCCGGAAAGGCCGGCTCGTCGGTGTCCCGGTGCGGGACGGGCGCGGTGTCCTCGGGGGGCGGCTCGGCGGGGGCGGGATTCGACACGTGAGCGACCCTAACCACCCCCACCGACACCGTGCGAGGAGGTTACGCGCGCGGGACCCTGCGGAAGAGGAGGTCGTGCACGACGTGGCCCTTGTCCAGGCCCTGCCCCTCGAAGCGCGTGACGGGGCGGAAGTCGGGGCGGGGGGCGAAGCCGCCGTCCTCCCGCGTGTTCTCGAAGTCGGGGTGCGCGGAGAGGACCTCCAGCATCTGCTCGGCGTACGACTCCCAGTCGGTGGCGCAGTGCAGCACGCCGCCGGGCTTGAGGCGGGTCGCGAGGAGGCCGAGGAACTCGGGCTGGATCAGCCGCCGCTTGTGGTGGCGGGCCTTGGGCCACGGGTCGGGGAAGAAGACCCGGCAGCCGTCCAGGGAGTCCGTCGCGAGCATCTCGCGGAGCAGGATGATCGCGTCGCCGTTGGCGACCCGGACGTTGGTCAGGCCGTTGCGGTCGGCGAGGCCGAGCAGGTTGCCCTGGCCCGGGGTGTGCACGTCGACGGCGAGGATGCCGGTGCCGGGGTCGGCGGCGGCCATCTGCGCGGTCGCCTCGCCCATCCCGAAGCCGATCTCCAGGACGACCGGCAGCCCGTCGAACATCGCGCCCAGGTCGAGGACGCTCTTGCCGTCGATGTCGAGGCCCCAGTCGGGCCACCGCTTCAGCATCGCCTCGGCCTGGCCGTACGTGACGCGGCTGCGGCGCGGCTGGAAACTCCGGATGCGCCGCTCGTGATGCGCCCCTGCCGGGTCGGGCATCGGCCCTTCCCCGGGTGCGAACATCCGGCTGCCCCGCCGCGCGACGGGCTGGGCGGGGGCGGCGGCGGGCTGGGTGCTCTTCTCAGGGTGCTCAGACACAATGCCGCCGATTCTACGGCGCCGCCCCCGGCCGGACCTCCGCCCGGCCCGCCCGGTGCGGGGTCACAGCAGGGCCAGGGCGCGGCCCGCCACCTCCCGGCCGATGGGCAGGGAGGCCGTCGCGGCGGGCGAGGGCGCGTTGAGCACGTGGACCGTGCGGGCCGCCTCGCGGATGAGGAAGTCGTCGACGAGGGTGCCGTCCCGCAGGACCGCCTGGGCGCGCACGCCGGGTGCCGCCCGCCGCAGGTCGGACTCCTCGACGACCGGGAGCAGCCGCCGCACGGCCGCGGTGAAGGCACGCTTGGAGACCGAGCGGTGCAGTTCGCCGGCGCCGTACCGCCAGTGGGCGCGGGCGATGGACCAGGAGCCGGGCCAGGCGAGGGTGCCGGCCAGTTCGCGGGGGCGGACGACGGACCAGCCGTATCCCTCGCGGGCCAGCGCCGGGACGGCGTTGGGTCCGATGTGGACGCCGCCGTCGATGCCCCGGGTGAGGTGGACGCCGAGGAAGGGGAAGGCGGGGTCGGGCACGGGATAGACCAGGCCCCGCACGAGCGAGGGGTCCGCGAGTTCGTAGTACTCCCCCCGGAAGGGGACGATCCGCATGCCCGGGTCGTCGCCCGCGAGCCGTGCGATGCGGTCGCAGTGCAGTCCCGCGCAGTTCACCAGGACGCGCGCCCGCACGACCCGGCCGTCCGCGGTCCGCACGGCGACGCCCCAGGGGCGCCGGTCGACGACGGTGACCTCCGCGCCGTACAGGATGCGGGCGCCGGAGGACTCGGCGAGCCGCTGCGACACGGCGCCGTAGTCGCAGATGCCGGTGGTGCCGACGTGGATCGCGGCGAGGCCCCGCACCCGGGGCTCGTACTCGCTGATCTGGCTCGGGCCGAGCTCGCGGACCGGGATGCCGTTCTCCCGGCCGCGCTGGACCAGGGCGTGCAGGCGGGGCAGCTCCTCGCGCGTGGTGGCGACGATCAGCTTCCCCGTCACCTCGTGCGGAATGTCCCATTCGGTGCAGAACTTGACCATCTCGGCCGCGCCTTCGACGGCGAACCGCGCCTTGAGCGAGCCGGGCCTGTAGTAGATCCCGCTGTGGATCACCCCGCTGTTGCGCCCGGTCTGGTGGCGCGCGAGGGCGTGCTCCTTCTCCAGGACGGTGACCCGCGTGCCGGGAGCGGCACGCGTCAGCGCGTACGCCGTCGACAACCCGACGATTCCGCCGCCGATCACCAGCACGTCACAGTCAAACACCAGCGCCACCTCCCACCCCCGATAGTGCACTGGCCCACTGACAACGCCGTTAAACGCCCATTCCGTGGGACGCGTGTCACGCCGGTGCGACCAGGAGCGGCCGGGCGCGCTCCCGGAGCTCCATGACCCGCGGCTCGTCCCCGTACGGTTCGAGCCGGTGCAGCAGGTCCCGCACGTACTCCGTGGTCCGCGCCGACGAGATCCGCCCGGCCACCTCCACCGCGAGCGTGCCCGCCGCGCACGCCGCGTCCAGGTTTCCCGACTCCAGCTCGGCGACGGCGGACACGACGAGCCGCAGCCCGTGCGAGCGGACGAACTCCTCGGTCGGCCGGGACAGTGCCTGCTCGGTGAAGCGGCGCACCTCGCGGGGCGCCTTCAGGTCCCGGTAGCACTCGGCCGCGTCGGCGCAGAAGCGGTCGTACGAGTAGAAGCCGAGCCAGGTCGGGTCGGCGTCGCCCGCCCGGGACCGCTCCAGCCAGCCCTCGGCGGACTTGAGCGCGGCCGCGGCGGCGACCCCGTCGCCCGCCTTGGCGTGCGCGCGTGCCTCGACCAGCCGGAAGAAGGACATGGTGCGGGCGGTGGCGAGGCCCCGGTTGCGCTCCAGGGCGGCCTGGGCGAGGTCGACGCCCTCGTCGGCGAAGCCCCGGTAGGTGGCCTGGAGCGACATCGAGGCGAGGACGTACCCGCCCAGGGGCACGTCGGCGGCGGCGCGGGCGAGCCGCAGCGCCTGGATGTAGTAGCGCTGGGCGGCCTCCTGCTGGCCGGTGTCGAAGGCCATCCAGCCGGCCAGCCGGGTCAGCTCGGCGGTCGCGCCGAACAGGGCGCGGCCGACCTCGTCCGAGTACGAGCCGAGCAACAGGGGCGCGGCGTCCACCCGTAAGCACTCGGGGACCATGGAGGAGCGCCAGTCCCCGCCGCCGTACTTGGAGTCCCAGCGGCGCGCGTCCTCGGCGGCCTCGCGGAGCTTGGCGACGTCGCTGTGCCCCACGCGCGCGTGCTCGGCGGTCGCCGCGGCGACCGCTCCGGGGCGCGGCGCCTCGCGCTCGACCGACGGGTCGGCGGGGGTGATCAGCCAGCGGGACGTCGGCGTCGCGTAGGCGCTGACCGCGAACGACCCGGCCAGCGACTGCCAGATGCCGCCGCCGCCGGCCCGGCGGCCGGCGAGATCCAGCCGGTACAGGTCCGTCGCGGAGCGCACCGCCTCGCCCACGTCGCGCGGGAAGGCGAGCCCGACCTCGGGTGCCGGATCGGCGTCCGCCAGCCCGATCTCGTGCAGCGGCACGGGCCGGCCGAGCTTCTGCCCGATCGCCGCGGCGATCAGGTGCGGGGCGGCGCCCTGCGGCACCATGCCCTTCGACACCCACCGGGCGACCGAGGTCTTGTCGTAACGAAGTGTCAGACCCCGCTGTGCCCCGAGGTCGTTGACGCGCCGGGCGAGCCCGGCGTTGCTGATTCCCGCGAGGGCGAGAACCGTGCCGAGCTTGTCGTTCGGCCCGCGTTGCTCCCTGGACATGACGCCACCCCTCGACCACCCAGACGGCCGCCACGACGCCGGGCATAGGCGTGCGGCATTCGTAAACACAGCGTAGTTCGCCGCATCCCTACCGTTAAGGGGCGGTGTTCCGTATGGCGAGATTGTTGTGTGACCGGTCGCCGGGGAGGGGCGCCGGGCCGGTCCGTGCTCCGGCCGTGTGGCCGTGCGCCCGGCCGTGCGCTCTCGTCCCGTCGGTGGGGGAGCGCTTCCATGAGTACCGCGTGGGTCGGCCCACTCGGCCGGGAACGGTGTCCGGACCAGTGGGCTGGGGGACATCGCCGCCCCATTCCCCGCGGGCGGCGACGGCGCCGGGAGGCGGGAGCGCCTCCCGGGCTGCCGATGACCCGGGAACGACCGAATCGGTCCGCGCGCGTTTCAAACCTCTCGGGGACGGTCGATATTTGGCCGAATGACGCCGGTATGACGGCCTCGCCAACTGGCCCATGCCAGGGGCGCATTCGCCTTTCGCGCGCGTGCACCCGGACCCCGCCCCGTGCGCCGTTGTCGTGGCAGCATGTCTCCCACCGAAACGGATGCGGAGGCGCCGATGCGATGGCTGGTGGGCTGGAGCAGTGTCGCCGCGAACGTCGCCACGACCGCCGGAGCCCGAGCGGGGGCGGTGAACGGCGGGCACGGCTCCGGGAGCCACGGCCCGGACACCGGCCACGGGACCTTCTCCGCCCCCCCGGCGGGCCACGGCTCAGGCCCGGCGGCCGAGGGGCGCACGGTGCAGCCCGTGGGCGCACAACTCCTCTGGGACGGACCCGACCCGCTGTGGGCGGTCGGCGACTGGCGCCCCGACGAGGTGCGCCTGGTGGCCGTCGACGACCACACCCGCCTCGCCGTCCTCGGCTGTTGCGCCGCCAGCGACGAGGAACTGCGCATCGGCCTGCTCACCGCGCGCGGGGGCGCGCTGCGGCACCTCACGGCATGGCCGGGCAGCTACACGGCCGTCGTCCGGGCCGGCCGCCGCGTCACCGTCACCGGTGACCTCGCGGGCGCCCGACCGGTGTTCCACACTCCCTGGGCGGGCGGCACCGCGTTCGCCACGGCCGCCCTGCCGCTCGCCGACCTCGTCGAGGCCCAGCTCGACATCGGCCACCTGGCCGCCCTCCTCGCCTGCCCCGAGACCCCGGAGGCGCTGCGCGACTCCACCCCGTACGAGGGGGTCCGGCGGGTGCCCCCGGGCCACGCGCTGATCCTGCGGGAGGGCGCGCGGGAGATCGCCGGGTACGAACAGGTCGCCTCGCTCGCTGTCGCCGCCGCCGAGGCCGACCCCCGGCAGGCCGTCGAGGGCGTGCGGGACGCCCTGGTCGAGGCGGTGCGCGCCCGGCTCACCGCCCCCCGCCACGCGCCCGAGGTCCCGCTGCCCGACCCCGGGCCGGTCCCCGGCATGGGGCCCGCCGACCGGCGCGCGGCCCGCGGCGCGGGCCCGGCCCCCGGCATCGGCGCCGACCTCTCCGGCGGCAGCGCCTCCGGCACCCTCGCCCTCCTGGCGGCCGGCCTCCCCGGCGTGCCGGGCACGATCATCGGGCACGGCGCGGGCGCGGGGGAGCGGCTGCTGGCCGTCACCTTCAACGACCTGGCCACCCGGGACGGTTCGGGGCGCGAGGACGAGCTCGGGCGGGCCAGGCAGCTGGCGGCGGACCCCCGCCTGCACCACGTCGTCGTCGCGGCCGGCGAGGAGGCGCTCCCGTACGCCGCCCTGGACGGGCCGCTCACCGACGAGCCGGGGCCGGCGCTCGTCACGGCCGAGCGGCACCGCCGGCGGCTCGCGGGCGGCAGCGCCGACCACTTCACCGGCATGGGCGCCAAACAGGTCCTCGACGCGCACCCGGCGCGCCTCGCCGACCTCCTGATGGACCGCAGGCGGCGCTCGCTGGTCCGCCCCGTGACCGCGCTCGCCAAGGCGTCGGGACCGTCCGCGGGCTCGTTCCTGGTGCCGCTGACCGTGTACCGGGCGGCGCGGAAGCTGGCCCGTACCCCGTACCGCACGGGTCTGGAGGCGGCGGCCCGCCGCGTCCTGGAGGCCAACCGCACGGCCCCGGACGGATTCGGCCCCCTGGAGGCGTCGCTGTCCGCCCTCGCCTGGTCGCGGCCGGGGCCCGCGGCGCGCTGGCTGACCGGGGAGGCGCTGGCCGAGGTGTCGGTTCGTCTGAACCGGGCGGCGACGCTCCCCTCGTCCGTGCAGCGCCCGGGCGAGGCACGCGCGCGTGCCGCCCTCGCCCGCGCCGCCGCCGACCACCGGGTCCTGGAGCAGGCCGCGGAGATCCGAGGCCAGCGGCTGCACGCCCCCTTCCTCGACAACCAGGTCGTACGGGCCTGCCGCGCGCTGCCCGAATCGCTCCGGGTCCAGCCCGACGCCCGCGCCGGCGTCCTGCGCACCGTCCTGTCCGGCGCCGGCGTCCACGACCTCCCCCCGGGCTGGGGCGCCCCCCATCCGGCCGTGCCCGCCGCCGCCGTCCGCGCGGGGCTCCGCGCCGCCCTTCCCCACCTCGTCGCCCTCTTCGACGCCCCGCTCCTCGCCGACGCCGGCCTCGTCGAGGCCCGGGTCGTCCGGGACGCGCTGCGCGCCGCCGCCGACGGCGCACCCGTCCCCCTCGACGGCCTCGCCGACCTCGTCTCCACCGAGCTCTGGCTCCGCCGCCTCCTCGCCCGCCGCGGCTCCTGCTGGACCGGCACCACCGAGGCCCGCGCCCCCCGGGCGGTCCGCGGCCCGCTGATCCCGGCGTCGAGGTCGCTCCCGGCGTGAGGGGCGGCCGGACCGGCGGCGAAACGTCACAGCACGCTCGTTCGAGTGAACGGGTTCCGGACCCGGCCGGGTCGCCCGTCCTAAGCTGGGAACGTCGCACCGAGCGAAGGAGGCCCAGCATGGCGATGCCCGTGCCGGTTCCGGACGAGGTGTTCTCCGGGGGGATGCACGACCGCGAGGGTGCGAGTCCCGAGGAGACCTTCGAGCTGTTCAGCGCCATCGCCCCCAAGGGCTGGCGCGTGGAGCTGATCGAAGGGGAGATCCACGTGGTACCTCCGGCCAATGGCGAGCACGAGGAAATCGTCTCGGAGCTGAACGGGCAGGTCCGAGACCACGACAAGAACGTGGGCCGCTACACCGGTATCGGGCTCGCTCTGTCCGGGACCGCCGACACGGTCCGGGTCATCCCCGACCTCGTCATCGCCCCCAAGGGCAGCTTCGACGACCAGCAGGAGTGGCACGCCCCCGACGCCGTCCTCCTCGTCGCCGAGGTGACGTCCGCCTCCACCGCGACCCGCGACCGCGTGCAGAAGATCCGGGCCTACGCGCGCGCGGGCATCCCGCTCTACCTCCTCGTCGACCGCGAGGCCGGAGAGGCCGTCGTCTGCTCCGGGCCCGCGGACGACGACTACGACCACAAGTCCGTCCACAAGCTGGGGACGGTCGTTCCGCTGCCCCACCCGCTCGGCTTCGACCTCGACACCTCGGCCTTCTGAGGTCCGGGTAAACCCCGAGGCGCGGGTCAGGGCCACCGGACACAATGGGCCGGTGCGGTATCTCATCCTCGGCACCACCGAGGCCCTTCGGCCCGACGGCACCCCCCTCCCCCTCGGCGGCGCGCGGCTGCGCGCGCTGCTGGCCGCGCTGGCGCTGCGCGGCGGACGGGCCGCGTCCGTCACCGAACTCGCCGACGACGTGTACGGCGACGAGCCGCCGCTCGACACCCCAGCCGCCCTCCAGGCCCTGGTCGGACGCCTCCGCCGGGTCGTCGGCAGGGAGGCCGTCGCCTCCACCCCCGGCCCCGGCTACCGGCTCGTCGCCGGACCCGACGACGTCGACCTGTACGTCTTCGAGCGCCTGGCCCGGGACGCGGGCACCCGCCTCGACGCCGGCGACCCCGACGCCGCGGCCGCCCTCCTCCGGGAGGCCCTCGCGCTCTTCCGCGGCCCCGCGCTGGCCGACCTGCCCGAACCGGCCGGCGTCCGGCCCGAGGCCCAGCGGCTCGCGGCCCTGCGCCGGCGCGTCGAGGCCGACCTGCGGCGGGGCGCCACGGACGGGCTCGTACCGGAACTGTCCGAGCTGACCACCACCCACCCGTACGACGAGACCTTCCACGCCCAGCTCATCCGCGCCCTGCGGGCCGAGGGCCGCCAGGCCGACGCCCTCACCGCGTACGAGTCGGCCCGCCGCACCCTCGCCGACGGCCTCGGCGCCGACCCCGGCCCCGAACTCGCCGCGCTCCACCACGAACTCCTCGCCGGAGCGGCTCCGGCCGAGGGCGGCCCCGCACAGGTCCCGCCGCCCGCGGACACACCCCCGGCGCCCCACGCCACCGCGCCCGCCCGGCCCAAGGCCGACCCCGCGCGCGGCAACATCCGCCCCCGGCTGACCTCCTTCGTCGGCCGCGAGCCGGAACTCGCCGCCCTCCACGCGGACCTGGGCCGCTCGCGCCTCGTCACGCTCACCGGACCCGGCGGCTCGGGCAAGACGCGGCTCGCGGAGGAGGCCGCGCTCCGGGCCGTCGGGCCGGCCGCCTGGATCGCCGAGCTCGCCCCGCTGGACGACCCCGACGCACTGCCCGGCGCGGTGCTCTCGGCGCTCCGCCTCCGGGAGATCAACCTGATCACCCGCGACGGCGCGCCCCTCCAGGACGACCCGGTGGTCCACCTCGTGGAGCACCTGTCCCGCCGTCCGCTGCTGCTGGTCCTGGACAACTGCGAGCACGTCGTCGACGCGGCCGCCGCACTCGCCGAGACCCTCCTGACCCGCTGCCCGCGGCTGCGGATCCTCGCCACCAGCCGCGAACCCCTCGGCGTCCCCGGCGAGTCGGTCCGGCCCGTGGAGCCGCTCCCGCCCGACCCGGCCCACCGGCTGTTCGCCGAGCGGGCCCGCGCGGTGCGCCCGTCGTTCGACCCCGTGCGGGACGGCGTCGCGGTGGACGAGATCTGCCGCCGCCTGGACGGACTGCCGCTCGCCATCGAGCTGGCCGCCGCCCGCCTCAGG
The DNA here is from genome assembly GCF_040689545.1 of Streptomyces sp. NPDC051180. Taxonomy (NCBI): domain Bacteria; kingdom Bacillati; phylum Actinomycetota; class Actinomycetes; order Kitasatosporales; family Streptomycetaceae; genus Streptomyces; species Streptomyces sp. NPDC051180. Next base: position 494,579 of record NZ_JBFBBC010000003.1, read on the forward strand.
CTGCTCACCCCGCGCCAGATCGCCGACCGCCTCGACGACCGGTTCCGGCTGCTCACCTCGGGCTCCCGCACGGTCCTGCCCCGCCAGCAGACCCTGCGCGCCGTCGTCGACTGGTCCTGGGACCTGCTCGACGCGGACGAGCGCACCCTCCTCCGCCAGGTCTCGGTCTTCGCCGGCGGCTGGGACCTGGCCGCCGCGGAGGCCCTCTCCCCGCACGCCGCAGACTCCCTGGGCGCCCTGGTCGACAAGTCCCTCGTGGTCGCCACACCCGTCGACGGCGGCGAGATGCGCTACCGCCTCCTGGAGACCATCCACGAGTACGCCTCCGAGCGCGCAGCCGAGACCCCCGGGACGCGCGCGGCGGCCGAGGCCGTCCACACCGCCCACTTCACGGCGTTCGCCGAGGCCGCCGAGCCCAGGCTGCGGTCCGGGGAGCAGCTGCCCTGGATCGAGCGGATCGAGCGCGACCTCGACAACATCCGCGCCGCCCTGCACCGCACCCTCCTCACCGCCCCGGACGAGGCCGCCGCCCACCGGCTGGTCTTCGCCATGGGCTGGTTCTGGTGGCTGCGCAACTACCGTCCCGAGGGCCTGGCCTGGGCCGAGCGCGCGCTCGCGCTGGGCGAGGACCCGGACGATCCGGCCGACCCCCGGTACTGGCCGCGCATGCAGCTGCGGATGCTGTACTTCTTCCTCGCCGTCGAGAACCACGCGGCCAGTGAGTTCCGCGACGACCCCGAGCTCTCGGACGTGGTGAGTCGGGTCCGTGCCGCGTTCGGCACGGACCCGGGCCCCGAGGCGGCCCGCTTCCCCGGTCTGCTCTGGCCGTTCACCGCGTACCTCACCGAGGACCCGGCCACGATCCGCGCCATGCTGGACGCCTCCGTCGCCAACTGCCGTCGCCACGGGGGCGACTGGGAGGTCGGCGTCACCCTGATGTTCCGGACGCACATGGTCGTCGACATGCCCGGCGACCTGCCGGGGGTCGACGACGACCTGGCGGAGCTCCGCGTCCTGGCCCGGAGCGTCGGCGACCGCTGGATGGGGGCGCAGATCGCGAGCGCGGCGGCCGAGGCCCACATGATGCGCGGCCGCCACGAGGAGGCGGGTGCGGCGTACGACGAGGCTCTCGGTCTCGCCCGCGAGGTCGGGGCGCACGCCGAGAGCCCGTTCCTCCTCGCGCGGATCGCCGAACTCGCCTTTCACCGCGGGGACATGGACGCCGCCGAGAAGGGCCTCGCGGAGGCCGAGGCGGAGGCCGAGCGCTACCACGTCGAGGACTCCCGCACGTTCGTCGGCTTCCTGCGCGCCGCCATCGCGCTCCAGCGGGGCGAGTTCGCCAAGGCCCGCGTCCTGCTGGAGGAGGCCCGCCGGCGGGTCACGGTCGGGACCCCGCCCACGCACTTCACGGCCGCGGTGAGCGGCCTCACCGCCCTCGTCGAGGCGTACGAGGGCAAGGGCGCCGAGGCCGTCGCCCACGCCGTCTCCGCGCTGCGGGTCGCACGGGACGGCCAGTGCGCGAACCTCGTGTACGCGGCGCTCGGCGAGGGCGTCGCCCTCACCCTGGCCGAGGCGGGTGAAACCGCCCTCGCCGTGACGGTCCTGGCCGCCGTCGACGTCTGGCGCCGCGACATACCCCGCTCGGTCCCGCAGCGCCGGGACGCCGAGTCCGTGCGGGCGAGGGGCCTCGCCGCCCTCGGCGCGCCCGGTCTCGCCGCCGCCCGCGCGGCCGGCGCGGGGCTCGACGTCGACGCCGTCCTCGCCCTCGTCGAGCGCCCCCGTGACGGGCTCAGGAGCAGCTGATCCGGGAGTCCGCCCAGTCGGCGACCGCCGCCCGCCCGAACGGCGTGTGGTCCTCCACGACGAGCCGGAGGGTGCTGCGGCCGGAGATGTCGACGTGGACGGGGACGGGCGGATCGCCAGCCCGCACGACGTCGGAGCGCCACAGCCGCTCGCCGTCGCCGTAGACGGAGAAGCGGACGCCGCCGACGCCGAGGAGGGCGCTCAGGTCGTCGATGCCGACGACCGCGTCGTAGGCCGTGCACGGCCGGTTGAGGTCGACCAGCAGCGAGGACGGCGCGTGGACGCTCACGCCGTGCGCGTACGTGGTGCCCCCGAGGGAGAGTCCGCGCCGCGGCCACATCCAGCTGCTGTCCGAGAGGGACACCTCGGGCTCGGTGCCGTCGCCGAGGACGCCGTACCGCAGTTCGTCGACCCGGTAGACGGTCGGCGGCGCGGGCTTCGGCGGGGGTGTCGGCTTCGGCGAGGGCGTCTCGGGCGCCGACGTCGGACGGGGTGTCGGCGTGGGCTTCGGCTTCGGTTTCGGGACGGGCTTCGGCGGGGGAGCCGGCTTCGGCGTGGGCTTCGCCGGCGTCGGCGTCGGCTCGGGCGCCGGCGGCTCGGACCGCACGGGCGTCGGCGGGGGTACGGGCGTGGGCGCGGCCCTCGGCGGCGGCGCGGGGGCGGGCGGCACCACGGGGGTGACGACCGGCGGCGCCGGTGCGGGCGCGGCCACCGGCCGGGGGTCGCCGGCCATGGCCCAGACGAGTCCGGCGGCCGCGGCGACCGCCATGGCCGCGGCGATGCCCGCCTTCGCGGGTACGCCGAGCCCCTCGGCGGCGGCCCCGCCCGCGGCCGCGCCCCCGGAGGAGCCGGAGGCCGCGGCCGCCGCGCCGGCGCCGGCCGCGCCGACGGCGCCGCCCGCGACGACACCGGCCGCCTTGAGCGAGTAGCCGGCGGCGAACCAGCCGATGACGGCGACCGGCAGCAGCGCGGGGATCCCGGCGTTCACCTGGGCGAGCTCACCGGCGGCGAGCCGGCACTTGGCGCACTCGTCGAGGTGCTTGCGCAGGCCGCGCTCGGCCCGCATCCGCAGCCCGCCGCGCGCATAGGCGCCGAGCCGGTCCGCGTAGCGGGCGCAGTCGCCGCCCGCCGTCAGCGACTGGCTGACGTGGGCCTGCAGGTACGCCTGCTTGAGGCCCTCGCGGGCCCTGCTGGCGAGGACCGCCGTCGCGTTGGCGGTCAGACCGAAGAGCGGGGCGACGTCGCTCGGCGACTCCTCCTCGACGGTGGTGTGCCACAGCACGGCCTGCCAGCGCTCGGGCAGCGACCGGAACGCCTGCAGGGCGAGGGACCGCTCGGCCTCGTGCATGGCGCGGACGTCCGCGCCGAGGTCCATCGTGTCCTGGTCGGACACCTCGGAGGAGCGGGCGGCCTCGGCCGCGAAGACGGCGAAGTCCTCGACGAGGTGCTCGCGCTTCTGGGTCCTGGCCCAGTGCGCCGCGACACGCCGGACGGTGGTCATCAGGTAGGCGCGCACGGCCTGTTCGGGGCCGGCCCCGCCCCGGACGGCCTGGAGGGTGCGGGCGAACACCTCGGCCGTCAGGTCGTCGGCGGTGTGCGCGTCCCGGCAGCAGGTCCTGGCGTACCGCCGGACGGCGTCGGAGTGGCGGCGGAAGAGCTCCTCGTACGCGGAGTCGTCGCCCTCCCGCATGAGCTGGACGAGCTCCGGGTCGGACGGCGGCAGCGCGAGGGGCGGCGGAAGCACGCCCTCGGACCCGTCGTCGTCCTGCTCGGGGAACCCTGCTCCGGCGTCGGCCTCGGGAACGCCGGGGGATCCCGCGCCCGCCGGGGCGATCGACCCGGACGGCTTGCCCTCCCGCTGCTGCGGCACACTCGCCTCGAACCGGCCGAGCCGGTCGGTGCGCACGGTGCCGTGGCCTCCGGGGCCGCCCTGGCTCGGCACCTGACGGGAGCTCTGCCCTCCGGACTCCGGGCCGTCACCGTCGCCCAGCGGTTCGTCCCGACCGTCACCGCTCATCGCGGAAGCCCCCGTACGCACGCCCAGACCCGAACACCGGGCAAGACTGCCACAGAGCGCGGGCACGCCGAGGCGCCGCGTCCACTTACCACTCGTCCGGGCAGACTTCGGGTATCCGGGCGTAACCGATCACACGTTCGTGTCATGCTCGTTGGTCCGCCCGGACCACGAAACAGCCGTCTCCCCAGGGGCCCCGGAGAAGACCGCGGGACCTACCGGGAGCGCAGGCCCTCCAGCAGGATGTCGAGCAGCCGGGCCGAGGCGGCCGCCTGCTGCACCGCGTCCGGCAGCGCCGGAGCGGCCGTGGCGATCACGAGGAGGACGTCCGCCACGGTCACGTCCGTCCGCAGCTCACCCGCCTCGCGGGCCCGGTCGACGAGCCGTCCGACGACCTCCAGCAGCTCCGCCGCTCCCGCGTCGTCCCGCTCGTCCGCCGGCACGTCGCGCGGCACGACCGCGCGCGCGTCGCCCTGCTCGGCCACACCCCGCTGGTACGGCACACGGGCCACGCCGTCACCGCCGTCGGCGACGACGGGAAGCACCGAGGGCTCGTCCACGCCCACCCGCAGCACCTGCGGCGGGAGCAGCCGCCCCGCGCCCGAGGCCACCGAGGTCCGAAGGAACCGGGAGAGCGCCGACCACGGCTCCTCCTCCTGCCCCAGCGCGGCCCGCGCCTGCTCGGTCAGCCGGGAGGTCTCCTCCTCGGCTATCCGGCGCACCAGCACGTCCTTGCTCGGGAAGCGGCGGTACACGGTGCCGACGCCGACCCGGGCGCGGCGCGCCACGTCCTCCATCGGAGCCCCGTAGCCGAGCTCGCCGAAGACCTCGCGCGCGGCACGCAGGACGTGCTCCAGATTGCGCTGGGCGTCCACGCGCAGCGGCGCGGACCTGGCGTGGGACGGCAGCGTCCCGTTGCGCGGCTCGGAGGCAGCGCCCCCCGAGCCGTGGCCGTCGTCGACGATCGCCGTCGCGGCGCCCGACTGCCATCGCGAATCCTGAATCTGCATAAGCGTTCCCCCGCTCATGATGTCTCCCCCCGGAGACTCCCCGCCCTGACACGGGGTTTCCGGCCGATCAGCGCTTCGGTCCACGCGCTCCGGTCCGACACCCCGACGAGGTACGAACATAGTTGAGTCCGGGTCAATTCAGAAGGGGAAGTTCCGTACGGTGCGCCCCCCGATCGGAGCAAGGCCCGGAACACTCCCGATTCCGACCCCTCGACGGCCCCGCCCGACCCGCCCTGACCTGCACCGATCGCCCCGCACCCGCGCTCCGCGCCACCCCGCGCCTCCGTACCCCTCCGGTCACACAATTTGCCGAGGCTGTGGACAAACAACGGACGGGGGTGCGTCATGGGACAGTGACCGAACCTGCGCGCATTCTCGTGGTCGGCGGTGGCTACGTCGGCATGTACACCGCGCTGCGCCTCCAGCGGCAGCTCAGGGCCGAGCTGAGAGCCGGCGCCGCCGAGATCGTGGTGGTCACGCCCGAGCCCTACATGACGTACCAGCCGTTCCTGCCCGAGGCCGCGGCCGGCTCCATCTCGCCGCGGCACGTCGTCGTGCCGCTCCGCCGGGTCCTCGACCGCTGCCGGATCGTCATCGGCGAGGTCAGGTCGGTCGACCACGCCAAGCGGACCGCGACCCTCGCCACCCTCGCCACCGAGGAGGAGGGCACCGGAACGACCGAGCTCACCTACGACGAACTGGTCATCGCGCCCGGCTCCGTCTCCCGCACCCTCCCGGTCCCCGGCCTCGCCGACCACGGCATCGGCTTCAAGACCGTCGAGGAGGCCATCGGCCTGCGCAACCACGTCATCGAGCAGATGGACATCGCCTCCTCCACCCGCGACCCCGCGATCCGCGACGCCGCCCTCACCTTCGTCTTCGTCGGCGGCGGCTACGCGGGCGTGGAGGCCCTCGCCGAGCTGGAGGACATGGCCCGCTACACCGCGCGGTACTACCACAACATCAAGCCGGAGGACCTGCGCTGGGTCCTCGTCGAGGCATCGGACCGCATCCTCCCCGAGGTCGGCGCCGAGATGGGCCGGTACGCCATCCGCGAGCTGCGCGGCCGGAACATCGACGTACGCCTGGAGACCCGCCTCGACTCCTGCGAGGACCGGGTCGCCGTGCTCAGCGACGGCACCCGGCTGCCCACCCGCACCGTCGTGTGGACCGCCGGCGTGAAGCCCGCACCCGTCCTCGCCGCCACCGACCTGCCCCTGAACGAACGCGGCCGGCTCCGCTGCACCGCCGAACTCGCCGTCGACGGCGTCGCCCACGCCTGGGCCGCCGGCGACGCCGCGGCCGTCCCCGACGTGACCGCGGAGGAAGCCGGCAGGGAATGCGCCCCCAACGCCCAGCACGCCGTCCGCCAGGCCAAGGTCCTCGCGGAGAACATCGCGGCCTCCCTCCGGGGCCGGCCGCTCACCCGGTACGCGCACGCGTACGTCGGCTCGGTCGCCTCCCTCGGCCTCCACAAGGGAGTCGCCCACGTCTACGGACGCAAGCTCAAGGGATATCCGGCCTGGTTCATGCACCGCGCCTACCATCTCAGCCGGGTCCCGACCTTCAACCGCAAGGCCCGGGTCCTCGCCGAATGGACCCTGTCCGGCCTGTTCAAACGGGAGATCGTCTCCCTCGGATCGCTGGAACACCCCCGCGCCGAATTCGAACTCGCCGCGGCTCCGCCGCCCGACCCCGGCGACAAGCCGTCGTCCTGACATCACTGTCAGTGCACTCGTCCACACTGGACGTGTGACCATAGGTGGGCTCACACCTGCACAGCGTGACTCTGCACGGCACCGACACCACGAGGCATACAGATCCGTGAACTTCACCCGTTGGAGCGCCCGGCTCCCCGGCACGCAGCGCCGCGCGGCGCGGGGGACCGAAGGCTCCGTGCCCGCCGCCCGCGGTGAGTACGGGCAGCAGCTGGAGCACCTCGCCGCCGACATCGCCGCGGCCGCCGACGTCCCCGCCCTGGAGGACTTCTCCGTCCGGGAGCTCCTGGGCCGGCTCCCCGGCCTGGTCGCTCTCGTCTACGGCCCTGACCACCGCGTCGCGTACGTCAACGACGCCTACGCCGCCGCGTTCGGGCCCCGGCCGGCCGGCGCCACCGTCGCCGACACCTGCCCGGAGGCCGAGGAGCTCGGCCTGCTGCCCCTCATGGACCAGGTCCTGCGCAGCGGCAAGCCCCGCACGGTCAAGTCCCGCCGCACCCAGGACGGCGGGTCGTACACGGTCACCTGCCTGCCCGTGGACAGCCCGCACCTCGACGGCGGCGGCGTCCTCGTCCACGCCGCCGACGTCACCGACCACGCCGAGGCCGCCGAGCGGCTGCGGGCCAGCGAGCGCCGCCACCGGGAGACCGCCGTCACCCTCCAGCGCTCCCTGCTCCCGCAGGACCTCGAACAACCCGACGACCTGCGGATCGCCGCCACCTACCAGCCCGGCGGCACCGACGCGGCCGTCGGCGGCGACTGGTACGACGTGATCACCCTCGGGGCCGGCCGCACCGCGCTCGTCATCGGCGACGTGATGGGCCGCGGCGTGCGCGCCGCCGCCGTCATGGGCCAGCTCCGCACCGCCGTCCGGGCCTACGCGCGCCTCGACCTGCCCCCGCACGAGGTGCTCCAGCTCCTCGACGGGCTCGCCGCCGAGATCGACGCCAGCCAGATCGCCACCTGCGTCTACGCGATCCACGACCCCAGCGAGGGCAAGCTCGTCTACGCCTCCGCGGGCCACCTCCCGATCCTCGTCCGGGACGAGGACGGCACCGTCCGCCGCGCCGAGGACCCCACCGGACCGCCGCTCGGCACCGGCGGCTGGCTGCACGCCTCCGGCTCCATCGCCCTGCCGCCCGGCTCCACCGCCGTCCTCTACACCGACGGCCTGGTCGAACGCCGCCGCGAGGACATCGACGAGGGCGTCGCCGCACTGGCCCGCGCCCTCTCCGGAGCCAGCGGCACCCCGCAGGTCGTCTGCGACCGGCTGCTGCGCTCCCTGGGAGTCACCGCCGAGCACGACGACGACGTGGCCGTCCTCGTCGTCCAGCACCCCTCCCGCGAGGGGACCGACGCCGAGCTCTTCCACAACGCGGCCCTGGAACTCCTCGGCGGCGTGGAAGCCGCGCCCCGCGCGCGTGCCTTCGCCTCCGGAGTCCTGTCGAGCTGGCGCTTCCCGGTCGAACTCCGCGACCTGGGCGTCCTCGCCACCAGCGAGCTCGTCGCCAACTCCCTCCAGCACGGCACCCCGCCCATGCGGCTGCGGCTGCGCCGCACCGACCGCCGCCTGATCATCGAGGTCACCGACGGGGACGACCACCTCCCGCGCCGCCGCAGGGCGGAGACGGAGGACGAGGCGGGTCGCGGGATCTCGATCATCGCGACGATCGCCTCGTCCTGGGGCAGCCGCCGCACACCGGGCGGCGGCAAAGCGGTCTGGTGCGAGTTCGCCCTCCCCGACCGCGTGGTCAAGGAGGGCGATTTCTAGCGGGTGCACCGGTGGCCGCGCTTCAGGGGGTGTCTAGGCGGCCGCCTCGACCTTCCGCTCCGGCCGGTGCCGGGCGACGACCTTCGACGGCTTCGCCGACGCGAGCGACGGCTGGTTCTGCTCGGGCGTCAGCCGTCGGCCGAGCCGGACGGCCAGGAAGGTGATGCCGAGCGAGAAGAGCACGAACGTCACGATGTACGGACCGTGCAGCGCGGCCCCCATGGGCCCGCCCACAGCCGGGCCCACGGCCAGCGCCAGCTGCTTGACCAGTGCGAACGCCGAGTTGTACTGCCCGACCATCGACTCCGGGGCCAGGTCGGCCACCAGCGGCGCCACGGTCGGCGACAGCATCGCCTCGCCGAGCCCGAACAGCGCGTACGTGGAGACGAACGCCGCCGTCGCCATCGCCTGGCTGCCGTGCCCCAGACCCGCGTACCCGGCGATCAGCCACGCCACGGTCCAGATCAGACCCACGGCCGCGATCACCCGGGTGCGCTTGCGGCGCTCGACGAACCGCAGCACGAGGAACTGCGCGGCCACGATCACCGCCGTGTTGGCGGCCAGCGCGATCCCGAGCGTCGACGGCTGGATGCCGGCCGCCTCCGTGCCGTACGCCGCGAGACCCGACTCGAACTGTCCGTAGCAGGCGAAGAAGAGGACGAACCCCAGCACGCACAGCTGCACCATCGCCTTGTGCCCGAGCAGCGCGCGCACGCCGCCGCCCTTGCCGCCCTCGGAGGGACGGGCGCCCTGGAACGCGGGGGAGCCCGGCATCCGCACGGTCCCCACGATCGCCGCCAGGACCAGGAACATCGCCGCCTCGATCGAGAACAGCAGGATGAAGCTGCCCGGACGGCTCGTGTCGACCAGCAGACCGCCGATCAGACCGCCGACGCCCAGCCCCAGGTTCTGCAGGAAGAACTGCATCGCGAAGGCCCGGGTCCGGCCGACCGGGGTCGAGCACCAGACGATCATCGTCGCGAGGGCCGGCTGCAGCACCGCGGTACCCGCACCCAGCAGCGCCGCGGCCCCCACGGCCGCCGGCACGCTGGACGCGAAGCCCATCGCCACCGCGCCCACGGCCGCGACCACCGAGGCCACCAGCAGCACGGGCACCGGCCCGCGACGGTCGATGGCCCGCCCGCTGAAGGGCAGCACCACCAGTGCGGCCATGGCGAAGACCGCCAGGACGATGCCCGCCGTCGCCGCACCCAGATCCCGCACCTGGGCGACGTACACATAGAGGTACGGCACCGTGAAGCCGAGTCCGAACGCGCTCAGCGCGCTGCCTGCCTGAATCCGGCGCATGGCTGCGCCCCTCGCCTCGGTCACACTCACCCACTTCGGTCGCAGGTTCAGAGGTGTAGCCCTGAACCTTGAAGACTTCAACACTAAAGTTAACGGCTTAACAGTACACACCGAAGGACTTCAACGCCAACGGGTCCCGTGGGATACTCGCCGCATGTCCGACACCACTGAGCGGTCCGGCCAGCAGGCCCCCCAGGAGCCGAGCCTCGACGAGCAGATCGCCGCCTACCAGCGCGAGTTCCGCGACCTCGACCCCCAGGTCGAGAAGGTCGTCTCCGCGCTCGGCCGGCTGAACCGCCGCATGAACGTGGCGTACGGTCGCCAGCTCTCGGACCTCGGCATCAGCAACGCCGAGTGGGAGGTCCTCAAGACCCTCGTCCTCGCCGGCGAGCCCTACCGCCTGGGCCCCGGCGAGCTCGCCAAGCGCCTCGGCCTCACTCCGGCCGCCATGACCCACCGGATCGACCGGATGGCGGGAGAGGGCCTGGTCACCCGCGACCGCGACGAGAACAACCGCGTCCGCGTGATCGTCGAGCTGACCGACGAGGGCCGTTCCAAGTGGCTGGAGGCCATGCGCATGGCCACCGCCTTCGAGGAGGACCTCCTCCAGGACCTCACCGCCGAGGAGCGGGGCATCCTCGGCGAGGTCCTCATCCGGCTCCTCCGCCGTGTCGAGCTCACCCAGCCCGACGCCGGCGGCCGCCTCAAGGACCTCGACTGACCCCTTCGGAGGGGGGTTGACACGCCTCCACCGGATGCGTAGTGTTCTCCGAGTTGTCGCCGAGCCGGAACGGTTCTCCGACAGCCACTCCCGCCGCTGATGCGGCACCTCTACTCAGTACGAACTCCCCACCGGGACGAATTTCGGCATGCCGAAATTCATTTCGAAAGTCTCGATTATGAGGCGCCGGGGAAATCCGCTAGAGTTTGAGACGTCGGAACGGCCCAACAGCCGGAAAGACAAACCCCGCTGACTGGGAATCAGACGCCGAAAGGATCTGATAGAGTCGGAACCGCCGGAAGGGCCCGGAGCGAAAGCAAAAGGGACCGGAAAGCACCGAGGAAATCGGATCGGAAAGATCTGATAGAGTCGGAAACGAAGGAAGCGCCCGGAGGGCCT
>NZ_JBFBBC010000004.1:0-486898 GCF_040689545.1 Streptomyces sp. NPDC051180
CCGGCAGGACTTTCAAAGGAACCTCGCCATCCGAAGATGGACGGGGTATCAACTAATCTGGCGTTGATTTTTGGCACGCTGTTGAGTTCTCAAGGAACGGACGCTTCCTTCGTACTCACCCTCTCGGGCTTTCCTCCGGGCTTTCCCTTCGGTATTTTGTGTTTCCAGCTTAGCAGATCCGTTTTTGCGTTTCTGCCACCCGCTGGAGCGGGTTACCGGGGCAGGAATTCACTTTCGTGTTTCCGTTCCCGGCGGGGTCAAACATTACCAGGCTTTCTCGGTCCCCCTGACCACTCCTCCGCGAGCATGCAGAGGTGTAGACCACTGGGGTTAGGATCTGGCTTGATAGGTGCTGCCGACCCGCGACTCAAGGCCGCGTTGGGGTCAGGCAGGAGTACGACAGTACATCCCACCGTCAGTAGAGGCAAATCGTCGCTGGTGGTCCCTAGCTCCGCCCAACTGGTACGTCTCGTGCGGAACTGGGACTTCCTATGACATACGCTTCTGAACAGTACGCCGTCCAGGACAGGTAGTGACGGCGCCACACAATCTCCGCCCCTGGGAGGCTTCCCATGACAACCGTGACGTCGCCGCTTGTTGGACGCGCCATCGGTCTCGCCGCAGTTCCCGACCCGGTCTTCTCCGGTGCGATGGTCGGGCCCGGTACCGCCATCGACCCCGTACGTGAGCCCTCGGAGGCGGTGTCCCCCATCGACGGGGTCGTCGTCTCCATGCACCCGCACGCCTTCGTCGTCGTGGACGGCGAGGGACACGGTGTGCTCACGCACCTGGGCATCGACACCGTCCAGCTCAACGGGCAGGGCTTCGAGCTGCTCGTGAACAAGGGTGACACCGTGACGCGCGGACAGGCCGTCGTGCGCTGGAACCCCGCCGAGGTCGAGGCCGCCGGCAAGTCCCCCATCTGTCCCATCGTGGCCCTGGAGGCCACCGCGGACTCGCTCCACGACGTCGTCGAGGACGGCGACGTGAAGGCCGGCGACCGGCTCTTCGGCTGGAACTGAGCCGGACCGTCCTGGTGACGACCGCGAGTTCGACATTCAACGCGGCGGCCGGGGCCGTCGCTCAATCGGAGACGGGTGAGATGGAGACAACGCTGCGAGGCGTCGGCGTCAGCCACGGAGTGGCGATCGGCGAGGTCCGGCACATGGGCACGGCGGTCCTGGAACCGCCGGCCAAGCAGATTCCGGCCGAGGACGCGGAGCGCGAACAGGGGCGCGCCCGCCAGGCCGTGGAGGCTGTGGCCGCGGACCTCAACGCCCGGGGCAACCTCGCCGGTGGCGAGGCCCAGGCGGTGCTGGAGGCCCAGGCGATGATCGCCCAGGACCCGGAGCTCATCGCCGACGTGGACCGCCGGATCGCCGTCGGCAGCACGGCCGAGCGGGGTATCTACGACGCCTTCTCGCACTATCGCGAGCTGCTGGCCGGTGCCGGCGAGTACATGGCCGGGCGGGTCGCGGACCTCGACGACGTGCGGAACCGGATCGTGGCGCGGCTGCTCGGTGTGCCGATGCCGGGCGTTCCGGACAGCGACGAGCCGTACGTGCTGATCGCGCGGGACCTGGCGCCGGCCGACACGGCGCTGCTGGACCCGACGCTGGTGCTGGGCTTCGTGACCGAGGAGGGCGGGCCGACCAGCCACAGCGCCATCCTGGCGCGGGCGCTCGGTGTGCCGGCCATCGTGGCGCTGCCGGGTGCGGGTGAGCTGGCCGAGGGCACGCTCATCGCGGTCGACGGGTCCACGGGCGAGCTCTTCGTGGAGCCGAGCGAGGAGAAGAAGGCGGAGCTGACCGAGGCCGCCGCCGCGCGGAAGGCCGCGCTGGCCACCTCCAGCGGCCCGGGCGCGACGTCCGACGGGCACAAGGTGCCGCTGCTCGCCAACGTCGGCGGTCCCGCCGACGTGCCGGCGGCGGTGGAGGCCGGAGCCGAGGGTGTCGGCCTGTTCCGTACGGAGTTCCTCTTCCTGGACGACAGCAAGAAGGCGCCGTCCGAGGAGAAGCAGGTCGATGCCTACCGCAAGGTGCTGGAGGCGTTTCCCGAGGGCCGTGTGGTCGTGCGGGTGCTCGACGCCGGCGCGGACAAGCCGCTGGACTTCCTGACCCCGGTGGACGAGCCGAACCCGGCGCTCGGCGTGCGGGGTCTGCGGTCGCTGCTGGACCACCCGGAGGTGCTGCGGACGCAGCTGACCGCGCTGGCGAAGGCGGTCGAGGGTCTGCCGGTCTACCTCGAGGTCATGGCGCCGATGGTGGCCGACCGTACGGACGCGAAGGCGTTCGCCGACGCGTGCCGCGAGGCGGGGCTGCGGGCTAAGTTCGGTGCGATGGTCGAGATCCCCTCGGCCGCGCTGCGGGCGCGCTCGATCCTGCAGGAGGTCGAGTTCCTGTCGCTGGGCACCAACGACCTGGCGCAGTACACCTTCGCGGCCGACCGTCAGGTCGGTGCGGTGTCCCGGCTCCAGGACCCGTGGCAGCCTGCGCTGCTCGACCTGGTGGCGCTGTCCGCCGAGGCGGCCAAGGCCGAGGGCAAGAGCTGTGGTGTCTGTGGCGAGGCGGCCTCGGATCCGCTGCTCGCCTGTGTGCTGACGGGTCTGGGGGTCACCTCGCTCTCCATGGGTGCGGCGTCCATTCCCTATGTGCGGGCGACGCTGGCCAAGTACACGCTGGCCCAGTGCGAGCGGGCCGCGGCCGCGGCGCGTGCGGCGGACACGGCGCACGACGCGCGGATCGCCGCGCAGGCGGTGCTGTCCGGGGAGTGATCCCGCGGGTACGTCGTTGATCGAAGGGGCTTTCCGTCACGTGGGTGGCGGGAGGCCCCTTCGGCGTGCCGGGACCGGTCAGGGGTGGAGCGGATGGTCGTCGTCGGGGTCGGGGGCGAGGGTGAGTCCGGCGCGGTAGTCGACGCCGGGTTCCGGGGAGAGGGGTTCTCCGGTGCGGGCGTCGGTGCAGTAGGCGGCGAAGACCTCGGCCTCGGTGAGCGGGGTGAGGGTGCCGCCGACGAGGCGCCAGCCGTGGAGGCGGTCGCGCGCGCCGGGGAGGGTGGTGCGCAGGACGAGTCCGGCGGGGACGCCGAGGGCGATGCCCGCGGCGAGGACGGCGGTGAACTCGGTGGCGGCGGGGTCCTCGGGGCGGGTTCCGGCGTGGGCGTGGAGGACGGCGAGGAGCTGTTCGCCGGCCGCGGGGACGCTGCAGACGAGGTGGTGGGTGCCGGGTCCGGCGGCTTCGATGAGTCGTCGGAGCATGCGCTCGGCACGGTCGAAGGAGACGGGGCCGATGTCCTCGCCGCAGGTGGCGCAGGTGCCGGCGGTGGCGAGGACGGTGGTGGCGAACTCCCAGGTGGCGTGGCGGACGGCGGTGTCGACCAGTTCGGGGAGGAGGGTGGTGAGGGGTTGCCCGGTATAGGTGACACGGGCGCCGGTGGCGGCGAGGTGGGCGGTGAAGCGGCCGCGGCTGGCGGGGTCGTCGGGGTCGAGGGCCGTCTCGGTGCACCAGGCCGCGTACTCCTCGGGGTCGAAGAGGGTGACGGTGGTGTGGCCGCCCTGGCGGGCGAGGGTCTTGAGGAGGGCCTCGGCGTGCTGGAGGTAGAGGGTGTGGTCGTCGAAGGCGAAGGTGCGGTAGCGGCGCATGGTGCCGAAGTCGTGCTCGTCGGCGAGGAGGCCGAGGGTGGTGGGCATCTCGCGGCGCAGGGCGCGGCGGAGGCGTGTCGTGGTGGTGGTCGCGGTGCGGGTCATGTCTCCCCCTGGTGACGCGTCGATCAGTGCTCACTCACCGTAACCTTGGCCACTGACAGTGACGATTCGGTGAGGCGTCGGCGGACCAGTCGGTTCTGCGCGGCGCAGGTGGCGACGAGGGCGGCGCCGAGGACGGGCCAGGCGAGGGGGCCGGCGGAGACGAGGCCGGTCATGACGAGGGGGCCGGCGAAACGCTGGGTGGACTGGGCGAGGCCGTGCACTCCGAGGTAGGCGCCCTGGGCGTCGTCGGGCGCGAGGGCGACGGAGATCTCCCAGGAGGCGATGGTGTGGATCATCTCCGCGAAGGTCAGGGCGACGGCCGCGGTGACCAGCGCGGTGACGGCGAGGGTCCGGCCGCCGAGGGGGGAGACGGCGAGGCCGAGCGTGCCGAGGGCGAAGAGGGCGGCGAGGGGGACGAAGAGGCGGCGGGCGGCGTCGGTGGTGCCGCCGAAGCGGGAGAGGGGGACCTGGAAGGCCACGACGAGGGCGCTGTTGATGACCATCAGGAGGGGTGCGAGGCCGACGGGGGCGTCGGTGGCGTGGACGATCCAGAGCGGCAGGGCGACCTGGAGGACGGAGTCGTGGAGGAAGAAGACGGACTCCCCCGCCGTGAAGGCGAGGAACCCGCGGTCGCGCCAGGGGCTGGAGGGCCGGCCCGTGGGCGGCGCGTCGGTGGAGGCGGCGGCGACGCGGGACGCGGCGGGGGCGGGGGGTTCGGCGCAGCGGAGGGTGAGGGCGGCCATCACGAGGTAGGAGAGGGCGTCGCCGACGAGCAGGAGCTGGAAGGCGGTGGTGGAGCCGACGGCGAGGGCGGCCGCGGCGCCGAGGCCGCCGAGGGTCCAGCCGAGGTTGGAGGTGGTGCGGTTGATGGCCTGGTACCGGACGCGGTCGGGGCCTGCGACGCGGGCGGCGTACAGCTTG
This sequence comes from Streptomyces sp. NPDC051180, assembly GCF_040689545.1. NCBI lineage: Bacteria > Bacillati > Actinomycetota > Actinomycetes > Kitasatosporales > Streptomycetaceae > Streptomyces > Streptomyces sp. NPDC051180. Next base: position 4,667 of record NZ_JBFBBC010000004.1, read on the forward strand.
GTGAGGACGTTGGTCGCGCGGTCGGGGAGGGCGCCCGCGGCGGAGAAGAGGACGAGGAGCGCGTAGTCGTCGGTGGTGAGGAGGGCGAGGAGGGCGGCGGCGCGCAGCAGTTGGGTGCAGATGATGACGCGGACCAGGGGGAAGCGGTCGGCGAGCCGGCCGCCGAGGGGGGCTCCGGCGATGCCCGCCGCGCCGGAGAGGGCGATGAGGAGGCCGACCTGTCCGAGGCCGAGGCCGGTGACGTAGGTGAAGTAGAGGGCCATGGCCGTGGACCAGAGTCCGGTGCCGCACTTGTCGATGAAGCCGATGAGGAGCATGCGGCGGCCGTCGCGGCCTCCGGGGATGCGGTCCCTGAAGGGCGGGCGGGTGGTGCGGCTCATGGGTCCCCCTTGCGCATTCTTTTGTATTGATACATAATCTTTTACGTGGCAGCACAATATTCGATCGAGGGCATGACAGCCAAGGGGATTGCCGCGTCCGTCGAACGCGGCGTGACCGAAGGGGGGCTCGCGCCGGGGGACGCCCTGCCTCCCGTGCGCCGGCTCGCCGACACCCTGGGCGTGAGTCCGGGCACGGTGGCGACGGCGTACAAGGAGCTGCGGCAGCGGGGACTGATCGTCACCCGCGGCCGGGGCGGCACCGTCGTGGCCGAGACGCCGTCGGTGGCGTCCCGTCGGCCGCCGCGCGTTCCGGCCGGGCTCGTGGACCTGGCCGGCGGTCATCCGGACCCGGCGTTCCTGCCCGTACTGCGGCCGCCGTCGGCCGTCAGCCCGGTGTACGGGTCCCATCGAGCGGCCCCGCGCCTGCCGGTCCTGGAGGAGCTGACCAGGGAGTGGTTCTCCCGGGACGGTGTACCGGCGGACCACGTGACGTTCGCGCACGGGGCGCTCGACTGCATCGCGCGGCTCCTGTCGACGGAGCTGCGGCCCGGCGACGCGGTGGCCGTGGAGGATCCCGGCTTCCACCACCTGCTCGACCTGGTGCCGGCTCTCGGGCTGCGGATGGTCCCGGTGGCGGTGGACAGCGAGGGGCTGGTCCCGGACGCCCTGCGGACGGCGCTGCGGGCCGGGGCCCGCGCGGTGGTGTGCAGTCCGCGCGGCCAGTGCCCGACCGGAGCCTTCTTCACCCGGTCACGCCGGGACGAACTCGTGGCGGTGCTGAGGGAGTTTCCCGAGGTCCTCGTCGTCGAGGACGACCACAACGCGGAGGTGGGCGGGGCCGCGGCGCACACGCTCGCGGCGGCCGGGCTGGACCGGTGGGCCCAGGTGCGGACCGTGTCGAAGCACCTCGGGATCGACCTGCGGTGGGCCGGGGTCGCGTGCGACGCCGTCACGACGGCGCGGCACGACGGGCGGATGCTGATGACCTCGGGCTGGGTCAGCCATGTGCTCCAGGAGACCGTCGCCGGACTGTTCACCGACCCGGAGGTGGGTCGGCTGGTGGCGGCGGGCGAGGCGGCGTACGCGGAGCGGCGTACGGCGCTGATCGACGCGCTCGGCGCGCGCGGGATCCGTGCCGTCGGGGCGAGCGGGCTGAACGTGTGGGCGCCCGTGCGCGACGAGTCGGCGGTGGTGAACGGGCTGCGGACGCAGGGCTGGTGGGTCGCCGCGGGAGCCCGCTTCAGGATCGCGGCTCCCCCGGCGGTCCGGATCACGACGGCGACGCTGGCCCCGGAGGACGCGGTGCGGCTCGCGGCCGACTTCGCCGAGGTGCTGGGCGACACGCAGGCCACGTACGGGGGTTGACGCGCGGACGCTCCGGGGAAGGCGGTGGCCTTCCCCGGAGCGTCCGTATGTGTCGGCGCCATCCGTGGGTGTCGGGGCGTGGGCTCAGCGGGTCCGGTAGGCGTTCCGCTGGGTCTGGGTGAGGGTGTTGCCGTCCGCGTCGGTGAGTTCGGCGCGCAGGGAGACGGTGCGGCCGGGCGCCGGGGCGCGGAAGCCGACCGCGCCGTCGAGGACGGGGACGCGGGTCCAGGTCACGCCGTCGTCGGTGGACACCGAGACGGTGAGGGAGCGGACGCCTGTCCCTGCGGCGGCGCCCTGCACCGTGACCGGCACGCGGACCGGGGTGCCGGCGGGCGCGGTGCCGTCGAGGTCGAGGGCCGGGGTGAAGCGGACGGTGCTCAGCGGGAGCCCGGTGGGACCGGACGTACGGGCGGAGACGAAGGTCCACGAGGCGGTGACGCGTCCGCCGGCCGCCGGGCCGTCACCGTGGGTCGCCGTGGCCGTGAGCCGGTACGCGGCCCGGCCGGGCGGGGCGGTGAACCGGGCACGGCCCGGGTCGCCGTGGCGGGTGCCGATCAGGACCCCGTCGCGGTGGAGGGTGGTGGTGGCGCCGTGGAAGCGGGGCGCGCTCGGGGCGTGGCCCTCTCCGTCCGCCAGCAGCGGGACGTCGAGGGCGAGGGCGTCGCCGTCGCGGGTGCCCGCCGGACGGGCGCCGGGCGTGTTGTCGAGGGCGGGGCCGAAGACGGCGTTGCCGAAGGTGTGGGTGGTGGTGGCGCCGGCACGCACCGCGAATCCGCCGGCCGTGTAGCGGTTGGGCGGGGACTCGGGTGCGGCCGGTCCGGAGTATTCGGCGTCCCACCGGCCGCGCTCGGGGGTGACGAGGACGGTCGCGGTACCGGGCTGCCGCAGCGGCCGGACGAGGCCGATCGTGGGACCGGCGCTGGGCTGGACGGAGACGAAGCCGGTGGCGGGCGCTCCGTCGGGGGCGGCCGCGCGGATCCTGACGGTGGCCAGGTCCTCGGGGGCGGGGTGCCGGACGAGACCGGTCAGGGCGCGGTCGGAGGTGAAGGTGTAGCCGAGGGCGTAGTCGGTGCTCTCGCCGGACCAGTAGGTGTCGAACCACTCCCTGACGGAGCCGGGTTCGGCGGCGGGGCCGAGGTGGGCCACGCGCAGCGCCTCGCGCGCCGTGACGACGTTCGCGGACCGGGTCCGGCCCTCGTGGGTGACCTCCACGAACCCGAGGCCGTTCAGGGGGCGCGCGCCCGGGTCCGCGGGCCGGACGTCGACCGGGGCGGTCGTCCGGGCGTCGACGGTGACGGTCGTGTCGCCGTTCAGGTCCAGGCGGGGCTGGACGATCCAGTCGGTGCCGGCGGCCGGATCGGCGCCGGACAGCGTGGAGTCGAGCAGGTAGCGGCCCTGCGGAAGACGGACGGTGACCGTTCCGGTCGCGTCGTAGGGCGCGACCTCCTCGGCAGCGCCGGGGCCGGAGATCCCGGTGACGTGGGTGAGGTAGCCGCCGGTGGCGGCCCCCGTGCGGTCCACGTGCCGGATCGTCAGGGTGTACGTCTCGGGGGTGTGTTCCGCGGCGGTGGCCGGGGGGAGGGCCGGGAGGGTCGTGCCGGCGAGGACTGCGGCCAGGGCGAGGCTCCGCAGCACCGTGCGGCGGCCGGCGCGGCCCGCCGTGGCGGGGGTCTTGCCGGTGGTCGGTTCGTGGGGTGTCGAGGAAACGTTCATGTCCAGCACTGCCCATGACGGCCGCGGCGTTCCCGTGACCTGGGACACACCCGCCGCCGGTGTGCTCCAGGTCACGGGAACCCGGACGAACCGGCGACCAGTGCCAGATGTGGAATCACCTATGAGAGATCGTTTCCGTGCCGGGGACCCCTCGGCGCTCGGTGAGGCGTACGACGAGCACGCACGCGTGCTGTACCACTACGCCTACCGGGTGTGCGGCGACCGGACGGCGGCCGAGGACGTCGTCTCCGCCGCTTTCCTGGAGGCGTGGCGGTGTCGCGGGAGGGTGCACGCCGACGGCGGGAGTCTCCGTCCGTGGCTGCTCGGCATCGCGACCAACATCATGCGCAGCGCGGCCCGGGAGGCGCGGCGGCGTGACGCGGCGCTGGCCAGGCTCCCCGAGCGGGGTGTGCTGCCCGACTTCGCCGACGACGTCCTCGACCGGATACGGGACGGGGAGCAGCTGCGCGCCGCGCGGGCCGCCCTCGGACGGCTCCGGCGGCGCGAGCGCGAGGTCTTCACCCTCGTCGTCTGGGCGGGCCTCGACTACGCCGCCGCGGGCGAGGCGCTCGGCGTCCCCGTCGGGACCGTGCGGTCCCGGCTGTCCCGCGCCCGTGAGCGGCTCCGGAAGCTGGCGGACGCCGAACTGCGCGCCGCTCGGCGGCAGGAGCGGTCCGCGGCCGTCGCGCGGGCGGGCGGCCGGGCAGTGAGCAGGAGGCACCACGCCGGGCCGGGCGTCGCGCCCGTGCCCCTCCCCGGGCCGGGCGTCGCGCCCGTGCCCCTCCCCGGGCCGGGCGCTGTGCCCGTGCTTCTCCCCGGGCCGGGATCCGCGCCCGTTCCTTTCGTCGGCTCGGATGCCGGCGCCGTCCGCTCGACCGTCCGAGAGACCACGGAGAACCCGTCGTGAACGCCTTCGCCCCTCGCACACCGCAGGTCGGTGCCGACGACCCGCTGCGCACCGAACTCGCCGAGCTGCTGCCGCCGCCGCCCGTGCCCGAGCCGACCCCGGAGCGGAGCCGGCAGCTGAGGTACGACGTCCTGCGCAGCGCACTCGTCGCCGAGAACGGCGCGAAGGCCCGCACGGCCGGCGGCACGCGCGCGCCGCGCCGGAGGCCGCGTGCCGGGTGGATCGCCGCGCCCGCGGTCGCCTGCGCGGTCGTCGCGGGTGTCGTCGTCCTGGCTCCCGGGGAGCCGCCGGCCGGGACGCCCGGGCGGGTCTCGGTGGACCGTTCGGCGTCGCCCGACGCCGTGCGGGTGCTGTCCGGAGCGGCGCTGGCCGCGGCCTCCGCTCCCGTGCCGGACGTCGGGGCCGGCGGATTCGTGTACGTGCGGAGCCTCGTCGCGTTCGCGGGGCGCTCCGCCGACGGAGGGCCGGCCACCCTGCCTCCCGCGCACCGGCGCGAGGTGTGGCTCTCCGCCGACGGCAGCCGACCGGGTCTGCTGCGGGAGGCGGGGGCCGCCGACGCGCCCCTGGGCGCGGCCGAGCCCCCCGTGTACGAGCTGGACCGCCGCGGGGCGGAGCCGCGCAGGAGCGGCCCGCCGACGCGGGTTCCCTCCGTGACCGAGCCGACCCACGCGTACGTGGCGGCGCTTCCCACCGATCCGGACGCGCTGCTGCGCCTGGTCAGGGACGGCACGCGCGCGGGCGGGGGCGACGCCGACCAGCGGGCCTTCACGGCGATCGGGACCCTGCTCGCGGAGACCTGGGCCCCGCCGAAGGTGACTGCCGCGCTGTACCGGGCGGCGGCGCGGATCCCCGGGGTGACCGTCCTGCCGTCCGCGACCGACGCGGCAGGGCGCGAGGGCGTCGCCGTGGCCCGTACCTCCCACGGCGAGCAGACCCAGTGGATCTTCGACCGGACGACGTCGGCGTTCCTCGGTCAGCGCACGGTGCTCACGGAGACGACGTCGGCGGGCGCCGCCGGAACGGTCCTCGGGGTGTCCGCGGTACTCGCCAAGGCGGCCGCCCCGGCGGCCGGGGTGCTCCCGAAGGGCTGACCGGAACGGACGGGGCCCGCCGATCGCGTCGGATCGGCGGGCCCCGTCACCTTCTGCGTGGCTCCCGCGGGGTGTCCTGCGGACACACCGGCCGGTTCGTGCGGTGGGCCAGGGGGACACTCCCCTGGTTCCTGCGATTGGCCGCTAGTTCCTGCGGTTGGCCGCGAGGGACTCGTAGAAGTGGAGGAGACCGAGGTCGTCGACCGAGCCGGCGTTGACGGCCTTGGCCAGGGGGGTGCCCTGGAGGAGGCGCTTGACCGGGACCTCGATGCGCTTGCCCGTGAGGGTGTGCGGGACGCCGGGGACCTCGATGATCTCGTCGGGGACGTGGCGCGGGGAGAGCTCGCTGCGGATCGTGCGCTTGATGCGGTCGACCAGCTCGTCGTCGAGGGTGGCGCCGTCCACGAGGTGCACGAAGAGCGGCATCCAGTAGCCGCCGTCCGGCTCCTCCAGACCGATGACGAGGGACTCGCGGATCTCCGGAAGCCGTTCGACGGCCTCGTAGATATCGGCGCTCCCCATCCGGACGCCCTGCCGGTTGAGGGTGGAGTCGGAGCGGCCGTGGATGACGACGGAGCCGTGGTCCGTGATCGTGATCCAGTCCCCGTGGCGCCAGGCGCCCGGGAACATCTCGAAGTAGCTGTCGCGGTAGCGGCTGCCGTCGGGGTCGTTCCAGAAGTGGATCGGCATGGACGGCATGGGGTTGGTGACGACGAGTTCGCCGACCTCGCCGATGAGGGGCTTGCCGGAGGGGTCCCAGGACTGCAGGTCGGTGCCGAGGCCCGCGGCCTGGAGCTCGCCGATGTGGACCGGCAGGGTGGGGACGGCGCCCGCGAAGCAGGAGCAGACGTCGGTGCCGCCGCTGACGGAGGCGATCCAGAGGTTCTCGCGGACCTCGTCGTGGAGCCAGCGGAAGCCGTCGGGGGGCAGCGGCGAACCGGTGGTGGCGACGCACTGCACGGCCGAGAGGTCGAAGTCGCGGCCCGGGTGGACGTCCGCCTTGGCGCAGGCCATGACGTACGCGGCGGAGGTGCCGTACAGGGTGGCCCGGGTGCGCTCGGCGACGCGCCACTGGGCGGCGGTGTCGGGGTAGCCGGGGCTGCCGTCGTACAGGACGACGGTCGTTCCGGTGAGGAGGCCGGAGACGAGGAAGTTCCACATCATCCAGCCGGTGGAGGTGTACCAGAAGAACACGTCCTCGGGGCCGAGGTCGCAGTGCAGGCCCAGCTGCTTGACGTGCTCGACGAGGATGCCGCCCTGGGACTGGACGATCGCCTTCGGCAGACCGGTCGTGCCGGAGGAGTACAGGACCCACAGCGGGTGCGCGAACGGCACCTGCTCGTAGACCGGCTCGGCGTCGCCGGCGACGAGGTCGTCCCAGGCCAGGGTCCCTTCGGGTGCCGGGGTGCCGAGGAGCGGGATGTGGACGACGGCGCGGAGGGTGGGGAGCTCGGCCCGCAGTTCGGCGACGGTGTCCCGGCGGTCGTGCTCCTTGCCGCCGTAGCGGTAGCCGTCGACGGTGAAGAGGATGACCGGTTCGACCTGCTGGAAGCGGTCGAGGACGCTGCGGGCGCCGAAGTCCGGGGCGCAGGAGGTCCACACGCCGCCGACGGCGGCGGTGGCGAGGAGGGCGACGACGGACTGCGGCACGTTGGGCAGGTAGCCGCTGACGCGGTCGCCGGGGCGGACGCCGAGGGCGCGCAGTTCGGCGGCGAGGGAGCCGACCTGGCGGCGGAGCTCCGCCCAGGTGGTCGGCACGGGGTCGTGTGTCTCGTCCACATGGAGGAGCGCGGTGTCGTGGGGGCGCTCGTCGGCGGCGCGCAGGGCGTGCTCGGCGTAGTTGAGGGTGGCTCCGGGGAACCAGTCGGCGCCGGGCATCGCGCGGTTCCCGAGGACCCGCTCGTACGGGGTGGTGAAGCGGATGTCGAACCACTCGACGATCGCCTGCCAGAAGGCTTCGAGCTCCTCGACCGACCATCGGTGGAGCGCCGGGTAGCCGCCGTCCGCGGGCGCGCCGTGGTGTTCGGCGGCCCATGCCTGGAAGCGGGTGACGGCGGCGGAGGCGATGCGTTCGTCGTCCGGCTGCCAGAGCGGTTCGGTCTGCGCTGATGTCATTGGGGCGGCTCCCTGGCTGTACGCGGGGTCGGCGTGTGTCCCGCGCACGTGCTGGGATGTGCGCGTAACGCGGCTGACAGGACGATGCCATGTGATCGTCTTTCGCACCAGGGCTGCCTGCCCATGGTCGGGCAGTTGAATATGTGCCCCCACCATGGGTGAACGGAAGTTGAACGAAGCCGGTATCGCCCCAGGTGGGTGGCAGGGTGATCGTCATGGACGGTCGTGGACTGGTGCGTTCGATCAAGGTGTTCGGTTCGGTGCAGGGGTGGCGGACGGTACGGGCGGGGTGGCGGCGGCGGCGCACGGACGCGTGGGGGCTTCCGGCGCGCGGAACGGAGCGGGCCCGGGTGCCGGGGCTCGCCCTGGAGGCGGAGCCGGGGCCCGGCGGGGGGACCGTCCGGTTCGCCCGGTCCTCGTTGCGGATCTGCGTCTCGGCGGGCGGCACCGTGTTCTGGGGCTGGGACGGGGCCGGGCCGCTGCCCTCGTACGCCGTCGCGGGCGAGCCGCCCGAGGCGGACCCGCGGGCCTCCCTCGAGCCCGACACGGACGGCGGGTGGCGGATCGTGTCGGAGCGGGTGACGGTCGCGGTCTCGCGGCACGGGGCGGTGGAGGTCCGTACGCCCGGCGGGGTGATGCTGCGGCGGGACCTGCCGCCGCGCTGGTGGGAGACGGAGGCGGACTCCGCGGAGCGTGAGGGCGGCGCGGGAGGGGCGGCCGGCGCCGGTGCGGGGGCGCGCTGGGTGCAGCGCAGCGAGGTGCCGGCGGACGCGCGGTTCTTCGGGCTCGGCGGCCGGGCCGCGGGGCCCCGGCTGCGGGACGGCGCGTACCGGCTGTGGAACACCGATCCCCAGGGGCACTTCGCTCCGGGGGACGATCCGCTCTACCTGACCATGCCGGTGCAGTTCGTCGTCTCGGACGCCGGGACGCACCTGGTGTTCCACGACAACTCGTGGGAGGGCCTGGTCACCCTGGCCGAGGGCGAGGAGGGCGCCGGGTCGGGGCACGACCGGCCGGGGACGAGCGAGGTGCGGATGGGCGGCGGTCCGCTGCGCTGCTGGGTGGTGGTCGGCACCCCCGCGCGCGTGCTGCACGGGTGGGCGGCGCTGACCGGGGCGCCCGCGCTGCCGCCGTCCTGGGCGCTCGGTCCGCAGCACGCCCGCTGGGGCTTCGGGAGCGCGCGCGAGGTGCGGCGGGTGGTGGCCGGGTACCGGGAGCGGGGGCTGCCGCTGTCCGCCGTGCACCTCGACATCGACCACTACGACGGGCACCGGGTGTTCACGGTGGACCGGGAGCGGTTCCCCGACCTGCCGGGGCTGGCTGCGGAGCTGTCGGAGCAGGGCGTGCGGCTGGTGTCGATCGTGGACCCGGCGGTGAAGGTCGAGCCGGGTGACCCGCTGTACGACGAGGGGCGGGCGGCCGGGGCGTTCGTCCGGGACGCGCGCGGCCGGGAGGTCCACGGGGAGGTGTGGCCGGGGACGTGCGCGTATCCGGACTTCACCGATCCCGCGGTACGGGAGTGGTGGGGCGGGCTGTACGAGGAGCGGCTCCGGCAGGGGTTCTCCGGGGTGTGGCACGACATGAACGAGCCGGTGGCTTTCGCTCCCTTCGGCGAACCGACGCTGCCCCGTTCGGCGCGGCACGCGCTGGACGGGCGGGGCGGTGACCACCGGGAGGCGCACAACGTGTACGGGCTGACGATGGCACGCGCCGGGTACGAGGGGCTGCGCCGGCTGCGGCCTGAGGAGCGGCCGTTCCTCTTCACCCGCTCGGGCTGGGCGGGCATGCAGCGGTACGGGGGCACCTGGTCCGGTGACGTGTCGACGGGGTGGCCGGGGCTGCGGGCCTCGCTCGCCCTGGTGCTGGGGCTCGGGCTGTGCGGGGTCCCGTACTCGGGTCCCGACGTGGGCGGGTTCGACGGCAGCCCGTCGCCGGAGCTGTTCCTGCGGTGGTACCAGCTGGGGGCGTGGCTTCCGCTGTTCCGCACGCACGCGGCGATCGACGCGGGGCGGCGCGAGCCGTGGGAGTTCGGTCCCGAGGTCCTGGAGCACGCGCGCGGGGTGCTGGCCGAACGCGAGCGGCTGCGGCCGTACTTCGAGACGCTGGCCAGGCTCGCCCGGATGACGGGCGCGCCGTACGTCCGGCCGGTGTGGTGGGGGACGCCGGAGGACCGGTTGCTGCGGGACTGCGAGGACGCGTTCCTGCTCGGCGACGCGCTGCTGGTGGCTCCGGTGCTGACGCGGGGCGCCGACCGGCGGGCGGTGCGGTTGCCGCGCGGGCGGTGGTACGACACGGCGACGGGGCAGGCGTACGAGGGCCCCGGCCAGGTGCTGCTGGACGCGCCGCTCTCGCGGGTGCCGGTCCTCGCGCGTGCGGGGTCGGTGCTGGCGGTGCGCGGTGACGACGGGGAGCTCGCCCTCGAGGTGTGGGCGCCCGCCGCGGGGCGGACCGGCGGCGGCCTCGTCGTACGGGACACGGGGGACGGCTGGGAGCCTGCCGAGATCGAGCGGTACCAGTCGCGTCTGCTCGGGGGGCGGGTGGTGGTGGAGCGGGTCACGGACGACGGGGTGACGGAGGCGGGACTTCCGGTGCGGGTCCGGGGTGTCGCCGGCTGAGGTGTGCGGGATGCGCGCTCCGGGGGCGTCCGCGGCGTGCGGCCCGGGACGGGCCGCACGCCGCCGGCTCAGCCGTACTGCCCCTCGAACCACTTCCGTACCGCCTCCGTGTGGAGGGGGAAGGCGAGTGCGGCGGGTGCGCGGAGGATGTGGTGTCCGCTGGTCTCGTCCGTGGGGGCCGAGGGCGGGAGGGTGTCGGCGGGACGGGTGGGCAGCAGGCCGAAGAGGAGGAGGTGGCCGCCCGGGGAGCTGAGGGCGTCGGCGAGGCGGACGTCGGCGGCGGCCGCCTGGATGCCGGTCTCCTCGCGGAGTTCGCGGGCGACGGCGGCGCGCCAGTCCTCGGTGTGGTCGATGAAGCCGCCGGGCAGGGCGATGCCGCCCCGCTGCGGTTCGATGGTGCGGGTGATGACGACGAGGCCGGTGCCCTCGGCGTCGGTGACGGGGAGGAGGGCGACGGCGACGGGCAGCGGGTTGCGGTAGGCGGTGTCGCCGCAGGCGGGGCAGGTGCGGGGCCAGCCGGCGTCGGGCGGCTGGGCCGCGCCGCAGGAGGAGCAGTGGGAGTCCTTCACGGGCCGACCGTATGCGATGTCCCTTTCCCGGCGCTGCCGGAACTGGTAGACGGGGCGCATGAGTCGACTCGCTTCCGCTGTCCGCGCCCTCGCCGTCATCGCCTCCGCCGGTCTGTTCGCCGTCTCCGGCGCGGTCGTCGCGCCCGCTCCCCCGGCGTCGGCGGCGCCGGAGCCGAAGGCACCGGCGGGGTTCGTGGCACTGAGCGAGGTGGACTGGTCCATCGTCCAGGAGATGCGCTACACGACGGAGCACAACTTCGTGGGCGAGCCGGTCGACGGCTACCGGCAGCCGTTGTGCATCCTGACCCGTCCGGCGGCCGAGGCGCTGCACCGCGCCCAGGTGCGGCTGCTGGCCCGGGGGTACACGCTGAAGGTCTACGACTGCTACCGGCCGCAGCGTGCCGTCGACCACTTCGTGCGCTGGGCCGAGGACCTGGCGGACGCGCGCATGAAGGGCGAGTTCTATCCGCTGGTCGACAAGTCGCGGCTGTTCGCGGACGGTTACATCGCCGAGAAGTCCGGGCACAGCCGGGGCTCGACGGTGGACCTGACGATCGTGCGGCTGCCGGCGGTGCCCACGCGCGCGTACGTGCCGGGTGAGCGGCTGGTGGAGTGCTACGGGCCGCAGGAGGAGCGGTTTCCGGACAACTCGGTCGACATGGGGACCGGGTACGACTGCTTCGACACGCGCTCGCACACCGACGACCCTCGGATCCAGGGGGTCCAGCGGGCGAACCGGCAGCTGCTCAAGGGGGTGCTGACCGGCGAGGGGTTCGTGAACCTGCCCGAGGAGTGGTGGCACTTCACCTTCAAGCCGGAGCCGTTCCCGTCGACCTACTTCGACTTCCCGGTCGCGCGGCGGTCCGTGGCCGGCCGCTGAGTCTTCCCCGTCGGAGACGCCCGTGGCACACTTCTGACGCTTCGTCAGATCAGTGGTGGCCGGTGGTACGGGAGGTCTCGATGGCACGGACGCGCAGACCGGTGGTGGACGGCTGGTTCACCGACGACACCGTGCCGGAGGCGGAGTTCCGCCTGCTCGGCACCTGCTGCACGGCCTGCGCGTCGGTCTTCTTCCCGCGCGAGGACGGCTGGTGCCGCAACCCCGGCTGCCCCGGGGGCGGCGAGCTGACCGAGGTCCCGCTCTCCCCGCGCGGCCGGGTCTGGTCGTACACCGACGGCCGGTACCGCCCGCCCGCCCCCTACGTCTCCGACCCCGAGGCGCCCTGGGAGCCGTACACCCTGGTGGCCGTCGAGCTGGCGGCCGAGGCGATGGTGGTGCTCGGCCAGGCGGCGCCCGGCGTCTCCCCGGCCGACCTGGCCGTCGGCACCGAGGTCGAGGTGGTGCCCGGTGTCCTGAACGAGGACGGGCAGCACGTCTGGACCACCTGGAACTGGCGGCCGGTCCGGGACGGGAGACAGGAGCGGCCCCCGGGCACCGAGCGGTCCTCGGAGCTCAGGCACCGGGCCGAAGGGGAGGAGCGGTCGTGAACGACATCGCCGTACTCGGTGCCGGAATGCACCCGTGGGGCAAGTGGGGGCGCAGCTTCGTCTCCTACGGCACGGCCGCCGCCCGCGCCGCGCTCGCCGACGCCGGACTGGACTGGCGCGACGTGGGCTCCGTCGTGGGCGCGGACACGATGCGGTGCGGCTATCCCGGGTACGTGGCCGGGGCGACCTTCGCCCAGGCACTCGGGTGGCAGGGGGCGCGGGTCGCCAGCGTGTACGCCGCGTGCGCCTCGGGCGCACAGGCCATCGGGACCGCACGGGCCCAGATCCTGGCGGGCCTGGCGGACGTGGTCCTGGTCGTGGGCGCGGACTCGACACCCAAGGGGTTCTTCGCCCCGGCCGGCGGCGACCGCCCCGATGACCCGGACTGGCTGCGCTTCCGCGTCCTGGGGGCGACCAACCCCGCGTACTTCGGGCTCTACGCGCGCCGCCGGATGGCCCTGTACGGCGACACCGCCGAGGACTTCGCCCAGGTGAAGGTGAAGAACGCGGCGGCGGGCGCGCTCAACCCGCTCGCCCGCTACCGGAAACCGGTCACCGCCGAGGAGGTCGCGGCCTCCGCCGTCGTCGCCGATCCGCTGCGGCTCCTGGACATCTGCGCCACCTCGGACGGCGGCGCCGCGCTCGTGCTGTCCAGCATGGACTTCGCCCGGCGGCACGGGCATGCCGACCCGGTGCGGGTGCGGGCGGTCTCCACGGTCTCCCCCACCTACCCCAAGGCGGTGCTCGACCTCCCCGACATCGCGACCGACTCGGCCGCCGCCGTCTCCCCCTCGGCGCACTCCTTCCGCGCCTCGATCGCCCGCGCCGCCTACGAGGAGGCGGGGATCGGCCCGGAGGACCTGTCCCTCGCCGAGGTCTACGACCTGTCCACCGCCCTGGAGCTGGAGTGGTACGAGGACATCGGGCTCTGCGCGGCGGGCGAGGGCGCCAAGCTGCTCCGGGAGGGCGCGACCGCGCTCGGCGGACGGCTGCCCGTGAACACCAGCGGGGGTCTCGCCTCGTTCGGGGAGGCCGTGCCGGCGCAGGCCATCGCCCAGGTCTGCGAACTGACCTGGCAGCTGCGGGGCACGGCCGGCGACCGTCAGGTGCCCGGGGCGCGGGTCGGCATCACCGCCAACCAGGGCCTGTTCGGACACGGGTCGGCCGTGGTGGCGGTGCGCTGACGGCCCCCGGGCGCCCGGCCCGCCGTGCGCGGGGCCGCGAGACGCCCCGGGGACGGCGTCCGGTCAGGTCGAGACGGCCGCGTGGCTGCGGTCGGCCAGCACGAGGGCGTGCTCGACGACCGCCACCAGGACGTTCTTGACCGACTCTCGGTCGCGGGCGTCGCACATCAGGAGTTCGACCTCGGGGTCGAGGTCGAGCGCCCCGCGCACGCTCTCGGCGGGGAACCGCCGCGCGCCCTCGAAGCAGTTGACCGCCACCGTGAACGGGATACCGCGCCGCTCGAAGTAGTCGATGGCCGCGAAGCTGTCCTCCAGGCGCCGGGTGTCCGCGAGGACGACCGCGCCCAGGGCCCCCTGCGCCAGCTCGTCCCACAGGAACCAGAAGCGGTCCTGGCCCGGCGTACCGAAGAGGTACAGGACGAGGTCCTCGCGCAGCGTGATCCGGCCGAAGTCCATGGCGACCGTGGTGGTCGTCTTGGCCTCGACGCCGTGCAGGTCGTCCACCGGACGCCCCGCCTCGCTGAGGATCTCCTCGGTCCGCAGGGGCCGGATCTCGCTGACGGCGCCGACGAGCGTCGTCTTGCCGACCCCGAACCCGCCCGCGACGAGGATCTTCAGGGTCACCGGCTCGACGAACGGCTTCTTGCGGCTAGAGCGCCCGAAGGCCATTGATCACCTCGCGAAGAATGCTCACGTCCGGCAGCTCGGCCGGCGGAACGGGGCGGGTCACATGGACGAGTTCGTCCTCGACGAGATCGCCGACCAGGACCCGGACCACCCCGACGGGGAGGTCGAGGCCGGCGGCGAGCTCGGCGATCGACTGGGGCTGCTCGGAGCAGCGTTCGACGATCTCCACGTGTTCCGGGGAGAGCGTCTGGTCCCGGCCGGGGTCGTCCGCGGCGGGTTCGGGGACGACCACGGCGATCAGGTCGAGGCGGTGACGGGTGGCGGCGCTCGTCCGGCCGCGGGTCATCGCGTACGGACGGACGACGGGCCCCGCCTCGTCGTCGAACCAGTGGTGGGGGGCGGGCGTCCGGCTCTGCTCCGGCAGGCCGGCCTCGGGTGCGTCACTCATGCCGTCCCACTCACCCTCCCGAGGGCAGTCCGGTCCGGGGGGCCGTGGTGAGGTGGGCCCCGACCCGCTTCACCATCAGCGTCATCTCGTAGGCGACCTGGCCGACGTCGGAGTCGGCGTCCGCCAGCACGGCCAGGCAGCTGCCGTCACCGGCGGCCGTGACGAAGAGGAAGGCGTCCTCCAGCTCGACGACCGTCTGGCGGACCTTGCCCGCCTCGAAGTGGCGGCCGACGCCCTTGGCGAGGCTGTGGAAGCCCGAGGCGACGGCGGCGAGGTGCTCGCCGTCCTCCCGGGTCAGCTCCTGGGAGGCGCCGGTGGGGAGACCGTCGCTGGAGAGCACCAGGGCCTTCCGGATCGACCCGACGCGCTGGACCAGCTCGTCGAGGAGCCAGTTCAGCTCGCCGTTTCCGGAAGCGGTGCTGGGTGCTGCGGCGTTCGGTGCGGTCATCGACCGTCCCCCTCGGGTGTCGTTCCTTGTGCTGTCGGGTCGTCCTGGTCGGCGCCGTGGCGTCGGCCGCGCTGCCAGCCCCGCTGCATGGCGGCCATGCGCGCGCGTACCTCCTCGGCGTCGCGCTCGAAGGAATCGGGCTTGTCGTCCGCGGCGGCCGGACGCGCCGCCGCCCCGCGGGCGGCCTGACGCTCGCCCTCGCGCAGCTGGGGCGCGAGGCTGGCCTGGCGCACGCGGCGGGGCAGACCGCCGAACGGGTCGGCGTCCTCGGGCGGCACGGGGCCTCCCGGGGGTACGGGGACGAGGGTCGGACCGGTGCTCCGGGGCGGGCCGGCCGGGTCGTCGTGTCCGACGCCCCGGGCGTGCTGCCCCGTGCCGTGGGTGTGGCCGCCGGAGGCGCCGGCGCCCTCGGAGGCCCGTCCCGGGGCGGGGAACGCGCGGCCCGGCAGCGGGTGGGCGCGCTCGGGCAGCGGGCGGGCCCGTTCCGTGTCGTCGCCGTGGCGGGCGCGGTCCGGCTCGTCGACGCGGCGGCCGTGGTCCACGACCAGGGTCGGGGTGCGTCGGCGCGGCAGCGGGACGGGGGCTCCGGAGTCGGCGGGCGTCTCCTGCTCGCCGCGGGCGGTCGTCTGGTCGGGGGTCTGCTGGTGCTGCTCGTTCGCCGGCGCGAGTCCGCCGCGGCGCCGGTCCCTGGGGCGGAAGAGGCCGCCGCGCTCGCTCTCGGTGTCCAGCAGGTCCGCGGAGCGGTCGAGGAGGACATCGAAGTCGTCGCTGCCGAGCGGGGCCTCCAGCTCGACGGGGCCGTCCAGCGGTCCGGGGGCCTCGGCCACGTCGGGAACGCGGGCGAGGGCCGGGCGGCGGGTGGGCAGCGTGCCGGTGTCGGCGGCGCCGTCCTCGGGCCGGTCGGTGCGCTCCAGCGACTTGCGGTCGAGGCGGAATCCGGCGCCCTGGGTCTCGGGGGCGTCCGTGAGCAGCGCGGCCGGGATGAAGACGACGGCGGTGGTGCCCCCGTACGGCGAGGTCTGCAGGGAGACGCGGACGTTCTGGCGCTGGGCGAGCCGGCTGACCACGAAGAGGCCGAGGCGGTCGGTGTCGGAGAGCTCGAACTCGGGGGTCTCCGCGAGCCGCAGGTTGGCGTCGAGGAGGGCGTCGGGGTTCATGCCGAGGCCGCGGTCGTGGATCTCCAGGGTGAAGCCGTTCGCGACCCGCTCGCCGAGCACCTGCACGGCGGTGTGCGGGGGCGAGAACACCGTGGCGTTCTCCAGGAGTTCGGCGATGAGGTGGGTGAGGTCGGCGACGGCGGGGCCGCCCACGCCCAGGCGCGGCAGGCGGCGCACCTCGATCCGCTCGTAGTCCTCGACCTCGGCGACGGCCGCGCGGACGACGTCCATGAGCTGGACGGGCTTGCGCCACTGCCGGGAGGGGGCGGCGCCGGAGAGGATGACGAGGCCCTCGGCGTGCCGGCGCATGCGGGTGGTGAGGTGGTCGAGCCGGAAGAGGTCGGCCAGTTCGTCGGTGTCCTCGGTGCGCCGCTCCATCGTGTCGAGGAGGGTGAGCTGTCGGTGCAGCAGGACCTGGTTGCGGCGGGCGAGGTTGACGAAGACCTCGGAGACGCCGCGGCGCATGTCGGCCTGCTTGACGGCGGCCTCGACCGCGGCGCGCTGGAGGGTGTTGAGGGCCTGGCCGACCTGGCCGACCTCGTCCTCGCCGTACCGCAGGTGGGGCACCTCGGTTCCGACGTCGACCTGTTCGCCGGCGGCGAGGCGCCGCATCACGCTGGGCAGGCGCACGCCGGAGACCTCCTGGGCCTCCTTCTGGAGGCGCCGCAGGTCGCGGACGAGTTCGCGGCCGATGCGGACGGAGATGACGATGGAGGCGAGCAGGGCGAGGAAGCCGAGGACGCCGGCGACGCCGACCTTGAGGAGGACGCTGTACGCGGCGGGCTGGACGCGGTCCTGGTAGCGGTCGCCCGCGGCGGTGTTCTCGCGGGCGAGGTCGTCGAGGACGGGGCTCGCCTGGTCCTGCCAGTGCGCGGCGGTGACGGCGCGCGGGCTGTCGGTGGGGCCCTGCTCGATGATGGCGGCCTCGGCGGTGCGCAGCGGCTGCGTGTCGGGGCTGCGCCAGAACTTCTCGAAGTGCTCGCGCTCGGCGGAGGGCAGGAGTTCGAGGTTGACCTCGTAGAACTGCTCGCGGTTGGCGACGAGGTCGGATATCGCGCGGATCTCCTGCGCGGTGACGCGGTCGGCGACGAGTGCGGAGAGGACGAGGGCGTCCTCGCGCGAGAGCAGTTCGCGGGCGCGGGTCACGCCGACGAGGGCGCGGCCCTGCTTGTCCATCTCGACGTTCTCGAGGGCGTGCAGGGTGATGAGGAAGCTGTAGCAGGGGTCGACGAGCCGGTTGTAGAACTCGAGGGCCTGCATGCGGCCGATGTTGCGCTTCTCGACGGAGCGGCGCAGCGAGGCGAGGCCGTCGAGGGCTTCGAGGAGGGAGTTGAGCCGCTGGGCCGTGACGGGCCGCATCTCCTCCCGTACGCCGGGGTCGGCGGCGTTGGCCCGGATGCGGGCGATCTGCCGGTCGGTGGCGCGGCGGGTGTCGGTCAGCGCGGGGAGCGCCTCGGAACCGCGGGGGTCGGCGAGGTAGATGAGCGACTGCCGGCGTTCGAGCTGGATGACCCGGGCGGTGTCCTCCAGGGGGTAGCCGACCTTGTCGACGATGTAGCCGACGTCGAGCAGTTGGTCGGCCTCGCGCCCGGTGAGGACGGTGGCGAAACCCCACAGTCCGGTGAGGGAGACGAGCGGTACGAGGAGCAACGCCACGATCTTCCGGCGGATGGACTTCCCGCGAAAGCGCATGGCCTCCCCCTGCTCGGCCCCCGCGCGCCACGGAGGTCCTTCACGTTCGTGACGTCCGGCGTCAACACGCGGCGTCAACCTTCGGATTCAAACAAACGGCGGCGCGAGCCTACTACTGCATCACAGCCATCTCGAAGGCACGTCCGTGCGATTTTCAGCCTGTCGAGTGAGCGTCGATCATGACTTGTCCTGGTATTCGGCGAGTTGGGTTCGGTCACTGTGGCGTAGGACACCTGATGGGGTGCCATTTCTCCTGCCTGCGCAGATGGCTGGAAGTGTTCGTTCCGTTCGCGTTCGACTCGCGTTGCACCCGGGGCGGGCGAAACCTTTTCCCTCTCTCGTGCGTCAATGAGTACGGGGAGGGTTCTGTCCGCGTAAAGGCGCTCACAACGGGCAGACGACCCAGAGGTCTTTCAGCGGTGGGGAGTGACGGAACAATGGAACACGAGGCGCGGTCGGCGCGTCAGCTGTGGGTCGAGGACGCGAAGGGCCGCCAGCGCATGCCCGATCCGGTGCGGAACGCCGCCGTACGGGCGGTGATGATCACCTCGGTGACGCTCGTCCAGGCGGTGGTGGCCTTCCTGTGCACGGTCTCCGGCGCGTGGCTGGCGTTTCCGATGACCATCGGAGCGGTCGCCTCCACGGTCGTCGCCACCTGGAGTGTCCTCGACGTGTGGATCACCCGTCAGGTGTGGCGACAGCGCAACGGAGTGGTCTCCGAGCCCAGCAGCACGGCGCGTTCGCTGCGCCGTGAGCGGCACGAGGACAACCGGTCGGATGCGACGACGATGCCCGAGGCCGCCTGAGGCTTCGGCGCAGGACGGCGAGCGGCCCGGTCCCCCTGAGGGGGACCGGGCCGCTCTGTCTTCGGCGTCCGGTCCCCCGGGGGCCCGGACCGTCCGTCAGGCCGACGTCGCGGGTGCCGGGTCGTCGGACTGGTGGCGGCGGAACATCCGCGTGGCGGTGATCTCGCCGTGGGTCGTCTCCCCCTCGGCGGCGGCCTGCGGAAGGCCCGGACGCAGGTGCTCCTCCACGCTGATGTACTTCAGGCCGGCCCTCAGGTCGGCGTCGTTGCGCAGCCGGATCACCAGCGGGAACTCGGCCAGCGCCGTCGTGTCGAACAGACCCGTCGTGTAGAGGAGCTGGACGCCGAGCGCGTCGGACACGGCCCGCTGGAGTTCGAGCAGGTACGTGGCGTTGGCGCGGCCGATCGGGTTGTCGAGGAACAGCGTGCCCGCGTGGCGGTGCTTGTCGCGGCCCCGGTCGTTGGAGCGGAGCGCGGCCATCGTGCAGTACAGGGCGATGGCCGCGGTGAGCAGCTGACCGCCGGAGAAGACGTCGCCCATCTGCCCGACGGGCACCCGCTCGGCACGCAGCACGGCGTCCGGCTTGAGGATCTCGACGGAGACGCCCTTGGGCTCCAGGGCTGCCTGGACGCCCCTGAGCAGCAGGGACATGCCGTCGCGGCGCAGGTCGGAGTTCTTCCTGACGGCGGCGCGGGTGGCCTCGTCGACCACCTCGCCGAGCCGTTCCGCGAGGGTGGCCTGGTCGGGCTCCTCGAAGCGGATCCGGAGGAACTCCTGGCCGGACCACTCGCCGAGGCCCTCGGGGAGCCGGGAGAGCCGCTGGGCGGAGCGGAGGGTCGCGAGTGAGGACTCCACGAGGCCGCGCAGCCGGTCCACGATCGAGTCGCGGTTGCGCTCCAGCTGCTCCAGCTCGTCGGTGAGGACCCGCAGCCGGGGCGCGAACGCCTCGGCCCACTTGGCGGCGTGCTCGGGCAGCGCGGACGCCGGGAGTTCGCGGATCTGCTGGCGGGCCGGGGTGCGGACCTGCTCGTAGCGGGTGGAGTTGGCGTGCCGGACGAGGATGTCGCTCGCCTCGCGCACGGAGGCGTCGGCGGCGGACAGCTCGGCCGTGCAGCCGCGCAGCGAGCGCCGCGCCTCGGCCGCCACCGTACGGGCCTCCTCCAGGGTGCCGCGGTACGCCTCGGGCTCTTCCCGCTCCTCCTCCGCGTGGTCCCGCAGGAGGTCCCGCAGGAGGGCGGCCGTCTCGTCGAAGCCGCCCGCGGCGTCCTCGGCGGCCCGGTGGTCGCGCAGCAGACCGGAGTGGGCGGCGCGGGCCGACTCCAGGGCGTCGGTGCGGGAGGCCAGTTCGGTGGTGGCGGTACGGAGCAGGGCCTGCGCCCGCTCGGCGTCGGCCGGGACGAGGTCCTCGGGCAGCTCGGTGTGGGCCTCGCCGTCCTCGGGGGCCAGGCGCTCGGCCTCACCGCGGAGCCGGCCGAGCTTCTCGCTCGCCTCCGAGGCGCGGGTCTCCAGCATCTGGACCAGCGACTCGGCGCGCGCGGCCGCGGCCTGGCGGGACGGGCCGTCGGCGCCGTCCGTGGACTCGATGAGCTGCTCGGCGCGGGTGCGGACCTTGTTGGTGAGGCGGTCGAGCTCGGCGACGGCCGCGGACTCGTCGCTCTCGGCGCGGGCCTGCTCGGCGCGCAGGTCGGCGCCGACGCCGACCTTCTCGTACAGCTGGGACGCGGCCCGGTACGCCTCGCGCAGGGTGGGGAGGGCCGTGCGGGGCGCCGCCGGGTCCTCCTCGGGCAGGGTGTCGAAGGCGCCGGCGATCTCGGCCCGCTCGGCGCGCAGGGCGCGGGCGGTCCGGTGGGCGTCGTCGGCGGTGCGCTGGGTCGCGCGGCGGTCCTCGTCGGCGGCGCGGGCGCGCTCCAGGCAGGTCTGGGCGCGGGCCTCGGACTCGGTGGCGTCGTCGGCGAGTTCACGGAGCTTGGCCTGCCAGGCGGACCGCTCGCGCAGACGGAAGGCCAGGCCGGCGAGGGCGTCGGCGGCCCGGCGGGCGCGCTGGGCGGCCTCCTGGCGCTCGTCCCTGACCTGGGTCGCCTCGGCGGCGGTCTCGTCGGCCTCGGCACGGACCGTGCGGGCCTCGTCGAGCGTCGCGGCGGCGGCCTCGGCGGTCTCGCGGGCGGTGGTGGCCACGGCGGCGAGCTCGGCGAGCATCCCGGGCGGGCAGTCGGCGCGCCAGGCGCCGATGCGCGCGGCGAGGGACCGGTCGCCGGCGAGCCGGGCCGCCAGGGTCCGGATCTCCTCGTCACGGGCGGCGGCGCGGGCGCGCAGGGCGTGCCGTTCCTCGTCGGCCGCGTGCTCGTCGTGCATGGCCGGGTTCGGCGGGACGAGGAAGACGCCGGTGTCCTCGGCCGACTCCTGAGCCGGTACGGGGGCCAGCAGCGCGGCGGCGGTGCCGACGGCCACGGCGGAGCGGGGCAGCAGGGCGGCGGAGCCGAGGACCTCGCGGGCGCGGCCGTAGGAGACGGGGTCGGTGATGACGACGCCGTCGACCAGCTCGGGGCGGGCGGCCAGCACGCGGGCGTGGTCGGCGGGGTCCACGGCCTGCGCGAGGTAGCGCCAGCCGGGGAGTGCGGGGATGCCGTGCTCGCCGAGGTACTCGACGGTGGCGAGGACGTCGGGGCCGGGCGGCAGCAGGCCGCCGTCGCCGAGGGCGCCGAGGATCCGGGAGTCGTCGGCGGCGGCGGTGCGGAGGTCGAACAGCTGCCGCTCGGCGGAGCCCACGGCCTGGTCGAGCATGGTGCGCAGCTCGTCGGCGTACCGGTCGAACTCGGTGACGGTGAGCGGGCCCTGCGGGGAGCCCTGCGGTGCGGGGGCCTCGTCCCGGTCGGCCGGTGCGGCGGCCCGCTGGCCCGGGAGCGGCGATCCGCCCGTCGGCAGGCCGGGGAGGTCCCCGGCCGGAAGGCTCAGCAGCTCGGCGAGGCGCTCCTCGGAGGCGAGGGACTCGGCGGCGCGGCGCTCGGCGTCGTAGGCGTTCCCCGCGGCCTCGGCCGCGTCGGCGGCGCGGGCGGCGGCGAGTTCGGCGCGGGATTCGGCGCCGGCGGCCTCACGCGCGCGCTCGGTCGCCGCGCGGGCGGCCTCGCGGGCCGTGTCCCATGCGGCGACCGTGGTCTTCTCCGCGTCGCTGGCGGCGAGGGCGGCGCGGGCCGGGTCGGCGTCGGGTGCCGTGTCGTCGAGCCAGCCGGCCCGTACGGCCTCGGCGGTCTCCTGCTCGACCTCGGCGAGGCGCTGGCGCAGGTGGCCGGCCTCGCTGCGGGCCCGCTGGGCCTCGGTGGCGGCGGCGGTGGCGTCGCGGTGGGCGGTCTCGCCGACCTCCTGGAGGGCGGTGGAGCGTTCCTCCTCCTCCGCGGCCCGGCGCTCGCCCTCCTCGGCGGCGGACGCGAGGGCCCGGACGAGGTCGGCGGCGGCCTTGGCGCGGGCGGCGAGGGCCGGGGCGGCGTCCCGCTCGGCCTCGCGGATGGCGGCGGCCACGCGCGCGGAGCGGTCGCCGGCGGCGCGGTGGCGGAGCACCGCCTCAGCGGCCTGCCAGGCGGAGTGCAGGGTGCGGGCGTCGGTGAGTTCGCGGCGCTGGGCGGCGGCGCCCTTCTCGGCGGCGGTCAGGGCCAGCGAGGCGTGCCGGTAGGCGAGCTCGGCGGCGATGAGGGAGCTGCGGCCGCGGACGGATCCGGCCTCGTCGACGGCGTGGGCGGCGGAGGTGACCTGCTGGGCCAGCTCGGCCGCGCGGCCCCGCTCCTCGGCGGCGCGGCCGGAGAGCCGGCGGGCGAGGGTACGGGTGCGGCGCTCGGCGCCGGCGTGGACCTCGCGCGCGTGGGCGCGGGTGCCGGCGGCCTCGACGATCCGGCCGAGCAGGTCCACGGAGCCCGCGGTGAAGTCGCGCTCGGCGGTCAGCTCGGCACGGCGGCCCAGCTTGTTGCCGAAGCCCCCGACGAGGTCCGCGAGACCGTCGGTGTCGCGGGTGTCGGTGACGGCGCGCAGCAGCAGGTCGGTGAAGTCCGAGTCCTTCTTGACCGCGAAGAGGCCGGCGGCCTCGCCCTCGTCGGCGTTCATCTCGCGCTGGTAGCGGAAGAGTTCGGGGTCGAGGCCGAGCTCGCCGAGGTGCTCGTTCCAGCGGTCGTGGATCTCCTCCCAGACCACTTCCAGGTGCGGGTACGCCTTCCCGGCCTCGGTCAGCGCGTCGCGGAAGCCCTTCATGGTGCGCCGGCGGCCGCTCGCGCCGGAGGCGCCCTCGACGGGCGGTCGCACCGAGGTCGCCTCGGCGACGGGGAGGTTGTCCAGGCTGAGTCCGGGGCCGGGACGGAAGGAGTACCAGGCTTCGGCGAACTTCCGGGGGTCGTTGGAGACCTGGCGGCCGCGCCACTCGCTGGCCTTGCCAACGACGACGAGCTCGCCCGTGAGGGTGTGCTGCCACTCCAGGGCGACGTGGCCGCAGTCGTCGGCGAGGAGGAACTTGCGCAGCACGCCGGAGCTGGCGCCGCCCAGGGTGTTGCGGTGGCCCGGGAGCATGACCGAGAAGATCAGCTTCAGGAGGACGGACTTGCCGCCGCCGTTCTCCAGGAACAGCACGCCCGCGGGGGCCGGGCGGCGCGGCGGGCCGACCGGTTCCTCCTCGAAGAACTCCGCCTGGGTGGGGGCGGGGTGGGGCACGGGCGCGCCGACCCCGCGCAGGTCCAGGACGGTGTCGGCGTAGCGCGCACCGGCAGGGCCGATCGAGTAGAGGCGGACCCGGGACAGCTCGTACATGGCGAGGGACTCTCGTGCTGGGGAAGGTCGGTTACGCGGCGGGGCGGGCGGTGCTAGGAGTGGAACGGGAGGCCCGCGTCGGCGGCGAGCTCCAGGTCGTCGCCCACGGGCGGCGGGACGAGCGTCGCGGAGCCGTCGCTGACGGGGACGACGCCGAGTTCCAGGAGCTCGGCCATGGCGGCGGAGCCTGCCATGTCGCGGACTTGGAGCTGGTAGCGGGCGGTGGTCCGGTAGGAGCCGCCGCCCTCGTCGCCGGTGCGCTGGAGGAAGCCGGAGTCGGTGAGGAACGCGGCGGCCTTGCCGACGATGCCCGTGGTGGAACCGGCGAGCCTGCGGGCGTCCTTGGTGGCGCCGGTGGCGCTGCGGCGGGCGTAGATGCGCCAGGCGGCCTCCAGGCCGGGCGCGTCGGACGCCGGGTCGGTGTTCTCGCCCTGCTCCTCGGCGCGCTGCTCCAGGCGCAGGCACGCCTGGCGGACGAACGCGTCGACGCCGTTGACGGTGAGGCGGCCGATGTACGCGTCGTCGGCGAGGTCCTCGGGGCGGGGGAAGGCCATCGCGGCCACGGCGAGGTGGGCCAGGCCGTGCAGGAAGCGGTCGGCGGAGTCCGTGGAGGCGCGGCGGGCGTAGTCGCCCATCCGGACGGCGAACACGGAGTCCTCGCCGGCGGTGACGGCCATCCCCGCGCGCGGGGAGACCTCCAGGACGATCAGGCCGAGGCCGGTGGCGACGGCGTCGGCGAGCCGGGCGAAGGCGGGGTCCTCGCGGTAGCGGCGGAGCAGCTCCGTGTACTCGGCGTCACGGGCCGGCAGCAGCTTCGGCTGGAGTCCGAAGGAGACGAGCCGGGCCGCGTCCGCGGCGTCCGCGGGAGTGACGGCGGTCGCGGCGGGCGTGGAGGGTGCCGGGGGCTGCGGGGGCTCCTGCTCGCTCCACGCGTCGGCGTACTCGGCGTGGGTTTCGCTCACGGCTGGGGCTCCTCGGTGACGCTCTCGGTGGGGACGGCGCCGGTGCCGGGTCGGGGCACGGGCAGCGGGACGGGGGTGACGGCCGCGGGCGGCGCGGGGCGGTCGGCGGGCGCCGACGGCTCGTCCGTCAGCCGCACGGCCCGCACGGACGGCAGGTCCCGGTGCCGTGCGGGGGTGCCGCGCGACGGCATCGCCACGGTCCCGAACCGCGGCCGCGTCGCGGCGGCCGCACCGGGCTCCTCCTCCGCGCCGGACTCCCGCCGCGGTCCGCCCTCGGCCTCGCCGCGGCCGGTGGCCGGTGGCTCGACCAGCACGGGGCGCAGCCGCGGTCCCGCCGGCGCCGGGGCGTCGTCCCGC
This sequence comes from Streptomyces sp. NPDC051180, assembly GCF_040689545.1. Classification (NCBI taxonomy): domain Bacteria; kingdom Bacillati; phylum Actinomycetota; class Actinomycetes; order Kitasatosporales; family Streptomycetaceae; genus Streptomyces; species Streptomyces sp. NPDC051180. The sequence goes on from NZ_JBFBBC010000004.1 coordinate 29,373, forward strand.
ACGGCCTCGCGGGACGGCCGGGGCACGGCCACGACGGGCTGCTCGATCGCCTGCTCGGGAGCGGGGCCCACGGGGGCGGGCCGCTCGGGAGCGGGGCCCGTGGGGGCGGACCGCTCGGGAGCGGGCTTCGGAGGCGTGGCGGGCGCGGGCACGGCGGCGAGCCCGGGCGGGAGTTCCGGCGCCGTGGCGGGCGCGGAGACGGCTTCGGGCACGGTCGCGGGGACGACCACCACGACGGCCGCGGGCGCGGTCGTCGGCTGCGGTTCGTCCTCGGGTACGGCGGCGGGCGGGGGTACGACCACGGCCTCGGGTACGACCGCCGCCTCGGGCGCGTCGGCGGGTGCGGCGAGGTCGGCCGGCTCCGTGCGGGCCGGGGGGACGGCCGCCGGACCGGTGGTGGAGGCGGGGGCCTGCGGGGCGAGGGTCACGAGACCTCCGTGCGGTCGGCGGCCATGCCCACGGCGTCGAGCAGGGCCGTACCGACGATGAGGTCGGCGCCGCCGAACTCGGGGTCGTCGAGGGGGGTGCCGTCGTCGACGGCGAAGAGGAGCCGCTGCTCGCCCTGCCGGTAGGCGGTGCCGACCGGGGGGCTCGCCGCGTGCACGGCGAGGAGGGCGACGAGGTAGGGCAGGTCCGGGTCGAGGCGGCGGGCGTCGGCGAGCAGGCCGGACAGCCTGCGCGGGGCGTCGTGCTCCAGGTCGAGCAGACGCTGGGCGCTCGCGAGCTGCTCCTCGCTGAAGCGGGAGTCGTCGGGGGTGGCGATGAGGTCGGGCTCGGGCATCTCCGCGCCGAGGTGCTCGCGCTCCACCGGCGGGGTCAGCAGGAGGTCGACGAGATCGCCGAGGCGGACGGAGGCGGGGGTCCGCAGACCCGTGCCGCGGGCGAAGAAGGCGTCGGTGACCCGGGTGGCCTGCTCGACGGGGAGCGGCAGGACGGGCGCGACGAGCTGGCCGTACAGGTCCAGGCCGGTGTACATCGCGGGGGCGGCGAACGCCTGCCTGTCCTGCTCGGCGCGGAAGAGGGGCCCGGCTTCCAGGAGGCGCGACTGGAGCTGGGTGTGGCGCCGGATGCAGTCCTTCACTATGTCGACGAGCTCGGCGGCGCGCCGCTTGTGCTCCGCGGTCTTGGCGTCGGTGGCGGCCTCGGCCTCGTCGCGGGCCTTGCGGATGTTGGTGAGGATCGCGTTCTCGTGGCGGTAGCGGTCGGCGACGTGGTCGAGCGCCTCGGCGATCATGTCGGGGACCGTGTTGAGCCAGTCCACCGCGCGGACGTTGCGCCGGGTGGCCTCCAGGGTCTTGCGGAGGAGCTCGGCGTACTGCACGGTCCGGTAGCGCGCCTGCTCGGCCGCGAGCTGGGCGTCGGCCAGGCGGCCCCGGTTGATCAGGACCTCCAGCTTCACCTCGGCGGCGATCTGGGCGCTGGTGACGTCGGTGTCGAGGGCGCCGACGAGCACGTTCACCGCTTCGTCGGTGGTGCGGAGGTACACCCCGCCGCCGTAGCCCGGGACCTCTTCGATGAGCTTGAAGTCGTAGTCCCTGCGGACGTAGACCCCGTCGGTACCGAAGGTGCCGTAGACCGCGCGGAAGCCGCGGTCGACGCTGCCGACGTTGATGAGGTTCTCCAGGACCCAGCGGGCCACGCGCTCGTGCTCGGCGGCGGGGCGCGCGGGGGCCTGGGCGGCGACGCGGGGCAGCAGCCGGGCGACGATCTGCTCGTGGTCGGCGCCGGTGTCGAAGTCCATGTTGAGCGTGATGAGGTCGATCGCCGCGAGGGCGACCTCGGCCATCGCGTACACCGTGTACTCGCCGGCCAGGTTGGCCTTGCGCGCGTCGAGGTCGTGCAGCGGGGCGGTGCACGCGAGCGCGCGGAGGCGCCGCGCGAGCCCTTCGTCGGCGGCCGGGCCCTGCGCGGGCCGCGGCCCCGCGCTGAGCTGGGGCGGAGCGAGGTCCGTCGAGGCAGGCGAAGTCACGGTGGACAGATTAGGTCCTCGAACTGACAACGGTCGAAACGGCGCAGATGCGACCGGGGCCCCGGAGGGGTGCCGACGGGCCCTCCGGAGGGCCCGCCGGTCAGGCCGCGGGGCCCGCCGGGGCGTCGACGGCGCGGGCGTACGCGTCCGTGACGCGGGTGCGTGAGTCGTCGAGGTAGCGGGCGAGGAGGCGTTCGGCCGTGCCCCGCTCGCCGGCCCGCAGGGCGTCGAGGATCTCCCGGTTCCGCACGAGGTAGGGCTCGTGCAGGGCGCGCGGGTCGTCGACGACGTGGAAGGCGAGGCGGAGCTCGGCCAGGACGCCGCGCATGAGTTCGTCGGTGCGGGGGCTGCCCGCGAGGGCGACGAGCTCGCGGTGGAAGTGGATGTTGGCCGTGGAGACGGCGTTCCAGTCGGCCCCGCGGGCCGCGGACTCGCCGTCGGCGACGGCGACGGCGAGTCCGTCGACGGGGAAGGGCGGCTGCCCGAGGCCCCGGACGACGGCGCACTCGACGAGCCTGCGGGTGCGGTAGATGTCGTCCACGTCGCCGACGGCGAGGACCCGGACGAAGACGCCCCGGTTGAGCTCGTGGACGAGCAGGCGTTCGTGGGTGAGGAGCCGGAACGCCTCGCGGAGTGTGTTGCGGGACACACCGAGGGCGCCGCCGATGCCGTCCTCCGAGAGCCGCGTGCCGGGCGGGAAGTAACCCTCCGCGATCCGGGTCCGCAGGATGTCGGCGACCCGCTCCGCCGTGCTCGTGCGCCCGAGCAGCGCCCGGTCGTCCGCCAGACCCCCGGCTTCGACGGCGTCCCTCACGTCCACGGCGCCCCTTCCCTTCCTCGCGTCCGCGGCCGAGTCAACCCCAGAAACGGGGAGGCGACAACATGCCTCTTGTCGGATCGTTCAACGATCCTCTACTTTGACCGCGACCGGACCTCCTCGGGAAAGGGACACGGACATGGCCTCGGCCTCGATCGACCTCAACGCGGACCTCGGCGAGGGCTTCGGCCGCTGGACGCTGACCGACGACGAACAGTTGCTGTCCGTCGTGACGAGCGCGAACGTGGCCTGCGGCTTCCACGCCGGGGACGCGGCCACCATGCGGCGGGTGTGCGAGCTCGCGGCCGCGCGCGGGGTCCGGATCGGGGCCCAGGTGTCCTACCGGGACCTCGCCGGCTTCGGTCGGCGCTCGATGGACGTCCCGGCGGCGGAGCTCTCGGCCGAGGTGGCGTACCAGATCGGCGCCCTGGAGGTGTTCGCCCGGGCGGCGGGCTCGCGCGTCGCGTACGTGAAGCCGCACGGGGCCCTGTACAACCGGGTGGTCCACGACGGGGAGCAGGCCGCGGCGGTCGTCGAGGGCGTCCTGCTCGCCGACCGGACCCTGCCGGTCCTCGGCCTTCCCGGGTCACGGCTGCACGACGCCGCGGCCGAGGCCGGGCTGCCGGTGGTGCCGGAGGCGTTCGGCGACCGGGCCTACCGGGCGGACGGCTCCCTGCTGCCACGGGGGCAGGAGGGAGCCGTCGTCACCGACCCGTCCGAGGTCGTGGAACGGTCGGTCGCCATGGCCCGGTTCGGGGTCGTCACCGCGCACTGCGGCAGCTCGGTGGCCGTCCGGGCCCGGTCGCTGTGCCTGCACGGGGACACCCCGGGCGCGGTCGGCCTCGCCCGGCGGGTCCGGGAGCACCTGGAGGGCTCCGGCGTGCGGGTGGAGGCGTTCGCGTGAGCCCCGCGGGCCCCCGGGTGCTCCGGGTCGGCGCACGGGCGCTCCTGGTCGAGCTGGGCGGCGGCGAGGAGACGGAGGCGTTCCACGCCGAGCTGCTGCGCCGTCGGGCGGCCGGCGTCCTGCCCGACGTGGGCGAGGTCGTGCCGGCCGCCAGGACCGTACTGCTCGACGGGGTGGCCGACCCGGACCGGCTCGCCGCCGAGCTGCCGGGCTGGGAGGTGGGACCGCTGCACGCGCGCGTGGGCGGGACGGTGGAGGTGCCGGTCCGCTACGACGGCCCCGATCTGGCGGAGGTCGCCGCGCTGTGGGGGGTGTCCGTCGAGGCGGCGGTGCGGATCCACACGGCGACCGAGTTCCGCGTCGCGTTCTGCGGGTTCGCTCCGGGCTTCGGCTATCTCACCGGGCTCGACGAGCGGTACGGCGTGCGGCGGCGGGCCACTCCTCGGACCGCCGTCCCGGCCGGCTCGGTCGCCCTCGCGGGGCCGTACACGGGCGTCTACCCCCGCTCCTCCCCCGGTGGCTGGCAGCTGATCGGCACCACGGACGTGGTGCTCTGGGACACCGCCCGCGTACCGGCGGCGCTCCTCTCCCCCGGCACGCGGGTCCGGTTCACGGCCGTGGACGACGCGGCCCGGTCCGCGGCGGACGCGGCGGCGGAGGGCGGGCGATGACCGACCGCGCCGTCGCCGTGGTCCGCGCGGGCGCTCTGACCACGGTGCAGGACCTGGGGCGGGCGGGATACGCGCACCTCGGCGTGCCCCGTTCGGGCGCGCTCGACCCGGCCGCCGTGCGGCTCGTCAACCGGCTCGTCGGCAACGCCGGGACCGCGGCGGTCCTGGAGACCACCGTCACCGGGTGCGCGCTGCGGCCCCGTTGCGCGGTGACGGTCGCGGTGGGCGGTGCGCCGTGCCCGGTCCGCGTGGACGGGCGCCCGGCCGCCTGGGGTACCGCGGTCCGGGTGGCGGCCGGGGCCGTCCTGGAGATCGGCGCGGCCGTGCGCGGGCTGCGCTCCTACGTGGCACTGGGCGGCGGCATCGAGGTCGCCCCCGTGCTCGGCAGCCGCTCCACGGACCTGCTGTCCGGCCTCGGACCGGAGCCGCTGGCCGACGGGACGGTGCTGCCCCTGGGAGCGGACACGGCCGTACGGGGGCCGGTCGACGCACCTCCGTGGCCGGGCCCGCCGGACACGCTCGTCCTGCGGCTGCGGCTCGGTCCCCGCGACGACTGGTTCACGCCCGCCGCGCTCCGCACCCTCGCCACGCGCGCGTACCGGGTCTCCGGCGCCTCCAACCGGATCGGGCTGAGGCTCGAAGGACCGCCCCTGGAGCGGGCGGAGCCGGGCGAACTGGCCAGCGAGGGCATGGTCCTCGGCGCGGTCCAGGTGCCGCCGGACGGGCTCCCGGTGGTGTTTCTCGCCGACCATCCGACGACCGGCGGCTACCCGGTGGTCGGGGTGGTCGCGGAGGCCGATCTGGGCGCGGCGGCGCAGGCGGTGCCGGGGGCGGCGGTGAGGTTCGTGCCGACGCGGTGAGGGCCGGCGGTCGGGGACGGCGCCCTCGTGCGGCGGGGAGGGGACGTAGGGGCGCCGGCCCCTTGAACGGCCCTTCACGGGGCCTGCGCCGGGGCCTTCACGCGGGCTCCGGCCCGTCCGGCGCGGGACGGCCGTAGCCTCCGCCACCCGGAGTGCGCAGGACCAGGACGTCGTCGGGGCCGACCTCGGTGGTGGCGGCTCCGCCCAGGTGCTCGACCGTGCCGTCGGCGCGTTCCACGAGGTTCTCGCCCAGGGCGCCGGGCTCGCCGCCGGCCATGCCGTACGGCGGGATCCTGCGGTGGCCCGTGAGCAGGGCGACCGTCATCGGCTCCAGGAAGCGGAGGCGCCGCTCGACGCCGTGGCCGCCGTGCCACCTGCCGCGCCCGCCGCCGTCCTCCCGTACCGCGAAGGAGTCGACCCGGACGGGGTGGCGCCACTCCAGGATCTCGGGGTCGGTGAGCCGGGAGTTGGTCATGTGGGTCTGGACGGCGTCGGCGCCGTCGAAGCCGTCGCCCGCGCCGGAGCCGCTGGCGACGGTCTCGTAGTACTGCACGCGCGCGTTGCCGAAGGTGACGTTGTTCATGGTGCCGGAGCCCTCCGCCTGGACGCCGAGGGCCGCGTACAGCGCGCCGGTGACCGCCTGGGACGTCTCGACGTTCCCGGCGACGGTGGCGGCCGGGTGGGAGGGGGCGAGCATCGAACCGGGCGGGACGAGGATCTCCAGGGGCTCCAGGCAGCCGCTGTTGAGCGGGATGTCCTCGTCCACGAGGGTGCGGAAGACGTACAGGACGGCGGCCGTGACGACGGCCGTGGGGGCGTTGGCGTTGCCGGGCAGCTGGGCGGAGGTGCCGGAGAAGTCGAGGACGGCGGAGCGGCGTTCGCGGTCGACCCGGACGGCGACCTGGATGAACGCGCCGCCGTCGGTCTCGTAGCGGTACGTGCCGTCGGCGAGGCGGGCGACGAGGCGGCGGACGGACTCCTCGGCGTTGGCGCGGACGTGCCGCATGTAGGCCCGGACGACGTCGAGGCCGAACTCGTCGACGGTCCGGTGCAGTTCCTCGACGCCCTTCTCGTTGGCGGCGATCTGGGCGCGGAGGTCGGCGAGGTTGGTGTCGGGATCGCGGGAGGGGTGGCGGGCGCCGGTGAGCAGGTCCCTGGTCTCGGCCTCGCGCAGCCGGCCGTCCCGGACGAGCAGCCACCCGTCGAAGAGGACGCCTTCCTCCTCGACGGTCGTGCTGAAGGCCGGCATGGAGCCGGGGGTGATGCCGCCGATCTCCGCATGGTGGCCCCGGGAGGCGACGAGGAAGCGGAGTTCGTCGCCGGTGTCGTCGAAGACCGGTGTCACGACGGTGACGTCGGGGAGGTGGGTGCCGCCGTGGTACGGGTCGTTGACCGCGTACACATCACCGGGGCGCAGGTCGTCCCCGCGCCTGCGGAGGAGTTCCTTGATGGACTCGCCCATGGAGCCGAGGTGGACGGGGATGTGGGGGGCGTTGGCGATGAGGTTGCCCTCGGCGTCGAAGAGCGCGCAGGAGAAGTCGAGGCGCTCCTTGATGTTGACCGACTGGGCGGTGTTCTCCAGGCGGACGCCCATCTGCTCGGCGATGGCCATGAAGAGGTTGTTGAAGACCTCCAGGAGGACGGGGTCGACGTCCGTTCCGGCGGCCACGCGCGTGGGGCGCGGGGTGACCCGGCGCAGCAGCAGGTGGCCGTCGTCGGTGGCGGTGGCGCGCCAGCCGGTGTCGACGACCGTCGTGGCGTCGGCCTCCGCGAGAAGTGCGGGGCCGTCGACGCCGTCGCCGGGCCGGAGCTCCTCGCGGCGGTGGAGCGGGGCGTCGTGGGGTGTGCCTCCGCTGTGCATCCGCACGGTGGCGCGGGGGGTGAGGGGCCCGGTCCGGGCGGTCGTGCCGAGGACGACCGGGCCGTGCGGGCCGGCGGTGCCGACGGCCTCCACGGAGACGGCCTCCACGACGAGGGGCCGGTCCAGGATGAAGGCGTACCGCGCCCGGTGGGTCGCCGTGAACGCGGCTCTCATCGCGTCGGAGTCCGCGAGGTCGACCTGGAGGCTCGCGTCCGTCCCGGCGTACCGCAGGAGCACGCGCGCGTGCGTGGTGATCGCCTCGTCGGGCACTCCGTCGGTCCGCAGCTCCTGCCGGGTCCGGTCGGCGAGTTCGGCGCAGAGCCCGGCCACGCGCGCGGGGGTGCCCGCCCCGTCGAGGGGCGCCTCGACCGACTGTTCCCGCATGGCGGTGGCGTCGGCGAGCCCGATGCCGTAGGCGGAGAGCACCCCGGCGAGCGGGGGGACCAGGACGGTGTCGATGCCCAGGGCGTCGGCGACGGCGCAGGCGTGCTGGCCGCCGGCGCCGCCGAAGCTGGTGAGGGCGTAGCGGGTCACGTCGTGGCCGCGCTGGACGGAGATCTTCTTGACGGCGTTGGCCATGTTCAGGACGGCGATCTCCAGGAAACCGGCGGCGACCTCCTCGGGGGTGCGCCCGTCGCCGACGTCCTCGGCGAGGGCCGTGAACCGCCGTCGTACGACGTCGGCGTCCAGGGGCCGGTCCCCGGTGTCGCCGAACACGGCCGGGAAGTGGGCGGGCTGGACCCGGCCGAGCATGACGTTGGCGTCGGTGACGGTGAGAGGGCCGCCGCGGCGGTAGCAGGCGGGCCCGGGATCGGCGCCGGCCGAGTCGGGGCCGACCCGGTAGCGGCGGCCGTCGTAGTGGAGGACGGAGCCACCGCCGGCCGCGACGGTGTGGATGCTCATCATGGGGGCCCGCATGCGCACCCCCGCGACCTGGGTGCCGAGTTCGCGCTCGAAGGCGCCGGCGTAGTGCGAGACGTCGGTGGAGGTGCCGCCCATGTCGAACCCGATGACCCGGTCGTACCCCGCGGCGGCGGACGTACGGACCATGCCGACCACGCCGGCCGCCGGTCCGGACAGGACGGCGTCCTTGCCGCGGAAGTGGGCCGCTTCGCGCAGGCCGCCGTTGGACTGCATGAACATGAGCCGGATCCCGGCGAGTTCGCGGGCGACGCCGTCGACGTACCGGCGCAGCACCGGCGAGAGATAGGCGTCGACGACGGTGGTGTCCCCGCGCGGGATCAGTTTGATGAGCGGGCTGACCTCGTGCGAGCAGCTGACCTGGGTGAAGCCGGAGGCGCGGGCGGCGGCCGCGACGCGGGTCTCGTGGTCGGGGTGGCGGTAGCCGTGCAGGAGGACGACGGCGGCGGAGCGGAAGCCGTCGCGGTGCGCGGCGGCGAGGGCCTCGGCGACGGCCGGCTCGTCCAGCGGGCGGACGAGCCGGCCGTGGGCGTCGACCCGTTCGGGAACCTCGATCACGCGCGCGTACACCGGCTCGGGGAGCACGATGCGGCGGTCGAACAGCCGGGGCCTGTTCTGGTAGGCGATGCGCAGGGCGTCGCGGAAGCCCTCGGTGACGAGGAGGACCGTCGGTTCGCCGCGCCGCTCCAGGAGGGCGTTGGTGGCGACGGTGGTGCCCATCTTCACGACCGCGATCCGGTCGGCGGGGACGGGCTCGCCGGGCTCCAGGCCGAGGAGGAGGCGGATCCCGGCGACGGCGGCGTCCTCGGGCCGCGCCGGATCGTGGGAGAGCAGCTTGCGGGTGACGAGCCGGCCGTCGGGCCGCCGCCCGACGATGTCCGTGAAGGTGCCGCCCCGGTCGATCCAGAACTCCCAGCGCCCGTTCATCTCCCCATTGTGGCCGCGAGCGCGGCCGTGAGGGCGGCGTCCGCGCGCGCGTCGAGCGGTCCGGTGCCGGTCCCGTCGGCCCAGTGGCGCAGCTCGGCGCCCGCGAGCAGCAGGAGCTGCGGCAGCAGGTCGCGGCTGCGCCGCAGCACCCAGCCGGTGCCGGCGGTGGCGAGCCGGAACAGCACGTCGGCGCGGGTCGGCGGCGGTTCGACCGGGTCCCGCGCGGGAGGCGCGCCGTGGGCGAGGCCCCGGTCGGCCAGGAGCCGGTGGAACCCCCCGGCGACGGCCCGGTGACCGCGCTCGCCGGGGTGGAGCCGGTCGGCGCTCCACAGGGCCCGGTCCTCGGTCCACGCGGGACCGGCGAGGTGCAGGTGGACCGCCCCGTAGCGGTCGGAGAGGGCGTGCACGACGGCGTTCACGGAGCGCTGGCGGCGAGCCAGCGGGCGGGCCAGCGGCGGGGGCAGGCCGAGCATCCGGCCCGGGTCCGGGAGGCAGGCCGTCAGGAGTACGGCCCCGCAGGCGTCGAGGTCGGCGCAGACCCGGTCGAGCCGACGGGCCAGCAGGGCGATGTCGAAGGTGTGGCGCAGGGTGTCGTTGACTCCGACGACGACGGAGGCGAGGTGCGGCCGGAAGGCGAGGGCCCGGGGAGCCTGCGCACCCTCCACGTCGGAGCTGAGGGCGCCGCTGACGGCGAGGTTCAGGAACTCCGTCTCCCGTCCGCCGGCCGTGAGCCCGTCGGCCAGCAGCGCCGCCCAACCCCGCCACGCGCCGCCCACCCGGTCGCCGACGCCCTCGCTCAGCGAGTCGCCCAGGACGGCGAACCTGAGGGGCTCACCGGGACCGGGGGCCAGACCGGGACCGGGGCCGGGGCCGGGGCCGGGGCCGGGGCCGGGGCCGGGGCGTCGACCGGGAGCGGCGGACGCGGCGGACACCGGCCCCAAGCACCCGGCCGAGCCCGCTCCGGTCGGCACCGCCTGTGCCTCCCGCGCGGCAGGCACCGTCAGGCCCCCGACGCCCGCACCCGGCCCGATGCCCACTTCTGTCCCGACGCCCGCGCCCGACACGACGCCCGCGCCCGGCCCTTTGCCCGCGCGCAGCCCCGTCATCGGCGGGGCTCCGCGGAGCGGAGTGGGGCCGGCGCCCCGGCGGCGCCGTGGGCGTGGAGGAAGGCCGCGACGGAGCGGTCCCAGGAGAAGTGCTCGGCACGCGCGCGTGCCGAGCGGCGACGGACGGACTCGGGCTGCGCGAGGAGCCCCCGGACGGCGGCGGCGAAGGCGGCCGGGGTGTCGGCGGCCGAGGCCCCGGCGGTGCCGACGACCTCGGGCAGGGCGGAGGAGGCGCTGACCACGACCGGGGTCCCGCAGGCGAGGGCTTCGAGGGCGGAGAGGCCGAACGTCTCGGCGGGCCCGGGGGCCAGGCACACGTCGGCGGCCGCCTGGAGGTCCGCGAGGGCCTCGCGGTCGGCGACGTGGCCGAGGAACCGCACCGGGAGGCGCCGCTCGCGCGCCCGCCGCTCCAGGGCACCGCGCAGGGGCCCGTCGCCCGCCACGACGAGCGCCGCCGCGACCCCCGCGGCCCGCAGCTCCTCCAGGGCGTCCAGGGCCGTGCCGGGCCGCTTCTCGACGGAGAGGCGCGAGCAGAGCAGGAGGAGCACGCGCTCCCCTTCCGCGTACCGGGCGCGGAGCACGGTGCTGCGGCGGCCGGGGCGGCAGAGTTCCAGGTCCACGCCGAGCGGGGCGCGGACGACGTTGCGGGCGCCGATCCGCACGAACTCCCGTTCCGCCCACTCCGTGGTGCAGACGATCCTCGCGAAGGCCCAGGCCGTGCGGCGGTTGAGGCGGTCCGCCGCGCGGGCGGCGAGCGCGGGCGGCACGCCCCAGGTGCGGAGCACCCCGTCCGCCGTCTCGTGGGAGACCATCACCGCCGGTACGCGGGCGCGTCGCGCCCATTCGCCCGTCCATCGCAGGGTCGTGCGGTCCGAGACCTCGATCCGGTCGGGGGCGAGCTCGTCGAGGAGCCGGCTCACCCGGCGCCGGTCGGCGAGCACCCGGTAGCCGCCGGTGCCGGGCAGGACGGGTCCGGGGAGCGTGACGACCCGGCCCTGCGCGGTGTTCCGGTCGCTCGCGACGTCTCCGGGGACGACGAGGACCGGCTCGTGGCCGGCCGCCAGATACCCGCGGCCGAGTCGGTCGAGTGCGGTGCGCAGCCCCCCGGAGGTGGGCGTGACGAAGTTGGCGAGGCGCACGATCCGCAGCCCCTCCTGGGCCCGCCCGGCGCCCGCGGCGGCACCCGTCCCGTCCGCCGCCGGCGCCGTCGTCCGCACACCGTGTTCCGTGCCGGCGCCGCTCATGCCGCCACCGCCGTCCGCTCGCGCAGGACCTCCCGGTAGTGACCGATCAGCTCGTCGCCGAGAACCTCCCAGGTGCGGCCCTCGACGGCGGTCCGGCCGCTGAGGGCGAAGGCGGCGCGGGTCCCGGGTGCGCAGGCGAGGCCGGCGACGGCGTCGGTGAGGGCGTCCGGGTCGCCCGGCGGCACGAGCAGTCCGGTCCGTCCGTGGTCGACCAGGTCCAGGGGGCCTCCTGCGGCCGGCGCGATCACCGGTACCCCGCTCGCCATGGCCTCCTGGACGGTCTGGCAGAACGTCTCGTACGGGCCGGTGTGGGCGAAGACGTCCAGCGAGGCGAAGATCCGGGCGAGGTCGTCGCCGGTGCGGCGGCCGAGGAAGCGGGCACCGGGGAGGGCGGAGCGCAGCGCCGGGGCGCTCGGCCCGTCGCCGACCACCACGACCCGCACGCCGGGGAGTGCGCACGCTCCGGCGAGCAGGTCCACGCGCTTCTCGGGGGCGAGGCGGCCGACGTAGCCGACGAGCAGTTCGCCGCCGGGGGCCAGTTCGCGGCGGAGGGCGGCGTCGCGCAGCCCGGGGCGGAAGCGGTCGGTGTCCACCCCGCGCCCCCAGAGCCTGATGCGTCCGATGCCGTGGTCCGCCAGGTCGCGCACGGCGGCGGAGGAGGGGGCGAGCGTGCGGTCGGCGGCGCCGTGCACGGCGCGGAGGCGGCGCCAGGCGGTGCCCTCACCCGTCCCCACGTACGTGCGCGCGTAGCCGGCGAGGTCGGTCTGGTAGACGGCCACGGCGGGGATGCCGAGCCGGGCGGCGGCCGTCATCCCGCGCACGCCGAGGACGAACGGCCCGGCGAGGTGGACGATGTCGGCACGGTGCGCCGCGATGGCGGCGGCGACCCTGCGGCTGGGCAGGGCGACCCGGACCTGCGGGTAGCCGGGCAGGGGCAGTGAGGGCACCCGTACGACGGCGCAGGGGGCGTCGGCGTCCGCGGCCGGATCGGCGACGGCGGGGGCGATGACGAGCGGGGAGTGTCCCCGCCGGACGAGGTGGCGCGCGGTCTGCAGGGCGCAGTGCGCCACTCCGTTGACGTCGGGAGGGAAGGATTCGGTGACGATGACGACACGCATACGGGTGTTGTCGTCGCGCTCGGCGTGTACCCGCCGACGTCGATCTGGACGGCGGGGGAACGGCCCGTGAGCGTTTCGCCGCGCGGGCACCGGCGGACGCGTCACGCCCTTCCGGACACCCTCGGGCCCCGAACATCGGACGACGGATCGACGGGTTCCGGGCGAACGGAGAGCCCACGGGACCGCAGCGGTCGCCGGGCTCCGGGAGGCCCGGGCGCCGGGCGCGCACGAGCCGGAGCGGCGTCCCGGCGACGGGCGCGCGGGACGTCGGGCGCCCGGACACCCGGGGCGGGGCCACGGTCGGCGGGGTCTCCGCCGCAGGCCGCGCCGCGCCGGGGTCCGGGCTGCGGGACGGGTGGGTCCCAGACCTGGGGAGGGGTCAGGTCTGGAGCGGGTCAGACCTGGAGGTCGGGCCCTATCCGGTTGCGTACCGCGGTCTGCACCTCGGCCTCCTCGGCCGGGTCCGCGGCGAGGCGGCGGAGGCGCTCGGCGACGCGCACGTCACCGGTCTCGGCGTGCTGGGCCGCGACCTCGCGCGTGGTCTCCTCGCAGTCCCAGAGGCACTCGACGGCGAAGCCGGTCGCGAAGGTGGGGTCGGTGGCCGCGAGTGCCCGGGCCGTGCGGCCGCGCAGCTGGGAGGAGGCCGTCTCCCGGTAGACGTGGCGCAGCACGGGGGCCGCGCAGGCGATTCCGAGGCGTCCGGCCCCGTCGACGAGGACGGCGAGCTCGGGGGCGTCGGGGCCGGCGGTGCGGATGGTCTCGCGCAGGGCGCCGAGGACGAGGGGGGCGTCCTGGGCGGTGCCGCGGCAGGCGAGGGTCTCGGCGGCGGCGACGCCCAGGGCGTCGGTGCGCCGGACCCAGGCGCGGGCGCGGGCGACCGCGTCCTCGCCGCACATCCGCCGGTAGGCGGCGACGGCGGTGTCGGCGACCGCGGCGGAGTCGCCGTCGACGGCGGCCTCGACGAGGTCGAGCACGGCGGGGTCCCTCGTCGCGGCGAGGTGGTGCAGGGCGGCGCCCCGCGCCCCGTCGGCGCCACTGCGGGCGGCGGCGAGGATCTCGGGCCGGTCCTCGGGGCCGGCTACGGCGGCGAGGCAGCGGGCGGCGGGGCCGGAGAGCTCGGCACCGCGCTCGTGGCCTTCCTGGGCCCAGTCCAGGACGGCCCGGACGCTCCAGCCGGGTCGGGGCCCGGCGGGACTCATCTGGCGCTGCCAGCGGTCGAAGGAGCCCTGTTCGCGGGCGGCCCTGACCCGGGCGGCGACGGCCTCGCGCCGGTCCTCGGCCCAGAGTCGCCAGGGGCGGGGCTCGAAGGCGTCCCGCACGGTGGCGGCCAGCTCGGCGTCGCCCTCCGGGTCGGCCGGGAAGCGGGCCAGGACGGGCAGGGCGAGCGCGCGCAGTCCAGCGTCGTCGTCGCGGAGCGCCAGCTCGTCCAGGGCCCAGGCCCAGTTCGTGCCGGTCGCGGCGTAGCGGCGGAGCAGCAGCAGGGCGTCCTGGCGTCCGTAGGAGGCGAGGTGCCCGAGGACGGCGAGCGCGAGCCCGGTCCTGGAATCGTCGGTGTCGAGGTGGTCCTCGGCGCCGAAGAGGTGCGCCTCGATCTCCTCGAGACCTCCGTGGAGGTCGAGGTAGAGCCGGGCGTAGTAGAGGGAGCGGTTCTCGACCTGCCAGTCGTGGCGGGGGTCGTCGAGAACGCAGTGGTTGAGGGCCGCGACGGCCTCGGCACGTGGCGCGGCGAGCGCGTGCAGGGTGCCGTCGCCGCGGCCCCGCTGCAGCAGGCCGAGCAGGGTGCCGCTCGGCGCTATGACTGGATCGAACATGGGAGGACGCCTCACATCAAGCTGTCGACACGACCGGGGGATACCGGGATGACCCGGGTCAGGCTGTACATCTGTGTACGCCTAGGCCGTGCGGCAACATGTCGGGCCGCTCGTCGTCCTGCGCTTGCCAGTGATCATCTTCCTCTGCCTCTCGTCGGTGGCCCGATTTGCCGGGCCCGACGTCATGATGACCCACCCATTTCGCAGCCGCGACCACATTTACGATGCCGCTCTCACCTGGGGTTCAGCGCCCGTTCACCGGGATCCGAAGAGCTCCAGGAGATCTGCCTTGCCGAACATGCGGGCCGTGTCGGCGGCGGACGGAGTCCCCGCCTCCGGATTTGCGCCGCCGTCGAGCAGCGCGCGGACGACGGCGTCCTCGCCCTTGAAGACGGCACCGGCCAGCGGGGTCTGGCCGCGGTCGTTCGCGCGGTCGGCGTCGGCGCCGCGCTCCAGGAGGGCGGAGACCGCGGCGGCGTGGCCGTGGTAGGCGGCGAGCATGACGAGGGAGTCGCCCTTGTCGTTCGTGAGGTTCGCGGGCACGCCCGCGTCCACGTAGGCGGCGAGGGCGTCGGCGTCACCGGTGCGGGCGAGGTCGAAGACCTTGGTCGCCAGCTCGATGACCTCGGGGTCCGGAGTCTCGCTCATCGGTGGGTGCCGCCTCTCGTGCCGTGCCGTCGCCCGCCGCCGAGGCGGGAGCGCCGGAGATCGCCGTCGCACGGCAAGCGCCGCCGTACGAGTGAATCGACAGGGTACTGCCCGTCCGCCGACATGACCTCGCCCGCCCACGGCAAAGATCACCGCAGTCCACGCCCGGGGGCCCGCCTCTAGCGCACCGCACGCATTTCGCCACCCGGCAGGGCGCCCGACGTCCGCCGGTGAAGTGAAAACACCAGTTTTTCACCCATATGCACCTTTAGTCACATAGATACTTGCCGTGAACCTGGAAGGACTCATGGTGACTGTCCCCTCAACCAGGAGAACACCCAATGATCCTGTCCATCTCAGGCGTGGTCCTGCTCGGCATCATCTGCTTCCTGTTCTTCAAGAAGGACGGGATGAAGGCATCGCACGCCCTCGTCAGCGCGCTGTTCGGCTTCTACCTCGCAGGCACCGCCATCGCCCCGAGCATCACGGCGGGCGGGCAGAGCCTCGCCGGCCTCCTGGGCGGGATCAAGTTCTGACGCCCTTCCGTCCCTTCCACCCTTCAGGAGTACTTCGTGGCCCGGCGACCACTCCCCCGCATTCTGAGCAGCGGCAGCGCACAGATCGCTCGTAGTCGAGAGATCGCGCGCACGGCCGCCGACAGCGCCACCGACGTGCTCCATCCACTGATCACGGTCACCCGTGGTCTGCGGAAGCTGGCCGCGACAGCGCGCGCCAAGTGGGCCGCGACCCCCAAGGAACGGCGTGGTCCCACGCTGCTCCTGGTCGCGGCCTGCGTCCTGGTCGTCGCCCTGATGCCGTACGGGCCGCTCCTCGCCCTCGTCACGCTCATGGGCGCGGCGGCGTGGAAGGGGCGCGAACGGCCGGTCGTCAAGACCGGCCCCGACGACGCCGAGATCGCCCGTCTCAAGGGCCTGTACGAGGCCCTGGTGCCGTACTTCTCCGTCCCCGAGGACCCCTCCCCGCTCTTCTCCCACGGCGGCGACTGGAGCGGCGCCTTCGGGGAGTTCTCCTTCGACGACGACGGGCGGCTCACCCGCCTGCGGATCGCCTACCCCCCTTACTTCACCGACGGCGAGCCGGCCGCACGCGCCCGCATCGAGCAGCTGCTGCACGCCAAGTCGGGACGCGGCCGCGAGTACCGCTTCGACTGGGACGAGGAGGGCAACCGGCTCGTCATGAGTGTGCTGCCCGCCCTGCCCACCACCATCGCCGCCCAGCGGTTCGTCACCGTGCCGGGCGAGACGGTCCTCGGCTTCACCGACGCCGACGCCGTGCAGCGGACCGTGCCCGTGGTCGCCGCGGACGGCACCGAGGACGCGCCCGCCGTGGTCTGGCGCACGGGCCCCCGGTCCACCGAGCCGCACCTGCTGGTCGTGGGCCAGCCCGGCAGCGGCACCACCTCCCTGCTCCGCTCGATCGCCCTCCAGGCCCTGCCCCACGGGGACGTGCTGATCGTCGAGGGCGCGGGCACCGGCGAGTACGCCTGCCTGACCGGCCGCGACGGAGTCCTCGCCGTCGAGTGCGGTCTCGCCGGCTCCCTGGCCAGCCTGGAGTGGGCGGCGCACGAGACGGAGCGGCGGCTCATCGCCGCGAACCGGGCCCGGCAGGCCGGCCACCCCGCGCCGGAGGACACCCGGCGTCCGCTGTGGATCCTGCTGGACCGGCCCAGCGTCCTCGGTCACCTGGCCGCCGCCGACGGCCGCCCCGACCCCCAGGAGCTGCTCCAGGTGCCCCTGCGGCACGGGCGCGCGGCGCACGTCACCGTCGTGGTGGCCGAGCAGTCGGACAGCACCGACTCCCTCGGCGAGGCCGTACGGACCCACACCAGGGCCCGGATCGTCCTGGGTCCCACGGGCCCCGAGCAGATCGCCGCCGTCCTGGGCGCCGCGCCGCACACCACGCCCACGCCCGACGTCCCGCCCGGCCGGGGCTACGCGCGCCTCGGCTCGGGTCCGGTGCTGCGGATCCAGGTGCCGGCGACGCCCGACCCGTACGACGACGGGACCAGCGAGGCCCAGCGCAAGGCGGTCCTCGACCTCCTCCCCGAGCGCAGCACGGCCGCCGTCACCCAGACGCTCCCGGCCGGAGCGCCCGAGCCGGCTCCGGCGCCCCGCACCGAGGCCGAGCCCGCCACCGCGCCGCTCGTCCGGCACGACCCCGGCCCGGCGCCCCTGCACGCGCCCGTCCCCGCGGAGGGCTGAGCACCCCGCTCGCGGACGCACGAGAGGCCGGTGAGGACCCCAGGGTCCTCACCGGCCTCTTCCGTGATCGTCGGTCACGCCACGAAGGACCGCGGCGACTCGGCGCCGCCGCCCGCGCCCGACTCGACCAGCCGGGCCGCGGCGGCCAGCCGGGCGGCGGCCTCGTCGGCGACCGGGCCGCCGACGGTGAAGGGCAGCCGGATGAACCCCTCGAAGGCGCCGTCGACACCGAAGCGGGGCCCGGACGGCACGCGCACGCCGACCCGCTCCCCCACCTCGGCGAGCCGGGAGCCGGAGAGCCCGCCGGTGCGGACCCAGAGGGTCAGACCTCCGCGCGGCACGGCGAACCGCCACTCGGGGAGCTCCCTGCGGATCGCGGCGACGAGCGCGTCGCGGTTCTCCCTGGCCTGCTCGCGGCGGAGGGTCACGGCCTGCTCCCAGCCGCCGGTCCGCATGAGCCAGTTCACGCCCAGCTGCTCCAGCACGGGGGTGCCGAGGTCGGCGTACGCGCGCGCGGCGACCAGCGAGCGGATGACGTCGGGCGCGGCCCTGACCCACCCGATCCGCATGCCCGCCCAGAACGCCTTGCTGGCGGAGCCGACGGTGAGGACCGTCGAACCGGCCGGGTCGAAGGCGCAGACCGGCCGGGGCATCTCCAGGTCGTCGTCCAGGTGGAGCTCGGTCATCGTCTCGTCCACGACGAGGACGGTGCCGGCCGAGCGGGCCGCCTCCACCAGCTGTCGCCGCTGGTCCTCGTCGGCCAGGGCGCCGGTCGGGTTGTGGAAGTCGGCGACGACGTACGCGAGGCGGGGGGCGGCGTCGCGCAGGACCTGGCGCCAGCGGCCCAGGTCCCAGCTGCCGAGGCCCTCGGACATGGCGACGGGCACGAGCCGGGCGCCGGCCTCGCGCATCAGCTGGAGGATGTTGGCGTACGAGGGCGACTCGACGGCGATCCGCTCGCCGCGGCCCGCGAAGAGGTGGCAGATGGCGTCGATGGCCCCCATGGCGCCGGTCGTCACCATGATCTGCTCGGGCATGGTCGGGATGCCGCGGGCCGTGTAGCGGTCGGCGAGCATCTGCCGCAGCGTGGGCAGCCCGGCCGGGTAGTCCCCGTGCGTGTGGGCGTACGGCGGAAGCTCCTCCAGAGCGCCCTGGACGCCCCGGGTCAGCCAGGGCTCGGGCGCGGGCAGGGCCGCGCAGCCGAGGTCGATCATCGAGCCGAGGGCCTCCGGGGGCAGCGGTTCGAGGCCGCGTGCGGGCAGCGGGTTGCCCGCCGGGACGGCGGTCCAGCTGCCGGCGCCGCGGCGGGACTCCAGGAAGCCCTCGGTGCGGAGCGCCTCGTACGCGGCGGCCACGGTCGTACGGCTGACGGTGAGGGCGACGGCGAGTTCCCGCTCGGCGGGCAGCCGGGCGGCGACCGGGACGCGGCCCTCCAGGACGAGCAGGCGGATACCGTCGGCCAGGGCGCGGTAGGCGGGCGGCTTGCGGGCGCCGGGACCGGCGGGCCGCGGCTGCTGCGCCTGGAGCTGCCGGGCGAGCTGGGCCGGCCCCACGGCCGAAGTCCACTGAGCCATCGAAATCAGTCCACCTTCACCGAATTGGCCATGGTTGGCACCCTTGCCCCCGCCACAGAGTGTCATGAGTCAGTCCACTACCACCACCCAGGGGGCAGTCCCTTGTCCATCGCCTCCGGCCTCCGCGGCCGGCACCTCACCCGCCGGCTCGCCCAGCTGTACGTCGGGCTGACGCTGTACGGGGTGAGCTCCGCACTGCTCGTGCGCAGCGGCCTCGGCCTGGAGCCCTGGGGCGTCCTCCACCAGGGCCTCGCCGAGAAGTCCGGGCTGACCATCGGGGTGGTGTCGATCGTCGTCGGCGCGGTGGTGCTGCTGCTGTGGATCCCGATCCGCCAGCGGCCGGGGCTGGGCACGGTCTCCAACGTCTTCGTGATCGGCCTGGCCATGGACGGCACCCTGGCGCTGGTCGGGGACGTCCACGGGACGGCCGGGCGGATCGCGCTGCTCGTGCTGGGCATCCTGCTGAACGGCGTGGCGACCGGTCTGTACATCGCGGCCCGCTTCGGCCCGGGCCCGCGCGACGGCCTGATGACCGGTCTCCACCGGCTGACCGGCCGCTCGATCCGGCTGGTGCGGACGGCGATCGAGGTCGCCGTGGTCGCGACCGGCTTCCTGCTCGGCGGCTCGGTCGGCGTCGGCACGGTGCTGTACGCGCTGGCGATCGGGCCGCTCGCCCAGTTCTTCCTGCGCTGGTTCGCCGTCCCCGAGGAGGGGCCCGACGGCTCCGGAACCTCCCGGGGAGCGGGCTCCGCTCCCTCTCAGGACGCCCCGGAGCCGGACGCCGGCCCCGCCGCGGTCGCCCCGGGGACACCGGGACAGGCCATACTGCGGCGGTGACTCGCGTACGCCACCCCTATCTCGACCACCCCTCCCCCCTCGCGTTCGCCCATCGCGGCGGAACGGCGAACGGGCTGGAGAACACCGCGGCCGCCTTCCGCCTGGCCGCCGCGGCGGGCTACCGGTACTTCGAGACCGATGTGCACACGACGGCCGACGGCGCCCTCGTGGCCTTCCACGACTCGACCCTCGACCGGGTCACGGACGGCTCCGGCCGCATCCGCGACCTGCCGTGGGACGCGGTGCGCGAGGCCCGGGTGGCGGGCACGGAGCCGCTGCCGCTCTTCGCCGACCTCCTGGAGGAGTTCCCGGAGGCCCGCTGGAACATCGACCTCAAGGTCGAGTCGGCCCTCGTGCCGCTGGTGGAGCTGATCCGCCGGACCGATGCCTGGGACCGGGTCTGCGTGGGGTCCTTCACCGAGGCCCGGGTGGCCCGGGCGCAGCGCCTGGCAGGCCCCCGGCTGGCCACCTCCTACGGCGTGCGCGGGGTGATCGGGCTGCGGCTTCGCTCCCTCGGCATCCCGGCGGCGCTGCGCGCCGGCGCCGTCGCGGCCCAGGTGCCGGAGCGGCAGGGCGGCGTCCCGGTGGTCGACCGGCGCTTCGTCCGGGAGGCGCACGCGCGCGGGCTCCAGGTCCACGTGTGGACCGTGAACGATCCGGAGCGCATGAACTCTCTCCTCGACCTGGGAGTCGATGGCATCATGACCGATCGACTGGAGACGCTGCGTTCGGTGATGACCGAGCGGGGTGCGTGGGTCTGAGCCCGCGGTCCCCGTGACACGGGGACGGCTCACGGGACGAACGAGGGGGCGCGGCCGTGACCGCATCGACCACCGAGCCGGAGGAGTACGCCGCCGGCCCCGCCGAGCGGCGGCGCGAGCAGCGGGGCTGGTATTTCTACGACTTCGCCTGCTCGGTGTACTCGACGAGCGTGCTCACCGTGTTCCTCGGCCCGTACCTGACCTCGGTCGCGCGCGCCGCCGCCGACGCCGAGGGCTTCGTGCACCCGCTCGGGATACCGGTGCGGGCGGGCTCGCTCTTCGCGTACGCCGTGTCGGCGTCGATCGTGGTCGCGGTCCTGGTGATGCCCCTGGTGGGCGCGGTCGCCGACCGGACGGGCCGCAAGAAGCCGCTCCTCGCGGCGGCGGCGTACCTGGGGGCGGCCGCCACGGCGGGGATGTTCTTCCTGGCGGGCGACCGCTATCTGCTGGGCGCGTTCCTGCTGATCGTGGCGAACGCCTCGCTGTCCGTCTCGATGGTGCTCTACAACGCCTACCTGCCGCAGATCGCGGAGCCGGACGAGCGGGACACGGTCTCCTCGCGCGGCTGGGCCTTCGGATACACCTCCGGCGCGCTGGTCCTGGTCCTGAACCTGGTCCTCTACCAGGGCCACGACTCCTTCGGCCTGACGGAGGGCGAGGCGGTCCGGATCTGCCTGGCCTCGGCGGGCGTCTGGTGGGGCGCCTTCGCGATCGTGCCGCTGCGCCGCCTGCGCGACCGGCAGCTGGGCGCGGAGGGCCGGGGCGGGGCCGCCGAGGGCGGGGTGGGCAGCGGCTGGCGCCAGCTGAGGGCGACCCTCAAGGACATGCGCCGCCATCCGCTGACGCTTTCGTTCCTGCTGGCGTACCTGATCTACAACGACGGCGTCCAGACGGTGATCTCCCAGGCGTCCCTGTTCGGCTCCGAGGAGCTGGGGCTCGACCAGACGACGCTCATCACGGCGGTCCTGCTGGTCCAGGTTCTCGCGGTGGCGGGTGCGCTCGGCATGGGGCGACTCGCCCGGACGTACGGCGCCAAGCGGACGATTCTCGCGTCGCTCGCGGTGTGGACGCTGATCCTGGTGGCCGGGTACTTCCTGCCCGCCGACGCGCCCGTGTTCTTCTTCTTCCTCGCGGCCGCGATCGGCCTGGTGCTGGGCGGGAGCCAGGCCCTGTCCCGCTCGCTGTTCTCGCATCTGGTGCCGCGGGGCAAGGAGGCGGAGTACTTCTCGGCGTACGAGATGAGCGACCGGGGGCTCAGCTGGCTCGGCCCGCTGGTGTTCGGTCTCGCGTATCAGCTGACCGGAAGCTACCGGGATGCCATCATCTCCCTGGTGATCTTCTTCGTGGTCGGCTTCGCCCTGCTCGCCCGGGTCCCGGTGCGGCGGGCGGTGGAGGCCGCGGGAAACCCGATTCCGGACCGCATTTAGACGTGGGATCGAAAGGGCGGTAGTGTACGCGTTTGGCCTGCCAGGCGGACCGTTACTGCGTGCTGCTTTAGTGAAGACACTCGGTCACATCTGCCGTCAGATGTGACAAAACGGGCACTGGTGGGTACAACAAGGGGCGGCACGACGGGCGACGCATGACCCGGCACGGGAATCTTTACCGCCGACCGGACGTTGACCGGATAACGACGACAGCGACACCTGTCCTGTGGGCGACAAGCCCGGGAGGCACGATTCATGAGTGAGCGAGCTCTTCGCGGCACGCGCCTCGTGGTGACGAGCTACGAGACCGACCGCGGCATCGATCTGGCCCCGCGCCAGGCGGTGGAGTACGCATGCGAGAAGGGACATCGCTTTGAGATGCCCTTCTCGGTCGAGGCGGAGATTCCGCCGGAGTGGGAATGCAAGGTCTGCGGAATCCAGGCTCTCCTGGTGGACGGGGACGGACCTGAGGAGAAGAAGGGCAAGCCTGCGCGTACGCACTGGGACATGCTCATGGAGCGCCGTACGCGCGAGGAGCTGGAGGAGGTCCTCGCCGAGAGGCTGGCCGTCCTGCGCTCCGGCGCGATGAACATCGCCGTGCATCCGCGCGACAGCCGCAAGTCGGCCTAGCGGGGCGAACGGCAGGACAACGCCGCGGGGCCCGGTACACGATCCGTGTACCGGGCCCCGCGGCGTTTCGCGTGCCCGCGCCTCACCGGCGGCGCACCGCCTGCCGGTGCCCCTCCCGGGGGAAACACGTCCGCCCCCGGGAGGGCTCCCGGGGGCGGATCGGAATCGGAGTTCAGGGCGCCGCGTTCAGGGGAGCAGGGGCGGACGGGGCTCGTCGGCCCGTCGGGGGCCCTGGGACGCGTCCTCGCGGATGACCTCGCCCTGCACGACCTTTCCGTCGGGCCGGTGGATACGCGCCTGCTGGAAGGCGTCCTGGAGGCTGCCGGCCGGGGCGGCGCTCATCCGGCGCTCGACCGCCTTCTCGGCGGCCCGGCCGAGGAGGGAGCGGACCTGCGGGATCAGCAGGAGCAGACCGGCCGCGTCCGAGATCAGTCCGGGGATCATCAGCAGCAGGCCGCCCAGCATCAGGAAGCCGTTGCGGTCCTCCGCGGCGGCCCGCTCGGGCGCCGGCGGCACCGCGCCCGTCTGCGCGGCGGCCTGGGCCTGCTGGAAGGTCGAGCCGAGGTTGCGGAAGGCCCGCCGGCCCGCCCTCTTCACGACGGCGGCACCGAGCACGGCGCCGCCGACGAGCAGGAGGAGGACGGTCAGTCCGCCCGCCGCGTTCGCCACCACCGTGAGGAGCCAGATCTCCAGGACCAGCCAGGCGGCGACGCCGAGCGGCAGAAGAGTACGCGCGCGTGAGCGCTTCGGGGCGAGGGGAGGCGGTGCGCCGGTCGTCATGGTCCCCAGTGTGCCTGGCGCCCCGCCGGAACGTCGTAAAGGAAGGATCAGTCCGCGCGCGACGGGGCCGGAGGCCGGGGAGGAGTCAGGAGGGCTTGCGGCCGAGGAGCTTGCCGACCTTCTCCGCGCGGGCGGTCAGGCCCCAGCCGGTGACCCGCCAGAGCGCCTCGACGACGATGTTCCGGCTCATCTTGGAGTCGCCGATCTCGCGCTCGACGAAGGTGATCGGGACCTCGACGACGTGGAAGCCGGCGGCGACCGCGCGCCGGGCGAGGTCGACCTGGAAGCAGTAGCCGGCCGAGGCCACGTCGTCCAGGCCGAGGCCCTCCAGGGTCTCCTTGCGGAAGGCCCGGTAGCCGCCGGTGACGTCGCGGATCGGCACGTCGAGCATGACGCGCGAGTAGAGGCTGCCGCCGCGCGAGATGAACTCGCGGGACTTCGGCCAGTTCACGATCCGGCCGCCCGGCACCCAGCGGGAGCCGAGGACGAGGTCGGCGCCCTTGAGGGCGGTGAGCAGCCGCGGCAGCTCCTCGGGCTGGTGGGAGCCGTCGGCGTCCATCTCGACGAGGACGCCGTAGCCCTGCTCGATGCCCCACCGGAAGCCGGCCAGGTAGGCGGCGCCGAGCCCCTCCTTGCCCTTGCGGTGCAGGACGTGCACGTGATCGTCCTCGGACGCGATCTCGTCCGCGAACTTGCCCGTGCCGTCAGGGCTGTTGTCGTCGGCGACGAGAATGTGCGCCTCGGGTACGGCTTCCCGCACCCGCGCGACGATCGGCTTGATGTTCTCCGCCTCGTTGTAGGTCGGAATGATCACCAATGCCTTGCCGAGCGGGCCGTAACGCCTCTGGCCACCGTCGTTCACTACTGCCCCTTCGGATACAAACGCAGGACCCCACCATAGCGAGGTCCCGGGAGTGCTCCGCCGCGGCGGGTGGTGAGGGGCGGCCGACGTGCGGTGCGGGGCCGGTCGTCCTTCGGTCCGACCTGGGATCCGCTGGCTGCGGGTCGACCGAGAGCCGTTGTCTACTGAACGTCCGGGCCCCACCCGGGTCGCACCTTCCGCCGGGGAAACCTTCCCTCGCGGCCGAGGCGCGGGAGGCGCTCGGCGTCTGCGGGGCGGTTGCGACCGGTCGGACGTCCTGTGGTGGACGCGGAGAACCTACCCGCCGGTGACCGGCGACTGTCAACACCCGCTTGACCTGCCCGTACTCCGCAAAGGCGCAGGCCGGAGGGGAAGATCCGCAGGTCGGGGACAAGCGTACGGAGCAGGTGTCGAGGGCCTGAAATGTCCCTACATCACTCGTTCGGCCGTACGAAGACCGCCTGCCCGTGCACCACCGTCCGCAGGCAGACCGGCAGCTCGGCGCCGGGCGACAGGTCGGGCAGACCGGGCGTACCGGACCTGGGGTCGGTGGACCAGCGGGCGACCCGGTCGTCGGGCGCCTGGACGAGGAGTTCGCCGGTGCGCCACACCGCGTAGTCGGCGGGGGCGCCGGGCACGAGCGTGCCCGCGTCGTCCCGGCCGACCGCGCGCCAGCCGCCCCGGGTGTGGGCGGTGAAGGCGGCCCGGACGGAGATCCGGTGCTCGGCCGTGCGGTGGAACGCGGCGGCCCTGACCGTGCCCCAGGGGTCGAGCGGCGTGACCGGACTGTCGGAGCCGAAGGCCAGCGGCACACCGGCCCGCAGCAGGGCCGCGTACGGGTTCAGGGAGCGGGCCCGTTCGACCCCGAGGCGGTCGGCGTACATGCCCTCGTCGCCGCCCCACAGCGCGTCGAAGGCCGGCTGGACGGAGGCCGTCAGACCCAGCTCGGCGAAGGCCGCGACCGTCTCCGGCGTGAGCATCTCGACGTGCTCGACGCGGTGCCGGGCCGCCCTGATCCGCGCCAGGCCGAGCTTCTCGGCGGCTGCCCGGACGCCCTCCACGACCGCGGTCACGGCGGCGTCCCCGATGGCGTGGAAGCCGGCCTGGAGCCCCGCCTCGGTGCAGGCCACGACGTGCAGGGCGACGGTGGTCGCGTCCAGGTGCGCGGCGCCGGTGTGCGCGGCGTCCGCGTGGTCGGCGTACGGCTCGTGGAGGCAGGCGGTGTGGGAGCCGAGCGAGCCGTCGGCGAACAGGTCGCCGGCCGCGCCCAGGGCGCCGAGGGCGCGCGCCCGGTCGACGTCGAGATCGGCCCAGTAGCCGACGACCCGGGGGCCGGCCTCGTCGCGGGCCAGGTCGAGAAGGCCGGTGAAGTCGTCCTCGGAGGAGATCTGCGGGCCGCCGCACTCGTGGAGGGTGCCGATGCCGAGGGAGGCGGCGCGGCTCCGGGCGGCGCGCTGCGCCTCGGTGCGCTGGAGCGGGGAGACGGCACCGAAGGCGGCGGCACGCACGGCGTGGTGCGCGTCACCGGTGAGCGGCCGCTGCCCGTCGTGGAAGCCGTCCAGGTCACGGATGCCGGGGACGAGGTCGAGGAGGGCGGTGGTGACGACGGCCGAATGGACGTCAATGCGGGTCAGGTAGAGCGGCCGGCCGCCGGTGAGGCCGTCGAGTTCGGCCCGGGTGAGCGGGCGCCGCTCGGGCCAGCGCGAGGCGTCCCAGCCGTGGCCGATGAGGATGCGGTCGTCCGGGCGGGCGGCGGCGTGGGCCCGGATCAGCTCCGCCGCGTCGTCGAGCGAGGCGGCGGCGGACAGGTCGAGGCCGGTGAGGGCGAACCCGGTGGCCGTGGTGTGCACGTGCGCGTCGACGAAGGCCGGGGTGACGAGCGCGCCCTCCAGGTCGACCACCTCGTCCACGCCGGTGGCGAAGGCGTCGGCGGCGCCCTCCGAGCCCACCCAGGCGACGTGCCCGCGCTCCACCACCATGGCGGTGGCGAAGGGGTCGGCGGGGCTGTGGACTTCTCCACCGCGCAGCAGCACGGTGCGGTGTTCGACGGCAGACGCGGTGTCACTCATGCGACCAGGCTAGGACCTGCCGGGACCCGGTTTGTCCGGCAGGTCCCCTCCGGGCGGTCGGGCGCGCCTCAGATGCGCGGCGGCCTGGCCTCGTACGGGGTGGACAGGACGACGGTCGTCCGGCTGGAGACGCCGGCCTGGGAGCGGATGCGGCTGAGCAGGTGCTCCAGCTCCAGCGGGGTGGCGACCCGGACCTTGAGGATGTAGTTCTCGTCGCCCGCGACGCTGTGGCACGCCTCGATCTCGGGGATGTCCGCGAGCCGGTCCGGGGTGTCGTCGGGGGCGCTGGGGTCGAAGGGTTTGACCGAGATGAAGGCGGTGAGGGGAAGTCCCACGGCCTCCGGGTCGACAACGGCGGCATAGCCGCGGATGACACCCCGCTGCTCCAGGCGGCGGACGCGCTGATGCACCGCCGACGTGGACAGGCCGGTGGCCTTGCCCAGGTCGGTGTAGCTCATGCGCCCGTCCTTGACGAGCAACTCGACGATCTGACGATCCAGCTCCTCCATGCGGTGACCCTATGGCCCCGGCAGAGGCGGGGCACAGCCGGGGTCGGCCCGTATGCGGTGCTATGGGCGGTCACGGGGCACCTGCGACGGGCATGTGACGAACGCCACAGGTTTGCGGGCTGCCTCGGCCGGCGCCTCACGGTTATGCGGAGTTCCGCATGGGAAGTGCTTGCTGTGGTCGAGGCCGCACAGATCCGGCCGCCACCCGAGGGGGAGATCTCCATGCAGGAGCCTGTTGATTCGGTCGACACGTCCGACGAGCTCGACGCGTACGACACCTTTGAGATGTTCCGGGTCGTCTGCCCGGAGTGCGTGCAGCCGATCGCGCTGCTCGCGGACGAGGACGCGCTGCCGGAGCACGCGCTCTGCCCGACGCCGTGGAACCCCTTCGTCCTGACGGTGTGCCCCGGCACGGGTCTCCCGGCGTCCGCGGCGAGCCCCGCCGACGACAGCCTGGAGGTGCAGGAGCAGGACACCGCCCTGCTCCTGACGCTCCCCCAGGGTCTCGACTGGCGGACGCAGCCCTTCTCGCACGTCGGCGGTCCGGGCTCGCGTCCGATCCGGGTGCCGCAGATGCGGCGCGCGGCCTGAGCCCGTCGTCTACCAGTAGCTTCCGCGCACCATCGCCGCGAGCGTGGCGTGGTGCAGGATCAGCCGGTCCGGGTCCCCGTCGACCTCGACCTCACCGAAGTGGGCCTGGCGGTACGCGATCCTGAGCATCACGATGGCGTGCCGCAGCGCCGCGTAGAGGGTGTGGAACTCCATGTCCCTCGGGGCGTGCCCGGTCAGTTCGGCGTAGCGCCGTTCGACGGCGTCGCGCCGCAGGAAGCCGGGCAGGCCGGGCTGGCCGAAGCCGACCGTGAGGTCCTGGAAGAAGCGGTGCAGGTAGACCGTCCAGCCGAGGTCGACCTCGCGCGGGACGCAGCCCGCCATCTCCCAGTCGAGGACGGCGGCGGGCGTGAACCCGTCGTAGACGATGTTCCCGATGCGGGCGTCGCCCCAGCCGAGGACGGCCTCGCCCTCGTCGGCGGGCCAGTGCTCCTCCAGCCACGCGAAGGCCGACTCGATGAGCGGTGACGGCGCGACCCCGTCCACCACCCAGGTGTAGTAGGCGCGTTGGGCGTCGACGTGCCGGCGCAGCGGGGTGCCGGCCCCGTCGGGCAGCAGGAACTCGGCCTCCTTCGCGGGGAACTGGTCGTGCAGCCGGGCCAGGACGGCGACGGATTCCGCCTCCAGATGCGCGCGTTCGGCGTCGGTGGCGGCGTGCAGCCAGTTCCCCTCGTAGGTGTAGGGCATGACGTCCGGCGGCACCCGGCCCTCGGCGCGGGCCATCACGAAGAAGGGGGCGCCGAGCGGTTCGGGGTCCTCTTCCAGCCAGAGCACGCGGGGCACGGGGACGTCGGTGTGCTCGCCGACCAGCCGCATGACCCGGTGCTGACGGGCCATGTCGTAGACGGGGAAGACGGTGTACGCGGCGGGGTCGGCGGCCAGCCTCAGGGCGCACCCGCGCACCGGCGCGTCCGGGTGGTCGAGGTCGAAGAGGAGCGTCTCGCTCGACATGCCGTTGGAGCCGGGCACGCCGAGCCCCGAGATCCGGGCGCCGGGCAGGTGCCGGTCCAGCCAGACGGTGAGCCGGCGGCCGAGCTCCTCGGGGTCGCGGGTGGTGGTGCGGGGGCGGGGTGTCGAGGTCAAGGCCGTCTCCTCAGCGGGCTGTTGACGTGTGGTCGGCGAAGCCGCTGGGGTCGTGGCGGCCGAAGGAGCCGTGCTCGAAGATGCCGTAGCCGGTGTGGCCGTCGAGCGTGAAGCGGGCCGCGTGGTCGGTGACTCCGTAGGCGGCCATGGGGTGGGCCGCCGGATCGGAGAGGTCGTAGACCCGGCGGTCGGTCCAGCCTCGGCCCTGCCAGCTGCCGTGCTGCCAGTCGTCGGCGGGCGGGTAGCCGGCGCCGACGGCCAGCGGGGAGGAGGCGAGGATCTCCACGCCGATCTCCAGGGGCTTTCCGGCCGGGTCGGTGAGGTGGACGGCGGCCCGTTCGGGGTGGCGCGTGCCCGGCCGGTAGGTGATGTCGGTGCGCGGCCAGCCGAGCTGGGTGTCGCGCCGGCCGTTCCGTACGAGCAGGGCCTCGTTGAGGGTGCGGTAGCCGTCGGCGTCCTCCTGGGCGATGACCATGAGGAAGCGGTCCCGGAAGCGCATCGGGATCCACAGCCAGTGGAAGCCCTGGGGGCGGAACTCGGCGGCGCGGCCCGGTTCCTCGCCGGGCAGGGGCCGCACTCCCCAGCTGCGGTCGCGGGTGCCGGTCCACTCCCCCGCGGTGACCGTGAACTCCTCGCCGCCGGCCCTGATCGTGCCCGCGCAGTGTCCGGCCTGCACGAAGCGGCGGCCTTCGAGGGTGAGCCGGCCGCCGTGGCGCTGGGTGTGGTGGGGTTCCCAGACGGCGGGGAAGTCACCGGTCCAGGTGAGGTCGAAGGAGAGCCCCTCGGGGTCGTCGGGGTCGGCCGCGCAGTGCAGGGAGAGGCGCGCGAGGGGTTCGTCGACGGTGATGGTCAGCGGGCCGACGGACAGGTTCGTACGGTCGTCGCCGAGGGCGTCGGAGGCACGGACGGCGTGCAGCCGGTCGCCGGTGCGCAGGGTGGCGTACGCGTCGATGACACCGGTGTTCGGATAGACGCCGAGGCCGGCGATGAGCAGGGCGCGGCCCTGGTGGTCGAAGACGTGGAAGATGCACCGGTCGTAGGCGTTGCGGTCGCCGCTGACGTGGTGCTTCATCGACAGCGGGGCCTGGTGCACGGGGTATTCGTCGAGGGCGACGGGCCGGTCGTCGGCGTGCCGGCGCTCGGACATGGCTGACCTCCTGGTCGGCGGACGCGCTTCCGCGAGAAGATCTGACGGTACGTCAGCTCAAGGACGGGGGGCCAGAGCCGTGCACCGGGTACCGGGCGAACTCCCTCTCGAATCCACGCGGGGGTGACCCCCGGCCTCCGGGACGCGTTGGTTCGGGCATGACCACGCTGCACACGACGCCCAGCGGTTACGGTCGGCACCGGCAGACCGAACCGCGCCCTGAAGAATCGGTTCCTCTTACGCCGGCGAGCCCGGTGCCGGCCCCGGCCGCACCCCAGCCTCCCCCGCCCTCCCCGGCTCGGCCCCAGGCACAGGCCCCGCCCTCCCCGGCCCGGGCATCCGCCCCCGCACTCACACTCGCTCCGGCTCCCGGTCCCGGTCCCGCCGCACAGCCTGCCTTCGCGCCGGTCCCCGCGTCCGCCGCGCCCCCCACCCGTGCGTCGGCCCCTGCCCGCGTGCCGACCCCCACCGTCGTGTCGGACCAGGCCCCGGCACCGGTGGCGCCCGTCCCCGTGCCGGTCCAGGTGCCCGTCCCGGTACAGGCCCGGCCGCCGGCCCCGACGCACCCGCCCATCTACCAGGACGTGCTCTCGCTCTGGGCCAGCCACGGCCGCACCCTGCCGGGCCACCGCGACCAGGAGTGGGCGCGGCTCGCGGCCGGCCCGGTGTGGGCGGACCGCACCGTGCGCGTCAGCGGGACTCTGGTCCGACCAGGTGGCGGGCGATGACCACGCGCTGGATCTGATTGGTCCCCTCGACGATCTGCAGCATCTTCGCCTCGCGCAGATACCGCTCCGCGGGGAAGTCCGCCGTGTAGCCGTAGCCGCCGAGCACCTGCACCGCGTCCGTCGTGACCTGCATGGCGGCGTCCGTGCAGAAGAGCTTGGCCATCGCCGCCTGCCGGCCGAAGGGGCGGCCCTCGTCCCGGCACCGCGCGGCCTCCAGGTACAGCGCCCGGCCCGCCTCGACGCGGGTCGCCATGTCGGCGAGCAGGAAGCGCAGCCCCTGGAAGTCGGCGATCGGGCGGCCGAACTGGCGGCGCTCCCGCGCGTACCCGACGGCCTCGTCCAGGGCGGCCTGCCCGAGCCCCACCGCGCAGGCGGCGATGCCGAGCCGCCCCGAGTCCAGTGCGTCGAGCGCGATCGCGAACCCCTGCCCCTCCCGCCCGAGGCGCCGCGCGTCGGGGACCCGCACCCCGTCGAAGTGGAGCTGCGCGGTGGGCGAGCCCTTCATGCCCATCTTCCGCTCGGGCGGCGCGGCTCCGAGCCCCGGGGCGTCGCCCGGCACCAGGAAGGCCGTGATGCCGCGCGCCCCCGGCCCGCCGGTGCGGGCCATCACCGTGCAGAAATCGGCGATCCCGCCGTGGGTGATCCACGCCTTGGTGCCGTCGATCACCCAGTCGTCGCCGTCGCGGACGGCCCGGGTGCGCAGCGCGGCCGCGTCCGATCCGGCGGAGGGTTCGGAGAGGCAGTACGCGCCGAGGAGGCCGCCGCCCAGCATCGCGGGCAGGTGCGCGGCCCGCTGCTCGTCGGTGCCGTACCCGGCGAGCGCGTGGCAGGAGAGCGAGTGGACGCTGACGCCCAGGCCGACGGTGAGCCGGGCGGCCGCGAGCTCCTCCAGGACCTGGAGGTACACCTCGTAGGGCTGACCGCCGCCGCCGAGGCCGGGGGCGTACGGCAGGCCGAGGAGTCCCGACCGGGAGAGCAGGGCGAACAGCTCGCGGGGAAAGCGGCCGGCCGCCTCCTCCTCCGCGGCCCGCGGGGCGATCTCACGGCGGGCGATGTCACGGACGAGGGCGAGCAGCTCCCGGGCCTCGTCGGTGGGCAGCCTGCGTTCCACGCCGTCCGGTGCGTTGTCGGACATGGTCGGACGCTCCTCCCTGCCGGGCGCGAGCGGTACGCGCGCGGGGTGCCGGAATCGCGGGGAGTATGCCCGTTCCGCGCGGTGGCGTCACACCGCCGCCGGCGGACCACACGGTTGCCGGTCACCCCGTCCGCCTCACATGAGGCCGGCCCTGGTCACGAGCACCGCGAGGAGGACGACCAGCGTCCAGCCGAGGACGTGCTCCAGGATCTTCGGGCCGTCCTCACGGGGACCGCCGGTCCCGGCGCGGGTGAGGAGGCGTGCATGGGTGGTGGAGGTCATGGCGACCACCTTGCGCCACCGGGGCGGCCCGGGGGTAGAGACGTCCGTCACGTCGCCCGGGGCCGCCCCGCGCCTCAGACGACGCCGAGGTCCGCCAAGGCCCTGCGCTGCACGGGCGAGGGCCGGTCGGGCCAGTAGAGGTAGCAGACCCCTCCTGTGCCGGACACCACTTTCCCGCTCGCGTTGTACCGCTTCGTGCGGAGCCAGATGTTCCCCCACTCGTGGCGGAGGTAGACGCGGCGGACGGCGTCGTTGGTGGGGGAGGCGGGGTCGTTGGCGATGACGTCGCCGTCGGGGGTGAAGCCGATGACGGTCATCAGGTGGCCGGAGGTGCCGTAGCCGGCGCCGGTGAGTTCCTCCTTGCGGAAGGACTGGGACGTGATGACGGGGATGCCGGCCCGGACGAGGGTCTCGAGTTCGGCGAGGGAGTGGAGGCGGGTCACGACGGCGTTCATGCCGGGGTAGCCGGCGGCGTAGGCGGCGTTGAAGGGCCAGTTGCCGCAGCCCTGGTACTGGTGGTCGTAGGTGAAGCGGGCGGCGTGGCAGACCTGGGGGTCGGCGAAGGAGGGGTTCACCCAGGCCAGGTCCTCGGCCGAGGGCCGGCGGCCCCAGTACTCGACGATCATCTGCGAGGAGGTCGGGCTGCACCATGCCTCGCCGCCGTTGTCGTACTCGGGGTACTGGCCGACGTGGGTGTTCTGGGAGTAGCGGGGGACGGCCAGCTCGCGGGCGGGGCCGGGCGGGGAGTCGGGGACGGTGAAGCGGTCCGGGATGTCGGAGGCCATGGCGCCGATCCGCCACACGACGGGGGTGAGGCCGCTGCCCGGGGCGCGGTAGAGCGTGAGGCGCAGGCGGTAGGAGAGGAGCCGGAGGCCGCTCGCCGCGTCGTCGATCGCGAAGGTGTCGGTCCACACCGTGCTCTTGCCGTCGGTCTGGTCGTCGACCGAGGTGCGCCGGATGTCGTCGTCGCCGGACGCCCAGCGGCCCAGGACGTACCAGGGGGTCGCCGTCCCGTCGGTGTAGGTGCCGGACAGCTCGACCTGGAGCCAGGTGCCGGGCGGGGTGTGGGCGTTCCAGGAGGCGATGGCCTCGGTGGCGGGCACGGTCGGCGTGTGCACCGGGGAGGTCCAGGTCGCGTACTCCCAGGGGGAGGTGCGGCCGGTGTGCGGGTCCGTGTGGTCGATCCGGCCGAGCGGGGTGGCGAGGACGAGACCGGGGCGGAGGCCGGGGACCGCCCTGGTGCCGGCCACGGCGCCGCACCGCCAGTCGGTGAAGGTGGACCAGAAGCGGTTGTCGACGAGACCGGCGGGCGGGGCGTGTCCGCGGCGGCCGGCATCGGCCGCCGGGGCGGCCGCGTCGGCCGCGGCGGCCGGGGCGGTGGTCGCCGCGGCCGTTCCCGCGGCGGCCGCGAGCGCCGCCGCGAGGACGGTTCTGCGCGGGGTGGAACTGGTCATGGGCGGTGACCCCCAGTCGAGAACGGTGGGTGTACGGGCACGCTGCGCGGGCCCCACTATCGCGGGCCGCACGGGCGTCCGCCAGCACTTCGGAACGCGTCGCCGTACCAATATTGGTCTCGACCACTGGCGGCGGTACCTCCCTGACCTGCGGCGGTCCCCCGCTCCCCTACGCTGGGGCCATGAACGACCTCGACCGCGCCGCGGACGCCCTGCTCCGACTGCCGCCCTCCTGCGGGCCGGTCCGCCTGGTCGCGGTCGACGGACACGCGGGCTCGGGCAAGTCGACGCTCGCGGCCCGCCTCTCCACCGCGCTCGGCGGCGCTCCGGTGCTCCACATCGACGACCTCGCCACCCACGAGGAGCTGTTCGCGTGGACCGGCCGGCTGCGGGAGCAGGTCCTGGAGCCCCTCTCCCGCGGGGAGGCGGCCCGCTACCGGCCGTACGACTGGCGCCTGCGGCGGTTCGGTGAGCGCCGTGAGCTGCCGCCGGCCCCGGTCGTCCTCGTGGAGGGCGTCGGCGCGGGCCGCCGGGTGGTGCGGCCGTTCCTCGCGTGGCTGCTGTGGATGGAGCGGGAGGCCGAGGCGTCGTGGGCGCGCGGCCGCCACCGGGACGGTCCGGAGCAGGCTTCCTTCTGGGACGGATGGACCGTGGCGGAGACTCGCCACTTCACCGAGGACCCTTCGCGGCCGTTCGCCGACACTCTGGTACGGGAGTGTCCGGAGGGGTACGACTGGCTTCCCGGGCCTGCCGTGACAGCGGGCAAGGACCATGTCATCACCCAAGGTGACGGCTCACCGTCCGTGAAATGAGCGGCCGGAAGTCCACTTCCGCAAGTGCCTCAACTCCGCTTGACCCCAGGGGCGTACAGGTCTTACGTTCTGAATGTGCGGCTTTTCGGAGCCGCCGCGGACACGAAGCCCCCGGTTGTTCCCCCGTGATCGGGGGCTTCGTTCTGCCCCAGGAGCCCCACGAG
Source organism: Streptomyces sp. NPDC051180 (assembly GCF_040689545.1). Classification (NCBI taxonomy): domain Bacteria; kingdom Bacillati; phylum Actinomycetota; class Actinomycetes; order Kitasatosporales; family Streptomycetaceae; genus Streptomyces; species Streptomyces sp. NPDC051180. The sequence goes on from NZ_JBFBBC010000004.1 coordinate 63,315, forward strand.
GGCCCCTCCAGAGGCCCCCGACGGCCCTCCGCGACCCCTGACGATCACCCAGGGTCACCGCTTCCGGATCATGTGCTTCTCCTTAAGCACACACCCCCTGCGCAGGTACGATGCCCCCAGGTGCGGTCAAATCCCGTCCATGCGATGACGGTTGTGGGGGACCCGATGGACATCGGCACGCAGGGCTCACAGGCCCCGGCCGAGCTCGCCTGGCTGCGCGGAGTCGACGCCTACACGATGGGCGCCTATCCGCAGGCGGAGGACGAGTTCCGGACGGCGGTACGGATCGACCCCGGGATGGCGGACGCCTGGCTCGGGCTGCACGCGCTCCGCGTCGACACCACGACCGCGCTGCTGCGCATGTACCGCAACCGCGAGCGCTTCGGCGAGCAGCGGTCCCGGTACCGGCGCACCCTGAACTCCTGGTACTGGCTGGGCTGGTGGGTGCAGCCGGTGCTGGAGAGCCCGCGCGACCTGCTCCTCGCGCACGCCTCCCACTGGCTCGACGGCCGGCACGTCCCGGAACTCGACCGGGCCCTCGCGGGGCTGCCGCCGGTCGACACCGACCACCAGGTCCGCTTCCTGCACGCCTGCCGCGCCTATCTGGTCAAGGACTGGGACCAGCTCGTCCGGCACACCGAGACCCTCGTCGACGACCCGCTGCTCGGCATCGAGGCGGGGCTCTTCGGCGGGATGGCCCGGGTGCGCCTGGAGATGTACAGCCAGGCCGAACCCCTGCTCTCCGCCTCGCTGATGCGCTGCCGCAGCGAGCAGCCGCAGCGCAAGGAGCTGCGTTACTGGCTCGCCCGCGCCCATGAGGGGACCGGGCGCAGCGCCGCCGCCCTCCCCCTCTACCGGGCGGTGCACCGCATCGACCCGGCGTTCATGGACACGGCGGCCCGGCTCGCGGCGATCGCCGAGTACGACGGCTTCGAGGGATACGACGGCCTGGACGACGCGGCCGGGCTCGCGGCGGTCGCCCTGGGCACGCTCGGCGGGGTCGGGCCGGGCCAGGACGCCTCCGACACCGTGCCGGGCACCGAGCCCGACCCCGGTGGCCTCCTCGGCGACGGCCTGCTGCTGGCCCCCGAGCCTCTGCCCCCGGTCGCGCCGGTCGCGCCGCCGGAGACCGCACGGCACAAGGCGGCGGTACCCGGCCAGCGTTTCCCCGCCGGGCCCACCGATCCGGTCCTGCTCGCGGAAGCGCTCGCCGAGCTGGAGGGCATGGTCGGCCTCGAACCGGTGAAACGCCAGGTCAAGGCCCTTTCGGCGCAGCTGGAGATGGCGCGGCTGCGGGCCGGACAGGGGCTTCCGGTCCAGCCGCCCAAGCGGCACTTCGTCTTCTCCGGCCCCTCCGGCACCGGGAAGACCACCGTCGCCCGCATCCTCGGCCGGGTCTTCTACGCCCTCGGGCTGCTGGGCGGCGACCACCTCGTGGAGGCCCAGCGGGCCGACCTGGTCGGCGAGTTCCTCGGGCAGACGGCGGTCAAGGCCAACGAGCTGATCGACTCCGCCGTCGGCGGGGTGCTCTTCGTGGACGAGGCGTACGCGCTCTCCAACACCGGCTACAGCAAGGGCGACGCCTACGGGGACGAGGCCCTCCAGGTGCTCCTGAAACGGGCCGAGGACAACCGCGACCACCTGGTGGTGATCCTGGCCGGCTACCCCGAGGGCATGGACCGGCTGCTCAACACCAACCCGGGGCTCTCCTCCCGGTTCACCACCCGCGTCGACTTCCCCTCCTACCGGCCCCTGGAACTGACCGCCATCGGCGAGGTGCTCGCGGCGGCCGACGGCGACCGCTGGGACGACGAGGCCCTGGACGAGCTGCGCTCGATCAGCGGTCACGTGGTCGACCAGGGCTGGATCGACGAGCTGGGCAACGGCCGCTTCCTGCGCACCCTGTACGAGAAGTCCTGCGCCTACCGCGACCTGCGGCTCTCCGGGTACTCCGGCACGCTGTCCCGCGAGGACCTCGCCACCCTCCGGCTGCCCGACCTCATGCAGGCGTACGGCGAGGTCCTGTCGGGCCGCGGCCCCGCCGACCGCGGCCCTCAGCAGGAGCCTCCGGGCTACTAGCCGGTCCCCGAAGTCCCGCCTGCCCGGCGGGCAGACGGGACCGGATCACGGGGACCCGGGGGCGTCTTGTCGATCAGGCCGGGGCCGGGGCGGCATCCGGCACGGGGGCCGGCTGCACGCGGTGGGCGGGGTCGCGGACCTCGCCCACCAGCATCTCCAGGACGTCCTCCAGGGCGACCAGGCCGAGGACCCGGCCGGAGCCGTCCGCGACCTGGGCCAGATGGGTCGCGGCGCGGCGCATCACGGTGAGGGCGTCGTCGAGCGGCAGCTCGGCGCGGAGCGTCGCCATCGGCCGCCACAGCCGCTGCGGCACCGCCCGTTCCCGCTCCTCCAGGTCGAGGACGTCCTTCACGTGCACGAAGCCCATGAAGGTGTGGCGGGTCCCGGCGCGGACGGGGAAGCGGGAGTACCCGGTCCGTACGGTCAGCTCCTCGATCTCGCGCGGGGTCACGGTCGGCGGGACCGTCACCAGGGACGCGGGGGCGATGAGGACGTCCGTCACCGGACGGCTGCCCAGCTCCAGGGCGTCCTCCAGGCGCTCCTGCTCGCCCGGGTCGAGGAGTCCGGCCTGTCCGGCGTCCTCGACGAGCCGGCCGAGCTGGGCGCTGGTGAAGACCGCCTCCACCTCGTCCTTCGGCTCGACCTTGAACGCCCGCAGGACCAGTCGTGCGCAGGCGCCGAGCGCGGCCGTCACCGGCCGGCAGAGCCGGGCGAAGCCGACCAGGCCGGGGGCGAGCCAGAGCGCGGTCCGCTCGGGCGCCGCCATCGCGAGGTTCTTCGGCACCATCTCGCCGATGACGAGGTGGAGGACGACGACCGCGGCGAGGGCGATGACGTAGCCGAGCGGGTGGATGAGCGCCCCGGGCACCCCGACCGTCTGGAAGACGGGTTCGAGGAGGTGGGCGACGGTCGGCTCGGCCACGGCGCCGAGCGTCAGCGAGCAGACCGTGATGCCGAACTGGGCGGCCGCCATCATCTGCGGCAGGTTCTCCAGGCCGTGCAGGACCTGCTTGGCCCGGGCACCGCCGAGCGGCTCGATCTGGCTGCGGCGGACGGAGACGAGGGCGAACTCGGCTCCGACGAAGAAACCGTTGGCGAGCACGAGGACTCCGGCGAAGAGGAGTTGCAGGGTGTTCACCGGGCGCCCTCCGCGACCAGCGGGCCGGCGGCGGACGCCGCGGCGACCGGGACGGGGCCGGGAGCGGACTCGGGGTCCGGACCGGTCCGGACGATCCGGACGCGCTCGGCCCGGTAGCGGTCGACCTGGCGCACCGAGAGCCGCCAGCCGGGCAGCTCGGCCCGGTCCCCCGCGGCGGGGATCCGCCCGAGGAGGTCGGCGACGAGCCCGGCGACCGTCTCGTACGGCCCGTCGGGGACGTCGAGACCTATCCGGCGCAGGGTGTGGACCCGGCAGGAGCCGTCGGCCTCCCAGGCGGCGCGGCCGTCCTCGGCGGGGGCGGCGGCCAGTTCGGGGCGCCCGTCGGCGACGGTGTCGTGCTCGTCGCGGACCTCGCCGACGAGCTCTTCGACGATGTCCTCCAGGGTGACGACCCCGGCGGTGCCGCCGTACTCGTCGACGACCACGGCGATCGGCTGCTCGCGGCGCAGCCGCTCCAGGAGGGTCTGCACGGGAAGCGTCCCGGGGACCAGGAGCGGCGGGACCGCGATCCGGCCGACGGGGGTGCGCAGCCGGGCGTGCGGGGCGACCGCGAGGGCGTCCTTGAGGTGGACCATGCCGACGACCTCGTCGATGCGGTCGCGGTAGACCGGGAAGCGCGAGAGGCCGGTGGCCCGGGTGAGGTTGAGGACGTCGGCCGCGGTGGCGTCCCACTGCAGGGCGCTCACCTTCACGCGCGGGGTCATGACCTGCTCGGCGGTGAGGCCGCCGAGGGACAGGGTCCGTACGAAGAGGTCGGCGGTGTCCTGTTCGAGGGTGCCGGCCAGCGCCGAGTGCCGGGCGAGCGAGACGAGCTCGCCGGGGGTGCGGACGGAGTCCAGCTCGTCGGTGGGCTCGACGCCCAGGAGCCGTACGAGCCGGTTCGCGACCCGGTTCAGCAGCGAGATGACCGGCCGGAACAGCGCGGAGAAGCGGCGCTGCGGAGTGGCGACGAAGCGGGCCACCTGGAGCGGCCGGGAGACCGCCCAGTTCTTCGGGACGAGCTCGCCGACCACCATCTGGACGGCGGAGGCGAGCAGCATCCCGATCACCACGGCGACCCCGGAGACGGCCCCTTCGGGCATCCCGGTGGCGGTCAGCGGGCCGTGGAGCAGCCCGGCGAGCGCGGGCTCGGCGAGCATGCCGACGACGAGCGAGGTGATGGTGATGCCGAGCTGGGTGCCGGAGAGCTGGAAGGACAGCTCGCGGAGCGCGGTGACGACGGTGCGGGCGCGCCGGTCGCCGGCGGCCGCGGCCCGTTCGGCCTCGGCCCGCTCGACGGTCACGAGACCGAACTCGGCGGCCACGAAGAAGCCGTTGGCGAGGATCAGGAGGAATGCCGCGAAGAGCAGCAGAAGGGAGATGATCATGCCGCCGCCTCCTGGGAGGGGGCGGCGCAGGTACTACCGGACGATCCGTCCATTGCTGGAGGGAGTCACTCCTCGGGTCGAAGGGTGGTCTCGCGGGCCGCGGTCGCGGCCCTGCACACGCGAGACGGTGGCGCCGCTCGGCACCACCGTCTCCAGAGTAGTCACGTGAACGCCCCGAGGGGCAGGGGGTCGGCCCCGGATGGGGGACGGATCGGGGGTTCCCCCGGTCTCCCCCGGGGTCTCAGCGGGTCTCCGCGCCCGTCCCTCGGCTGTCCGCGAGGGCACGCAGGGCACGGGCGTCCCGGATGGCCGACTCCTTGGCGATGCCGGGCTGGATGCCGAGGGCGGGCAGGCTGGTGCCGTCGCTGAGGTCGAGGAAGACCCAGGGGTCGCCGGGACGGAGGTTGACCTTGAGGATCTCCGCCCAGGCGAGGCGCCGGGTCCGGGTGATGTTGACGACCGTGACGCCCTCGTCGTCGGCGACGACCTTGGGCCGGCTCAGCAGGACGAGGACCCCGGAGAGCAGCGCGGCGGTGAAGACGAAGCTGACGCGCTCCCCCGGTCCCAGCCGCTCCAGCATCAGCGCGACACCGGTGACGACCACGAACATCGCCGCGCTCATGGTCAGCAGGACCGCCCGGGTGCGCCCCGGCCGGAAGGTGACCGGGAGGGCGGGCGGCGTGGGCTGGGACATCGGGGGTTCCTCGGTACCTGGTGGGACGTGGGCCGGGCCGTCAGAGGCGGCAGGCGTGGATGGCGGTGGTGAGGATGGCGCGCGCGCCGATCTCGTACAGGTCGTCCATGATCCGCTGCGCCTCCTTGGCCGGGACCATCGCGCGGACGGCGACCCAGCCCTCGTTGTGCAGCGGGGAGACGGTCGGCGACTCCAGGCCCGGGGTGAGGGCGACGGCCTGCTCCAGGTGCTCGGCGCGGCAGTCGTAGTCCATCATCACGTACGAGCGCGCGACGAGGACGCCCTGGAGGCGGCGCAGGAACTGCTGGACCTGCGGGTGGTCGTCCGAGGCGCCGTGGCGGCGGACGACGACGGCCTCGGAGGTGAGGATCGGCTCGCCGATGACCTCCAGGCCGGCGTTGCGCAGGCTGGTGCCGGTCTCCACGACGTCCGCGATGACCTGGGCGACGCCCAGCTGGATCGCGGTCTCGACGGCGCCGTCGAGGTGGACGACGGAGGCGTCGATCCCCTGGTCGGCGAGGTGCTTGGCGACGATGCCCTCGTAGGAGGTGGCGATCGTCATGCCGCCGAAGTCCTCGGGGCCGTTCGCGGTGCCCGGGCGGGTGGCGTACCGGAAGGTGGAGCGGCCGAAGTTCAGCGGGAGGATCTCCTCGGCGCTGGCGCCGGAGTCCAGGAGCAGGTCGCGGCCGGTGATGCCGATGTCCAGCTTGCCGGACGCGACGTAGATCGCGATGTCCTTCGGCCGCAGGTAGAAGAACTCGACCTCGTTGTCGGGGTCGATGACCACCAGCTCCTTGGACTCCTTGCGCTGGCGGTAGCCGGCCTCATGGAGCATTGCCGACGCAGGTCCGGAGAGGGAACCCTTGTTGGGAACGGCGATGCGCAGCATGGGGTGAGCTTCCTTTGCCTGGGAGTTTTCGGGACGGTGGGACGGGTGTGCTCAGAGGTGGGCGTAGACGTCGTCGAGCGAGATCCCGCGGGCGACCATCATCACCTGGACGTGGTACAGCAGCTGCGAGATCTCCTCGGCGGCCGCGTCCTTGCCCTCGTACTCGGCGGCCATCCAGACCTCGGCGGCCTCCTCGACGACCTTCTTGCCGATGGCATGGACGCCCTTGTCCACCAGTTCCGCGGTGCGGGAGGTGGCCGGGTCGCCGGTCTCGGCCTTGAGCTTGAGCTCGGCGAAGAGCTCTTCGAAGGTTTTGTTCGCCATGATGGTCCTAAGAGTACGGGGTGCGAGAAGGCGGACGCGCGGCGCCTCCGACGAGGAGTGACGGCCGGGCGACGGGGTGTTCAGCGCCAGGGTTCGCTCACCGTGCGCAGCGTGGTCGCGGTGGCGACGGCGGCGGTGACGGCCTCGTGGCCCTTGTCCTCGGTGGAGCCTTCGAGGCCGGCCCGGTCGAGGGCCTGCTCCTCGGTGTCGACGGTCAGGACACCGAATCCGACGGGTACGCCGGTGTCGATCGAGACCTGGGTGAGGCCGTGGGTGACGCCCTGGCACACGTACTCGAAGTGCGGCGTTCCGCCGCGGATCACGACGCCGAGCGCCACGATGGCATCGTAGCCGCGCTCGGCGAGCACCTTCGCCACGACGGGGAGCTCGAAGCTGCCGGGGACGCGCAGCAGCGTCGGCTCGTCGATGCCCAGCTCGCTCAGGGCGCGCAGGGCGCCGTCGACGAGTCCGTCCATGATCTTCTCGTGCCACTGCGCCGCGATGACCGCGACCCGGAGGTCGCCGCAGTTCTTCACGCTGAGGACGGGTGCGCCCTTGCCGCTCATGATTCTCCTAGCCGGTCGTACGTACGTGATTACTGGTTGCCGCAGGTGGAGGCCGGGGAGCCGTCCAGCCAGGGCAGGTCGTGCCCCATCCGGTCCCGCTTGGTGCGCAGGTAGCCGAGGTTGTGCTCGCCGGCCGTGACCGGCATGGGCTCGCGGCCCTCGACGATCAGGCCGTGCCGGGTGAGGGCGTCGATCTTGTCGGGGTTGTTGGTCATCAGCCGCAGGCTGCGGACGCCGAGGTCGACGAGGATCTGCGCGCCGGCCCCGTAGTCGCGGGCGTCGGCGGGCAGTCCGAGCTCCAGGTTGGCGTCGAGGGTGTCGCGGCCGCGCTCCTGGAGCTCGTACGCGCGCAGCTTGGAGAGCAGTCCGATGCCGCGGCCCTCGTGGCCCCGGAGGTAGACGACGACGCCGCGGCCCGCCTCGGTGATCCGGTCCATGGAGGCGTGCAGCTGGGGGCCGCAGTCGCAGCGCTGCGACTGGAAGATGTCGCCGGTCAGGCACTCGGAGTGGACCCGGACCAGGACGTCCGCGCCGTCGCCGATCTCGCCGTGGACGAGGGCGACGTGCTCGACGCCGTCGACGGTGGAGCGGTAGCCGTACGCGGTGAAGTCGCCGTGCGCGGTGGGGAGCCGGACCTCGGCCTCGCGGCGGACGGTCGGCTCGGCGGAGCGGCGGTAGGCGATCAGGTCCTCGATGGAGATGATCGTCAGGCCGTGCTTGCGGGCGAAGGGGACCAGCTCGGGGAGGCGGAGCATGACGCCGTCCTCGCCGGCGATCTCGACGATCGCGCCGGCCGGGCGCAGGCCCGCGAGGCGGGCGAGGTCGACCGCGGCCTCGGTGTGGCCGTTGCGGGCGAGGACGCCGCCGGGCTTGGCCCGGAGCGGGAAGATGTGGCCGGGGCGGACGAAGTCGGAGGGCTCGTGGCCGCCGCTCGCCAGCATCCGCAGGGTGGTGGCGCGGTCGGCGGCGGAGATGCCGGTGGTGACGCCGTGCGCCGGGCCCGCGTCGACGGAGACCGTGAAGGCCGTCCGCATCGACTCGGTGTTGTGCTCGACCATCTGCGGGAGCTGGAGGCGCTCCAGCTCGTCCTCCTCCATGGGGGCGCAGATCAGGCCGCGGCACTCGCTCATCATGAAGGCGATGATCTCGGGGGTGGCCTTCTCGGCGGCGATGACGAGGTCGCCCTCGTTCTCGCGGTCCTCGTCGTCGACGACGACGACGGGGCGGCCCGCGGCGATGTCGCGGATGGCCTGCTCGACCGGGTCGAGGGCGAGGTCGCCGGCGTCCCAGGGGTGAAGCGCGCTCATGCGTGTGCTCCTTCCAGAGCGACGGACGTGCGGGTACGGAGCCACCAGTCGCGCATGCCCCAGATGACGAGGGCGAAGTAGACGACGTAGACGAGGCCGGAGAAGGCCAGGCCGCTGTTGAAGGCGAGGGGGACGCCGACGAGGTCGACGAGGAGCCAGGCGAACCAGAACTCGACGAGGCCGCGGGCCTGGGCGACCATCGCGACGAGGGTGCCGACGAAGATGTACGCGTCCGCCCACGGGCTCCAGGAGAGCGACGGGTAGAGCGTGAAGAGCCCGCCGACCGCCAGGGTGCCGACGGCCGCGCCGGCGGCGAGGAGGCCGCGCTCCTTCCAGGTGGCGAAGCGGACGGCGATGGAGCCGTCCTGGGCCTGCTGCCGGCCGCGGTTCCACTGCCACCAGCCCCAGGCGGCGACGCCGATGACCAGGAGCTGCTTGCCGACGCCGCCGCTGAGGTGGGCGGAGGCGTAGGCGCCGACGAGGATGACGCCGGAGAGCAGCTGGGCGGGCCAGGTGAGGATGGAGCGGCGCCAGCCGAGCGCCAGGGCTATGAGCCCGATCGTGTTGCCGATCATGTCGGACCACATGATGTGCTGGTCGAGGACGGTGAACGCCTCGGAGTTGAGCCAGTTCACTTCTCGTTCTCCTTGGCGTCGGCGCCGAGCAGCCGCTCGACGTACTTGGCGATGACGTCCACTTCGAGGTTGACCGGGTCGCCGGCCTGCTTGATGCCGAGCGTGGTCAGGTCGAGCGTGGTGGGGATGAGGCTGATGGTGAACCAGTCGTCGGCGACCTCGACGACGGTGAGGCTGACGCCGTCGACCGTGATGGAGCCCTTCTCGACGACGTACCGGGAGAGGTGGGCCGGCAGGCCGACCTTGACGAGCTCCCAGTGCTCGGAGGGGGTCCGGTCGAGGACGGTGCCGGTACCGTCCACGTGGCCCTGGACGATGTGACCGCCGAGGCGTCCGCCGACGGCCATGGGGCGCTCCAGGTTGACCCGGGAGCCGGTTTCGAGGGCGCCGAGGCTGGACCGCTTGAGGGTCTCGGCCATGACGTCGGCGGTGAACTCGCCGTCGCCGAACTCGACGACCGTGAGACAGACACCGTTGACGGCGATGGAGTCGCCGTGCTGGGCGCCTTCCGTGACCAGGGGGCCGCGCAGCCGGAAGCGGGAGGCGTCCTCCAGCTGCTCGACGGCGACGACCTCTCCCAGTTCTTCGACGATTCCGGTGAACACGGTCAGGCTCCCTTGAAGGTGGCGGTGATGCGGAGGTCGGTGCCGATGCGGACGGTCTCGGTGATGTCGAGCCGCAACGCCTCGGTGATGGTGCTGATTCCCGCGGCGGCCAGGGCCTGGGGGCCGGCGCCGAGCAGGACGGGGGCGAGGTAGCCGACCACCTGGTCGACGGCGCCCGCGGCGACGAAGGCGCCCGCGAGGGTAGGGCCGCCTTCGAGGAGGACGGAGCGGACGCCGCGCGCGTGCAGGGCGTCCAGGAGGGCGGGGACGGAGAGGCCGCGCTCGGCCCTGGGGAGGCGTACGACCTCGGTGAGCGGGGTCTCGGCGTCCTCGGCGATCGCGATGAGGGTGGGGGCGGCCTCGTCCAGGACACGGGCGCCGGGCTTGACGGCGGTCGCCTCGGTGTCGACGACGACCCGCAGCGGCTGCACCGCCTCGTCGATGCCGCGGACGGCCAGGTGGGGGTCGTCGGCGCGGGCGGTGCCGGAGCCGACGACGACGGCGTCGGCCTCGGCGCGCAGCCGGTGGACGTCGGCGCGGGACTCGGCGGAGGTGATCCAGCGGGAGGTGCCGTCGGCGGCGGCGATCCGGCCGTCGAGGGTGGCGGCGTACTTCCAGCGGACGAAGGGGCGACCGTGGCGCACGGAGGTGAGCCAGGCGATGTTGACGGCCTCGGCCTCGGCCTCCAGGAGGCCCTGGGCGACTTCGACGCCCGCGGCGCGCAGGGTGTCGGCGCCACCGGTGGCCTGCGGGTTCGGGTCGCCGACGGCGTACACGACCCGGCTGATCCCGGCCTCGGTCAGGGCCTGGGCGCAGGGGCCGGTGCGGCCGGTGTGGTTGCAGGGTTCGAGGGTGACGTAGGCGGTGCCGCCGCGGGCGAGGACGCCGGCCTCGCGCAGGGCGTGGACCTCGGCGTGCGGGCCGCCGGCGCGGCGGTGCCAGCCTTCGCCGACCGGGTGGCCGGAGGCGTCGGTGATGACGCAGCCGACGACGGGGTTGGGGCTGGTCGCGCCGAGTCCGCGTGCGGCGAGCTCGACGGCGCGTCGCATGGCGGTGATGTCGGCCTGCTGGGCCACCGGGTCCTCCTGCCTCTTCGGGCACGGACTCCGGGGCCTGTCGATGACGACAGAGAGCGGGAAGGACGCCCGGCGCAGGGTGCGCCGGGGCCGCTGTTCGCGGGTACGCCGATCGGATGCGACACGGCGACCAGCGGACATACGGCCGGCACACCCCTGGAAGGGGTCACCCGCCGCGCACTGCCTCCCATCCGGACTTTCACCGTCGGTCCAGGAATCTCACCTGGTCAACCGGCCGCTGGCTGCGGACGGGTCGCGGACTATACCGCCGGTTCGGAATTACACCGACCCCGGAGTGCGCTGCTGCTGATACAGGGCCAGTGTGCCACGGACGCCGTGGGGCGATGCGACCGAGTCCCTGTGGCCTGGCTCACAGGCTCCCATGAACGTCTTCTTTGGTCCAGACCTATTGACGCACTGGTCTAGTCCTCTTAATCTCCGTGTCACCTCCTAGGAACGGCCCGGTGGGGTGCGCACCCCACGGGCCCAACACGACCCACCCCCTTGTTCGTTGTGTTTTTCCACCTCCCCAGGAGGAACCCATCGTGTTGTCCCCCACGACCAAGAGAGCCTCGCTGCTCGCTTCCGGCGCAGCCGTCGCCGGGATGCTGCTCAGCTCCCTGGCCGGTGGCGTCTCGTACGCCGCCGACAACGAGTCCTGTCGTCCCGACGGGCTCTACAAGACCCCCGGTGTCGACGTGCCGTACTGCTCGGTCTACGACACCGAGGGCCGCGAGAAGATGGGCGCCGACCACCAGCGCCGCGTCATCGGCTACTTCACCGGCTGGCGGGACGGCAAGAACGGCCAGCCCGCGTACCTGGCCAAGGACATCCCGTGGGACAAGATCACCCACATCAACTACGCCTTCGGCCACATCGGCGGGGACAACAAGCTCTCCGTGGGCACGGACGGTCCGAACAACGCGGCCACCGGGATGACCTGGCCCGGTGTCGCCGGCGCGGAGATGGACCCCGCGTTCGCCTACAAGGGCCACTTCAACCTGCTCAACAAGTTCAAGAAGCAGCACCCGAACGTGAAGACGCTGATCTCGGTCGGCGGCTGGGCCGAGACGGGCGGCTACTTCGCGGACAACGGCGACCGGGTCAACTCCGGCGGCTTCTACTCGATGGCCACCAACGCCGACGGTTCGGTCAACCAGGCCGGGATCGACACCTTCGCCACCTCGTCCGTCGACTTCATCCGCAAGTACGGCTTCAACGGCGTCGACATCGACTACGAGTACCCGACGACCATGAAGGACGCCGGCAACCCGCTCGACTGGCAGCTCGCCAACGCGCGCCGCGCCGGACTCGTGCAGGGCTACGCGGCCCTCATGAAGACCCTGCGCGAGAAGCTCGACGCGGCCGGCGCCGCCGACGGCAAGCACTACCTGCTGACCGTCGCCGCCCCCTCCTCCGGCTACCTGCTCCGCGGCATGGAGACCTTCCAGATGCAGAAGTATCTGGACTACGTCAACATCATGTCGTACGACCTGCACGGCGCCTGGAACGAGTACGTCGGCCCCAACGCCTCGCTCTTCGACGACGGCAAGGACGGCGAGCTCGCCGCCGCCAACGTGTACGGCTCGGCGCAGTACGGCAGCATCGGCTACCTCAACACCGACTGGGCGTACCACTACTTCCGCGGCTCGATGCCGGCCGGCCGCATCAACATCGGCCTGCCGTACTACACCCGCGGCCACAAGAACGTGCAGGGCGGCACCGACGGCCTGTGGGGCAAGGCGTCCGCGACCACCTGCCCGGCCGGCGCCGGTCTGACCAAGTGCGGTGACGGCGCCACCGGCATCGACAACCTGTGGCACGACAAGGACACCAACGGTGTCGAGTCGCCCGCCGGCTCCAACCCGATGTGGCACGCCAAGAACCTCGAGAAGGGGATCGTCGGCGACTACGTCACCCAGTACGGCTTCCCGGCCAACACCACCCTGACCGGCACCTACGCCCGCAAGTACGACTCGACCCTGGTCGCGCCGTGGCTGTGGAACGCGCAGAAGAAGGTCTTCCTCTCCACCGAGGACGAGCAGTCGGTGGCCGCCAAGGCCGACTACGTGGTCAACAAGGGCATCGGCGGCACCATGGTGTGGGAGATGGCCGGCGACTACGGCTGGAACGCCGCCAAGGGCCAGTACGAGATGGGCTCCACGCTCACCTCGCTGATGTACGACAAGTTCAAGGCCGCCGCCCCGTACGGCGCCAAGAAGTCCAACACGGCCCTGCCGACCCAGGCCGTGAAGATCGACACCCAGTTCACCGAGTTCAAGCTGGGCGACTCGAACTACCCGATCACGCCGAAGATCAAGATCACCAACAACACCGCGGCGACGCTGCCCGGCGGCACGGAGTTCCAGTTCGACTACGGCACCTCGGCGCCGGCGAACGCCTCCGACCAGTCCGGCTTCGGCACCAAGGTCATCAGCAGCGACCACACGGGCAGCAACGTCGGCGGCCTGAAGGGCGACTTCCACCGGGTCTCCCTGAAGCTCCCGGCCTGGCAGACGCTGGCCCCCGGCGCGACGATCGACCTGGCGTTCAACTACTACCTGCCGGTGTCCACCCCCTCCAACTGGACGGTGAACATCAACGGCACGACGTACGCCCTCGCCGGCGACCTGGCGCGCGGCACGACGGTCGTGGAGCCCGGCTCCACCACTCCGCCGACCACCCCGCCCACCACGCCGCCGACCACCCCGCCGACGACTCCCCCGACCACGCCTCCGACGACCCCGCCGACGACGCCGCCCACCACGGGCTGCACCACCGTGGCGTACGTGGCCGGCACGGTCTACAACGCGGGCAACGAGGTCTCCCACAAGGGCCACAAGTGGAAGGCCAAGTGGTGGACCCAGAACGAGGAGCCGGGCACGACCGGCGACTGGGGCGTCTGGCAGGACCTCGGCGCCTGCTGATCCCCACCTCCTGAGAACCCCCCGGCGGCGGACACACACGGCCCTTGCCCGCCGCCGGGCTCCCTCCGCGCCGCGCCCCCCTGTCCGGGGCGCGGCGCGGCTGCGTTCCCTGGCAAGGGCCATTCACGAACCGGGAGCTCCGGGGTCGGTACCCGTCCGAGGGCGGGACCGCTACGGGAAGAGCTCCTCCTGGGCCGCGTCCCGGGCGCCGAGGAGGGCGCCCCGCAGGACCGCCGCGTCACCGAAGACGGTCGGCCGGACCTCGGTGCGGAGCGGGGAGAGGGCCGCGAGCGCGCTCTCGACCCGGGCGGCGAGGGCGGCACCGCCCTGATGGCCGGTCTCGCCGGCGAGGACGACGCAGCCGGGGTCGAGGACGGAGACGACGGCGGCCGCGCCGACCGCGAGGCGGTGGGCCAGGGCGTCGAGGAAGGGGCCGTGGCCGGAGGTGAGCGCCCCGGCGGGGTCGAGGCCGTGGGCGGTGGCGAGCGAGGCGACGGCCGCGGCGCAGGCCAGCTCGTGGAAGCCGCCGTCGCAGCCGGTGGCGGAGGGCAGGCCCGTGGTGCCGGGCACGGGCAGGAAGCCGATCTCGCCGGCGCCCCCGGACGCGCCGCGGCGCAGCCGGCCGCCGAGGACGACGGCGGCGCCGACGCCCTGGCCGAGCCAGAGCAGGACGAAGTCCTCGCGGTCGCGGGCTGCGCCGTCGCGCAGTTCGGCGACGGCGGCGAGGTTGGTCTCGTTCTCGACGAGGACGTGGGCCGGGAGGCGTTCCTGGAGGACGGTGACCAGCCGGCGGTGCCAGGCGGGCAGTCCCGAGGAGTCGCGCAGCTCGCCCGTGGCGGGGTCGATGAGCCCGGGGGCGCCGACGGCGACGCTGTGCAGACGGTCGGCACCGGCCTCGCGGACGGTCCGTTCCAGGAGGGCGACCGCCTCCTCGACGGCCCGGCCGGTCCCGCCGTCGTCCTCGCCGACGGGCGCGGTGGCCTCGGCGAGCGTGCTGCCGAGGAGGTCGGCGACGGTGACGGAGACCGAGCGGGTGCGGACGTCGAGGGCGGCGAGGTGGGCGCGGTCGGCGACGATCCCGTACAGCTTGGCGTTGGGACCTCGGCGCTCGGCTCCGGACTCGCCGACGACGTGCACGAGGCCGGAGCCCTGGAGCCGTTCGACGAGATCGGCGACGGTCGGCCGGGAGAGCCCGGTGAGCGTCTTGAGCTGAGTGGCCGTCAACGGACCCTCGTCCTGGAGCAGTCGCAGGGCGGACCGGTCGTTGATGGCCCGTGCGGTGCTCGGGGATGCGGCCATGCGGCGATCCTCTCAGACTCGTTCCGGGGTGTGTCCCGGTGCGGACCTTCCCCGCGGACTATTTATCAGGCAGGGTTCCTGATAGTTTACCGGCACATCGACGACACCGGGGAGGGACCCATGGCGGCGCAGACCGTCACCAGCACCGAACGCCTGCGGCGGGCGCGCCACGCCATCGCCGCCGTCTTCTGCGTCCACGGCGCGGTCACCGGCAGCTTCGCGACCCGGATCCCCTGGATCCAGGAGCACGCGAGCGTCAGCGCCGGCCAGCTCGGGCTCGCGCTCGCCTTCCCGGCGCTCGGCGCCTCCCTCGCGATGCCGCTCGCCGGGGCGGTCTCCCACCGCTTCGGCGCCCGCACCGCGCTGCGCGGCCTGCTCTCGCTCTGGACGCTCGCGCTGATCCTGCCGTCGCTCGCCCCGAACATCTGGGGGCTGTGCGGGGCGCTCCTGGTGTACGGAGCCACCGCGGGCATGTCCGACGTGGCGATGAACGCCCTCGGCGTCGAGACGGAGACCCTGCTCGACAAGTCCATCATGTCGAGCCTGCACGGCATGTGGAGCGTGGGCGCCCTGCTCGGCTCCGCGGCGGGCACCGTCGCCGCCCACGTCGGCGGCGACGCCCGGATCCACCACCTGATCGCCGCGCTGGTCCTCACCGCCCTCGGCCTGGTCTTCTGCCAGGGCGTCCTGGACGTGCGCAGCACCCCGGACGAGGAGCCGCCGCCGCGCTTCTCCCTGCCGCCGAAGTCCGCGCTGATCATCGGCGCCATCGGCTTCTGCGGTGTCTTCGCCGAGGGGGCGAGCCTGGACTGGTCGGCCGTCTACCTGCGGGACGAACTGGGCAGTTCGGCCGGGCTGGCGGCCGCCTCCACCACCGCCTTCGCCCTGACGATGGCCGTGGCCCGACTGGTCGGCGACCGGGTCGTGGACCGCTTCGGCGCCGTCCGCACGGTGCGGGTCGGCGGCGCGGTCGCCACCCTCGGCGGACTCCTGGTGGTCCTCGCCCCGCACGCCGCCCTCGCCATGGCCGGATTCGGCCTCATCGGCCTCGGGATCGCGGTCGTCGTGCCGCTCGCCTTCGCCGCGGCCGGGCGCAGCGGGCCGAACCCCAGCCAGGCCATCGCCGGCGTCGCCACCATCACGTACACCTCGGGCCTCATCGCACCGTCGGCGATCGGCGGCATCGCCGACGCGACCTCCCTGATGTTCTCCTTCTGCCTGGTCACCCTGCTCGCCTTCGGGCTCGTGCTGGGCGCGGGCGTGCTCAGGACCGGCGGCCGCGAGGCGGCCTCGGCGACGCCCGCCCCCGCGAAGGCCCCCGGCCCGGTCGGGTAGGCCGCCGACCGTGGCCCGGCCCGGTGGCGTACGACCGCCGCCGGGCCGCGGTCGAACGTTCCCGGCCTGCGGTGGCGCATACCATGTGGCTGATCTTCTGCGGCCACGACACGGCCGCTCGAACCGGAGAACGGGAGCGACCTCATGAACCTCGGCGTGCGCTGGACCCTGCACGGCGACGGGAGAACACCCGCTCCGGGAGCGGTCGTCCGCCCGGACGAGCGGCTCTCCTGGCCCCGTACGGTCGGGCTCGGCGCCCAGCACGTCGTGGCGATGTTCGGGGCGTCGTTCGTCGCCCCGGTCCTGATGGGGCTCGACCCGAACCTGGCGATCATGATGTCCGGTGTCGCCACCGCGATCTTCCTGCTCGCGACCCGCGGCACCGTCCCGTCCTACCTGGGCTGCTCGCTCTCGTTCGTCGGCGTCGCCGCCGCGATCCGGGCGTCCGGCGGCACGAGCGCCACCGTCACCGGCGCCGTGTTCGTCGTCGGCGGGGTGCTCTTCCTGGCCGGTCTGGCCGTCCGGAAGTTCGGCGCGCGGATCATCCACGCGGCCATGCCGCCGATCGTGACCGGCGCCGTCGTCATGCTGATCGGCTTCAACCTGGCGCCTGTCACCGCCTCCACGTACTGGCCGCAGGACCAGTGGACGGCCCTCCTGGTGATGCTGTTCACCGGACTCGCCGTGGTGTGTCTGCGCGGGTTCTGGTCCCGGATCGCGATCTTCCTGGGCCTGATCTTCGGCTACGCGATCTCCTGGGTCTTCGACCTCGTCTTCGGGAAGATCCACTCGGTGTCGCCGGGCGGCCAGGTCACCGACCACTGGCGGCTGGACCTCTCCGGTGTCTCCCAGGCCGACTGGATCGGGCTCCCCACCTTCCACGGCCCGAGCTTCGAGTGGTCGGCCATCCTGGTCGCGCTGCCCGTCGTGATCGCGCTGATCGCGGAGAACGCCGGACACGTCAAGGCGGTCGGCGAGATGACCGGCGACCCGCTCGACGACAAGCTCGGCACGGCGATCGCCGCCGACGGCGCCGCCTCGATGCTGTCGACGGCGGTCGGCGGCCCGCCGAACACCACGTACTCGGAGAACATCGGCGTCATGGCCGCCACCCGGGTGTACTCGACCGCCGCCTACTGGGCCGCGGCCGGCTTCGCGCTCCTCTTCGGCCTCTGCCCCAAGTTCGGCGCCGTCGTCGCCGCCATCCCCGGCGGTGTCCTCGGCGGCATCACCGTGATCCTCTACGGCATGATCGGCCTGCTCGGCGCCCAGATCTGGATCAACGCCAAGGTCGACCTGCGCAATCCGCTCAACCTGGTCCCGGCCGCCGCCGGCATCATCATCGGCGTCGGCGGCGTGAAGCTGACCTTCACCGACAGCTTCGAGCTCGGCGGCATCGCGCTCGGCACGATCGTCGTCATCACCGGCTACCACGTGCTGCGGGCCTTCGCCCCGCCCCACCTGAAGGCGCAGGAGCCGCTCCTGGACTCCGGCACCAGTTCGTACGAGACGAGCACGGACGGCACGTCGAAGAACTGAGGGATTCGCCCGTTCTGGGT
This sequence comes from Streptomyces sp. NPDC051180, assembly GCF_040689545.1. Taxonomy (NCBI): domain Bacteria; kingdom Bacillati; phylum Actinomycetota; class Actinomycetes; order Kitasatosporales; family Streptomycetaceae; genus Streptomyces; species Streptomyces sp. NPDC051180. Next base: position 81,136 of record NZ_JBFBBC010000004.1, read on the forward strand.
AAGCCGGGCCGGAGAGGTTCCCCCGACGGCCCGGCGGCTGGGAGCCTGCCCGTATGGCGCAGACCCAGCAGATCGGGCAGGAGATCGACCCCCTCGGGCCGTTCGTGGCGGTCGACCCCGTGGTGGACCGGATGCGGTCGCTCCGCTCGGCCTGGCATCCGGCCGACGGGGTGGCCGTCTTCAACCGGGTCTACCTGACCGTCACCGAGGAGATCGGGCACGCCATCGCGGCCGGCACCTTCGCCGACCGGCGGGCCGCCGCGACGCTGGACGTGCGGTTCGCGGAGCGGTACCTGGCGGCGGTCGACGCGGCCGCCACCGGCTGCCCGGCCCCCGCCTGCTGGCGGCCCCTCTTCCACTACCGGCGCCATCCCGGCGTACGGCCGCTGCAGTTCGCGCTGGCCGGGATCAACGCCCACATCGGGCACGACCTGGCCCTCGCCGTGGTCGACGCCTGCCGGATCCTGGAGTGCGCGCCCGCCGACCTGGAGGACGAGTTCGACCGGGTCGGCGACATCCTGGTGCTCCTGGAGGAGCGGATCAGGGAGGAACTGATGCCGGGCCCGGACCTCCTGGAGGTCGCGGACCCGCTGACGCATCTGCTCGGCTGCTGGAGCCTGGACCGGGCCCGGGACGGGGCCTGGCTCGCCGCGCGTTCCCTGTGGCAGCTGCGCGGGCTGCCCGACCTGGCGGCGGAGTTCACGGAGCGCCTCGACCGGTCGGTGGGCCTGGTGGGGCGGATGCTGCTGACCCCGCTCACCAGGCCCTGAGCCGCTCCGTACGGCCGGTCAGTCCTCCGGCAGCTCGACCGGGGCGATCTCGTCGTACACGTCGCCCGGACCGGGGTTCGTGCCGTCGGTGGCACCGCCGAAGTGGTGCATCACGCCCCAGACCGCGTTGAGCGCCGTCTGCACCGCGCCCTCGGCCCAGCCGGCCGTCCAGGAGATGTCGTCGCCGGCGAGGAAGATGCCCCGCTTGTCCTCGGGCAGCCGGTCCTGCATGAAGTGCGTGAACAGACGCCGCTGGTAGCGGTAGTGGCCGGGGAGGTTGGCCTTGAACGCGCCCATGAAGTAGGGCTCGTTCTCCCAGGAGACCGTCACCGGGTTGCCGATGACGTGCTTCCGGATGTCGACCTTCGGGTAGATCTCGCCGAGCGACTTCAGCATGACTTCCATCCGCTCGTTCGCGGAGAGCGGCAGCCACTTCAGGCTGTCGTCGCACCACGTGTACGAGAGGCAGATGACGGCCGGCTTGTCCGGGCCCTCGTCCAGGAGGTAGGTGCCGCGGGTCATCCGGTCGGTGAGCGTCATCGACATGACGTCCCGGCCGGTCTCCTCGTCCTTGTCCAGCCAGAACGGCCGGTCGACGGGGACGAAGAGCTTGGACGACTCCATGTAGTGGGTCCGCTCGATCGCCGTCCAGTGGTCGATCGGGAAGAGCGAGTCGTCGCAGGCGATCTTGGAGAGCAGCATCCAGGACTGTGCGGTGAAGATCGCCGCCTGGTACGTGCGGATGTCGCCGGAGGCGTCGGTGACGGTGATCCGGTTGCCGGCGGTCCGGTTCAGCCGGGTGACGGCCGGCTTCGGGGCGCCGCCGTGCAGGGAGGAGAGCGAGGTGCCCTGCGCCCAGTGGACGATCTTCCCCGGCTCGCGCTCCCACAGGCGGAGCGGCAGCTGCTGCGAGCCGCCCACGATGCCGCGGTGGTGGTCGTCGGCCTCGGTGTAGACGACGCGGAGGATCTCCAGGATGGAGTTGGGGAAGTCGGTGTCCCAGCCGCCGGTGCCGAAGCCGACCTGGCCGAAGATCTCGCGGTGGCGGAAGGACTTGAAGGACTCCGACTCGCAGAGGAAGCCGTAGAAGGTCTGGTTGTCGAGCTTCTCGACGAGCTTCGACCAGATCTCGCGGATGCGCGGGACGTCCCGCTCGCGCATGGCCTGGTTCATGTCGGAGAAGTCGGCGCCCTCGTCCAGACAGGCGTTCCAGGCGTTCATCACGTCGCGGTAGACCTGCGGCAGGTCGTCGACGGTGGTCGCGTAGTGCGACTCGCCCTTGAGGTCGACGACGGTCGACGGCGTCGACTCGGCCAGCGGGTTCGGGAAGGGCTTGGTCTCCAGGCCGACCAGGTCGATGTAGTGCTGGAGCGCGGTCGAGGACGGCGGGAAGCGCATGGCGCCCATCTCGGCCGTCAGGCCCTCGGTGCCGGTGCCCTCGAAGCCCACGGTCCGCAGCCGGCCGCCGATCTCGTCGGCCTCGTAGACGACGGGCTTGAGGCCCATCTTCATCAGCTCGTACGCGGCGATGATCCCGGACAGACCGCCGCCGATGACGGCGACCTCGGTGCCGTGCTCGGTGGCGGGTATCTGCCCGAGGCCGGCCGGGTGGGCCAGGAAGTCGTCGTAGGCGTACGGGAAGTCCGGACCGAACATGGTGATCGGCGGCTGGCCGTCGCTGTGCGGGACGGCGGTCGTGGGCACCGTGGACGTCATGGGGTACGGACTCCTTGCACGGAAAAAGGTGAGGCGGGGAGGGAGGACGGGGCGGGCGGCCGGCTCAGCCGAGGGAGCCGTAGAGCCCGGGGCGGCGGTCGGCGAGGTAGGGGTTGCCCGCGCGGGAGGCCGCCAGGAAGTCGGGATCGACGTCGCCGATGACGAGGTCCTCGCCGCGGCTCGCCCGGGCCCGGGCGGTGCCGTCGGGGGCGGCGAGGGTGGAGAGGCCGACGAACTCGAAGGCGCCCTCCGGGCCGGTCCGGTTGGCGTACGCGACGTACATCTGGTTCTCGAAGGCGCGGACGGGCACGACGGACTCGGCGACGACCTCGGCGGGGTGCATGAGCGCGGTCGGCACGAGGAGGAGGTCCGTGCCGGCCAGCGCGTGCGCCCGCACGTTCTCGGGGAACTCGACGTCGTAGCAGATCATGAGGCCGACGGTCAGGCCGCCGAGCTCCACCTGGACGACGGCGTCGTCGCCGGGGGTGAACCACTCGCGCTCGAAGCCGCCGTAGAGGTGGGTCTTGCGGTAGTTCGCGAGCGTGGTGCCGTCGGCGCCGACGAGCAGGGCGGCGTTGTAGAGGACCCCGTGCCGCTCGGTGTCCCGCTCCGGGTAGCCGTAGCCGATGACCAGGCCGTGCCGGACGGCGAGGGCCGCGACGGCTCGGGAGGAGGGGCCGTCGGACGGCTCGGCCAGGCGGGCCAGGTCGGCGCCGATGGCGTATCCGGTGAGGAAGAGCTCGGGGGCGAGCAGCACGGTCGCGCCGGCGGCGGCGGCCCGGGCGGCGGCCTCGTCGAGGACCTTGAGGTTGGCGGCCACGTCACCGAGCTCACCGGAGCTCTGGAGCAGGGCGGTGCGCAGCGCGGGCATGGGCGATCCTCGGGGGGTCGGAGTACAAGGGGAAGACGTCAAAAACGGTACGGTTTCGGGCTCCGTCCGGACAAGGCGGGAGCGTTGCGGACCGACCGTCGAACCGTTGCGCGATCGACGACCAGGGCGGCGATTCGTTGCGCGGGGCTCCACCCGGGGGCGTAGGGCTCCCCCGCCGCGCGGCGGAGGCGAGGACCGTCCCGCGGCCCGACGACCCGGCGGGGCCCGCGCGGAAGAGTGGTGGTCGTCCGGCGGACACCCCGGACGACCTGCCGAAAGGACTCGGAAGCCATGAACCGTCGTACGAAGACCCTCGCCGTCGCCGCCGCCGTCCTGCTGACCCTGGGGGCGGGAGGCATCGCGGCCGCCTCGGCCGACGACGCGCCCGCGCCGGCCGTCGTATCGGGGGCCGTCGTGTCGGGGGCGGCCGCGCCGGAGGCCGCCGCGCTGACGGGCACCGCGAAGCTGTACCGGCCGGCCGGGGACGACATCACGTTCGCGTTCGACGCGCATCTGGCGGCGAAGGACCGGCAGGATCCGATGAAGGCCACCGGTACGTTCCGCTTCAGCCACTACAAGGGCGGCCGGGGCGGCTACGCCGAGGTGGAGGTCGACTGCCTCACCACCGGCGGCAAGGTCGCCGTCGTGTCGGGCACCGTCGTCGAGACCGACGTGAAGGAGTTCAGGAAGGCGCGCGTCGGCGTCACGGTCCACGACGACCCCGCCGGTGACCGGCTCGGCTACACGTGGATGACCGCCGACCCGCAGAAGGACAAGGTGCCGCCGTGCCTCGGCGGCGCGCCGTTCGAGAAGGTCCGGGCGGGGACGGGCGACTTCCGGGTCGTGCCCTGGGAGTTCGTCTACCCCACCGAGTAGACCGCCCCACGGGGGTGGGCGGGGCGCGGGGCGGTGCGGGAACCACGGCCCGCACCGCCCGGCGGCCGCGTGTCCCTACGCCGGCGAGCCCGAGGAGAAGCGCCGCAGCAGCGGCGAGAGCACCAGGACGGACTTGGTGCGCTCCACGAAGGGCTCGCCCGCGATGCGCTCCAGGACGCGTTCGAAGTGGCGCATGTCCGAGGCGAAGACCTGGACGACGGCGTCCGCGTCACCGGTGACGGTCGACGCGGACACCACCTCGGGGTACCGCTCCAGACCTCGCCGGATGTCGTCCGGCGAGGTGTTGTGGCGGCAGTAGATCTCGACGAACCCCTCGGTCTCCCAGCCGAGCGCCGCCGGGTCCACCCGTACGGTGAAGCCGGTGATGGCGCCCTCGGCCCGGAGCCGGTCCACGCGCCGCTTCACGGCGGGCGCGGAGAGACCGACGAGCGAGCCGATGTCGGCGTAGCTGCGGCGGGCGTCCTCCGCGAGGGCGTGGACGATGCGTTCGTCGAGGTCGTTGAGTCGCACTACGGGTGGATCACTTCTCTGCTGATGCTGCTGACGCTGCGGTGGCCAGTCGGGAGCGGCGCATGCCGTACAGGAAGTAGAACACGAGCCCGGCGGCCATCCAGCAACCGAAGACCACCCAGGTGACGGCGTCGAGGCTGAACATGTTGTAGGCGCAGAAGCCGAAGCCGACGACCGGGAGGACCGGTCCGAACATGACCTTGAAGGTGCGCGGCATGTCCGGGCGGGTGTAGCGGAGCACGACGACCGCGATGTTGACCAGGGCGAAGGCGAACAGGGTGCCGATGCTGGTGGCGTCGACAAGCTTGCCCAGCGGGATGACCGAGGCGAGGACGCCGCAGAAGAGCGAGACGATCACCGTGTTGACGCGCGGGGTGCCGGTCTTGGCGCTGACCTTGCCGAACGCCCTGGGCACCAGGCCGTCGCGGGACATCGCGAAGAGGACGCGGGTCTGGCCGTAGAGCACGGTGAGGACGACGCTGGCGATGGAGATGACGGCGCCCGCGGCGAGCAGGGTGCCCCAGAAGGACTGTCCGGTGACGTCCTTCATGATCGCCGCCAGGGTGGCCTCGGAGCCGTCGAACTGCTTCCAGTCCCAGGCGCCGACCGCGACGGCGGCGACGAGGACGTAGAGGACGGTGACGATGATCAGCGAGAGCATGATCGCCCGTGGCAGGTCCCGCTTGGGGTTCTTGGCCTCCTCGCCGGCCGTGGAGGCGGCGTCGAAGCCGATGTACGAGAAGAAGAGGGTGGCGCTGGCCGCCCCGATGCCGGTGACGCCGAGCGGCATGAAGTCGGCGTAGTTGCCGGACTTGAAGCCCATGAAGCCGATCGCGCAGAAGAGCGCGAGCGCGGCGATCTTGACCGCGACCATGATCGTGTTGACGACGGCCGACTCGCGGGCGCCGCCGAGCAGGAAGACCATCGCCAGCAGCACGACGATCAGGCCGGGCAGGTTGATGATGCCGCCCTCGCCGGGCGCCGACGACAGCGCGTCGGGGATGGTGACGCCGATCGTGCCGTCGAGCAGCTCGTTGAGGTACTCGCCCCAGCCGACGGCCACGGCCGCGACGGAGACGCCGTACTCCAGGACCAGACACCAGCCGCAGACCCAGGCGACGAGTTCACCCATCGTTGCATACGCGTACGAGTACGAGGAGCCCGCGACCGGTATGGAACCGGCCAGCTCGGCGTACGACAGAGCGGAGAAGAGCGCGGTGAGGCCGGCGATGACGAAGGCGACGGTGACCGCGGGGCCGGCCTTCGGGACGGCGTCGCCGAGGACGACGAAGATGCCGGTGCCGAGCGTCGCACCGATGCTGATCATGGTCAGCTGCCACATGGAGAGCGAGCGGCGGAGACTGCCGCCCTCGCCCTGTCCACCCTCTGCGACCAGCATCTCCACCGGCTTGCGCCGGATGAGTGCGCCGAGCGCGGAGGTCTTGGGGGTGGCCGTGTCGACGACCGGTGGGGCTGCGCCGTGATCCAGCACTGCGGAGGCTCCTTATCGCTGCCTGTGGGTACGGAGACGACCGCGGCGGTACGGGGGCATGACTGAGCAAGCCCACGGGGGACGGGAACCGCCGAGCAGGCGGTCGACGCCACTCCTGGTACGGGGCACGAGCCTAAGGGTCCGGGGTTCGCACTCGTAATGCAGGGTTGTTGCGCAGTGCCGGATGATCATTGCGCGCTCGGGGCAGAGGCGGGGAAACATTGCGCGCCCCCGCATGAATCGACACATCGGGGTGAGAACCGGTCCGTGCACGCCTATGGACACCTGGTGCCCGATGACCGACCCTGCGAGGTCCCGACCACCCGCCCCGACGACCCACGATCGGAGGTCCCGGTGCGCTGGCTCGACCCGGCACCGTTCCTGCGCGGTACGGCCTGGCTGGACGGGCCGCGGCCCGTGCGCGCCGACCCGGACGACCTCGACCGGCTGCCCTGGGACGTCGCCGCACGCGCCGCGCTGCCGATCGGCGTACGGATCGAGTTCACGGCCGCGCCCGGCACGCGCGCGGTGGAGCTGCGCTACCGGGCCTCCGTACCGGGCCCGGACGACCCGCTGGGCTCCCTGCGCCACTGCTTCGCCCTCTGGCGGGGCACCCGGCTCGTCGGCGAGAGCTGGGTCGACCCGGCCGCCGAGGCCACCGTCACGCTGCCGCTGCCGGCGGAGGGCGGTGTCTTCGCCGTCCACCTCCCGGAGGGCCAGGCCCCGGTCCCGGTCGCCCTGCGGGCCGTCGGCGGCGCCCTCTCCCCCGCGCCGGCCCGGCCCCGCTGGCTCGTCCACGGCGACTCCATCACCGAGGGCTGGTGGTCGACCCGCCCGGCGCACTCCTGGCCCGCCACGGCGGGTCGGCGGCTGGGCCTCGACCCGGTGAACCTGGGGTACGCGGGCGGGGCGCGCGGCGAGCTGCCGCTGGCCGAGCACCTGGCCCGGCTGCCGGGGGAACTGATCACGCTGGCCTTCGGCACCAACTGCTGGTCCCGGGCACCGGCGACGGCCGACTGGCTCTACGCGACCGTCCGGGCCTTCGTCGGCCTGGTCCGCAGGGGCCATCCGGACACCCCGCTGCTGATCGTCTCGCCCGTCCTGCGGCCGGAGGCCGAGCACACCCGCAACGCCCTGGGAGCCACCCTCACGGAGCTGCGCAGGGCCATGGAGCGCGCGGGCCGGGATCTGGCTGCCGAGGGCGACGACAGGCTGCGCGTCCTCTCCGGGCGGCCGCTCCTGGGCCCGGAGCACCTCGCGGACGGGCTGCACCCCGACGACGCGGGACACGCCCGGATCGCGGCGGCCGTGACGGAGGCTCTGGGACCGTGGGCGCGGGCGGTCAGTCCGCCGCCCGGCCCAGCGTCCTGACGAGGAAGGTGGCGACATCGGCGTGGTGCCGGGTGCGCCCCGCCGCGTCCGTGGAGGAGTAGCGGTCGGTGTACTCCGTCACCGGTTCGTAGCCGAGCCGCGCGTACAGCGCCGCGGCCCTGGTGTTGTCGTGGGCCACGCCGAGGCCGAGGGCCATCCGGCCGCGCGCCCGGGCCAGCTCCTCGGCGGCGCGGACCAGGGCCGTGCCGATGCCCCGTCCCCGCAGCTCCGCCGCCACGTCCAGGCCGTTGAACTCGGGGCAGTCGCCCAGCAGGGCCCGCACCTCCGGCGCCGCGCAGCCGTCCCAGCGGACCTGTCCGTTGCCGACCGGGATTCCGCCCCGCCAGGCGACCAGATAGGTGCCGTGCCCGGCCTCCTGGCGCGCGAAGCGGTCGGCGTGGCGGGTGGGGGCCCCGGGCGTGGGCAGGTGACGGTCGAGCGGGGCGATGTCCTCGGCGCGGCACGGCCGGATCTCCACGTGGTCCATGCGGCGACGGTACGGGAACGCCGTGGGCCCCCGGGAGCGGATTCCCGGGGGCCCACGGCGTTCGGAGGGGGCGACTGGGCCGCCTCCTCCGGAATGAGGCGACCTAGCTCCAGCTGGCGTGCAGCGGCTTGCCCTCGGCGTATCCGGCGGCGGACTGGACGCCGACCACGGCCTTCTCCTCGAACTCCGCGAGGGAGCCGGCACCCGCGTAGGTGCAGGAGGAGCGGACGCCCGCGATGATCGAGTCGATCAGGTCCTCGACGCCCGGGCGGGCCGGGTCGAGGAACATGCGCGAGGTGGAGATGCCCTCCTCGAACAGCGCCTTGCGGGCGCGGTCGTAGGCGGACTCGTCGCTGGTGCGGTTCTTGACGGCGCGGCCGGAGGCCATGCCGAAGGACTCCTTGTAGAACCGCCCGTTGGCGTCCTGCTGGAGGTCGCCCGGGGACTCGTACGTCCCGGCGAACCAGGAGCCGATCATGACGTTGGACGCGCCGGCGGCGAGCGCCATGGCGACGTCGCGCGGGTGGCGGACTCCGCCGTCGGCCCAGACGTGCTTGCCGTACTTCCTGGCCTCGGCGGCGCATTCGAGGACGGCCGAGAACTGCGGGCGGCCGACCCCGGTCATCATCCGGGTGGTGCACATGGCGCCGGGGCCGACGCCGACCTTGATGATGTCCGCGCCCGCCTCGATGAGGTCCTTGACGCCCTCGGCGGCGACGATGTTGCCCGCGACGATCGGGACCTGCGGGTCGAGCGCCCGCACGGTGCGGATCGCGCTGATCATCGACTCCTGGTGGCCGTGCGCGGTGTCGATGACGAGCGTGTCGACGCCCGCGTCGAGGAGCTGCTTGGCCTTGCCCGCCACGTCGCCGTTGATGCCGACGGCGGCCGCGATGCGCAGCTTGCCCTGGGCGTCCACGGCGGGGCTGTACAGGGTCGCGCGCAGCGCGCCCCTGCGGGTGAGGATGCCGACGAGCTTGCCGTCCGCGTCCACGGCCGGCGCGTAGCGGCGGTTGGCGGCGTCCAGCGTGTTGAACGCCTCGCGCGGGTCGATGTCGGCGTCCAGGAGCAGCAGGTCCTTGGACATGACCTCGGAGAGCTGGGTGAAGCGGTCGACGCCGGAGAGGTCGGCGTCGGTGACGACGCCCACCGGGCGGCGGTTCTCGTCGACGACGACACCGGCGTCGTGGGCCCGCTTGGGCAGCAGCGAGAGCGCGTCGGCGACGGTCTGGTGGGGCTCCAGGACGATCGGGGTGTCCAGGACGTGGTGGCGGCTCTTGACCCAGGTGATGACGTCGGTGACGACCTCGATGGGAATGTCCTGGGGGATGACGACGAGGCCGCCGCGGCGGGCCACCGTCTCGGCCATCCGGCGGCCGGCGATCGCGGTCATGTTCGCCACGACCAGCGGGATGGTGGTCCCGGTCCCGTCCGGCGAGGAGAGGTCCACCGCCTGGCGGGAACCGACGGCCGAGCGGCTCGGCACCATGAAGACATCGTCGTACGTCAGGTCGTAGGGCGGCTTGACGTCATTGAGGAAACGCACGTGCTGACATCCCAGTCGTTCGGATCGGCCCCTAGGCATTTCAGCCAGGGGAAAAAGCACGTAGTTCATTGTCCCACGTCAGGAGCGTGGGGCGATGCGGGCGGATCGTCCGAGCCTTGCGGGGGCGTGCCTGTCGGTTCCTCCAAACCGCCGAGCGAGAGGAGGACGGCGAGGCCCCGGAGACTGGCGCGGGCCGCCGCGGAGAACACCTCCTCGACGGTCGCCCATTCGTCCGGACTGGCCTCCTCGTAAGCCTGCCAGCCGGTCACCACGATCGCCATGGGTTGGCGCATATCGGCGAGGCAGTCGGCGAGGGCGTCCCAGTTGCGGCCGAACCAGACGGGCAGCGGGAGCGCGCGGACGCAGCGGTCCATGAAGCCGGTCTTGTCGGTGACCCCGTGCAGGTCGAGGACGACGGGGCGGGAGAGGTCGGGGGCCCCGTGGCCCGTGGGGCGGGTCGCGTTCACGGTGCGACCACCTCCCGGAAGCTCTGGTAGTGGTCGTCGGTGTAGTACGTCTCCCCGCTCCGCCCCGTCACGAGGCGCCGGGCCCCGCGATCGCGTTCGCCGGGCGTGCGGACCGTGTACTCGTGGTAGTGCCCGCGCGGCCGCCGCGGCAGGATGCCCTCGAAGTTGCCGAAGACGGCCCCGTCCCTGGCGTACGGGAAGGGCCCGCCGGAGGCGATCAGGGCCAGCGTCCGCCGTGCCTCGGCAGGCAGGTCGGCGGCGCGCACCACGGGGAGGGTGGAGGCCCTGGACGGTGTGGCCGTCGCGCGGGCCGGCAGGGACGACACGGTCGTGCCGCCGCGCGGGGTGGGGGCGTCCTGGCCGCCCGAACAGCCGGTGAGGAGGAGGGAGACGCCGGCGAGCAGCGCGAGCGCGGCCCGCGCGCACCTGAGGATCATGGCCCCGATGCTGCCACCGAGGCGTCCGTCCCGCCGGGCGGGCACGCCGGGTCGGCGGGGGCCCGGTCGGCGGCGCGCGGGGGCGGCGCGCGAGGTCGGCGGACCGCGACCGGGTGGGCTCGGTCGGAGAGGCGGGGGCGGGGGCGGGTGCGGTCGGGGCGCACCGGGCGGTCGGCCCGGTGCGCGGCGCCGTCAGCTGCCGTCGGGGTCCGTGCGGTCGAGCGCGGGGTGGGTGCCGGGGCTGGACTCGGTGAGGAGGTAGTCGGCCGCGGCGCGGTCCGTCACCAGGCTGGTGACGAGCCCGGAACGGAGCACCGCCCCGATGGCCGCCGCCTTGCGCTGGCCGCCCGCGATCGCCACGACCTCGGGGATGCGGCGCAGCCGGTCGGCCTCGACGGTGATGCAGCGCTCGCCCAGGTCGCGGCCGACCCGGCGCCCCTCGGCGTCGAAGAGGTGGGCGGACATCTCGGCGGCGACGCCCAGCGAGGCGTAGTGGGCCCGCTCGGCGTCGGAGAGCATGTCGTGGACGGTCGAGATGCCCGGCTCCCAGGAGCCGATGGAGACGCAGGCGACGGTGACCTTGTCGAAGTACTCGAAGGCCCGCGCGATGCCGGTCTGGCTGCGCAGCGCCGCCGCGGTGGCGGGGTCGGGCAGCAGCATGGGCGCGTAGATCGGGTGGGCCTCGCCGCCGGAGACCTGGGCGGCGCGCCGTACGGCCTCGACCGAGCCGCGCTCGGCGGTGCCGGCGTCGTACACGCCGGTGAGCTGGACGACGGTGCAGGGCGGCAGCCGGTCGAGGGCCGCCGCCATGTGGATGGTGGAGCGGCCCCAGGCCAGGCCCAGGACGTCGCCTTCGGTGACCAGCTCGCCGAGGAGGTCGGCCGCGACCTCGCCGAGGTTCTCCGGGTCCGGCGACTCGTCGTCGCCCTCCGCCGGGGACTCCACGACGACGGCGTGGCGGAGTCCGTAGCGGGCGCGGAGCGCGTCGGAGCGCTCGGCGTCCAGCTCGGCCGGCACGCGGATCTCGATCCGAACGAGGTCGCGCTCCAGGGCGGTCTCCAGGACCCGGGCCACCTTGAAGCGGCTGACGCCGAACTCCTCGGCGATCTGGATCTTGGACTTGCCCTCGAGGTAGAAGCGGCGGGCCATGGCCGCCGCCTGCACCAGCTCCGCGGGGCCCATCCGCAGGGCTGACCGTCCCGCCGACATTCCCGCCACCGCGATCTCCTCACTGCTGTTCACGTACCGCTGTTCACGTACGGCTGTCGTTCACACTCTGGCTCGCCGTTCATCCTGTCAGATCCGGCGGGCCTTGATCAGTCCTGTCGGCGGCCCGACGGGCCGCGTTCATCCGCCGGAGGCTCAGTGGCCACACGCCCACGCGGCGGTGGCCGTCGCGGCCTCCGCGCGGGCCCGCAGCGAGGCGACGGCCGCGGCCGGGTCCGCGGCGCCGTACACCGCGGACCCCGCGACGAAGACGTCGGCGCCGGCCTCGGCGCACTGCTCGATGGTGGACTCGGCGACCCCGCCGTCGACCTGGAGCCAGAGCTCCAGACCGTGCTTGGAGATCAGCTCCCGGGTCCGGCGGATCTTGGGCAGCATGATGTCGAGGAACGCCTGGCCGCCGAAGCCGGGCTCCACGGTCATGATCAGCAGCATGTCGAGCTCGGGGAGCAGGTCCTCGTAGGGCTCGATCGGCGTGGCCGGGCGCAGCGCCATGGACGCGCGGGCGCCCTTGGCGCGGATCTCCCGCGCCAGCCGGACCGGCGCGGCGGCCGCCTCGACGTGGAAGGTCACCGAGCCGGCGCCGGCCTCCACGTACTGCGGGGCCCAGCGGTCCGGGTTCTCGATCATCAGGTGACAGTCCAGCGGCGTGTCCGTCGCACGGGCCAGCGACTCGACGATCGGCACGCCCAGCGTCAGGTTGGGCACGAAGTGGTTGTCCATCACGTCGACGTGCAGCCAGTCGGCACCGTCGACGGCCTTCGCCTCATCGGCGAGCCGGGCGAAGTCCGCGGACAGGATGCTGGGATTGATCTGCGCCATGTGCCAAGCCTCCCACGTTCTTGGGTACTTCTTTGCCGCTGAGCGGTTTCGGTGCCGGTCCAGACCAATTTCGGTACGAACCGACGAGCCTGGACCGGGACGGACCGGGAGATTGCGGTCAGTGCGTGCGGCGCAGCAGCGCCAGGTACATCGCGTCGGTGCCGTGCAGATGCGGCCACAGCTGGACGTCCGGGCCGTCGCCGAGCGCCGGGACGCCGGGCATCAGCGGCCGGGCGTCGATCAGCTCCGCGCCGCCGACCTTCTTCAGGACGTCGTCGACGACCACCCGGGTCTCGGCCAGATGCGGCGAGCAGGTGGCGTACCCGACGACGCCGCCGACGCGCACGGCCCGCAGCGCCTCGGTGAGCAGCGCGCGCTGGAGCGGCGCGAAGCCGTCCAGGTCCTCGGGGCGACGCCGCCAGCGGGCCTCGGGACGGCGGCGCAGGGCGCCCAGGCCCGAGCAGGGCACGTCCATCAGGACGCGGTCGAAGGAGCCGGGCAGCCACGGCGGCCGGGTCCCGTCGGCGGCGATCACCTGGTACGGGCCGGGGTTGCCGGCGAGGGCGCGCTCGACGAGCCGGGCGCGGTGCGGCTGCTTCTCGGAGGCGAGCAGGGCGGCCCCCCGCTCGGAGGCGAGGGCGGCGAGGAGGGCCGCCTTGCCGCCGGGCCCCGCGCAGCCGTCGAGCCAGCGCGCGTCGGAGCCTTCCACGGGCGCGTTCGCCAGGGCGATCGCGACGAGCTGGCTTCCCTCGTCCTGGACGCCCGCCCGGCCGTCCTTCACGGCCTCGATGGCGCCGGGCTCGCCGCCCTCGACCATCCGGAGGGCGTACGGGGACCAGCGGCCCGGCAGGGTCTCGGTGGCGGCCTCGAGCTCCTCGGTGGTGGCGCGGCCGGGCCGGGCGACGAGGGTGACCTCGGGCCGCTCGTTGTCGGCCTCCAGGAGGTCCTCGATCCCGGCGCGACCGCCGCCGAGGGAGTCCCAGAGCGCCGAGACGACCCAGCGGGGGTGCGAGTGCACGACGGCGAGGTGGTCCTCGGGGTCCGCGTCGTAGGCGGGGGCGACCTGCGCCACCCAGGCATCGAGGTCCTGCTGCGAGATCTTCCGCAGCACGGCGTTCACGAACTTGGCCCGGCCGTCGCCGAGCACCACGCGGGCCAGCTCGACGCTGGCGGAGACCGCGGCGTGGGTGGGGATGCGGGTCCCGAGCAGCTGGTGCGCGCCGAGGGCCAGCACGTCGAGGACGGGCGGGTCGACCTCGCGCAGCGGCCGGTCGATGCAGGCCGAGATGATCGCGTCGTACGTGCCCTGGCGGCGCAGCGTTCCGTAGACGAGCTCGGTCGCCAGGGCCGCGTCACGGCCGTCGAAGTCGCCCTTCTCCCGGGCCTTCCTCAGCAGCGGGGGCAGCACCAGGTTGGCGTAGGCGTCCCGCTCGTCCACCGCCCTCAGCGCCTCGAAGGCGAGCATCCGGACGGGGTCCTTCTGGGGCCGCCGGTAGGGCTTGTGGGGACGGCGACGTGCCTGCTCGCTCAAAGGTGCTCCGCGTGACGAAATGACGAGGTCGAACGTGCCGGCCCCGAAGCGGCCGGCAGCACCAAGCCTACGTCCGCCGCGCCCCCGCCCGCGCCCGAGGGCGGGGCCCCTACACCCCGAGGCGCTCGCCGGCGGCGATCCGGACGCCGCGGGCCCAGTCGGCGGCCTTCATCGGCTTCTTGCCCTGCGGCTGGACCCAGAGCAGTTCGACGGCGTACGAGCCGGTGCCGGCGTACACGTTGTTCTTGCCCACCGCGAGCTCGCCGGGGGCCAGGTCGGTGCGGTCGGGCAGCGGGGTGACCTGGATCAGCTTCAGGCGCTCGCCGCGGAAGACGGTCCACGCGCCGGGGGCCGGGGTGCAGCCGCGGACCACCCGGTCCACGCGCAGCGCGGGGGTCGTGAAGTCGACGTGGGCGTCCTCGACCTGGATCTTGGGGGCGAGCGTGACGCCCTCGACGGGCTGCGGGACGGCGTGCAGGGTGCCGTCCTCGATGCCGTCCATGGTCGCGGAGAGCAGCCCGGCGCCCGCGAAGGCGAGCCGGGTCAGCAGGTCCCCGCTGGTGTCGGTGGGGCGGATGTCCTCGGTGACCACGCCGTACACGGGACCCGAGTCGAGCCCCTCCTCGATCTGGAAGGTGGACGCGCCGGTCACCTGGTCGCCGGCCATCAGGGAGTGCTGCACGGGGGCCGCGCCCCGCCACGCGGGCAGCAGCGAGAAGTGCAGGTTGACCCAGCCCCGGGCGGGCACGTCGAGGGCGATCTTGGGCAGCAGCGCGCCGTAGGCGACGACCGGGCAGCAGTCCGGCGCGATCTCCCGCAGCCGGGCGAGGAAGTCCTCGTCCCGCGGCCTGGCGGGCTTGAGGACCTCGATCCCGGCCTCCTCCGCCCGCTGCGCCACCGGGCTGGCGACCAGCCGCCGGCCGCGTCCCGCCGGGGCGTCCGGCCGGGTGATCACGGCGGCCACCTCGTGCCGGCCCGAGGCGATCAGGGCGTCCAGTGCGGGTACGGCGACCTCGGGGGTGCCTGCGAAGACGAGCTTCATGGGTGGCGACTGCCTGTCTGTCCGGGGGCGTTGCGAGCGACGCACCAGTCTAGGCGTCGGGGCGTCAGGGGGCGTACGGAAGGAAGAGCGCCCTGTGCATATGCGTGTACGCCCCCGCAGCGTGACCCAACTCCCGGTGGCGCGTTGGTCAAGAGAGATTGACCGAATCGGGTCGCCGCCCCCTGCGGCCCGCCCCCTTACACACGCCGGTTCGAGAGGCTTTCACATGGCCGACCACGCAACCCACGACGCCCAAGCCCGGGCGAGTCTGCACCTGTTGGTGCGGGACATCGAGCGGGTCCGGCGGCAGGTGGACGCACTGCGCACGCTCACGGCCCAGCTGGGCAATGTCTACCGCCCTCGCCGCTCCGGCCCGTCGACGGGCTTCGTCGTCTACGGGCGCGCGCCCGCCCCCACCGTACGGCTCGCCCAGGAGCTGCGGGACAGCGTCGAGACCCTGGTGACCGCGGCGGTCGACTTCGACCGCTCGCTCGGCTTCTCGTGGGACGCGGTCGGTTCCGCGCTCGGGGTCACCAAGCAGGCCGTCCACCGCCGCTACGGCGCCCGCCGCGCCCCCCAGCCGCAGGACGGGGCCGTGGAGCAGGACCACACCGTGGAGCAGGCCGCGACCCGCACGCTCCCCTCGGTCCCCGCCGCCCGCTCGATGCCCCCGCAGCCCACCTCGGGCAGCGCCACCCTCCGCGAGGACCCGCGCCCGCCGGCCTTCCCCGGCCCGCGCAACGGCTGACCCGCCCGCTCCGACGGCCGCCCTCCCCGCCGGGGACGGGCGGCCGTCGTGCGTCCGCCCGCCCCCGGCGGAGCTCAGCCGATGTCCGGCGGGTCGACGCGGATGCGGACCGGCTCCCCGCCGCCGCGCGCCATCCGGGCGGCCCGGGCCTGCTTGAGGGCCGTCGCCAGGGCGGCGCCGCTGCCCGGCGGGACCCGGACCAGGGCCCGGTCCCACTGCTCGCCCGGCGGCGGGTCGCCGGGTCTGCGGGGGCCGCCGGGACGGACCACGGGCAGCGGTACCGGTCCGAGCACCTCGGCGTCCGCGGGCAGTCCGGCGGCGGCCAGGAACCCTTCGACGGCGTCCGGCGGACCGGTCACCGCCGCCATCCGGGAGACCGGGGGGAAGCCCAGCTCGGCCCGCTCCGCCAGCTCCCGCTGGGCGTGCCCGACCGGGTCCCAGCGGACCAGCGCCTGGACGGGCCGGAGCGTCGGCTCCGCGACCACCACGACCGTGCCGCCCTCGGCCTGTCCCCTCACCAGCGACGCCGCGTCGATCCAGCGGCGCAGCGCCTCCTCGCCGGCGCGCAGGTCGGGCCGGCCGAGCATGGCCCAGCCGTCGAGGAGCAGCGCGGCCGCATAGCCGCCGTCGGCGACGGGTTCGGCTCCGGGCGTGGAGACGACGAGTGCGGGGCGGCCGGGCACGCTGTCCAGGACGTGGTCGCGGCCGGAGGTCCGTACGGGAACGGCGGGGAACGCGCGGCCCAGTTCCTCGGCCGTCCGGCGCGCGCCCACGACCTGGGCCCGCAGCCGGTTCCCGCCGCATGCCTCGCAGTGCCAGCCGGGGGCTCCGCGCCCGCACCAGCCGCACCGCAGCTCCTGCTGCTCGGGGGCCTCCAGGGGCCCGGCGCAGTGGCGGCAGCGGGCGGGGGTCCTGCACCGCTCGCAGGCCAGCCTGGGCACGTACCCCCTGCGGGGCACCTGGACGAGCACCGGGCCCGTCCTGAGCCCCTCCCGCACGGTCTGCCAGGCCAGGGAGGGCAGCCGGGCCGCGCGCGCGGCCTCGTCGCGGGCGAGCTCGCCGTCGCCGACGGTCCGGATGAGCGGAGCGGCCCGGCGGACCTGTTCGCGCCCGGCGGTCAGGGCCTTGGCCCAGCCGGACTCGACGAGCTGGGCGGCCTCGACGGTGCAGCTCGTGGAGCCGAGGAGGAAGGCGCACCGGTCCTGGCCGGCGCGCAGGATCAGCACCTCGCGCGTGTGGGGCTGAGGGGCGTGCGGTTCGCTGTGGCTGCCGTCCCCGTCGTCCCACAGGACGACGAGCCCGAGGTCCCGCACGGGGGCGAACATCGCCGCGCGGGTGCCGACGACGGCCCGCACCGCTCCGCGCCGGACGGCGAGCCACTGCGCGTACCGCTTCTCCGGCCCGGCCTCGGCGGTCAGCAGGGCGTGTCGCCCCTCCCCCAGGACGGTGGTGAGCGCCGCGTCGACGCGGCCGGCGGCCCGGCCGTCCGGGACGACGACGAGTGCGCCCCGGCCCGAGGCGAGGGTGGCGGCGACGGCCCGGGCGATCTCCTCGGCCCAGTGCGGTCCGGGGAGCGCGTTCCAGACGGCCCGGGGCGCCCCGCCGCGGGCCAGGGAGTCCAGGAACGCCGGGCCCCGGTCGTACCGCGTCCAGCTGCCCGGCTCCGGCGGGGCGGGCGGCGGCAGCGGCTGCGGCGAGGGGCGGCCCTCGGCGCGGGCGCTTCGCGGTGGCACGGCGAGCTGGAGCACGTCCGCGAGGCTGCCCGCGTACCGGTCGGCGACGGCCCTGGCGAGGCCCAGCAGCTCGGGTCCGAGGACCGGTTCGGGCGAGACGACGTCGGCGAGGGCGGCCAGCGGCCCGGAGTAGTCCGAGGTGGCCCGCCGCTCCACGAGGAAGCCGTCGATGAGCCGGCCGCCCTCCCGCCGACCGTTCTTCACCTGGTGCGCCCCGGCGCCGAAGCGCACCCTGACCCGGACCCCGGGGCGGGCGACCTCGTCCAGCTCCTCGGGCACCGCGTAGTCGAAGAACTGGTCGAGGTGGAGCGCCCCCTTGTTCACCACGACCCGGGCGACCGGCAGCTCCTTGGCCAGCGCGGCGCCCCGCCAGGTCCGCGGCTTGGCGCGCGGCACCTTCGCGGTCCGTACGGTCTCCCGAATGAGCGCGAGCTGCTCGGGTTCGTCGGACTTCTCGTTCTCGCTGCTCACAGCCCCATACCTACCAGACGCCACCGACAGCCGGACACGGCCGAGGCCCGGCACCCCTCCAGGGGGTGCCGGGCCTCGGCCGTGTACTGCGGACTTCGGGGACGGCCTAGAGGCCGGCGGCCTTGCGCAGGGCCTCCACGCGGTCCGTGCGCTCCCAGGTGAAGTCCGGCAGCTCGCGGCCGAAGTGGCCGTAGGCGGCGGTCTGGGAGTAGATCGGGCGCAGCAGGTCGAGGTCGCGGATGATCGCGGCCGGGCGGAGGTCGAAGACCTCGGCGATGGCGTTCTCGATCTTCTCGGTCTCGATGCTGTTGGTGCCGAAGGTCTCGACGAAGAGACCGACGGGCTCGGCCTTGCCGATCGCGTAGGCGACCTGGACCTCGCAGCGCGAGGCGAGGCCCGCGGCGACGACGTTCTTGGCGACCCAGCGCATGGCGTAGGCGGCGGAGCGGTCGACCTTCGACGGGTCCTTGCCGGAGAAGGCACCGCCGCCGTGGCGGGCCATGCCGCCGTAGGTGTCGATGATGATCTTGCGGCCGGTGAGGCCGGCGTCACCCATCGGGCCGCCGATCTCGAAGCGGCCGGTCGGGTTCACCAGGAGGCGGTAGCCGTCGGTGTCGAGCTTGATGCCGTCCTCGACGAGCTGCTTGAGCACGTGCTCGACGACGAACTCGCGGATGTCGGGCGCGAGCAGCGACTCGAGGTCGATGTCGGAGGCGTGCTGCGAGGAGACGACGACCGTGTCGAGGCGGACGGCCTTGTCGCCGTCGTACTCGATGGTGACCTGGGTCTTGCCGTCGGGGCGCAGGTACGGGATGGTGCCGTTCTTGCGGACCTCGGTGAGGCGGCGGGAGAGCCGGTGCGCGATGTGGATCGGCAGCGGCATCAGCTCGGGGGTCTCGTCCGACGCGTAGCCGAACATCAGGCCCTGGTCGCCGGCACCCTGCTTGTCGAGCTCGTCCTCGTCACCCTCGACGCGCTTCTCGTACGCGGTGTCGACACCCTGGGCGATGTCCGGGGACTGCGATCCGATGGACACCGAGACGCCGCAGGAGGCGCCGTCGAAGCCCTTCTTGGAGGAGTCGTAACCGATCTCCAGGATCTTGTTCCGGACGAGGGTCGGGATGTCCGCCCACGCCTTGGTGGTCACCTCGCCGGCGACGTGCACGAGGCCGGTCGTGATCAGCGTCTCGACGGCGACGCGCGAGGTGGGGTCCTCCCGCAGCAGTGCGTCGAGGATGGTGTCGCTGATCTGGTCAGCGATCTTGTCGGGGTGACCCTCGGTGACGGACTCCGAGGTGAACAGACGACGGGACACAACGCTCCCTGGGGTTGCAGCGGCTGCTGGCTACTCGTGACGCGGACCGGCAGGGGGCTGCGCCCCGCGACGTTCCACGAACAGTCTATCGGTCGTGGTCGGGCTGTGGACCAGGTGTCTCGCCTGGCGAATGCCGCCGTACGGGTGGAATCGCGTGACGACAGGGGCGGAACCACCCGTTCGGTGGGACGTACATCACTCGGACGTCGGCGATTCCCGCCCGCATGTGTCAACTTCCCACCCTGACGGTCACCCGTCAGTGAGCGGAACGCAACCGGGGAAGGACCAGGTCCCAGACCGTCTCGGCGAGGGCTTCCTTCGGTCCGTACGGCACGGGCGTCTCGGCGCCGTCCGCGGCGAGGACGACGGCCTCGTTCTCCTCGGAGCCGAAGGTCTTGCGCTCCCCCACCTCGTTGACGACGAGCAGGTCGCAGCCCTTGCGGCGGAGCTTCTGACGGCCGTTGGCGAGGACGTCGTCGGTCTCGGCTGCGAAGCCGACGACGACCTGCCCCGGCAGGGCCCGGTCGGCGGACAGCTCGGCGAGGATGTCGGGGTTGCGGACCAGCTCGACGGTGGGGGCGCCCCCGTCGTCCTTCTTCTTGATCTTCCCGGCGGCGTAGACGGCCGGGCGGAAGTCGGCCACGGCGGCGGCCATGACCACGGCGTCGGCGTCCGCGGCGGCCTTGAGCACGGCCTCGCGGAGCTGGACGGCGGTGCCGACGTGGACCACGTCGACGCCCGCGGGGTCGGGGATGCCGGTGTTGGCCTCGACGAGGGTCACCCGGGCGCCGCGGGCGGCCGCGGCCTTCGCGAGGGCGTAGCCCTGCTTTCCGGAGGAGCGGTTGCCCAGGTAGCGGACCGGGTCGAGCGGCTCGCGGGTGCCGCCCGCGCTGACCACGACGTGGCGGCCGGCGAGGTCGGGTGCGGTGACGCCGCGCGCGATGATCCGCCGGCAGACCTCGAAGATCTCCCCGGGGTCCGGCAGCCGGCCCTTGCCGGTGTCGACGCCGGTGAGGCGGCCGACGGCGGGCTCGATGACGACGGCGCCGCGGCGGCGGAGGGTCGCGACGTTCTCCTGCGTCGCCGGGTGCTCCCACATCTCGGTGTGCATGGCGGGGGCGAAGACGACCGGACAGCGCGCGGTGAGCAGCGTGTTGGTGAGCAGGTCGTCGGCGAGGCCGTGCGCGGCCTTGGCGAGCATGTCGGCGGTCGCGGGGGCGACGACGACCAGGTCGGCGGCCTGGCCGATCCGCACGTGCGGCACCTCGTGGACGGACTCCCACACCTCGGTGGAGACGGGGTTGCCGGAGAGGGCGGACCAGGTGGCCGCCCCGACGAAGTGGAGGGCGGAGTCGGTGGGCACGACCCGGACGTCGTGGCCCGACTCGGTGAGCCGGCGCAGCAGCTCGCACGCCTTGTAGGCGGCGATGCCGCCGCTGACCCCCAGAACGACCTTCGGCTTGGCCACGACTTCCACGACTCCCCGCACTCGGACGCGCACTCGGATGCGTACGACTCCATGAGACACCACAGGCCCGGCGGATGTTCCGCCGGGCCTGTGGTGACAAGCGTTACAAGCTGTACGTGCTTACTGAGCCGGGCCCTCGATGGCCTCGGACGTCAGCAGACCCGCGTTGATCTCCCGCAGGGCGATCGAGAGCGGCTTCTCGTGGACGTGGGTGTCGACGAGCGGACCCACGTACTCCAGCAGGCCCTCGCCGAGCTGGGAGTAGTACGCGTTGATCTGACGCGCGCGCTTGGCCGCGTAGATCACGAGGCTGTACTTCGAGTCCGTGGCCTCGAGCAGCTCGTCGATCGGCGGGTTGATGATGCCCTCGGGCGCAGTCATGGAAGAGGACACGCTCTACCTTCCGAAGATGGAGAAAAAATCAGGAATGCTGTGAGGTGCGGGGTCCCACGGCCTCAGCCGCTGTTGTCCAGGTCCCCAGATGACAGCAGCATCAACGTTAGCAGCTCGCGTGCGACGTCCTCGACGGAGGTGTTGACGAGCGTGGTGTCGAACTCCGACTCCGCGGCCAGCTCGACCTTCGCGGCGTCCAGCCGGCGCGCGATGACCTCGGGGGACTCGGTGCCGCGGCCGGTGAGGCGGCGGACCAGCTCCTCCCAGCTGGGCGGGGCCAGGAAGACCAGCTGGGACTCCTCCATGGAGTCCTTGACCTGGCGGGCGCCCTGGAGGTCGATCTCCAGGAGGACGGGCTCGCCGGAGTCGAGGCGTTCGAGGACCGCGGCACGCGGGGTGCCGTAGCGGTTGCCCGCGAACTCGGCCCACTCCAGGAGCTCACCGTTGGCGATCAGCTTGTCGAACTCGTCGTCCGTCACGAAGAAGTAGTGGACGCCGTGCTTCTCGCCGGGGCGGGGCTTGCGTGTCGTCGCCGACACCGAGAGCCAGACCTCGGGGTGGACCTTGCGCATATGAGCGACGACCGTGCTCTTGCCGACCCCTGAGGGGCCGGAGAGCACGGTCAGCCGCGGACGTACCTCTGCTGCCATGCAGCGATTATTCCAGCTTTACCGGTGTGCCCGGGACGCGCGTCCCGGATCAGGCGCCGGTGCTGCCGAACTCTCGCTCCAGGGAGGCGATCTGGTTGGAGCCGAGACCGCGGACGCGGCGGCTCTCGGAGATGCCGAGGCGCTCCATGATCTGCTTGGCGCGGACCTTGCCCACGCCCGGCAGGGACTCGAGCAGGGCGGAGACCTTCATCTTGCCGATGACGTCGTTCTCCTGGCCGGTCTTGATGACCTCCTGGAGGGAGGCGCCGGAGTGCTTGAGTCGATTCTTGACCTCGGCCCGCTCCCGGCGAGCCGCGGCGGCCTTCTCGAGCGCGGCTGCGCGCTGTTCAGGGGTAAGGGGCGGAAGAGCCACGCCTACGTCACCTCGGATGTCGATCTGTCGGATACGGACCGGTGAGGAACCCAGCGCCCCACACCAGTGGAGCAACGTCCAGCGGAGTGCTCGCTGAACGCCTGCTCTGCCCCGGAGACTAGCGGCCGAGGCCGCTCCCGTCAGCGAGAACAGCGGAAAAGTCCTGGTCAGCATCGACCGACCAGGACTTTTCCGGCAAAACGACCCGGTTTTGAGCCAAGTTTTCGTCAAGGAGTGAGACGACCCGGCGAGACGGCGCGTCCCGACGGGCCGCGCCGCTCCCACCTGCGGCTTGTCCGGGGACCCCGATCGGATCGCCCGGAGGCCGGTCACGCGCCGACGGCCGCCCGGACCTCGTCCGCGTACCGGACGGCCGAGTCCCGCAGAGCGGCCGCGTCGGGACCGTGACGCAGGACACCCCGGCTGACGTTCGGGACCACGTTGCCGACCGCCGCGCCGAAGACGGCGGGAAGGTCCGCCGGGGTCGCGCCCTGGGCGCCGATGCCGGGGGCGAGGAGCGGGCCGTTGATCTCCAGGTCGAAGGCGGACAGGTCGCCCAGGGTGGCGCCGACGACCGCGCCGAAGGAGCCCATCGGGGTCTCCCCCGCGTTCTCCGCCGCCAGGTGGGCCAGCATGGTCGCGCCGATGGTGCGGCCGTCCTCCCGGACCGCCCGCTGGACCTCGGCGCCCTCCGGGTTGGAGGTGAGGGCCAGCACGAAGAGGCCGGCGCCGGACTCGCGGGCCAGGTCGACGGCCGGCTTCAGCGAGCCGTAGCCGAGGTACGGCGAGACCGTCAGCGCGTCCGAGAAGAGCGGGGAGTCCTTGCGCAGGAAGGTCTCGGCGTAGGCGGCCATGGTGGAGCCGATGTCGCCGCGCTTGGCGTCCATGACGACCAGGCCGCCCGCCGCGCGCAGGTCGGCGACGGCGCGCTCCAGGACGGCGACGCCGCGCGAGCCGAAGCGCTCGAAGAAGGCCGACTGCGGCTTGAAGACCGCCACGGTGTCGGCGAGCGCCTCGACGACGGTGAAGGTGAAGCGCTCCAGGCCGGCGATGTCGTCGGCCAGGCCCCAGGAGTCGAGCAGGGCGGCGTGCGGGTCGATGCCGACGCAGAGCGGGCCGCGCTCGTCCATGGCGGAGCGCAGACGGGTGCCGAAGGTGAGGGGCCGCCCGGAGGGCGTCGTCGAGGGGCGGTGGTCGGGCGACGGGAGGGCGGTCACTGGGCGGCCTTTCGGTTGGCGGCGCCGACGGCTTCGGCGAGGGTGGCGTACGGGGAGGCCGCGAGGCGCGCGGCCAGGCCCTTGTGGATCGCCCGGGCGTAGAACGGGCCCTCGTAGACGAAGGCGCTGTAGCCCTGGATCAGGGTGGCGCCGGCGAGGATGCGCTGCCAGGCGTCCTCGGCGTTCTCGATGCCGCCGACGCCTACCAGGACCAGCCGGTCGCCCACGCGCGCGTGGAGGCGCCGGAGGACGGCGAGGGAGCGCTCCTTGACGGGCGCGCCGGACAGGCCGCCGGTCTCCTGGACCAGCGCGGGGTCGGACTTCAGGCCGAGGCCCTCGCGCGCGATGGTGGTGTTGGTGGCGATGATGCCGTCGAGGCCGAGCTCCAGGGCCAGGTCGGCGACCGCGTCGACGTCCTCGTCGGCCAGGTCGGGGGCGATCTTCACCAGGAGCGGGACCCGGCGGCCGGTGACCGCGCGGTCGGCGGCCTCGCGTACGGCCGTGAGCAGCGGGCGCAGGGACTCGGTGGCCTGGAGGTTGCGCAGCCCCGGGGTGTTCGGCGAGGAGACGTTCACGACCAGGTAGTCGGCGTGGGCGGCCAGGCGCTCGGTGGACTTCACGTAGTCGGCGGCGGCCTCGGCCTCCGGGACGACCTTGGTCTTGCCGATGTTGACGCCGACGACGGTGCGGAAGACCGGCGTACGGGCGGCCAGGCGCGCGGCGACGGCGGCGGAGCCCTCGTTGTTGAAGCCCATGCGGTTGATCAGGGCGCGGTCCGGGACGAGCCGGAAGAGGCGCTTCTTGGGGTTGCCGGGCTGGGCCTCGCCGGTGACCGTGCCGATCTCGATGTGGTCGAAGCCGAGCATCGACATGCCGTCGATGGCGACGGCGTTCTTGTCGAAGCCGGCGGCGAGCCCGAAGGGGCCGTGCATCCGCAGGCCGAGGGCCTCGGTGCGCAGCTCCTCGTGGCGGGGCGCGAGGACGGCGGCGACGAAGGTCCGCAGCACCGGGACGCGGGCCGCGAGCCGGATCCAGCGGAAGGCCAGGTAGTGGGCCTCCTCGGGGTCCATGCGCTTGAAGACGACGTTGAAGAAGAACTTGTACATGTGCTCCGGTCCGGGTCTGCTCATGACGAGGGGGACACCGCAGATCCTGCCGGTGTCCCCCTCCTCTGACGGGCTGCTAGTCGCGTGCCGCGATCAGGTGCTCCGCGTGCTCCTGGAGCGAGCGGACGCCGACGTCGCCGCGGTTGAGCGCGTCGATGCCCTGGACGGCGGCGGCGAGCGCCTGGACCGTGGTGAGGCACGGGACGCTGCGGGCCACCGCGGCCGTACGGATCTCGTAGCCGTCGAGGCGGCCGCCGGTGCCGTACGGGGTGTTGACGATCAGGTCGACCTGGCCGTCGTGGATCAGCTGGACGATCGTCTTCTCGCCGTTCGGGCCCTCGCCCTCGCTGAGCTTGCGCACGACCGTCGCGTTGATGCCGTTGCGCTTGAGGACCTCGGCGGTGCCGGAGGTGGCGAGCAGCTCGAAGCCGTGGGCGACGAGCTCGCGGGCCGGGAAGATCATCGAGCGCTTGTCGCGGTTGGCGACGGAGATGAACGCGCGGCCCTTGGTGGGCAGCGGGCCGTAGGCGCCGGCCTGCGACTTGGCGTACGCCGTGCCGAAGACCGCGTCGATGCCCATGACCTCGCCGGTGGAGCGCATCTCCGGGCCGAGGACGGTGTCGACGCCGCGGCCGTGGATGTCGCGGAAGCGGCTCCAGGGCATCACGGCCTCCTTGACGGAGATCGGCGCGTCGATCGGCAGGGTGCCGCCGTCGCCGGTCTTCGGCAGCAGGCCCTCGGCCCGCAGCTCGGCGACGGTGGCGCCCAGCGAGATGCGGGCGGCGGCCTTCGCGAGCGGCACGGCGGTCGCCTTCGAGGTGAAGGGGACGGTCCGGGAGGCGCGCGGGTTGGCCTCCAGGACGTAGAGGATGTCACCGGCCATGGCGAACTGGATGTTGATCAGGCCGCGGACGCCGACGCCCTTGGCGATGGCCTCGGTGGAGGCGCGCAGCCGCTTGATGTCGAAGCCGCCGAGGGTGATCGGGGGCAGGGCGCAGGCCGAGTCGCCGGAGTGGATGCCGGCCTCCTCGATGTGCTCCATGACGCCGCCCAGGTAGAGCTCCTGGCCGTCGTAGAGCGCGTCGACGTCGATCTCGATGGCGTCGTCGAGGAAGCGGTCGACCAGGACCGGCCGGGTGGGGCTGATCTCGGTGGACTCGGCGATGTACGACTCGAGGCGGGCCTCGTCGTACACGATCTCCATGCCGCGGCCGCCCAGCACGTACGAGGGGCGGACCAGGACCGGGTAGCCGATCTCGTCGGCGATGGCCTTGGCGCCGGCGAAGGTGGTCGCGGTGCCGTGCTTGGGGGCCGGGAGGCCGGCCTCGGCGAGGACCCGGCCGAAGGCGCCGCGGTCCTCGGCGGCGTGGATCGCCTCCGGGGAGGTGCCGACGACCGGCACGCCGTTGTCCTTGAGCGCCTGGGAGAGGCCCAGCGGGGTCTGGCCGCCGAGCTGGACGACCACACCGGCGACGGGGCCGGCCAGCGTCTCGGCGTGGACGATCTCCAGCACGTCCTCGAGCGTCAGCGGCTCGAAGTACAGGCGGTCGGAGGTGTCGTAGTCCGTCGAGACGGTCTCCGGGTTGCAGTTGACCATCACGGTCTCGTAGCCGGCGTCGCTCAGGGCGAAGGAGGCGTGGACGCAGGAGTAGTCGAACTCGATGCCCTGGCCGATGCGGTTCGGGCCGGAGCCCAGGATGATCACGGCGGGCTTGGTGCGCGGCGCGACCTCGCTCTCCTCGTCGTACGAGGAGTAGAAGTACGGGGTCTTGGCGGCGAACTCGGCGGCGCAGGTGTCGACCGTCTTGTAGACCGGGCGGACGCCGAGGGCGTGCCGGACCTCGCGGACGACGTCCTCGCGCAGGCCGCGGATCTCGGCGATCTGGGCGTCGGAGAAGCCGTGGCGCTTGGCCTCGCCGAGGAGCTCGGGCTCCAGCTTCTCCGCGGCGGCCAGCTCGTCGGCGATCTCCTTGATCAGGAAGAGCTGGTCGACGAACCACGGGTCGATCTTCGTGGCGTCGAAGACCTCCTGCGGGGTGGCACCGGCGCGGATGGCCTGCATCACGGAGTTGATGCGGCCGTCGGTCGGGCGGACCGCCTCGCGCAGCAGCTCGGCCTTGTCGCCGGGCTCGCCGACGAAGGTGAACTGCGAGCCCTTCTTCTCCAGCGAGCGCAGGGCCTTCTGGAGGGCCTCGGTGAAGTTGCGGCCGATGGCCATGGCCTCGCCCACCGACTTCATGGTGGTGGTGAGGGTGGAGTCGGCCTGCGGGAACTTCTCGAAGGCGAAGCGCGGGGCCTTGACGACGACGTAGTCGAGCGTGGGCTCGAAGGACGCCGGGGTCTTCTCCGTGATGTCGTTCGGGATCTCGTCCAGCGTGTAGCCGACGGCGAGCCGGGCGGCGATCTTGGCGATCGGGAAGCCGGTGGCCTTGGAGGCGAGCGCGGAGGAGCGGGAGACGCGCGGGTTCATCTCGATGACGATGATCCGGCCGTCGACCGGGTCGATCGCGAACTGGATGTTGCAGCCGCCGGTGTCGACGCCGACCTCGCGGATGATCGCGATGCCGATGTCGCGCAGCCGCTGGTACTCGCGGTCGGTGAGCGTCATCGCCGGGGCGACGGTGATCGAGTCGCCGGTGTGGACGCCCATCGGGTCGAAGTTCTCGATGGAGCAGACGACCACGACGTTGTCGGCCTTGTCGCGCATCAGCTCCAGCTCGTACTCCTTCCAGCCGAGGATGGACTCCTCCAGGAGCACCTCGGTGGTCGGGGAGAGCGTGAGGCCCTGTCCGGCGATGCGGCGCAGCTCGTCCTCGTCGTGGGCGAAGCCGGAGCCGGCGCCGCCCATGGTGAAGGAGGGGCGCACGACGACGGGGTAGCCGCCGAGCGTCTCGACGCCCTGGATGACGTCGTCCATGGTGTGGCAGATGACCGAGCGGGCGGACTCGCCGTAGCCGATCTTGGCCTTGACGGCCTCGACGACGCCCTTGAAGAGGTCGCGGTCCTCGCCCTTGTTGATGGCCTCGACGTTGGCGCCGATGAGCTCGACGCCGTACTTCTCCAGGACGCCCTGCTCGTGCATGGAGATCGCGGTGTTGAGCGCGGTCTGGCCGCCGAGGGTGGGCAGGAGGGCGTCGGGGCGCTCCTTGGCGATGATCTTCTCGACGAACTCGGGGGTGATCGGCTCGACGTACGTGGCGTCGGCGATCTCCGGGTCGGTCATGATCGTGGCCGGGTTGGAGTTGACCAGGATCACCCGCAGGCCCTCGGCCTTGAGGATGCGGCACGCCTGGGTGCCGGAGTAGTCGAACTCGGCGGCCTGGCCGATGACGATCGGGCCGGAGCCGATGACCAGGACGGACTGGATATCGGTGCGCTTAGGCACGCTCGGCCTCCATCAGGGATACGAAGCGGTCGAAGAGGTACGCGGCGTCGTGCGGGCCCGCGGCCGCCTCGGGGTGGTACTGGACGGAGAAGGCCGGCTGGTCGAGCAGCTGGAGGCCCTCGACGACGTCGTCGTTCAGGCAGACGTGGGAGACCTCGGCACGCCCGAAGGGGGTGTCGGAGACCTTGTCGAGGGGCGCGTCGACGGCGAAGCCGTGGTTGTGCGCGGTGACCTCGACCTTGCCGGTGGTGCGGTCCTGCACCGGCTGGTTGATGCCGCGGTGGCCGTACTTCAGCTTGTAGGTGCCGAAGCCGAGGGCACGGCCGAGGATCTGGTTGCCGAAGCAGATGCCGAAGAGCGGCGTCCTGCGCTCCAGGACGGCGCGCATGACGGAGACGGGGCCGTCCGCGGTGGCCGGGTCGCCCGGGCCGTTGGAGAAGAAGACACCGTCGGGGTTCACCGCGTAGATGTCCTCGGCGGTGGCGGTGGCGGGCAGCACGTGCACCTCGATGCCGCGCTCGGCCATCCGGTGCGGGGTCATGCCCTTGATGCCGAGGTCGACGGCGGCGACGGTGAACTTCTTGGTGCCGATCGCCGGGACGACGTACGTCTCCTTGGTGGCGACCTCGGCGGAGAGGTTCGCGCCCTTCATCTGCGGCTGCTCCTGCACCTTGGCGAGCAGCGCCTCGTCGCGGACGCCGGTCCAGGCGTCGCCGGAGAAGATGCCGACGCGCATGGCGCCGCGCTCGCGCAGGTGGCGGGTGAGGGCGCGGGTGTCGATGCCGGAGATGCCGACGACGCCCTGGCGCACCAGTTCCTCGTCCAGCGAGCGCCGGGCGCGCCAGTTGGAGGAGACGCGTGCGGGGTCGCGGACGACGTAGCCGGAGACCCAGATGCGGCCGGACTCGGGGTCCTCGTCGTTGACGCCGGTGTTGCCGACGTGCGGCGCGGTCATGACCACGACCTGCCGGTGGTAGGAGGGGTCGGTGAGGGTCTCCTGGTAGCCGGTCATGCCGGTGGAGAACACGGCCTCGCCGAAGGTCTCCCCCACGGCCCCGTAGGCGCGGCCGCGGAAGATGCGGCCGTCCTCCAGGACGAGTACGGCGGGAGCAGCCTTCTGCCTCTGAGAGGCGACTCCCTTGATGGAGGTCGTCATCGTGCGATGCCTTCCGTCGTGGTGGTCATGGAGTTGATGGCTTCGACCCAGGCGGTGTGTTCGGCCGCCCGGTCGGAGCGGAAGCCGGAGTCGAGCAGCTTGTCGCCGTGGGTCCAGGTGACGATCAGCAGGCCGCCCTCGGCGAGGACCTTGCCGGCGATGCCCTTGTCGAGGCGCGCCTCGCGCAGGGCGTCGGCCGGGATGAGGAAGTCGTTCGCCCCGGGGCGTACGACCGAGATCCCGGCGTCGGTGAGGGTGAGCTCGGCCCGGCTGCGGGTGCCGAGGCCGTGGGCGACGATCCGGTCGAGCCACTGCCCGGCGGTCGTCGACCCGTGGTAGCGCCCGCTGAGGGCCAGTGTCGCGGCACCCGGCTCCCGCGGCACCGCGGGCAGTTCGGGCAGGTCCGACTGGAGGGCGCCGCGCCACTTCCATCCCTGGCGCATGAGCCAGTAGACGAAGGCGACGAAGAGCAGCAGTCCGGCGACCCAGCCGATCCTGCCGGCCCAGTCGGTCACCTCCGCCGACTTCTGATCGGCTGCCTGTGCGGCGATTGTGATGAGTGGTGTCACGCCAGCTTCCCGTCCACGACCGTTGCCCGGCCCCGCAGGAAGGTGTGGGTGACGCGTCCCGGCAGCTCACGACCCTCGTACGGGGTGTTGCGGCTGCGGGAGGCGAAGTCCGCGGGGTCCACGACACCACGGTAAGCCGGATCGACCAGCGTCAGGTTCGCGGGCTCACCGACCGAGACGGGGCGTCCGTGGCCGGTGGCCCGTCCGATGCGGGCGGGGGCGAAGGACATGCGGTCGGCGACGCCGGCCCAGTCGAGGAGGCCGGTCTCGACCATCGTCTGCTGGACGACGGAGAGCGCGGTCTCCAGGCCGACCATGCCCATGGCGGCCGCGGCCCACTCGCAGTCCTTGTCCTCGTGCGGGTGCGGGGCGTGGTCGGTGGCGACGATGTCGATCGTGCCGTCGGCCAGCGCCTCGCGCAGCGCGAGGACGTCCTTCTCGGTGCGCAGCGGCGGGTTGACCTTGTAGACCGGGTTGTAGGAGCGGACCAGCTCGTCCGTGAGGAGGAGGTGGTGCGGGGTGACCTCGGCGGTGACGTCGATGCCGCGGGACTTGGCCCAGCGGACGATCTCGACGGAACCGGCGGTGGAGAGGTGGCAGATGTGGACGCGGGAGCCGACGTGCTCGGCGAGGAGGACGTCGCGGGCGATGATCGACTCCTCGGCGACCGCCGGCCAGCCGCCGAGACCGAGCTCGGCGGAGACGATGCCCTCGTTCATCTGGGCGCCCTCGGTGAGGCGGGGCTCCTGGGCGTGCTGGGCGACGACGCCGCCGAACGCCTTCACGTACTCCAGGGCGCGGCGCATGATCACGGCGTCGTCGACGCACTTGCCGTCGTCGGAGAAGACGGTGACGCCGGCGGCGGAGTCGTGCATGGCGCCGAGCTCGGCGAGCTTCCGGCCCTCCAGGCCGACGGTGACGGCGCCGATGGGCTGCACGTCGCAGTAGCCGGACTCCTTGCCGAGGCGGTAGACCTGCTCGACGACGCCGGCGGTGTCGGCGACGGGGTGGGTGTTGGCCATGGCGAAGACGGCGGTGTAGCCGCCGGACGCGGCGGCGCGGGTGCCGGTGAGGACGGTCTCGGAGTCCTCGCGGCCGGGCTCGCGCAGGTGGGTGTGGAGGTCGACGAGGCCGGGCAGCAGGATCATGCCCTCGGCCTCGATGACGGTGGCGCCCTCGGCGGAGAGCCCGGTGCCGAGCTCGGAGACGGTCTCGCCCTCGACGAGGACGTCCAGCACCTCGCCGCCGAGCACCTTCGCACCACGGATCAGGATCTTGCTCATGGTTACTTGCTCTCCTCGGTGCGGGGGGTGCTGGGGGCGGGGGCGGCGGAGTCGTTGCCGCCGAGCAGCAGGTAGAGGACGGCCATCCGGATCGAGACGCCGTTGGCGACCTGCTCGATCACCGTGCAGCGGTCGGAGTCGGCGACCTCGGCGGTGATCTCCATGCCGCGGACCATCGGGCCGGGGTGCATGACGATGGCGTGCTCGGGCATCTTCGCCATCCGGTGGCCGTCGAGCCCGTAGCGGCGGGAGTACTCGCGCTCGGTGGGGAAGAAGGCGGCGTTCATCCGCTCTCGCTGCACACGGAGCATCATCACCGCGTCGGACTTCGGCAGCACCCGGTCGAGGTCGTAGGAGATCTCGCAGGGCCAGGTCTCGACGCCGACGGGGACGAGGGTGGGCGGGGCCACCAGGGTGACCTCGGCGCCGAGGGTGTGCAGCAGGTCGACGTTGGAGCGGGCGACGCGGCTGTGCAGGACGTCGCCGACGATCGTGATGCGCCGGCCGGCCAGGTCCTTGCCGAGGCCCTCGTCGCGGCCGACGAGGCGGCGGCGCATGGTGAAGGCGTCCAGGAGGGCCTGGGTGGGGTGCTGGTGGGTGCCGTCGCCGGCGTTGACGACGGGGGCGTCGATCCAGCCGGAGGTGGCGAGGCGGTACGGGGCGCCGGAGGCGCCGTGCCGGATGACGACCGCGTCGACGCCCATGGCCTCCAGGGTCTGCGCGGTGTCCTTGAGGGACTCGCCCTTGGAGACGCTGGAGCCCTTCGCCGCGAAGTTGATCACGTCGGCGGAGAGGCGCTTCTCGGCGGCCTCGAAGGAGATCCGGGTCCGGGTGGAGTCCTCGAAGAAGAGGTTGCAGATGGTCCGGCCGCGCAGCGTGGGCAGCTTCCTGATGGGCCGGTCGGCCACCCGGGCCATCTCCTCGGCGGTGTCGAGGATCTGGACGGCGTCGTCGCGGGTGAGGTCGGCGGCCGAGATGAGGTGACGCATCATCGGGTTTTCTCTCCGTGGTGGGGAGGTGTGAGGGCATGCGGGGGCGCAGGGGGGTGCCCCGGCCCCGCGGGGAAGCCGGTCCGGCTAGGAGGAGGGCCGGGTGCCGAGCAGCACGGTGTCTCGACCGTCCTCCTCGGCGAGCTGGACCTTGACCGTCTCCCGCAGCGACGTGGGGAGGTTCTTTCCGACGTAGTCGGCGCGGATCGGAAGTTCGCGGTGGCCGCGGTCGACGAGGACCGCGAGCTGGACGGCGCGCGGGCGGCCGATGTCGCCGAGGGCGTCGAGGGCGGCGCGAATGGTGCGGCCGGAGAAGAGGACGTCGTCGACGAGGACGACGAGGCGGCCGTCGATGCCGTCACCGGGGATCTCGGTGCGGCCGATGGCGCGGGCCGGCTTCAGCCGCAGGTCGTCCCGGTACATGGTGATGTCGAGGGAACCGACCGGGATCTTGGCGCCGGTGATCGATTCGAGCTTCTCGGCGAGCCGGCGGGCGAGGAAGACACCGCGGGTGGGGATGCCGAGGAGGACCACGTCGTCGGCGCCCTTGGCGCGCTCGACGATCTCGTGGGCGATGCGGGTCAGGACCCGTGCGATGTCGGGGGCCTCGAGGACGGGCCGGGCGTCATCGCCGTACTGCTGCTGAGTGTCCATGGGAAACGGACCTCCTTCTCCGCCTCACGGGACGGTTCTTAAAGGACGTCGGAATTGCGCCGTTCACTCTACCAGGGGAGGGCGGACGCGCAGGCCGCACCCCCGTCCGCCACTCCGGGCGCCGTCCCTCGGGAGGGGCCGGTACGGACCATTCGGCTTGACGGGAAAGAGTAACGCTGCGTAACCTCACAGTGAGTTACCAGCCGCGCGGCGCAGCCGCATGTCGTCACAGCGTCCGGGAGCGTTATGTCCAGCGAATACGCAAAGCAGCTCGGGGCCAAACTCCGTGCCATCCGCACCCAGCAGGGTCTGTCCCTCCACGGGGTGGAGGAGAAGTCCCAGGGGCGCTGGAAGGCCGTCGTGGTCGGCTCGTACGAGCGTGGTGACCGTGCGGTGACCGTGCAGCGTCTTGCCGAGCTGGCCGATTTCTACGGTGTGCCGGTGCAGGAACTGCTGCCTGGCACGACCCCGGGCGGGGCCGCCGAGCCGCCGCCGAAGCTGGTCCTGGACCTGGAGCGCCTGGCGCACGTCCCCCAGGAGAAGGCCGGCCCGCTCCAGCGCTACGCGGCGACGATCCAGTCGCAGCGCGGCGACTACAACGGCAAGGTGCTGTCGATCCGCCAGGACGACCTGCGCACCCTGGCCGTCATCTACGACCAGTCCCCCTCGGTCCTCACCGAGCAGCTGATCAGCTGGGGCGTTCTCGATGCCGACGCGCGCCGCGCGGTCGCCCACGAGGACAACTGACCTTCCGCTCCGCACTTCTCAGGTCAGAGAAGAAACGTACCGCCGGGCCCGTGGACATCACCCGATGTCCACGGGCCCTGTGCTGTCCCCGGCCCCGCGGAACGCCTCACGGGCGGCGTGACGGCCCCCGGGGTGGCCGCGGGTCCATGGAGGCGCCGAGCGGTCCGCGGAGGCCCTGGGCACCCCGTACCCGGCCGCAGGGAGCATGGGGTGGCTCCTCGGGGACCTTGAGGACGCCGAAGGGGCCCGCAGCAGATGAGCTGCGGGCCCCTTCGACTGCCGGGTACGGCCTGAGGACTCAGTCCTCGGTGTCGCGGCGCAGACGCGGCTTCAGGTCCTTGAAGCGCGCCAGCAGACCGTTGACGAAGGTCGGGGACTCGTCCGTGGAGAACTCCTTGGCGAGCTGGACGGCCTCGTCGATCGCGACCGCGTCCGGCGTGCCGTCCTCCCAGATCACCTCGTACGCACCGAGGCGCACGATGTTCCGGTCGGCGACGGGCATCCGGTCGAGGTCCCAGTCCACCGCGTAGGTCGCGATGAGCTCGTCGATGCGCGTCACGTGGGACGCGTACCCCTCGACCAGCTGCATGGTGAAGTCGCTGACCGGCGGCTGGCGGTCGTCCGACCGCGCGTGCCGCACCTGGTCGGCGAGGACCTCCTGGACGGAGGCACCGCGCTGGTCGGCCTCGAAGAGGATCTGGAAGGCGCGCTTACGGGCCTTGCTCCGAGCGGCCACGGTTAGTCGTTCACCCGGCCGAGGTAGTCGCTGGTCCGCGTGTCGACCTTGACCTTCTCACCGGTGGTGACGAAGAGGGGGACCTGGATCTCGTGGCCGGTCTCCAGCTTGGCGGGCTTGGTGCCGCCGGTGGAGCGGTCGCCCTGGACGCCCGGGTCGGTGTGCTCGATCGTCAGGACGACGGCGGCCGGGAGCTCGACGTAGAGCACCGAACCCTCGTGCTGCGCGACCGAGGCGGTGAAGCCCTCGATCAGGAAGTTGGCCGCGTCGCCGACCGACTTGCGGTCGACGTGCAGCTGGTCGTAGGTCTCCATGTCCATGAAGACGAAGTAGTCGCCGTCCATGTAGGAGAACTGCATGTCGCGGCGGTCGATGGTGGCCGTCTCGACCTTCACGCCGGCGTTGAAGGTCTTGTCGACGACCTTGCCGGACAGCACGTTCTTGAGCTTGGTGCGCACGAAGGCCGGGCCCTTGCCGGGCTTGACGTGCTGGAACTCGACGACGGACCAGAGCTGGCCGCCTTCGAGCTTGAGCACCATGCCGTTCTTGAGGTCGTTCGTGGAAGCCACGGTTGCGGAATCTCCTGGACTGACGTGGGACCGTGGAGGCGTACGCGCCTTACAGCGCGAGCAGCTCCTTGGTCGTGATGGTGAGTAGCTCGGGTCCGCCGTCCGCCTCCTGGCGCACGACGAGCGTGTCATCGATCCGGACCCCGCCCCGGCCCGGGAGGTGGACCCCCGGTTCGACGGTGACCGGCACACAAGCGTCCAGTTTACCCATGGCCGAGGGTGAGAGCTGCGGGTCCTCGTCGATTTCGAGCCCCACCCCGTGCCCGATGAGGGGCACGACGGCCTCCGCGTGCCCCGCCGCGTCCAGGATCTGGCGGGCCGCGCGGTCCACGTCCCGGTAGCCGGCGCCCGGCGCGAGGGACTCCCTTCCGGCCCGCTGAGCGGCGAAGACGAGTTCGTACAGCTCGATCTGCCAGTCGGCCGGGGTGGTGCCGATGACGAAGGTGCGGCCGATCTCGCACCGGTAGCCCCGGTAGTCCGCACCCAGGCAGACGGAGAGGAAATCGCCCTCCTCGACCCGGCGGTCGGTCGGCCGGTGCCCGCGGCGTCCGGAGTGCGGTCCGGTGGCCACGGAGGTGGGGAAGGCGGCGCCGTCGGCGCCGTGGTCAACGAGGCGGCGCTCCAGCTCCAGGGCCAGATGACGCTCGGTCCGTCCCACGAGGATCGACTCCAGAAGCTCGCCGAGGGCCTGGTCGGCGATCTCGGCGGCGATCCGCAGACAGGCGATCTCGTCCTCGTCCTTGACGATCCTGAGCTGTTCCACGGCGCAGGCGAGGTCGGCGAGGTGCAGTCCGGGGGCGGCGGAACCCATCGCCCGGTGCCGGGCGACCGTGAGGTCGTGCTCCTCGACGGCGAGCGCGTCGGCGCCGGCCAGGCGGGCCAGGTCGACGGCAGCGACGGCCGGATCGCCTCCGCCCGTCGGCAGGACCTGCTGCCTCAGCAGCTCGTCGAGCCGTCCGTCGGCCGGCTCGACGCCGGGCGCGACGGGGCAGAGGAGCACGTCGGCGTCGGGTTCGGGGCCGACGAGCAGGACCGCGCCCGGCGGCGATCCGCCGGCGAGATAGCGGACGTTGGCGGGGCGGGAGACCAGGGCCGCCGGGCTGCCCGCGGCCGCGCACCGGTCGCGCAGCCGTACACGGCGGTCCGCATACACCTGTGACATGCTCCGAGCCTACGAGCAGAGCGCCGCGGCGGCCTGTTCTGCGCCGCCGACCGTGCGGGGTCCGGCCGGACCGGCGGACGGACCGGCCCGCGAGGGGCCGTTCACCGGCCGCCCGGCCCGAGACCCGGACCCGCGCCCGGCCGGATCACCAGGTGGGCGGACTCGCGATCGCGCGGGCCAGGACGTCGTCGAGAACGCGGGCGGTGGTCTCGACGTCGTAGGTGGAGTTGTCGATGATCGGCAGACCCGAGCCGTACCAGCCGGCCATCCGGCCGTGGATGGCGGCGACCTCCTCGTCGGAGAGGCGCCGGTTGCCGCTGCGCTCCGCGTTCCGCTCCAGGACGACCTCCAGGCCGGGCAGCAGGACCACCGGGAGCAGGCCGGGCCCGACGTGGCGCTTCCAGCCCCCGAGGCCCACGACGGGCCGGTCGGGGAAGACCGCGTCGTCGACGATGCAGGAGATGCCGTTGGCGAGGTAGTTGCGCGCGGCGAAGCCGCAGGTGCGGCGGGCGAGGCGGTACTGCGCCTCCGAATGCTCGTTCCATCCCGACTGGGGGTCGGCGAAGCCGGAGCAGACCCATTCGCGGACGTCGTCGAGGCTGATGTGGGCCGTGGGGACCCGGCGGCGCTGCGCCCAGTGGCGCGCCACCGTCGTCTTGCCCGCGCCCGCCGGTCCGATGAGCAGGACGGCGAGCGTGGCGGTGCCGGTCCCCCCGTGCTCCGGAGAGGGGATCGGGGAGAGGCCCACCGGCGGCAGCTGGACCTGGCCGGTCAGGTCGGCCCGCTGCGGCGGGCCGGCCGGATAGCGGGAGGCGGACGGGGCCTGGGGTATCGCCCCGGGCGTGCCCCATCCCGGTGCTCCGGGGCCCGGCGGCGGCGCGGACGCCGTCCCGTGCGGCGCGGGGACGGACTGCGGGGACGGTGCCTGCGGATGCGGGGCGCCGGCGCCCTGCACGGCCGGGTGCACACCGAGCCGTCCGCCGGCGGACGGCGGACCGGCGGGCGGCGGACCGGCGGACTGCGGTGCGGCGGGCTGCGGTGCGGGGTGGGGCGAACCGGCGGGCGGGCCCGCCGGAGGCACCGGACCGGCCGCCGGAGCCACCGGGGACGGCGCACCGACCGGCGTCGCGGAGGCCGGCGGCGGGCCGGACGGACGGCCGGGGAAGGGGCCGCCCTGGGGCGGCGCCGGGGGTACGGGGGGATGCGCGCCCGGCGCGACACTCCCCGGACCCGGTCCGGGCCCGGCCGCCGCTCCCGGAAGGGGGACGGGGCCGGGCTCAGGTGCCTGCCCCGGTCGCTCGGGCGAGGGCAGCGGACCCCCCACTGCGTGCTGCATCCGGTGCCACTCCGTCTCGTACGCCTGTCGGCCTCTGGTATCCGTGGACGCCGGAACGTTACCGCCCCCGCCCCCCTCAGGGGGAACGGCCGGGAACGCCCCCTGGTGCCCCGTCAGCCGTCGAGTTCCTCGGCGAGCGCCCGCAGGGCGAGCCGGTAGGAGCCGATCCCGAAGCCGGCCACCGTCCCGCTCGCCACGGCGGCGACGACCGAGGTGTGCCGGAACTCCTCCCGGGTGTACGGGTTCGAGATGTGCACCTCGATCAGCGGGGCGGTCCGCTGGGCGGCCGCGTCCCGCATCCCGTACGAGTAGTGGGTGAACGCGCCGGGGTTGATCACCACGGGGATCGAGCGGTCCGCGGCCTCGTGCAGCCAGCGGATCATCTCGCCCTCGTCGTTGGTCTCCCGCACGTCGACGTCGAAGCCGAGCTCCGCGCCGAGCGCACGGCAGGACTCGACGAGTCCCTTGTACGAGGTGGCCCCGTAGATGTCGGGCTCGCGGGAGCCCAGACGGCCCAGGTTGGGGCCGTTGAGCACGAGGACCGGACGCGCCTCGGTCACGCCGACACCTCGCCGTACGCCGCGATCAGCACCGCCGGGTCCGGGCCCTCGAGGACGGTCGGCTTGCCGATCCCGTCGAGCACGATGAAGCGGAGCAGGTCGCCGCGGGACTTCTTGTCGACCCGCATGGTCTCCAGGAGCTTGGGCCACTGGTCGCCGCGGTAGGTCAGCGGAAGGCCGACGGACTCCAGGATCGCGCGGTGCCGGTCGGCGGTGGCGTCGTCGAGGCGCCCGGCCAGCCGGCCCAGCTCGGCCGCGAAGACCATGCCGACGGAGACGGCGGCGCCGTGGCGCCACTTGTACCGCTCGTTCTTCTCGATGGCGTGGGCGAGCGTGTGGCCGTAGTTGAGGATCTCCCGGCGGCCCGACTCCTTGAGGTCGCCGGAGACGACCTCGGCCTTGACCTTGATCGAGCGCACCAGCAGCTCGGCGGTGTGCGGAC
Organism: Streptomyces sp. NPDC051180; assembly: GCF_040689545.1. Lineage (NCBI taxonomy): Bacteria > Bacillati > Actinomycetota > Actinomycetes > Kitasatosporales > Streptomycetaceae > Streptomyces > Streptomyces sp. NPDC051180. The sequence goes on from NZ_JBFBBC010000004.1 coordinate 119,381, forward strand.
CGGCGGGCGTACGGGCCGCCTGCGGGTCCTCCTCGATGAGGTCGAGGATCACCGGGTCGACGATGAAGCCGGCCTTGATGATCTCCGCGAGACCGCTGACGTAGTCGTGCACCGGCAGCGAGTCCAGCGCGGCGAGGTCGCAGAGCACCCCGGCCGGCGGGTGGAAGGCGCCGACGAGGTTCTTGCCCTCGGCGGTGTTGATGCCCGTCTTGCCGCCGACGGCCGCGTCGACCATCGCCAGGACGGTGGTGGGCACGGCGATCCAGCGCACGCCCCGCAGCCAGGTCGCGGCGACGAAGCCGGCCAGGTCCGTGGTGGCGCCGCCGCCGACGCCGACGACGACGTCGCTGCGGGTGAAGCCGGTCTGGCCGAGCGCCTTCCAGCAGTAGGCGGCGACCTCGACGGTCTTCGCCTCCTCGGCGTTCGGCACCTGGATGGCGACCGCCTCGTAGCCCTGCTCGGCGAGGTCCGCGCGGAGCGCCTCGCCCGTGTCGGCGAGCGCCTCGGGGTGGATCACGGCGACCCGCTTGGCCTGGGTGCCGATGAGCGCGGGGAGCTCCCCGAGCAGCTGCCGGCCGACGAGCACCTCGTACGGATCCGTGCCCGCGCTGCCCGCGACGTGGATACGGGTCGTTTCCTGGTCCGTCATGCGTCCTTCTTCAGATCCAGTGCCGAGAGGACCGCGTCCGCGACCTCGTCGGGGGTGCGGTCGTCGGTGGTGACGACGGCCCGGGCGACTTCGGTGTACAGGTGGCGGCGCGCCTCCATCAGCTCGCGCCACTGGCGGCGCGGGTTGACGGCGAGCAGCGGCCGCGCGGTGTTGAGGCCGACGCGGCGCACCGCCTCCTCGACGTCCATCGAGAGGTAGGCGACGGGCAGCCCGGTCAGCAGGGCGCGGGTGCCGTCGTCGAGGACGGCGCCGCCGCCGAGGGCGAGGACGCCCTCGTGCTCGGCGACCGCCGCGGCGACCGCGGCCCGTTCGAGGGCGCGGAAGAACTCCTCGCCGTCCTCGACGAAGATGTCGGAGATCTCGCGTCCCTCGGCGGCGACGATGTCGGCGTCGGTGTCCCGGTAGGGCGCGCCCAGCTTCTCGGCCAGGAGCGCGCCCACCGTGGACTTGCCGGAGCCCATGGGCCCGACGAGGACGACCAGGGGACCGCCGGTCACCGGATGTGCAGGTTGTCGAGGTACGACCGCACGTTGCGGCGGGTCTCGGGGACGCTGTCGCCGCCGAACTTCTCGACGACCGCGTCGGCGAGCACGAGCGCGACCATGGCCTCGGCGACGATGCCGGCGGCCGGGACGGCGCAGACGTCGGAGCGCTGGTGGTGGGCGGCGGTCGCCTCGCCGGTGACGACGTCGATCGTGGCGAGGGCGCGCGGGACGGTCGCGATCGGCTTCATGGCGGCGCGGACGCGCAGCAGCTCGCCGGTGGTCAGACCGCCCTCGGTGCCGCCGGAGCGGCCGGAGGTGCGCTTGATGCCGTCCTCGGTGCGGACGATCTCGTCGTGCGCCTGGGAGCCGGGCACCCGGGCGAGGTCGAAGCCGTCGCCGACCTCGACGCCCTTGATCGCCTGGATGCCCATGAGGGCGGCGGCCAGGCGGGCGTCGAGACGCCGGTCCCAGTGGACGTGGGAGCCGAGGCCGACGGGCACGCCGTAGGCGAGGACCTCGACGACGCCGCCGAGGGTGTCGCCGTCCTTGTGGGCCTGGTCGATCTCGGCGACCATCGCCTTCGACGCGTCGGCGTCGAGGCAGCGGACCGGGTCGGCGTCGAGGCGCTCGACGTCACCGGGGACCGGGTAGACGCCGTAGGGCGCCTTGGCCGCGGCCAGCTCGACGACGTGGCTGACGATCTCGATGCCGGCGGCCTCCTTGAGGAAGGACCGGGCGACGGCGCCGAGGGCGACGCGGGCCGCGGTCTCCCGGGCGCTGGCGCGCTCCAGGATCGGCCGGGCCTCGTCGAAGCCGTACTTCTGCATGCCGGCGAGGTCGGCGTGGCCGGGGCGGGGCCGGGTCAGGGGCGCGTTGCGGCCCGTCTCCTTGAGCTCCGAGGGGTCGACCGGGTCGGCCGACATGACCTTCTCCCACTTGGGCCACTCGGTGTTGCCGACCATCACGGCGATCGGGGAGCCGAGGGAGAGCCCGTGGCGGACGCCGCCCAGGAAGGTGATCTCGTCCTGCTCGAACTTCATGCGGGCGCCACGCCCATAGCCGAGGCGTCGCCGCGCGAGGTGGTCCGCCACCAGCTCTGTGGTGACCGGGACGCCGGCGGGAAGACCCTCCAGCGTCGCGACCAGCGCGGGTCCGTGGGATTCCCCAGCGGTCAGCCAACGCAACCTGCTCAACGATGCTCCTCATGCTCGCGCCTGGGCACTGCGACGACGCGGCCGGGTGCGCGGCCCTGGCCCGCCGCCCCCGATCCTCCCACGTCCGGAGCCCCGACCCGCCCTCCGGTCCAGCTATCGGACGCCGGCGCCGCTCTCGTGGACGGCCGTGTCGTCGTCCTGGGCGGGCGCGTCGTCGTCCTGGGCGGGCGCGTCGCCCTCCCGCACGGGTGCGTCGTCGTCCGGTGTCGCGCCGGATCGGTCGCGCAGCCACCCGAGAAGCGCGTGCGTGAGGAGGGTGAGGAACACGGCGAGGACCGTGTACCGGGCCCAGGTCGGCAGATGACCGAAGATCACCGCCCACAGCAGGCGTCCGACGTCGACCGGCAGGTCCCAGCGGGACGCCAAAATCGATGCCTCGTGCATCTCGCCGTACTCCCCCGTGTTCCGCCCTGCGTGACGGTGCAGCCTATCGGGCCGCCAGGGCCGTCTCCCCCGCCGCCCGCATGGCCCCGAGGGGGGCCGGCACGCGGCCGGTCATCTGCTCGACCTGCAGGACGGCCTGGTGGACGAGGAGGTCGAGGCCGCCGACCACCTTGCCGCCGCGGTAGGACCAGGCGGCGGCCAGGCGGGTGGGCCAGGGGTCGTAGAGGACGTCGAAGAGGGTGCCGACGGCGTCCGGGACGGCGGCGGCCAGCGCGTCGGTGGTGCCGGCCGGGGTGGTGGCGACGACGAGCGGGGAGGCGAAGGCGTCGGCAGCGCGCTCCCAGGCGGCCGTGCGGACCTCCACGCCCAGCCGGTCGCCCCAGCCCCGCATCTCCTCGGCGCGGGCCTCGCTGCGGACGTAGGCGGTGACGGGGCCCGCGCAGATCCGGGCGAGGGCGGCGAGGGCCGAGGAGGCGGTGGCGCCGGCCCCGAGGACCGCCGCCGACTCGACCTTGTCGACGCCCCGCTCGCGCAGGGCGGCGATCATGCCGGGGATGTCGGTGTTGTCGCCGACCCGGCGGCCGTCCTCGCGGAGGACCACCGTGTTGACGGCCTCCACGGAGGCGGCCGTGTCGCTGATCTCGTCGAGCAGCGGGATGATCGCCCGCTTGAGCGGCATGGTCAGCGAGAGCCCGGCCCAGCTGTCGTCCAGCTCGGCGACGAAGCCCGGGAGCCCCGCCTCGTCGATCTCGAACCGGTCGTAGGACCAGTCCCCGAGACCGAGCTCGGCGTACGCGGCCCGGTGCAGGACCGGGGAGAGCGAGTGGGCGATCGGCGATCCGAGGACCGCCGCCCGTCGTGCTGCCATCAGTTCTTCCTCGACTCGTTGAACTTGTCCACCAGCTTCTGGTGTTCGGCGTTGGTCCGCGTGAACTGGGACGTCTTGCCGTCCATCGAGATGAAGTAGTACCAGCCGTCGTGGGTCGGGTTGAGCACGGCCTGCATGGCCTCGACGCCGGGGTTGCCGATCGGGCCGGGCGGCAGCCCCTTCACGAAGTAGGTGTTGTACGGGTTGTCGTACTTCCGCAGCTCCGTGAGCGAGAGGTCGATCTTGCTCTGGTTCTTGATGTAGTTGTACGTCGAGTCGAACTCGAGCCCGCCGTAGGTCTGCGGGTTCGACGGCTTGAGCCGGTTGTAGACGACCTCGGCCATCTTGCGGAAGTCGTCGTGCGACGTCCCCTCCGCCTGGACGAGGCTGCCGATGGTGATGAGCTGCCAGGGGCTCTCGACGCCGAGGGCCTGGGCCTTCTCCTCCAGGTCGAGCTTCGTGTACTCCTGGTTGGCACGGCTGACCATCTTGCGGAGCACGTCCTCGGGCTTGTTGCCCTTGGCGACCGGGTAGCTCGCCGGGAAGAGGAAGCCCTCCAGCGGGTCCTTCAGGTTCTTGTGGTTCTTGGCCCAGTCCGGGAGGCCGAGGGTGTCCGCCTTGGCCTTCGCGATGCCCTGCGTCGTGCCGGGCTTGAGCGAGAGCTTCTTGTCGATCTGTGCGTAGACCCAGACGTTCCGCATGCCCTCGGGGATGACGAAGTTGCTCTGGCTGGCCGGGTCGAGCATCAGCGCGACCGCGCTCTCCGCCGACATCTCCTTCTTCAGCGTGTAGGCGCCGGCCTGGATGGAGAGGCCGCGGGGGTTCTTCTGCTGCGCGGAGACGAAGGCGTCGACGCTCTTGACCACGCCGGCCTTCTTGAGGATGTTGCCGATCTCGTAGCCGCCGGCGGACTTGGGGATCTCGACCTGGACGTCGCCGCTGCCGCTACCCGCGTAGTCGGGGGCCGCGCCGAACTCGCCCTGCCAGAACTGGTAGCCGAAGTAGCCGATGCCGCCGACTCCGCCCACCAGGACGAGCGCGACGACGAGGCAGGCCATGCCGTTCTTGCCCTTGCGCTTCTTGGCCTTGCTCCGGCGATCGCGGTCGTCGCCGCGGGAGCCGCGGCCGCGGGCGGGCTCCTCGTCGTACTCGTCCTCGCCCTCGGGCTCGTCCTCGCCCGTGAAGAAGGGGTGCTTCTCCTCCTCCGGCTCCGGGCGCGCCTCTTCCTCCGGGGCCCAGTCGACCACCGGCTCCGGCGGGGTGCGGCGCCGGCCGGGGGGCTGGGGCGGCGGGTACGCCTCGGGAGTGCCGTAGAGGTCGGGGTTCTGGCCGCCGTACGGATCGGCGGGCGGCGTGCCGTAGGCCATGGCCGCCTGGCCGGCCTCCCAGCCGCCGTCGTACTGCTGTCCGAGGTTCCCGGGCGTGTCGTAGCCGCCCTGGTACCCCGTCTCGTACTGCTGCTGGGGCTGCTGCCGAGACGGGTCCGGCTGCTGCTGGTACTGCTGCTGGGGCTCCTGCTGGTACTGCTGCTGAGGGTGTCCCTGCTGCTGGTACGGGTACTGCTGCTGCTGGTACTGCGCGTCCGGGTAGCCCTGCTGCTGATAGTGCTGGTGCGGCTGCTGCTGCGGCTGCTGCTGGTACGGGTCGCCCTGGTAGCCCTGACCGGCCTGTCCGCCCTGGCCGTAGGGGTCCTCGTAGCCGTGACCGGCCTGGCCGTACTGGCTCGCCTGCTGCGCGTGCGGGTACTGCTGCTGCTGGCCCTCCCACCCCTGGTCCCCGTAGAGCGGGTCCCCGGGGTGCCACGGTTCGGAGCCGGGGCTCCGGCCATACTCAGTCATCGATCCCCAAAACAGCCGCGAGGCTTCCGGACGATCCGCCTCGTACTTAGTGCGGCAGCTGTTCGAAAACCGCCGCATCGCGCGGAACGTTACCGTATCGCGATCAGATGACCACTTCGACGCCCTCGCCGGGCGGATTACCTGATACCCGTTCGGACTCAAGAGCGTTCTGAAGGATGATCACAGCGGCGGCCTGGTCGATGACCGAGCGGCCCTTCTTCGCCTTCACCCCGGAGGCCCGGAGCCCCTGGGTCGCGGTGACCGTGGTCATCCGCTCGTCGACCAGCCGCACCGGCACCGGCGCGATGCCCTTCGCCATCTCCCGCGCGAAGGCCCGGACCTTGGTGGCGGCCGGACCCTCCCGCCCGCTGAGCGAGCGGGGCAGGCCCACGACGACCTCGATCGGCTCGTACTCCTCGACGATCTGGCGGAGCCGCCGGTGGGCGGCCGGGACGTCACGTCCCGGCACGGTCTCCACCGGCGTGGCGAGGACCCCGTCGGGGTCGCACGAGGCGACCCCGATCCGGGCGTCCCCGACGTCGACCGCGAGACGGCGGCCGCGGCGCATCGTCACGCCGTCTCCACCACGAGGCGCTCGACGGCGGCGATGGCGTCGCCGACGGCGGCCGGGTTCTGGCCGCCGCCCTGGGCGACGTCGGGCTTGCCGCCGCCACCGCCGCCGAGGGTCTTGGCGGCCGTGCGGACCAGCTCGCCGGCCTTGAGGCCACGCTCGCGGGCGGCCTCGTTGGTGGCGATGACCGTCAGCGGCTTGCCGTTGGCCGTGGTGAACAGGGCGACCACGACCGGGCGGTCGGACGAGAAGCGCCCGCGCACGTCGAGGACCAGCTTGCGCAGGTCGTCGGCGCCGGTGCCGTCCTGCACCTGGCCGGTGACGAGGGCGAGGCCGCGGATGTCCTGGGCGGAGTCGACCAGACCGGCGGCGGCCTGGAGGACCTTCTCCGCGCGGAACTTCTCGATCTCCTTCTCGGCGTCCTTCAGCTTGCCGAGCATGGCGGAGACCTTCTCCGGCAGCTCCTCCGGACGGCCCTTGACCAGCTCCTGGAGCTGGGCGACGACCGTGTGCTCGCGGGCGAGGAAGTTGTACGCGTCGACGCCGACGAGGGCCTCGATGCGGCGCACGCCGGAGCCGATGGAGGACTCGCCGAGCAGCTTCACCAGACCCAGCTGGGCGGTGTTGCCGACGTGCGTGCCGCCGCACAGCTCCTTGGAGAAGTCGCCGATGGTGACCACGCGGACCTGCTCGCCGTACTTCTCGCCGAACTCGGCGATGGCGCCCTGGCGCTTGGCCTCGTTGATCGGCATGACCTCGGCGTGGACCTCCAGCTCGCGCGAGAGGACCTCGTTGATCTTCTGCTCGACGTCGGTGAGGACCGCGCCGGGAACGGCGTTCGGCGAACCGAAGTCGAAGCGGAAGCGGCCGGGCTGGTTCTCGGAACCGGCCTGGGCGGCCGTCGGGCCGAGGGCGTCGCGCAGGGCCTGGTGGGTCAGGTGGGTGGCCGAGTGGGCACGGGCGATGGCCCGGCGGCGGCGGACGTCGATGGTGGCGTAGGCGGTGGCGCCCACGGTCACCTCGCCGACCTGCACGGAACCCTTGTGCACGGAGACGCCCGGGACCGGCTGCTGGACGTCGCGGATCTCGATGACCGCGCCGCTGTGCAGCTTGATCCGGCCCTGGTCGGCGATCTGGCCGCCGCCCTCGGCGTAGAACGGGGTGCGGTCGAGGACGACCTCGACCTCGTCGCCCTCCGAGGCGGCCGGCGAGGAGACGCCGTTCACGAGGAGGCCGACGACCGTGCTCTCGCCCTCGGTGTTGGTGTAGCCGGTGAACTCGGTGGCGCCGTTGCTGTCGGCGATCTCCCGGTACGAGGTCATGTCGGCGTGGCCGGTCTTCTTCGCCTTGGCGTCGGCCTTGGCGCGGTCCCGCTGCTCCTTCATCAGGCGGCGGAAGCCGTCCTCGTCCACGGAGAGGCCCTGCTCGGAGGCCATCTCCAGGGTGAGGTCGATCGGGAAGCCCCAGGTGTCGTGGAGCAGGAACGCCTTGTCGCCGGAGAGCACCGTGCCGCCGGCGGCCTTGGTCTCGGTCACGGCGGTGTCGAGGATGTTCGTGCCGCCCTTGAGGGCCTTCAGGAAGGCGGCCTCTTCGGCGAGGGCGACGGTCTCGATCCGCTTGCGGTCGGTGACCAGCTCCGGGTACTGCTCGCCCATCGTGTCGATCACCGTGTCCACGAGCTCCTGGACGACCGGCCCGGTGGCGCCGAGCAGGCGCATGTTGCGGACGGCGCGGCGCATGATGCGGCGCAGGACGTAGCCGCGGCCCTCGTTGCCGGGGGTGACGCCGTCGCCGATGAGCATGACGGACGTCCGCATGTGGTCGGCGACCACACGGAGCGAGACGTCGCTGTCGTGGGCCTTGCCGTAGGCGACACCGGTGAGCCGGGTGGCCTTGTCGATGACGACCTGGAGGGTGTCCGTCTCGTACATGTTCTGGACGCCCTGGAGGATCATCGCCAGGCGCTCCAGGCCGAGGCCCGTGTCGATGTTCTTGGACGGCAGCTCGCCGAGGATCGGGAAGTCGTCCTTGCCGGAGCCCTCGCCGCGCTCGTACTGCATGAAGACGAGGTTCCAGATCTCCACGTAACGCTCGTCGTTGACGGCCGGGCCGCCCTCGACGCCGAACTCGGGGCCGCGGTCGTAGTTGATCTCGGAGCACGGGCCGCAGGGGCCCGGGACGCCCATGGACCAGTAGTTGTCCTTCTTGCCGAGGCGCTGGATGCGCTCGGCCGGGACGCCGACGACGTCGCGCCAGATCTGCTCGGCCTCGTCGTCCTCCTGGTAGACGGTGATCCAGAGCTTCTCCGGCTCCAGCCCGTAGCCGCCGTGCTCCACCGGGGTGGTCAGCAGCTCCCAGGCGAGCTTGATGGCGCCTTCCTTGAAGTAGTCGCCGAAGGAGAAGTTGCCGCACATCTGGAAGAACGTGCCGTGGCGGGTGGTCTTTCCGACCTCCTCGATGTCGGGCGTGCGCACGCACTTCTGCACGCTGGAGGCGCGCGAGAAGGGCGGCTTGACCTCACCCAGGAAGTAGGGCTTGAAGGGCACCATGCCGGCGGGGACGAGCAGCAGAGTCGGGTCGTCCGCGATGAGCGACGCCGAAGGGACGACGGTGTGCCCGCGCTCCTCGAAGAAGCTCAGCCAGCGGCGGCGGATTTCAGCCGACTCCATCAGTGGTCCTCATTCCGGTTGTACGAGATCGTGGGAATTGAATGCGTGGTCTTGTGCGGCGGCCTGGGGCCGAGCGCGGCCCTGCGACGGGGCTCCGGCAGCTCGCGGTCCAGGGCCGCGCCCTGGTCCGCGGGGGCGTCGAGTCCGAGCGCCTCGCCGAGTTCGGCCTCCCGCTGGACCATGCCCGCCCTCACGTCGAGGGCGAAGTCCTTGAGCCGGTGGCCGGTCTCGACCGCCTTGTTCGCCGCCTGGGCCGCGAGGCTCTCGGGGGTCAACTGCTTCAGCTTGCGGTTGACCTTGGTGGTGGCCCACACGCCGGCGGCTGCGCCGGCCGTGAACCAGAACGTGCGGCGGAACATGGCGGCTCAGCCCTTCTGCTTCCGGCGTCTCGAGGACGGCACGGTACGGCCGACGATCACAGTACGTCGAGCGGAGTCCCGCGGCGCGTCCCCGCCGTCCCGGTCCCGGCCGAGCGCCTTGCGCACGCCGTAGCCGAAGGCGGCCACCTTGACTAGCGGGCCCCCGAAGGTGGACGCGACGGTGGAGGAGAGCGCGGAGGCGTTGGAGGTGACTTCCTGGACGTCCGACGCGATGGCGTCGACCCGGTCGAGCTGGGTCTGCGCCGAGCGCACCGTCGAGGAGGCGTCCACCAGCAGGGGGACGGCCTTCTCGGTCACGTCCGCCACCAGCTTGGTGGTCGCCTTGAGCGTCTGCGCCAGCCTCACCAGCACCACGGCGAGGAAGGAGACGAGGATCGCCCAGAAGACGGCCACCAGGATGCCGGCAACCTCTCCACCGGTCACTCTGCACCGCTCTCTGTGTCGTCGGATCTGTCGTGGGGTCTGTCGTGGGGCTCTTGCCCAAAGTAGTCCCTCGACCCTATCGCGCCCGAGCCGGACCGCCCTACCGCATTACCGCTCGTGGGACGGGAGTTCGGGGAACCGATTGTACGGAGAGCGCGCGGATGGGTACGCTCCGTGTCCCATGCGACGGAGCAATCTCCCGGCGGAGCTGAACCGGTTCGTCGGACGGGCCGGAGAGCACGCCACCCTCACGGCGCTGCTCGAGGCGTCCCGCCTGGTCACGGTCGTGGGAGTGGGCGGGGTCGGGAAGACCCGGCTGGCCGTCCGGGCTGCCGCGGAGGCGCAGAAACGCTACGTCGACGGGGTGCGCCTCGCCGATCTCGCGCCGCTGCGCGACCCGGACCTGGTGGCGTACGCCCTCGTCGAGGCCCTCGGACTCACCGACCACACCCCGCGCGCCCCGCGGGAGACCCTCGTGGAGCACCTCGCGGACCGGCGCCTGCTGCTGGTGGTGGACGGGTTCGAGCACCTGGTGGAGAGCTGCGCCCCGCTGGTACGGGATCTCCTCGCGCACGCGCCGGGGCTGACCGTGCTCGCGGTGGGCCGCCGGGCGCTGCGGGTGGCGGGCGAGACGGTGTTCACGCTGGCGCCGATGGGCGAGGCGGACGCCGTGGCGCTGCTGGCCGAGCGGGCGGCGGAGGCGGGAGCCCCGATGGCGGCGGTCCCGGCGGCCCGGGCGGCGGTGGGCGCCCCCGTGCCGGCACCCGTCACGACCGGGCCGGAGGGCCTCTTCCTCCCCGGCCCCGCGGAGGCCGTACGGGAACTCTGCCGGCGGCTCGACGGCATCCCGCTCGCGCTGGAACTGGCGGCGGGCCGGCTGCCGCTGCTCACCGTCGAGCAGATGCTGTGCCGCCTCGACGACCGTTTCCGGCTCCTGGCGGACGGCAGCCGCGGCACGCTCCCCCGTCACCAGACGCTGCGGACCGCGATCGGCTGGAGCCACGAGCTGTGCACCGGCGAGGAGCGGCTGCTCTGGGCGCGGCTCTCGGTCTTCGCCGGTCCGTTCGACCTGGAGGCGGTGGAGTACGTGTGCGGCGGCCCGGAGCTGCCGCCCGACCGCGTCCTGGAGGTGCTCGGGGGGCTGCTCGGGCAGTCGCTGGTGGCACGGGAGGACGGCCCGGCGGGCCCCGCGTACCGGCTGCTGGACACGGTCGCGGCGTACGGGGCGGAGTGGCTCGCGGCGCTCGGGGACACCGAGCGGATGCGGCGCCGGCACCGCGACTGGTACATGGGGCTCGCCACCTGGTGCGAGCTGGAGTGGTTCAGCCCCCGCCAGGGCGAGGTCGCGGCCCGGACGGACGCGGCCCTGCCCAATCTGCGGGCGGCCCTCGATCTGTGCCTGGAGCTCCCGGAGGACGCTCATCTCGCCCAGCACCTGGCGGGCACCCTGTGGTTCGCCTGGGTGGGCTGCGGCCGGCTGTCGGAGGGCCGGCACTGGCTGGAGCGGGCGCTCGCGCTGGAGTCCGGGCACGAGGACGCGCGCCTGAAGGCGCTCTGGGTGCTGGGGTACGTGGCCGTGCTCCAGGGGGACGGCACGGCGGCGGTGGCGGCGCTCCACGAGTGCGGGGAGCGGGCGCGGGCGTCGGGGAACGCGCTGGCGGAGGCGTACGCGACGCACCGGATGGGGTGTCTGGCGCTGCTCTCCGACGACATGCCGCGGGCCGAGGAGCTGATCGGGCGGGCCCTGGACGCCTACCGGGAGCTCGGCGAGCTGAACAGCAACGTGCTGATGGGGCAGGTCGAGCTGGCGATGGCGCGGGCGTTCCGGGGCGACCTGGAGGGGGCGGTCGCGATCTGCCGCGAGGTGCGGGAGGTCTGCGAGGAGCGCGGGGAGCGGTGGACGCGGGCCTACGCCCTGTACGTGCTGGGGTTCTCCGCGTGGACCCGGGGCGCGTACGCCGAGGCGCGGGAGCTGCTCGACGAGTGCGTCGCGATCAACCACGTGTTCCACGACCTGGTCGGTCTCGTCCTCGCCGTCGAGCTGATCGCGCTGGTGACGGTGAGCGAGGGGGACGCGGCGGAGGCGGCGGTCCTGCAGGGGGCGACGGTGCCGGTGTGGGACACGGTCGGCGTCCGGCTGTTCGGCTCGGAGACGTTCGGCGGGCCGAGGACGCTGGGCGAGCGGCTGGCGGGCGAGGCGCTGGGGGCGGAGGCGTACGACGCCGCGTTCCGCGAGGGTCTGGCGCTGCCCGTGGACGCGGCGGTGGAGCGCGCGCTGGCCGGCCGGCGGGACGCGTCCGTCGGCCACGAGGCCGGGCCCGGGGCTCCGCGCCCGTTCCGTACGGCCAGGTCGGCGGCGGTCCCGGGAACGCGGAAGCCCGCCGGCTCCCCCACCGGAAAGGGCGGGGAAGCGGCGGGCTGAACACCGCGGAGGTGGTACTACGTCCCCCGGCTTCCGCCGGGGGCCCGGATCAGCGGGCGTAGTACTCGACGACCAGCTGCTCGTCGCAGATGACCGGGATTTCCTTGCGGTTCGGGTCGCGGTCGAGGCGGAAGGCCAGGGCCTTCAGGTTGACCTGCAGGTAGCGCGGGGTCTCGCCGTCGGCGGCGAAGCCACCCTCGCGGGCCATCTCGAACAGCGGCTTGGTGCGGCTGCGCTCGCGGACCATCACGACGTCGTCGGGACGGACGCGGAACGACGGCTTGTCGACCTTGCCACCGTTGACCTGGATGTGGCCGTGGACGACCATCTGGCGGGCCTGGTAGATGGTGCGGGCGATGCCCGAACGCAGGACCAGGGCGTCGAGGCGACGCTCGAGCTCGACGACCAGCGCCTCGCCCGTCTTGCCCTCGGCCTTCTTGGCGCGGTCGTAGGCACGCGCCATCTGGCGCTCGCTGATGTCGTACTGGGCGCGCAGACGCTGCTTCTCGAGCAGACGGACCTTGTAGTCCGAGTTCTGCTTGCGGCCACGGCCGTGCTCGCCCGGCGGGTAGGGGCGGGCCTCGAAGTACTTGACGGCCTTCGGGGTCAGCGCGATGCCGAGGGCACGCGACTTCTTGACCTTGGGACGGGACTGGTTCGGCATGAACCAACCTCTCTCATTGATACGAAAACGGCTTCACCAGGGTTAGGGGAGGTCGCATCCGCAGCCGGGAAACCCGCCGGGTCCGTACGGGACGGACCGGTCGGGCAGCCGCTCCCAGGTCTGGGCACATACGTGCAGCACGCGAACGACCCATCGCCGTTCCCGGGAATCCGGGGGGTGATGGGTGGCCCGCGACACCTTCGAAGGTGCGCGACGCTCCTGGAAACCCCGCCCGAGGGCCGGGTCTCCCGCTGACTGTCCCGTTCTGGTGTGCCGACCGGGGCCGGACACGGGACGCAGCAATCCCGAACAGTGTACCGGCTCGGCGAGGTGGTCCCGCACGGGGCCCGGCGGGCTCAGCCGCCGTCGCCCCGCAGCCGCTCGCGGACCCGCTCCACGACGTCGGCGTACCGCGCCTCGGCGCCGTAGCGGGTGGGTTCGTAGTACCGGCGGCCGTGGACGGTGTCCGGGGCGTACTGCTGGGCGGCGATGCCGCCGGGGACGTCGTGCGGGTAGACGTACCCCTGGGCGTGGCCGAGCTTGGCCGCGCCCTTGTAGTGGCCGTCGCGCAGGTGCGGCGGGACGGTGCCCGCCAGGCCGCCCCGCACGTCGGCGAGGGCGGCGCCGATCGCGGTCGTCGCCGCGTTCGACTTGGGGGCCAGGGCCAGGGCGATGGTGGCGTGGCTCAGGGTGAGGGCCGCCTCCGGGAAGCCGATCATGGCGACGGCCTGGGCCGCGGCGACGGCGAGGGGAAGGGCCTGGGGGTCGGCGAGGCCGATGTCCTCGCTCGCGGAGATCATCAGCCGCCGCGCGATGAAGCGCGGGTCCTCCCCCGCCTCGATCATCCGGGCCAGGTAGTGCAGGGCCGCGTCGACGTCGGAGCCGCGGATGGACTTGATGAGGGCGCTGGCCACGTCGTAGTGCTGGTCGCCGTCCCGGTCGTACGTCACGGCCGCCCGGTCGACGGTCTCCTCGACGGTCTGGAGGGTGATCTCCGGCTCGCCCTTGGCGAGGGCGGCGCCGGCGGCCGCCTCCAGGGCGGTGAGGGCGCGCCGGGCGTCGCCGCCGGCGACCCGCAGGAGATGGGCCTCGGCGTCGGCCGGCAGCGTGACGGCGCCGCCCAGCCCCCGCTCGCCGGTCAGGGCGCGGGCCATCAGCCCGCTCAGGTCCTCGTCGGTCAGCGGCTCCAGGGTGAGGAGCAGCGAGCGGGAGAGCAGCGGGGAGATGACGGAGAAGTAGGGGTTCTCGGTGGTGGCGGCGATCAGCGTCACCCAGCGGTTCTCGACGGCGGGCAGGAGGGAGTCCTGCTGGGCCTTGGAGAAGCGGTGGATCTCGTCGAGGAAGAGGACGGTCTCCTTGCCGTAGCCGCCGACCGCGCGGCGGGCGCCGTCGATGACGGCCCGGACCTCCTTGACGCCCGCGGTGATGGCGGAGAGCTCCACGAACCGCTTGTCGGTCGCCTTCGAGACGACGTACGCCAGGGTGGTCTTGCCGATGCCCGGAGGGCCCCAGAGGATCACGGAGGAGGCACCGGCCGGGCCGCCGTCGCCGTCCCCGACGAGCCGGCGCAGCGGCGAGCCGGGCTTGAGCAGGTGCTGCTGGCCCACCACCTCGTCGAGGGTGCGGGGGCGCATCCGGACGGCCAGCGGGCTGCTGGCCGGGTCCTTCTCCTGGCGGTCTTCGGCTGCTGCGGTAAAGAGGTCGGGCTCCACAGTCATGAAGCCTAGGTCACCGCACCGACAGCGAGGCCGCCGTCACCCGGTCCAGAAGTCCCACCAGCGGGTCAGGATCAGCATGCCGATGATCCCGATGTGGAGGACGGGCAGGACCCAGGTGAACTCGCCGAAGAAGGTCCGCAGGGCGCGGGGGGCGGGGATGACGCCGGTGCGGACGTTGTGCGAGGTGACATACCAGAACATGACGATGGTGGCGACCCAGGCCAGGCAGCACCACAGGCAGAGCGAGTTGATCTCGTACAGCGACTGGTAGGTCAGCCAGGCGCAGAAGCCGACGCCGAACAGCGTGCCGGCGTTGAGGCCCAGCCAGTACCAGCGGCGGTAGCGGGCGCCGGCGAGCAGGGCCACGCCGATCGCGATGACCATGGCGTACGTCACGAGGCCGAGCATCGGGTTGGGGAAGCCGAAGACCGATGCCTGCTCGCTCTTCATGATGTTGCCGCAGGAGACGATCGGGTTGAGGCTGCACCCCGGGGTGAAGGAGGGGTCCTCCAGGAGCTTGATCTTGTCGATCGTGATGACCCAGGCGGCGAGCAGGCCGGCCGCCCCGGTGATCACGAGCAGCCAGGCGAAGGCCCGGCTCGCCCCGATCGTGCCGTCGCCGTCCCGGCCGGACGCGGTCTCTTCCACCGCTGCCTTCGTCATGTCGCCTGGTTTCCCTCGTTCGCGGGCCTTGTGGGCAGGGTCATTCTGCAACACCTGTCCGGCTCCGCACCGTTCGCTGGGGATAAGGACGGGGCCCGGACCACCGTGTGGTCCGGGCCCCGTCCGCGTGTGCGGGTCGGTCAGGCCAGCTTGGCCTTGACGGCGTCCACGAGGCCGTCGACCGGGACGGCCTGCTGCTCGCCGGACTCCATGTCCTTCAGCTGGACGACGCCCTCGGCGAGGTCGCGCTCGCCGGCGACGACGGCGAGGCGGGCGCCCGAGCGGTTGGCGTCCTTCATGGCGCCCTTGAGGCCCTTGCCGCCGAAGGAGAAGTCGGCGGCGACGCCCTCCCGGCGCAGCTCGGTGACCTTGCCGAACAGCAGGCGGCGGGCCTCGTCCCCGATCGCCACGGCGAAGACGCTGGTCGCGGCGGGGATGTCGAGCTCGACGCCCTCCGCCTCCAGGGCCAGGACCGTGCGGTCGACGCCGAGCGCCCAGCCCACGGACGGCAGCGCGGGGCCGCCGATCATCTCGGAGAGGCCGTCGTAGCGGCCGCCGCCGCCGACCGCCGACTGCGAGCCGAGACCGTCGTGGACGAACTCGAAGGTGGTGCGGGTGTAGTAGTCGAGGCCGCGGACCAGCTTGGCGTCGTCCTCGAAGACGACGCCCGCCGCGGTGATCAGGGCGCGCACCTCCTCGTGGTACGCCTTGCACGCGTCGCACAGGTAGTCACGCAGCAGCGGCGCGCCGACCAGCTGCTTCTGGACGGCCTCGCGCTTGTCGTCGAGGACGCGCAGCGGGTTGATCTCGATGCGGCGGCGGGTCTCCTCGTCGAGGTCGAGGGCGCGCAGGAAGTCCTGGAGCGCCTCGCGGTAGACGGGGCGGCACTCCTTGTCGCCGAGCGAGTTCAGCAGGATGCGGAAGTCGCGCAGACCGAGCGAGCGGTACGCCTGGTCGGCGAGGATGATCAGCTCGGCGTCGAGCGCCGGGTCCTCGGCGCCGATCGCCTCGGCGCCGACCTGCGAGAAGTGGCGGTAGCGGCCCTTCTGCGGGCGCTCGTAGCGGTAGTACGAGCCGGAGTACCAGAGCTTGACCGGCAGGTTGCCCTGCTTGTGGAGGTTGGACTCCAGGGCGGCGCGCAGCACGGAGGCGGTGCCTTCGGGACGCAGGGCGAGCTTGTCGCCGCCCTTGGTCTCGAAGGCGTACATCTCCTTGCTGACGATGTCGGTGGACTCGCCGACGCCGCGGGCGAAGAGGTTCACGTCCTCGAAGCCGGGGGTCTCGACGTAGCCGTAGCCGGACTTCCGCAGCGGCTCCGCGATCGCGTCGCGGACCGCGAGGTACTTGGCGGAGAAGGGCGGGATCAGGTCGTACGTGCCCTTGGGGGCCTTGAAGCTGCTCACGGGGTTCTCGTCACATTCCTCGTCGGGGAGCGTCCGTGCTCCCGAGGCCGGCCGCCACGTCCCGCAGGTACGGGTTGGTGGCGCGCTCCTGGCCGATGGTCGTCTGGGGACCGTGTCCCGACAGCACCACGGTCGAGTTGTCGAGCGGCAGGCACACACGGGCCAGCGAAGCGAGCATCTCGTCCATGTCACCGCCGGGAAGGTCGGTGCGTCCGATGGAGCCGGCGAACAGCAGGTCCCCCGAGAAGAACACGGACGGGATCTCCGTGGTCTCGGGCATCCTGAAGGTCACCGACCCCTTGGTATGACCGGGCGCGTGGGCGACGGAGAAGTCGAGACCGGCGAGCTTGAGCTCGGCGCCGTCGGTGAGCTCGCGCACGTCGTCGGGCTCCCCCACGGTCAGCTCGCCCATGAGGGGCATCCCGATGGAGCGGCCGAGGGCCTTCTCCGGGTCGCTCATCATGTAGCGGTCGGACGGGTGGATCCACGCGGGGACGTCATGGGCGCCGCACACCGGGACGACGGAGGCGACGTGGTCGATGTGTCCATGGGTCAGGACGACGGCGACGGGCTTGAGCCGATGCTTCCTCAGCGTCTCCTCGACACCCTGGGCGGCCTGGTGGCCCGGGTCGATGATCACGCACTCCTCGCCTGCGGCGGGGGCTACCAGATAGCAATTGGTGCCCCAGGCCCCGGCGGGGAACCCGGCAATCAGCACGTTCGTCCTTAGATGTCGTCCGGCACGGGGGCGCGGAACTCGCGGAAAACACGGAATGCGGCAGATCAGAGCCTACCGGCGGTGCCGGTTCCACAGCCAACCCGTATACCGTACGGGCACATCCGGCCAGGACAGGAACAGACGAGCGACGAGGAGCGGACCCGGTGGTCACCAGCGATCAGCGGCGGCGGCAGCTTGCCAGGGAGAAGTACGCGCGGCAGCAGCAGCGGCGGGAGGAGAACCGACGCAAGGCGAAGCGCCGCAACACCGTCATCGCCGCCGCCCTTGCGGTGGTGGTGGCCGCGGGCGGCGCCGTCTACGCCTCCGTGGCGCTGACGGACGGCCCGGACAAGGGCTCGGACAACACGGCGAGCGACACGCCGACCACGGCCGCGCCGACGCCGACGCAGACCGAGGCGGCGAGCCCGGAGCCGAAGCTCACGGTGGACCGGAAGGCCACGTACGCGATGTCCCTGAAGACCAACGAGGGCGACATCACGATCACCATGGACGCGTCGAAGACCCCGCGCACGGTGAACTCCTTCGCGCACCTCGCGGGCAAGAAGTACTTCGACGGGACCAAGTGCCACCGGCTCACCACCCAGGGCATCTACGTGCTCCAGTGCGGTGACCCCAAGGGCGACGGCACCGGCGGCCCGGGGTACACCATCCCGGACGAGAACCTGGGCGCCCTGGGCAAGGCCGGCGCGGACGGCTCGGTCACCTTCCCGGCCGGCACCGTCGCCATGGCGAACACCGGGCAGCCGGGCACGGGCGGCTCGCAGTTCTTCCTCGTCTACAAGGACACCAAGCTGCCCCCGAGCTACACCCCGTTCGGGAAGATCGACGCGGCCGGCCTCAAGGCGGTCCAGGACGTGGCCGCGGCCGGTGTCGAGGGCGGCGCCGGGGACGGCGCTCCGAAGAAGCCCGTCACCATCGAGAAGGCGACCGTCGCGAAGAAGTGAGCCGGGGCGTCCGCACGCACGCGTGACCGTCGAATCTCGGTCGCGCTGAGTGCGGACAGCCGGGCCGCGATTCGCCTAGATTGGCGTTGTGCAGCGTGGGCCGTCGGCCGCGCTGCGGATGGCGGGCGAGGCCCGCCGGGAAACTGTGGACGATGCCCGGGGGGTACGACCCCGCGACGGCATCATGGTGAGGAGGCGCTGTGAGCAGCGACCCGTGGGGCCGCGTCGACGAGACGGGCACCGTGTACGTGCGGACGGCCGAGGGCGAGAAGGTCGTCGGATCGTGGCAGGCCGGCACCCCTGAGGAGGCCCTGGCCTACTTCGAGCGCAAGTACGAGGGCCTGGTGGTCGAGATCGGCCTCCTCGAGAAGCGCGTGAGGACCACCGACCTCTCGGCGAAGGACGCCACGACGGCGATCGAGCACATCCGCCAGCAGGTCGACGAGCACCACGCCGTCGGCGACCTGGCCGCGCTCGCCGCCCGGCTGGACAAGCTCGTCGAGGCGGTCGACTCGCGCCGCGAGGAGCGCAAGGCCCAGAAGGCGAAGCAGACCGACGAGGCCCGCTCCGCCAAGGAGAAGCTCGTCACCGAGGCCGAGGAACTGGCCCAGAGCGAGCAGTGGCGCTCGGCCGGCGAGCGGCTGCGGGCGCTCGTCGACACCTGGAAGGGCCTGCCGCGGCTCGACCGGAAGTCCGACGACGAGCTGTGGCACCGCTTCTCGCACGCCCGCTCGGCGTTCTCGAAGCGCCGCAAGGCCCACTTCGCCTCGCTGGACGCCCAGCGCGAGGACGCCCGCAAGGCCAAGGAGCGTCTGGTCGCCGAGGCGGAGTCGCTGTCGAACTCCACCGACTGGGGCGCCACCGCCGCCCGCTACCGCGACCTCATGACCGAGTGGAAGGCGGCCGGCCGCGCCCAGCGCGAGCACGAGGACGACCTGTGGAACCGCTTCCGCGGCGCCCAGGACGTCTTCTTCGCGGCGCGCGGCGAGGTCTTCGCCGAGCGGGACGCGGAGCAGACCGAGAACCTCAAGGCCAAGGAGGAGCTCGCGGTCGAGGCCGAGAAGCTCGTTCCCGTGACGGACCTGAAGGCGGCGCGCGCGGCCTTCCGTTCCCTCAACGAGCGCTGGGAGGCCATCGGCCACGTCCCGCGTGACGCCCGTCCCAAGGTCGAGGGCCGGATGCACACCGTGGAGCGGGCCATCCAGGAGGCCGAGGAGGCCGAGTGGCGCCGGACGAACCCGGAGGCACGCGCGCGTGCCGCGGGTCTGACCGGTCAGCTCCAGGACGCCGTGGAGAAGCTGCGCAAGCAGATCGACGCGGCCCGCGCCGCCGGCAACGACGCCAAGGCCGACAAGCTCGCCCGCGAGCTGGAGGGCCGCCAGGCCCTGCTCGACCAGGCCATGAAGGGCCTGGAGGAGTTCGGCGGCTGAGTCCGCCGGTCCGGCCGACGCCGTGACCGCACGAGGGAGGCCCCCCGGCGAGCTGCCGGGGGGCCTCCCTCGTGTCCTCGTCCAGGACCCGCGGGCCGTGGACCACGACCTGCGGGCCTGGGGAGGGTCGGCTACGGCCGGCGGGCCGAGGTGACGCGGTAGACGTCGTAGACGCCCTCCACGCCCCGCACCGCCTTCAGGACGTGGCCCAGGTGCTTCGGGTCGCCCATCTCGAAGGTGAAGCGGGAGGTGGCCACCCGGTCGCGGGAGGTCTGGACGGCCGCGGAGAGGATGTTGACGTGCTGGTCCGAGAGGACCCGGGTGACGTCCGAGAGCAGCCGGGACCGGTCGAGGGCCTCGACCTGGATGGCGACGAGGAAGACCGAGGACTGGGTCGGAGCCCACTCGACCTCCAGGATCCGCTCCGGCTCCCGGGAGAGCGACTCCACGTTGACGCAGTCGCTGCGGTGGACCGACACGCCGCTGCCGCGGGTGACGAACCCGATGATCGGGTCGCCGGGAACGGGGGTGCAGCAGCGGGCCAGCTTCACCCAGACGTCGTCGACGCCCTTGACGACGACACCGGGGTCGGCGCTGGAGCGGCGCTTGGAGCGCCCGCGGGTGGGCGGCGCGGCCTCGTCGATGTCCTCGGTGGCGGCCTCCTCGCCGCCCAGCGCCTGGACCAGCTTCTGCACGATCGACTGGGCCGTGACGTGGCCCTCGCCGATCGCCGCGTACAGCGAGGAGATGTCCGCGTAGCGCAGCTCGTGCGCGAGGGTGACCAGCGAGTCGCCGGTGAGGATGCGCTGGATCGGCAGGTTCTGCTTGCGCATGGCCCGCGCGATGGCGTCCTTGCCCTGCTCGATGGCCTCGTCGCGGCGCTCCTTGGAGAACCAGGCGCGGATCTTGTTGCGGGCGCGCGGCGACTTGACGAAGCCCAGCCAGTCGCGGGAGGGGCCGGCGCCGGCGGCCTTGGAGGTGAAGACCTCGACCAGGTCGCCGTTGTCGAGGGTCGATTCGAGCGGCACGAGCCGTCCGTTGACCCGCGCTCCTATGGTGCGGTGGCCGACCTCGGTGTGGACGGCGTACGAGAAGTCGACGGGGGTGGCCCCGGCCGGCAGCGCGATGACGTCGCCCTTGGGCGTGAAGACGAAGACCTCGTTGCGGGAGAGGTCGAAGCGCAGGGACTCCAGGAACTCGCTGGGGTCCTCGGTCTCCTTCTGCCAGTCGAGGAGCTGGCGCAGCCACGCCATGTCGTTGAGGTGGTCGTCCTTGCCGGCCTTCTTGGGCACGTCGGCGCGGACCTTGGAGGCGCCGGCGACGGCCTCCTGCTTGTACTTCCAGTGGGCGGCGATGCCGTACTCGGCGCGCCGGTGCATGTCGAAGGTGCGGATCTGGAGCTCGACGGGCTTGCCGTTGGGTCCGATGACCGTCGTGTGCAGCGACTGGTACATGTTGAACTTCGGCATCGCGATGTAGTCCTTGAACCGGCCGGGGACCGGGTTCCATCGCGCGTGGACGGTGCCGAGCGCCGCGTAGCAGTCGCGGACGGTGTCCACGAGGACGCGGATGCCGACCAGGTCGTAGATCTCCGCGAAGTCCCGGCCGCGGACGATCATCTTCTGGTAGACGCTGTAGTAGTGCTTCGGGCGGCCGGTGACGGTGGCCTTGATCCGGGCGGCGCGCAGGTCGGCCTGGACCTCGTCGGTCACTATCGCGAGGTACTCGTCCCGCTTGGGGGCGCGCTCGGCGACGAGCCGGACGATCTCGTCGTACATCTTGGGGTAGAGGATCGCGAAGGCGAGGTCCTCGAGCTCCCACTTGATGGTGTTCATGCCCAGCCGGTGGGCCAGCGGCGCGTAGATCTCGAGGGTCTCGCGGGCCTTCTTCTCCTGCTTCTCCCGCTTGAGATAGCGCATGGTGCGCATGTTGTGCAGGCGGTCGGCGAGCTTGATGACCAGGACCCGGGGGTCCTTGGCCATGGCCACGACCATCTTGCGGACGGTCTCGGCCTGGGCGGCCTCGCCGAACTTGACCTTGTCGAGCTTGGTCACGCCGTCGACGAGGAGCGCGACCTGGTCGCCGAAGTCGCGGCGGAGGGTCTCCAGGCCGTACTCGGTGTCCTCGACGGTGTCGTGGAGGAGTCCGGCCATCAGGGTCGCCGGGTCCATGCCGAGCTCGGCGAGGATGGTGGTCACGGCGAGCGGATGCGTGATGTACGGGTCGCCGCTCTTGCGCTTCTGGCCGCGGTGCCAGCGCTCGGCGACCTGGTAGGCGTGCTCGACCTGGCGGAGGGTCGCCGTCTCGATCTTGGGGTCGTTGGAGCGCACGATCCGCAGCAGCGGTTCGAGGACCGGGTTGTACGGGGAGGAGCGCTGGACGCCGAGGCGGGCGAGGCGGGCCCGGACGCGGTTGGACGAGCCGCCGGAGCGGGCGGGCGCGGCGGGCGTGGGCCGGGTCGTCGAGGCCGGCGTGGGCGCCGGCGCGGGTGCCTCGGGCGCGGGCCCGGTCTCCGCCGGCTTGTTCTGGGGCGTGCCGGTTCCCGTCGCCGCCCCGTCGGCCTTCGGGTCGGGCTGCGCGGCGGAGAGTGACTGGGCCTCGTCTGGCAAGAGCGCTCCTCGTGCGGTGCCGGGTCCCCCGGTCAGGCCCGGAAAGGCCATGGTATCGAGCCACGAGTCCGGATGCGCACGCGGTGGCCGTCACCCCGGGGACGGGGGCGCGCGCCGGGGCGCGCGGACCCCGCCGCCGGAGGGCCGTCAGTTCCAGCGGAGGAGGGAGGGACCACCCTTGAACTGGATCTCCTTGGCGGCGGCGACATTGCCCCAGTGGATCTTGACGGAACCGCTCTTGCCGCACAGCGGGGCGGACCAGATCTCCTTGCGGCGGGCGTCGAAGCCCTTCACGCGCACGCAGACGCCGCCGCCCCTGTAGACCTTCCAGGAGTAGCCCATGCGCATGCCCTCGGCGCCGAAGTGGCCGCAGGCGTCGTTGGCCTTCGTCCACTTCAGGGGCACGCTGCCGGCGTTCTTCCAGCCGACGCACGAGTCGGCCGCCGCGCGCGGGGCGGCCGGTGCGGCCACGACGGCCGGGCCGGCGCTCGCCGGGTTCGCGGCCGCTCCGAGCGCGGCGACCGCGATCAGGGAGACGGCTCCGGCGAGGGACCTGCGGGACATCTTCATGCGACTTCCTCCTGGCAGCGCGGGAACGGCCGGGAACGGCGAAGGGCGCCTCGGGAGGTCCCGGGGCGCCCGTCTCCGTGTCCCTCGACCGTTATCGGGCGGGAGATCGTCGGACTTGAAGGATCACACTCGGATGAGTGCCGTGAGCGGTGCGCCGTTCAGCGCGGGCTCCAGCCGGGCGCGGCCCGGGAGGAAGCCCAGTTCCATCAGGACCGCGACGCCCGCCACCTCGGCACCCGCGCGGCGGATGAGCTCGATCGACGCCTCGGCCGTGCCGCCGGTGGCGAGGACGTCGTCGATGACCATGACGCGGTCGCCCGCGGCCAGGTCCTCGGCGTGCACCTCGATCTCGGCGGTGCCGTACTCCAGCTCGTACGCCTGGCTGAGCGTGGCCCCGGGGAGCTTGCCGGCCTTGCGGACCGGGATGAACCCCAGGCCCGCGCGGACGGCCACCGGGGCGGCCAGGATGAAGCCGCGCGCCTCCAGGCCGACGATCTTCGTCGCGCCGTGCGCGGTGCACAGCCCGGCGAGAGCGTCGGTCAGGGCCGTGAACGCCGCCGGGTCCGCGAGCAGCGGCGTGATGTCCTTGAACAGCACGCCCGGCTTCGGGTAGTCGGGGACGTCGCGGATACGGCTGAGCAGGAGCGCGGTGACGTCCTGGGCCTCGGCGGTCATCCTCGGTGCTCCCGGGTGCCCCGACGGCCGGCGCGGGGGCCCACGACGGCGGTCTCGGCCTCGGCGGACAGGCCGTCCGTCTCCTCCACCGACTCGCCCTTGGCGGCGGCGCTCGCGCGCTTGGCCATGATGCGCTTCTTCAGGGCCCGGATCGCCGGCTCGCGCTCCTTGAGGTCGGCGACCAGCGGGGTGGCGATGAAGATCGAGGAGTACGCACCGGCGGCGAGACCCACGAACAGCGACAGCGAGATGTCGTTCAGCATGCCGGCGCCCAGGACGCCGCCACCGATGAAGAGCAGGCCGGCGACCGGCAGCAGCGCGACGACGGTGGTGTTGATCGAACGGACCAGGGTGCCGTTGATCGAGCGGTTGGCCAGCTCGCTGTAGGTGAAGCGGGTCTGCTTGGTGATGTCCTTCGTCTGCTCCTTGAGCGAGTCGAAGACCACGACCGTGTCGTACAGCGAGTAGCCGAGGATCGTCAGCAGACCGATGACCGTGCCGACCGTGACCTCGAAGCCGACCAGCGAGTAGATGCCGACCGTGATCGTGAGGTCGTGGATGAGGGCGATCAGTGCCGCGACCGCCATTCTCCACTCGAAGGCGATGGCCAGGTAGATCACCACGAGGATCATGAAGACCCCCAGGCCGGTCCATGCCTTGGTGGCGATCTGCTCGCCCCAGCTCGGGCCGACCAGCTCGGCCGCGATCTTGTCCTCGGGGACGCCCAGGTCCTTCGAGAGCTCCGCGCGGACCTGGTCGGACTGCGCGGTGTCGAGGCCGCCGACCTGGATGCGGAGGGAGCCGTTGCCGAGCTGCTGGACGATCGCGTCGTGGCCGGACGCCTCTTCCGCGTACTCCTGCGCCTGGCTGACGGAGACTTCCGACTTCGGGGTGGTGAAGACGGCGCCGCCCTGGAACTCGATGCCCATGTTCAGGCCGCGGACGGCCAGGGCGACGATGGCGGTGATGGTGATCAGGATGGACAGGCCATACCAGATCTTGCGGTTGCCGATGAAGTCGTAACCGACCTCACCGCGGTGGAGCCGGGCGCCGAGATCGCCGAGCTTCGACATCTCACGCCTCCTTCGCGTCGACGGGGGCGTGGGCACGGCGGGTGCGGCGCAGCGGCGGCTGGGCGCCGAGACGCTTCGGGTCCAGACCGGACCAGGCGTGGCCGTTTCCGAAGAACTTGGTCCGCGCGAGGAGCGTCATGACCGGCTTGGTGAAGAGGAACACCACGACGATGTCGAGCAGGGTGGTCAGACCGAGCGTGAACGCGAAGCCCTGGACCTTGCCGACGGTGACGATGAAGAGCACGGCCGCGGCCAGGAACGACACGAAGTCGGAGACCATGATCGTGCGGCGGGCGCGCGGCCAGGCGCGCTCGACGGCCGGGCGGAGCGTGCGGCCCTCGCGGAGCTCGTCGCGGATGCGCTCGAAGTACACGATGAACGAGTCCGCGGTGATGCCGATGGCGACGATGGCGCCGCAGACGGCCGGCAGGTTCAGCGCGAAGCCGATGGCCGGGCCGAGCAGGGCCATGATCACGTAGGTGAGGAGCGCCGAGACGCCGAGGCTGAGGATGGCGATCAGCGACAGGCCGCGGTAGTAGGCGACCAGGTAGATGATGACCAGCGCCAGGCCGATGGCGCCCGCGATGAGGCCCGCCTCCAGCTGGTCGCCGCCGAGGGCGGCGGTGACGGTGTCGACGCTCTGCGTCTCGAAGGAGAGCGGCAGGGCGCCGTAGGCCAGGATGTTGCCGAGGTCCTGGGCGCTCTGCTGGTTGAAGCTGCCGGAGATCTGCGCGCTGGCGCTGAGCGTGGTGCGCACCGACGGGGCCGAGACGACCTCGCCGTCCAGGACGATCGCGAAGCGGTTCTGCGGGTCGGTCTGCGCCGACAGCTTGCTGGTGATCGCCTGGAACTTCTTGGAACCGCCGTCGGTGAACTCCATGTCGACGATCCACTGGCCGGACCGCTGGTCGATGGCGGCCTTGGCCTTGTCGACGTCCTTGCCCTCGACCTCGGCCGGGCCGAGGAGGTACTTCGACCAGACGCCGGGGGCGTCCTCGCCACAGGCGACGGTGGGCTCGGTGGGCTTGACGCCCTGGCCGGCCGCGGCGCGCTGCTTGGGGTCGAGGCAGTTCAGGGCGGTGAACTTCTTCTCCAGCGCCGCGGTGGCGGCGTCGGGCGTCGGGGTCGCCGAGGGGGTGCCGCTCGCCTTGGGGGTCGCGGAGGACGAGCCGGTCGCGGTGGGCGTCGGGCTCGGGGCCTTGAGGGCCTCGGTGAGCGCGCGGCCCTGGGTGGAGGCGGTGGCGGTCGGCGAGGCCGACTTCTCGCCCGCGGTGGTGCCGGTGGCGGACGCGGACGGCTTCGGGCTGCCCGTGGCGGTGCCCGAGGGCGTGGCGCTCGGAGCGGCCTGCGGAGCACCGTTCGTCACGGCGAGAACGGGCCGGAAGTAGAGCTGGGCGGTGGTACCGACCTGCTCACGGGCCTGCTTCTCGTTCGTCCCGCGAGGGATGTTGACGATGATGTTCTCGCGGCCCTGCGTCTGGACCTCGGCCTCGGAGACACCCAGACCGTTGACGCGGCGCTCGATGATGCCGACCGCCGTGTTCATGTTGGTCTCGTTGACCGCCGACTCCTGGCCGGGCTCGGCCTTGGCCTTCAGCGTGATCGACGTACCGCCGGCGAGGTCGATGCCGAGGCGCGGGGTGGTGTGCCCCGACCAGAACATGCCGCCGGTGAGCGCGACCATGGCGATCAGGATGAGTGCCAGGGCGCGGCCCGGACGGCTCTGTCCCCCCGCCGGCCTTCGGCCCTTCTTCGGTGCTGCCACCTGTCGTATCTCCCTGTCCAACCGTCCCGCGCCGGGTGTGCGCGGGACGGCCACGAAGTGTGTGTGGGGACCTGCCCCCGCAGACGTGGAACCGTTCCGGGGACCGCGCTCGCCGGTCGGGCGTGCGCGCGGTCCCCGGCCGCGACTACTTCGCGTCGGTCTCGCCGTCGGCCTTGCCGTCCTTCTGACCCTCGGTGGCGTCCTCGACCGCGTCCGACTTCTTCGTCAGGTCGGCCTTCGGCGCCTCGTCGGCCGTGGCGTCCTTCTCCGTGTCCTCGGCGGCCTCGGTCAGCGAGGAGGCGTCGTCGGGAACGACGGTGTCGGAGTCCGACTCCTCCTCGTCGCCGTGGACGATGCGGTTGTACTCGGAGTCCGGGAGGACCGCGCCGATGGCGTTCTTGGCGTAGACCGCGTGCACGCCGGGAGCGACCTCGAGGAGGACGGTCTCGTCGCCGATCTCCTTGACGGTGGCGTACATCCCCCCGATCGTCCGTACGCCGGTGCCGGGCTGCATCTCGTCGCGCATCTGCGCCGCCGCCTGCTGCTTCTTCTTGGCGGAGCGGGTCATCAGGAACATGGCCCCGATGAGGACGATGAAGGGGAGGAGGGTCACGATGTTCACGGGACGGGTTTCCTTCGCATGGTCGCGGAGAACCCGCGGCCTGATCTTCGGGGGTGGGCGCGCCGACCGGAAAGGGCGGCATCGGCGGAGTCTAGGCGAGTCCGCATCGATGGAACAACGTCCAGCATCGCACCCTGGTTCCTGTGCGGGCGAGTGTCCGCGCTCTCACGCCCCGAAGAGCCCCTGTTGTCCGCTTCCGTGTGCTCCCGGGCCCGCGGCCTGCGGCGAAACCAGTCCGAGGTGTGCCCATGCCGCGGGAGTGGCGACCCGGCCACGGGGCGTGCGGGCCAGCAGTCCCTCCCGTACGAGGAAGGGCTCGGCGACCTCCTCGACGGTCTCGCGCTCCTCCCCCACGGCGACGGCGAGGGTGGACAGGCCGACGGGTCCGCCGCCGAAGAGCTTGAGCAGGGCCTCCAGGACGGCGCGGTCGAGCCGGTCGAGGCCGCGGCTGTCGACCTCGTACACCCCGAGGGCGATCTCGGCGATCTCCCGGGTGATCACTCCGTCCGCCTTCACCTGCGCGTAGTCCCGGACGCGGCGCAGCAGCCGGTTGGCGATGCGGGGGGTGCCACGGGAGCGGCCGGCGATCTCGGCGGCTCCGGCCGGGTCGATCTCGACGTCCAGCAGTCCGGCGGACCGGTGGATGACGCGCTGGAGCTCGGCCGGGTCGTAGAACTCCATGTGGGCGGTGAAGCCGAAGCGGTCGCGCAGCGGGGGCGGCAGCAGGCCGGCCCGGGTGGTGGCGCCGACCAGGGTGAAGGGCGGGAGGTCGAGCGGGATGGCGGTGGCGCCGGGACCCTTGCCGACGATGACGTCGACGCGGAAGTCCTCCATCGCCATGTAGAGCATCTCCTCGGCGGGCCGGGACATCCGGTGGATCTCGTCGAGGAAGAGGATCTCGCCCTCCTGGAGGGAGGAGAGGATCGCGGCGAGGTCGCCGGCGTGCTGGATGGCGGGGCCGGAGGTGATGCGGATCGGCGCGTTCATCTCGGCCGCGATGATCATCGAGAGGGTCGTCTTGCCGAGGCCGGGGGCGCCGGAGAGCAGGACGTGGTCGGCGGTGGCTCCGCGCTGGCGGGCGGCCTTGAGGACCAGGTCGAGCTGCTGCCGGACCTTCTCCTGGCCGACGAACTCGCTGAGGTCCTTGGGGCGCAGCGCCGCCTCGACGGCCTGGTCGTCCCCCTCGGCGGAGGCGCCGACGATGCGCGCCTCGGCTTCGGGTGCCTCGGCGGTGAGGTCGTCGTCCCAGTTCACGGTGGATGCCTTCTCGTTCGTACGGCCTGGCCCGCGGTGCGGCGGGCAGCGGGTCAGCGGGTGCGGTTGAGGGTCTGCAGGGCGGCGCGGAGCAGCTGGGGCACGGGCGCGCTGCCGGTCTCGGCGAGGGCGGCCTCGGCCTGCGGGGTGACGGCGCTGACGGCCTCCTCCGCCTCGCGGCTCGCGTAGCCCAGGCCGATGAGGGCGGCGGAGAGCTGCTCGGTCCAGGGCGCGGGACCGGCCGCGGCGCGCTGGGCGCCGACGAGGCCGCTGCTGCCCAGCGGGGCGCCGAGCTTGTCCTTCAGTTCGAGGAGGAGTTTCTGCGCGCCCTTCTTGCCGATGCCGGGGACGGCCATGAGGGACTTCTCGTCGCCCGTGGAGACCGCGAGGCGCAGGGCGTCGGGGCTGTGCACGCCGAGCATGGCCTGCGCGAGGCGGGGTCCGACGCCGCTGGCGGTCTGGAGGAGCTCGAAGACCTGCCGCTCGTCGTCGTCGGCGAAGCCGTACAGCGTGAGGGAGTCCTCGCGGACGACCAGCGAGGTGGCGAGCCGGGCGTCCTGGCCGACCCTCAGCCCGGAGAGCGTGTTCGGCGTGCACTGGACGGCCATGCCGACGCCGCCGACCTCGATCACGGCGGTGGTGGGGGCGAGCGCGGCGACCGGGCCGCTGACGAAGGCGATCATCGGGTTCGGCCTTTCACTGCGGACGCCTGCTGGGCGACCGCCTGCTGGAGACGGTTCTGCGCGACGGCCTGCTGGAGGCGGTTCTGGGCGGGGGCCCGCCAGATGTGGCAGATGGCGAGGGCGAGGGCGTCGGCGGCGTCGGCCGGCTTGGGCGGGGCGGAGAGCCTCAGGAGCCGGGTCACCATGGCGCCGACCTGGGCCTTGTCCGCGCGTCCGCTGCCGGTGACGGCGGCCTTGACCTCGCTGGGTGTGTGCAGGGCGACGGGGATGCCTCGGCGCGAGGCGCACAGCATGGCGACCGCGCTGGCCTGGGCCGTGCCCATCACGGTGCGGACGTTGTGCTGGGCGAACACCCGCTCGACGGCGACGAGTTCGGGCGAGAAGCGGTCGAGCCACTCCTCGATGCCGCGCTCGATGCCGACCAGCCGCATGCCGATGTCCGCGTCCGCGGCGGTCCGCACCACGCCCACGCCGAGCATGGTGAGGGGCCGTCCCGCGACGCCCTCGACGACGCCGACGCCGCACCGGGTCAGCCCGGGGTCCACCCCGAGAACGCGCACTGTGCCCCTCCCTGGACCGCTGTCGCTCAACTGTTTGTGCAGGCTATCGGCTGCCACCGACAACGCAGCGGGCCGACGGGGGTGTGTCCCCCGTCGGCCCGCTGCGGAACGGCCGGTGTCAGGCGTCGACCTTCGCCATGACCTCGTCGCTGACGTCGAAGTTGGCGAAGACGTTCTGCACGTCGTCGCTGTCCTCCAGCGCGTCGATCAGCTTGAACATCTTGCGCGCCCCGTCCTCGTCGAGCTCGACCTGCATGGTCGGGACGAAGCTCGACTCGGCGGAGTCGTAGTCGATGCCGGCCTCCTGGAGGGCGGTACGGACCGCGACCAGGTCGGTGGCCTCGCTGATGATCTCGAACGCCTCGCCGAGGTCGTTGACCTCCTCGGCGCCGGCCTCCAGCACCGACTCCAGGACGTCGTCCTCGGACAGCTCGCCCTTGGGGAGCACGACGACGCCCTTGCGGTTGAACAGGTACGAGACCGAGCCCGGGTCGGCCATGGAGCCGCCGTTGCGGGTCATGGCCACGCGCACGTCGGAGGCGGCGCGGTTGCGGTTGTCGGTGAGGCACTCGATGAGCACCGCGACACCGTTCGGGCCGTAGCCCTCGTACATGATCGTCGCGTAGTCGGCGCCGCCGGCCTCGAGACCCGCACCGCGCTTGAGCGCGGAGTCGATGTTCTTGTTCGGGACCGACTGCTTCTTCGCCTTCTGGACGGCGTCGAAGAGCGTCGGGTTGCCGTCGAGGTCGGCGCCGCCGGTGCGGGCCGCGACCTCGATGTTCTTGATCAGCTTCGCGAAGAGCTTGCCGCGCTTGGCGTCGATCACGGCCTTCTTGTGCTTCGTCGTAGCCCATTTAGAGTGGCCGGACATCTGCCTGTCTCCTTCGCGTAACCCATTTCTGAACGAACCCCAGAGATCCTACCGGGATCGGATCAGCCCGCCGCGCGCACCATGTCGACGAACAGGGCGTGAATGCGGTGATCCCCGGTGAGCTCCGGGTGGAACGAGGTGGCGAGGGCGGTGCCCTGTCGCACGGCCACGATGTGGCCGCCGTGCTCGGCGAGCACCTCGACCTCGGCGCCGATGGACTCGACCCACGGGGCGCGGATGAAGACGCCCTCCACGGGGCCGTCCTCGATGCCCGTGACGGCGACGCCGGCCTCGAACGACTCGTTCTGGCGGCCGAAGGCGTTGCGGCGGACGATCATGTCGATCCCGCCGAACGTCTCCTGGCCCGAGCGCGGGTCGAGGATCTTGTCGGCGAGCATGATCAGGCCCGCGCAGGTGCCGTAGACCGGCATGCCCGCGGCGATGCGCTCGCGCAGCGGCTCCATGAGACCGAACAGCACGGCCAGCTTGGAGATGGTGGTGGACTCACCACCGGGGATGACCAGGCCGTCGACCTCGGCGAGCTCCTCGGGGCGCCTCACCGGCCTGGCCACGGCGTCAGCCGCGGCCAGGGCGATCAGGTGCTCCCGTACGTCGCCCTGGAGAGCCAGGACACCAATGACGGGAGAGGGGTTCATCGGTGCTTACCAGCCCCGGTTGGCGTAGCGCTCGGACTCGGGGAGGGTGTCGCAGTTGATGCCGACCATGGCCTCGCCCAGGTTGCGGGAGGCGTCCGCGATGATCTTCGGGTCGTCGTAGAAGGTGGTGGCCTTCACGATGGCGGCGGCGCGCTTGGCCGGGTCGCCCGACTTGAAGATGCCGGAGCCGACGAAGACGCCCTCGGCGCCGAGCTGGCGCATGAGCGCGGCGTCGGCCGGGGTGGCGACGCCACCGGCGGAGAACAGCACGACCGGCAGCTTGCCGAGCTCGGCGACCTCCTTGACCAGCTCGTACGGGGCGCGCAGGTCCTTGGCGGCGGCGAACAGCTCGTTGTTGTCGAAGCCGCGCAGCTTGGCGATCTCGTTCTTGATCTGGCGCAGGTGGCGGACGGCCTCGACGACGTTGCCGGTGCCGGCCTCGCCCTTGGAGCGGATCATGGCCGCGCCCTCGGCGATGCGGCGCAGGGCCTCGCCCAGGTTGGTGGCGCCACAGACGAAGGGGGTCGTGAAGGCCCACTTGTCGGAGTGGTTGACCTCGTCGGCCGGGGTCAGGACCTCGGACTCGTCGATGTAGTCGACGCCGAGGGACTGCAGGACCTGCGCCTCGACGAAGTGGCCGATGCGGGACTTGGCCATGACCGGGATCGACACCGCACCGATGATCTCCTCGATCATGTTCGGGTCGGACATGCGGGCCACGCCGCCGTCCTTGCGGATGTCCGCGGGGACCCGCTCCAGGGCCATGACGGCCACGGCGCCGGCGTCCTCGGCGATCTTCGCCTGCTCGGCGTTGACCACGTCCATGATCACGCCGCCCTTGAGCTGCTCGGCCATGCCGCGCTTCACACGGGCGGTGCCGGTCTCGGGGGACTGGGGGGAGGGGGAAGGCGTGGTGGACACAAGTACCTCACTCGTGACAACGGCGATTGACGACAAGAGTGAGGAAACAGTCCACCTGCGGTCCACAGCAAGGGCCAATGTGGACCCGGTGGATCGTTTTCGCAGGTTACGGGGTGTCAGGCCGGACGATCGGCAAGCGCCACCGGCGGCTCGTCGTCCATTTCGAAGGCCAGCGGAAAGGGCGCGTGGCCTGCGAGCCGGAACCAGCGGACCGTGCGGTGGCGGCGCAGGGCCCGCGCCGCCCGCACGGCGTCGTTGTGGAACCGGCGCGCCATCGGCACCCGGCGCACGGCCTGCGCCAGCTCCCCGGCGGCCTCCTCGCCGCCCGGCGCCTCCCGTACGAGCTCCACCTGCTCGGGCTCGCCGAAGACCGCCCGCAGTGCCTGGCTCAGCTCGCTCTCGGCCACCTCCCGGTGGTCCTCCTCGGCCTGCCGGGCGGCGTGCGCCGCCTCGTACAGCACGATCGACGCCGCCGGATCGAGCACCCCGGAAGTGGCCAGCTCCTGCGCGACCGAGGCCCTGCGCAGCAGCTGCGCGTCCAGGGCCGCGCGGGCCGCGTCGATGCGCGAGTGCAGCCGGTCCAGCCGCCCGGCGGTCCAGCTGAGATAGACGCCGATGAGGATCAGCGCGACGACGGTCCAGATCAGGGTTTCGGTCACGGGCGCACAGGCTACCGGGGCGGTGGCAGCGTCCCCTCCCAAAGGTCGTGGTCGTGCGCGAACAGGACACGCACCGGCCGACCGTCCGCCAGCTCCGCGAGCCGCCCGGCCCACGGCGGGTACGGCGCCGTGAACTCGTGCGCGAAGTCGCACGCCTGCCCCGCCAGCACCGTCACCCGGTCGCCGTGGTCGACCACCAGCGACTGGTGTCCCTCCGTGTGCCCCGGCGTCGGCACCACCCGCAGCCCCGGCGCGATCACGTACTCCCCGTCCAGCTCCTCGTACCGCACCCCGTCGAGCAGCGCGTCGATCGTGTACCCGCCCGCCCGCGCCACCGCCAGCTCGCGCCGCTGGACGAGGACCGGCGTCGCGGGGAAACGCTGGTTGCCGCCGATGTGGTCGAAGTGCAGATGGCAGTTCACCACCAGGTCGACGTCCTGCGGCCCCACGGGCAGGGGGTGCCGCACCGGGCCGTAGTGCGCGTCCGTCTCCGGCGATCCGGTGCCGATGCCCGTGTCGAACATCAGCCGCACGTCGCCGTGGCGCACGACGTAGCCCAGTACCGGCTCCACGCGGGCGTGGGGGCCTCCCCACTCCTCCGCCGGCCTCGTCAGCGACCCCAGCTCCACCCGCCCGATCCGCCCCATCCCCCCACCCTGCCCACCCCCGTCACGGGCAATCGTTCCGCCGGGCCGAGCCCCCCGTTGTGGACAACCGTCCCGCCGGGGCGGACCCCACCCCGCGGACGGGGCAGGGGCCGTGCCGCCCCCGTTGTGGGCAATCGTTCCGCTGGGGCGGAACGGGTGGGCACAACGGAACGGCGCCCCTTGCCGGGCCCAGGCTTCCGTGCCCCGGGCCCGCACCCCGTACGCGTCGCCCTGACGGTGCGGGTCAGGGCTCAGGGGCGGAGGCGCGGCCGAGCGCGCCGTCCCGTGTGCCCACCCGTCCCGCCCCAGCGGGACGATTGCCCACACGGGGGTGGGCATGCGGGCCCCCGCGGCGCAGGCGGGGCGGCCTCGGCCCGACCCCGGTTACAGGCCCAGGCGGGCTCGGAGGCCGCCGACGCGTTCGTCGGTGTCGACGGCGGCGGCGCCGTCGGTGACGGTCTCGTAGACGGCGAGGATGTCGGCGCCGACGGTGGACCAGTCGAAGCGGCGGACGTGGGCGGAGCCGCGGGCGCTGAGCTCGGCGCGACGGGGGGCGTCGCCGAGGAGCCGGATCGCGGCGGAGGCGAGCGCGTCGGCGTCCTCGTTGGCGAAGAGCTCGCCGGCGCCGCCCTGGTCGAGGACCTGGGCGAAGGCGTCGAGGTCGGCGGCGAGCACGGGCGCGCCGGCGGACATCGCCTCGACGAGGATGATGCCGAAGCTCTCGCCGCCGGTGTTGGGCGCCACGTACACGTCGACGCTGCGCAGCAGCCGCGCCTTGTCCTCGTCGCTGACCATGCCGAGGAACTCCACCCGCGCGCGCATCTCGGGCGGCAGCGACGCGACGGCCTCCTCCTCGTCGCCACGGCCGGCGACGAGGAGCCGGGTGCCGGGCCGTTCGGTGAGGATGCGGGGCAGGGCGCGCATGAGGACGGGCAGGCCCTTCCTCGGTTCGTCGATGCGGCCGATGAAGCCGAGCGTCTCGCCCTGCCACTCCTTCTTGGGTTCGGCGCGGGCGAAGAAGTCCACGTCGACGCCGTTGGGGATGAGGACGGCGTCGCCGCCGAGGTGCTCGACGAGGGTGCGGCGCGCGTACTCGCTGACCGCGATGCGCGCGCTGATCTTCTCCAGGGCGGGCTGGAGGATCGGGTACGCGGCGATCATGGCCCGCGAGCGCGGGTTGGAGGTGTGGAAGGTGGCCACGATCGGTCCCTGGGCGGCCCAGCAGGTGAGCAGGCCCAGCGAGGGCGAGGTCGGTTCGTGGATGTGGACGACGTCGAAGGTGCCGTCGTGCAGCCAGCGCCGTACCCGCGCGGCGGAGAGGAAGCCGAAGTTCAGCCGGGCCACCGAGCCGTTGTAGGGCACGGGGACGGCCCGGCCGGCGGAGACCACGTACGGCGGGAGCGGCGTCTCGTCGTCGGCGGGAGCCAGTACGGACACGTCGTGGCCGAGCCGGATCAGGTGCTCGGCGAGGTCGCGGATGTGGAACTGGACGCCGCCCGGCACGTCCCAGGAGTACGGGCAGACGATCCCGATCTTCACGTGTTCCGCTCCTCCCCGCGCTCGGGGGAGACCCCGGGCTCCACGGCGGGTTCACGGCCCGCCACGACCGTCTGCCCCGGCGACGCGGGCTCAGTCCCGCCGCCCGGGGACGGACCGGACGCCGCGGCGGCACCGGTCGCCGGACCGTCACCGGTCGGCTCCCGTTCCTCCAGGTCCGCGAGCCACAGCCGCTGGAGCATGTGCCAGTCCTCGGGGTGGTCCGCGATGCCGGCGGCGAAGGCATCGGCGAGCTGCTGGGTCATCACGGTGGTCTTCTCGGCCCGGGAGCCGGACTCGGGCACGTCGACGGGCGGGTGGATCCGTCCGCGCATGACCGCCGAGTCGTCGTACCAGAGGGTCACGGGCAGCAGGAGCGCGCCCGTCTGCTGGGCGAGGATGGCGGGGCCGGCCGGCATGCGGGCGGTGTCGCCGAAGAAGGTGACCTCGGTGCCGGAGGCGGAGAGGTCGCGGTCGGCGACCAGGCAGACCAGGCCGCCGGCCCGCAGGCGGCGCGCGAGGGTGCCGAAGGCCGATCCGCCGGTGTGCGGCAGGACCTCCATGCCGAGGGACTCGCGGTAGGCGACGAAGCGGTCGTAGAGCGACTCCGGCTTGAGCCGTTCGGCGACGGTCGTGAAGGGGATGCCGAGGGAACGGGTCACCCACACGCCCGCGAGGTCCCAGTTGGCCAGGTGCGGCAGGGCCAGGACCACTCCGCGCCCGGCGGCGATGCCGTCCTTCAGGTAGTGGGCGTCCTTGATGTCGACGCCACGCTCGACGCGCTCCCTGCTCCAGGTCGGCAGCCGGAAGGACTCCATCCAGTACCGCATGTACGAGCGCATGCCGGCCTTCGAGAGCTCGGCGAGCCGCTCGGGCGTGGCGTCCGGCACCACGCGCGCGAGGTTGGACTCCAGCCGCAGGACGCTCTTGCCGCGGCGCTTCCACGCCAGGTCGGCGATCCGCCTCCCGAGGCCCGTCGCGACCGGTTCCGGCAGCTTCTTCACGGTCGCCCAGCCGAGGCCGTACACCCCGTCGCCGAGCCGGTCCTTCAGCGCACTCACGTTGCCGCCCCGCCCCCCTGGGCCGCGGCGGCGTCCGCCTCGGCCGATTCCCGTCGTACCGTCACCACACGCTGCCCCAGGGTCACCGCGCTGCCGACCGCCACGACCCACAGGGCGATGGGGAGCAGCACCTGGACGCCGGGCACGCCGAAGGCGTGCAGACCGGCGAGACCGGCGGCGACCAGGGAGATGACGAGCCGCTCGGCGCGTTCGATCAGACCGTTGACGGCGACCGGCAGGCCGATCGATTCGCCACGGGCCTTGGTGTACGACACGACCTGGCCGCTCGCCAGGCAGAAGATCGCGACCGCGCAGAGCACGTTGTCGTCGCCGGTGCCCGCGTACCAGAGGGCGAAGCCGCCGAAGATCGCACCGTCGGCGACACGGTCGAGCGTCGAGTCGAGGAAGGCGCCCCAGCGGCTGGAGATCCCCGCCTGCCGGGCCATGTTGCCGTCGACGAGGTCGGAGAAGACGAAGAGCGTGATGACGATGGTGCCCCAGAAGAACTCCCCGCGGGGGAAGAAGATCAGGGCACCGGCCATCACACCCGCCGTGCCGATGAGCGTGACCGCGTCGGGGCTGACGCCCCGGCGGAGCAGAAACGCGGCGAACGGTGTGAGGACACGCGTGAAAAAGGCACGCGCGTACTTGTTCAGCATGGCCTTCCCGAGGTTCGGTGGGCCGCGCGGCCCCTACGACCACCGGCCCGCTTATCGTAGCCACGCGCGTCACGCCCACGTGGCGGGCACCCGTCACGCCGCGTCGAGGTCCCCCGCCGGGCCCGGCGGTGTACGACGTATGGACGCGTCCGGGCGGCGGTGCAAAGCTCGAAGGACCACCGCGGGCACCGCAGGAGCCGTACCGCGACACGCCACTCCCCCGCGCCCGCGCCCCGCCGCATCGTGCGAGCAGTCGGGAGGAACACGTCATGGGTGACAAGGCGAACACAGCCGCCGGAGCCGCCGGCAGGGCGCCGGCGGCCGACCGGCCCCAGGCCGTGCGGAACGTGGTGCTGGTCGGCCACAGCGGATCGGGGAAGACGACCCTGGTCGAGGCGCTCGCGCAGACCGCCGGGGCGGTCAACCGGCCCGGGCGCGTCGAGGACGGCGCCACCGTCTCCGACTACGACGAGATCGAGCACCGCCAGCACCGCTCCGTCCAGCTGTCCCTCGTGCCGGTCGGCTGGGACGGCTACAAGATCAATCTGCTGGACACCCCCGGATACGCCGACTTCGTCGGAGAGCTGAGGGCCGGTCTGCGCGCGGCGGACGCGGCCCTCTTCGTCGTCTCGGCCGCCCAGGAGGCCGACGCCGTCGCCGCCTCCACCCGCATGATCTGGGAGGAGTGCGCCGCCGTCGGCATGCCACGCGCCATCGTCGTCACCCACCTCGACACCGCCCGCACGGACTTCACCGAGCTCACCGCGGTCTGCGCCGACCTGTTCGGCCGCGACGACCCCGACGCCGTCCTGCCGCTGTACCTTCCGGTGCGCGGCCCGGAGGGGTCCGACGGGCACGCGCCGGTCACCGGTCTGGTCGGCCTGCTCTCGGAGCGGATCCTCGACTACTCGACCGGTGTCAGGCGGGAGGAGCCGCCCGACGAGGGCGGACGGGAGCTGATCGCGGAGGCCCGCGCCCGGCTCATCGAGGGGATCATCGCCGAGAGCGAGGACGAGACCCTCATGGACCGCTATCTCGGCGGCGAGGAGATCGACCTGAAGACGCTCGTGGACGACCTGGAGAAGGCCGTCGCCCGGGGCTCCTTCCACCCGGTGCTCGCGGCCGCGCCCGCCGCCGACGGCGGCACCCAGGGCCTCGGCACCCTGGAGCTCCTGGAGCTGATCACCGGCGGCTTCCCCTCGCCGCTGGAGCACGAGCCGCCCGCCGTGACCACCCCTGACGGCCGGCCCCGCCCGCCGATCTCCTGCGACCCCGAAGGCCCCCTGGTCGCCGAGGTCGTCAAGACCGCCGCCGACCCCTACGTGGGCCGTATCTCCCTGGTCAGGGTCTTCTCCGGGACCCTGCGCCCGGACGAGACCGTGCACGTCTCGGGGCACGGCCTCGCCGACCGCGGACACGAGGACCACGACGTAGACGAGCGGATCGGCGGGCTGACCTCCCCCTTCGGCAGGCAGCAGCGCCCCCAGGCGCACTGCATCGCCGGGGACCTCGCCTGTGTGGCGCGGCTGGGCCGCGCCGAGACCGGCGACACGATCTCCGCCAAGGACGACCCGCTCCTGATGGCGCCGTGGAGCATGCCGGAGCCGCTCCTCCCGCTGGCCGTCGAGGCGCACAGCAAGGCCGACGAGGACCGGCTGTCCCAGGGGCTGGCCCGGCTGGTCGCCGAGGACCCGACCCTGCGGCTCGAACAGAACCAGGACACCCGCCAGGTGGTGCTGTGGTGCCTCGGCGAGGCCCACCAGGACGTCGTCCTGGAGCGGCTGCGCGGCCGGTACGGCGTCCAGGTCGACGCCGTGCCGCACAAGGTGGCGCTGCGGGAGACCTTCGGCGCGCCCTCGGCCGGCCGGGGCCGGCACGTGAAGCAGTCCGGCGGCCACGGCCAGTACGCGATCTGCGAGATCGAGGTGGAGCCGCTGCCGCCGGGCAGCGGGATCGAGTTCGTCGACAAGGTGGTGGGCGGCGCGGTCCCGCGCCACTTCGTCCCCTCCGTCGAGAAGGGGATCCGGGCCCAGGCCGCCCGGGGCGTGGCCGCGGGCTACCCGCTCGTGGACATCCGGGTCACTCTGCGGGACGGCAAGGCCCACTCCGTGGACTCCTCGGACGCCGCCTTCCAGACCGCCGGGGCGCTCGCGCTCCGCGAGGCGGCCGCCGACGTGCCCGTCCATCTCCTGGAGCCGGTCGCCGAGGTCGAGGTCATGGTGCCCGACGAGTACGTCGGCCCGGTCATG
Organism: Streptomyces sp. NPDC051180; assembly: GCF_040689545.1. NCBI lineage: Bacteria > Bacillati > Actinomycetota > Actinomycetes > Kitasatosporales > Streptomycetaceae > Streptomyces > Streptomyces sp. NPDC051180. Next base: position 157,936 of record NZ_JBFBBC010000004.1, read on the forward strand.
AGCGACCTGTCCGGTCGGCGCGGCCGGGTCGTCGGCACCGACCAGGCCGGACCCGGGCGGACCGTGGTGCGCGCCGAGGTGCCGGAGATGGAGATCGGGCGGTACGCGATCGACCTGCGGTCGGTGTCCCACGGCACCGGCCGGTTCGACCGCGCGTACGCCCGTCACGAGCCGATGCCGCCGCATGTCGCCGAGCGGATGCGCGAACAGGCCGGATAGGGGGGCCCGCTGACGGGCCGACAAGCCGACGCCGCCCGTCCCTCGCCCGGGGCGGGCGGCATTCGGACGACCCTCCGCACTCCGGTGACGCAGCGGTCGCCGCCCGGTTACGCTGTGGTGCCCAGCTCAGAAGGTGTGCGGGGCGCGGCAGTTGGGAACAGCCCGCACAGGTACTCGCACGCGATGGGGGCGGCAGTGGCGATCGACGGATTCGGACCCGGGGCACAGATTCCCCTCCAGGGCTCCGGCAGCGGGACGGGGGCGACGAACGCGCTCGCCTCCGCCGCGTACCGGGACAGCCCCCTGAGCACGATCAAGGAAGCGGACAACGACCTCTACAAGACCACGGTCAAGGAAGGGAAGTGGGGGCTCTTCAGCCCCGACCTCGGCGAGGCGTTCTGCCGCGCGGTGCAGGTCCGGATGCTCGGCGGTGCCCGCAAGGCGCTGATCCAGTCCTTCGGGGCCGAGCCGCAGCCGGTCGTGGAGCACTGCCTGGCCGCCACCCACCTGCGCCGGCAGCGCGACGTCAAGCTGACCCTGGTCACCTTCTTCTGCGGGGTGCTCTTCCTGCCCGGGCTGCTGCTCTGGCTCGGCGTCATCCAGCTCCGCCGGCTGGTGGCCGGCGCCGACAACAAGCGCCACAGCGCCATCGGCACCGCCCTGCTCTGGGCGGCCGGGATCTTCGCGGCGCTCGTCCTGGTGAAGCTGCCGCTGAACGGGATCCTGCCGAACTACCTGCGCGCGATGGTCGTCGCCCCGGTCGTCGGCTGGTACCTGGCGAGCCGGATCTGCATGAACGCCGCGGTCGACCTGCGGGAGCGCTGGACGGGTCTGCTCGGCGGCGGCGGGGTCGGCCCCCACGTCCCGAAGTCGGTCCCGCAGGATCCGGGCGAGAAGTCGGCGGAGGCGCTCCGGGTGAACCTGGAGAAGCTCTCGGCGGAGCAGCAGTCCAACATCGTCTTCTACGCCGGGACCAAGGGCATCCTCGGTCTCGGCACCCGCTGGGGCAGCTGGACGCTGGCCGAGGAGCTGGTGGCCCAGCCGGGGCGTGAACTCCACGCCTTCCGCGCCTGGGACGTCGTCCGCAGGATCCACGACGAGCTGACCCTCCTGGAGCGCGGCTCGCTGAAGACCGGCTTCCCGAAGCCGACGGTCAAGCACTGGATCGTCGCCCCGGTCGGCGAGGGCGCCGACGAGGTCTCCCGCCCGTCGGGCGACAACATCGTGCACTACCAGGTCAAGCCGCACGAGATACAGCGCATCTGCAACGACCAGCAGTTCGGCGCGGGCAACCGCCACTACCTGGGCGTGCAGTTCACGCTCTGGGACGGCAACCTCGTGCTCACGATGATGGTCACGGTCACCTCGCTCCACCACACGCTGCGGATCGAGGTCACCGGCCACGCGCTCGGCCCCGTGCACGGGCTGTTCACCACCAAGCCGAAGGCGAAGACCAGGGAGGTCTCCAAGACCGTCAGGTTCTGGGAGACGAAGGAGATCCAGCAGCCGCTGCTGACGACGAACGACATCGTCCGGCTCGCGGTGCGCGCCCCGCTCACCTGGTACCCGCCGGTGCTGGAGTTCCTCGGCGGCAAGATGGCGCTGCCCGAGCCGTTCGGGCTGCGGCACGTCTGGGCCGGCCCGCTGTGGAAGAACCGCTTCATGGCCGACGACGCGATCCGCATGGCCACGCCCGTGCTGCGCGCCGTGCACGCGGCGACGATCAAGGTGCTCGACGAGCACAACGTCGACACGGAGCGCTTCACCAACCGCTCGCTGGTCCTCAGCGGCGGTGCGCAGGACCCCGGCCCGAAGCGGGCCGACGCCTACGACGCCTGACCCCCGGCCTGCGGTCGCCCACGGCACCTGCCCCCGGGTCGGGCCCCGCCCACGGCGCCCGACCCGGGTCGGGCCGACGCCCGGCCCGGGTCACCGCGTACGGCTCAGATGGCGGACGGCCAGGCGTCGGCGAGCATCGTGCGGGTGTCGGCCAGCAGCTGCGGCAGCACCTTGGTGTGGCCGACGACCGGCATGAAGTTGGTGTCGCCGCCCCAGCGCGGCACTACGTGCTGGTGCAGGTGGGCGGCGATGCCGGCGCCCGCGACGGCGCCCTGGTTCATGCCGATGTTGAAGCCGTGGGCGCCGGAGGCCGCCCGCAGCGCGACCATGGCGCGCTTGGTGAAGGCGGCCAGCTCGACCGTCTCGGCCTCGTCGAGGTCGGTGTAGTCGGCGACGTGCCGGTAGGGGACGACCATCAGATGGCCGCCGTTGTACGGGTAGAGGTTGAGCACCGCGTACACGGCCCGGCCCCGGGCGATCACGAGGCCGTCCTCGTCGGACTTCGACGGGATCGAGCAGAACGGACAGCCGTCCTCGGCACCCGGTCCGGTCGGCTTGTTCTCGCCCTGGATGTACGCCATCCGGTGGGGCGTCCACAGGCGCTGGAACGCGTCCCGCGTCCCGACTCCGATCTGCTGCTCCGGCTCAGTCGTCATGCTGTGCAGCATATTGCGTCGCCCGTTCGGAACGTGTCGCCGGGGCGGAAGATCCATGCAGCGGCCATGCTGATCCGATGAGCGCCCGGCCCCCGAAACCACCGCGTCAGGAACGCTGGGACCGTCGCATGGAGATGCCGCTCGCCGTGGCGTCGCTGCTGTACCTGGCGAGCTACGCGGTCCGCATCCTCGCCCACGACGATCTCCCGCAGGACTGGCTCGACGTCTGCCTCGCCGTCACCTTCGCCTCCTGGGGCGTCTTCGTCGCGGACTACGCGGTACGCCTCCGCCTCAGCGGTCTCGGCCCCTTCCGCTTCCTCCGTACCCATCTCCTCGACACGGTCGTCCTCGTCCTGCCGCTGCTGCGGCCGGTGCGGATGGTGAGCATGTACGACCAGGTGCAGCGCCGCCGGGACCAGCCGCGCCTCACCCTCTACGCGCGCGTGATGGTCTACGCCGGCCTCACCGTGGCCCTGCTCGGGTTCGCCGGCGCGCTCACGGTCTACCACTACGAGGTGGACGCGCCCGGGGCCTCGATCGTCACCTTCGGGGACTCGGTCTGGTGGACCTGCGCCACGCTCGCCACCGTCGGGTACGGGGACGTCGTCCCGGTCACGCGGATGGGACGGGTGACCGCGGTGGGGCTGATGGCCTGCGGGCTGGCGCTGCTCGGCGCGGTCACGGGCTCGTTCTCGTCCTGGCTGATCCAGTCGTTCACCCGGGACGACGAGAAGGACGGGAGAAGGCCCCCGGGGGATTTCCCGGGGGCCTCCTGAACGCGTCCGCGGGTCGTCGGACCCGGACCGCGGGGGGATCGCCGCTCGATCAGACCTGGACGCGGTCCTCGACGATCTTGGCGATCTTGGCGATGGCCTCGTCGGCGGGGATGCCGTTCTCCTGCGAACCGTCGCGGTAGCGGAAGGAGACGGCGCCGGCGGCCATGTCCTCGTCACCCGCGATGATCATGAACGGGACCTTCTGCTTCTGCGCGTTGCGGATCTTCTTCTGCATCCGGTCCGAGGAGGAGTCGACCTCCACCCGCAGGCCCTGCTTCTTCGCCTTGGCGGCGAACTCGTGCAGGTAGTCCACGTGCGCGTCGCCGATGGGGATGCCGGTGGCCTGGACGGGCGCCAGCCACGGCGGCATCGCGCCCGCGTAGTGCTCCAGGAGCACGGCGAAGAAGCGCTCGATGGAACCGAAGAGCGCGCGGTGGATCATGACCGGGCGCTGCTTGGTGCCGTCCGGGGAGGTGTACTCCAGGTCGAAGCGCTCCGGCAGGTTGAAGTCAAGCTGCACGGTCGACATCTGCCAGGTGCGGCCGATGGCGTCACGCGCCTGCACGGAGATCTTCGGGCCGTAGAACGCGGCGCCGCCCGGGTCGGGGGTGAGCGGGAGGCCCTGCTTCTCGGCGACCTGCTGGAGGACCGCGGTGGCCTCCTCCCACACCTCGTCCGAGCCGACGAACTTCTCCGGGTCCTTGGTGGACAGCTCCAGGTAGAAGTCGGTCAGACCGTAGTCGCGGAGCAGGTTGAGGACGAAGGTGAGGGTGCGGTCGAGCTCCTCGGCCATCTGCTCGCGGGTGCAGTAGATGTGCGCGTCGTCCTGGGTGAAGCCGCGGGCCCGGGTCAGGCCGTGGACGACGCCGGACTTCTCGTACCGGTACACGGTGCCGAACTCGAACAGGCGCAGGGGCAGTTCGCGGTAGGAGCGGCCGCGCGCGTCGAAGATCAGGTTGTGCATCGGGCAGTTCATGGGCTTGAGGTAGTAGTCCACGCCCTCGTCGAGCTGCATGGGGGGGTACATGCCCTCGGCGTACCAGTCGAGGTGGCCCGACTTCTCGAACAGCTTGCCCTTGGTGGCGTGCGGCGAGTAGACGAACTCGTAGCCCTCCTCCTCGTGCCGCTTGCGCGAGTAGTCCTCCATGACCCGGCGGATGATGCCGCCCTTGGGGTGGAAGACCGCGAGGCCGGAGCCGATCTCGTCCGGGATGGAGAAGAGGTCGAGCTCGTTGCCGAGCTTGCGGTGGTCGCGCTTCTCGGCCTCGGCCAGGAAGTCGAGGTGCGCCTTCAGCTCGTCCTTCGACGGCCAGGCGGTGCCGTAGATGCGCTGGAGCATCGGGTTCTTCTCGCTGCCGCGCCAGTAGGCGGCGGCGTTGCGCATCAGCTTGAACGCCGGGATGTTCCGGGTGGTGGGCAGGTGCGGACCCCGGCAGAGGTCCTTCCAGCACAGGTCGCCGGTCTTGGCGTCCAGGTTGTCGTAGATGGTCAGCTCGCCGCCGCCCACCTCGACGCTGGCGCCGTCGTCGGTCGACGCGGAGCCCTTGATGCCGATGAGCTCCAGCTTGTACGGCTCGTCCGCGAGCTCCTCGCGGGCGGCCTCGTCGGTCACCACGCGGCGGGCGAAGCGCTGGCCGCGCTTCTGGATCTCCTGCATCTTCTTCTCGATGACCTTGAGGTCCTCGGGAGTGAAGGGCTTCTCGACGTCGAAGTCGTAGTAGAAGCCGTCCCGGACCGGCGGGCCGATGCCCAGCTTGGCCTCGGGGAAGAGCTCCTGCACGGCCTGGGCCATGACGTGCGCGGTGGAGTGGCGCAGGATGTCGAGACCGTCGGGCGAGGAGATCTCGACGCCCTCGACGACGTCGCCGTCGGCGAGCACGTACGAGAGGTCCTTCAGCTCGCCGGCCACGCGGGCGGCGATGACGGTGCGGTCGTCGGCGAAGAGGGCACCGGCGGTGGTGCCCGCGCTCACCGCCCTCTCCTCTGCCTCCGAGGCGGACTGGACGGTCACACGGACTTCGGACACTGGTGTTCTTCTTCCTTCGGGGCGCAGGCAGACACGACGTGCCGGCGCCGGCGGTGCGCGACAGAGACGAGGTGCCGCGCACCGCCGATGTTACCGAGCCGTCCGCGCCCTCCGCGAAACGGTTTCCCCGGCGCCGTTCAGTCGTCGTCGGGGCCGCACGCCTCCTCGAAGAAGTCGAGGTTCTCGTGGAGGGACTTCATCAGCCGGTCGCGCTCCGTCTCGTCGACCTGGACCGGGACGACCCCGGAGGCGTCGGTGAGGCGGCGGAAGCCGCCGCGGCTCTCCAGGCGGCCGACCACCCGGATGGGGAGGCCGACGAGGTGGGCGTGGCCGGCGGTGCGGTACGCCTCCTCGTCGAGGGCGACGCGGACGTGCGGGACCTCCGCGCCGGCCAGCACCCGGAGGCGCACGGTCCCCTCGCCGCGCGGCCCGGAGCGGCGCATCCGGACGACCGCGCCGGTGAGCCGGACCGGCACGGAGGGTTCGTCGGTCAGGTAGCGGGCGCTCGCCTCACGCAGCGCGGGCAGGTCCCCGGGCGAGAACTCGACGGGCTCGGGCCGGGCCGCGCAGCCGTCGGGCGCACCGGCGGCCGGCGCCCACGCGAGGGCGACGCGCGCTCCCTCGGTGCCCCGGACGAGGGCGACGAGGGCCTCGGTGAGCTCGCGGCTGACGCCCGCCGCGACGGCGGCGTCGAATGCCTCCATGCCGCCGGTGGCCCGCTGGTAGTCGGTGGCCTCGCGGGCCGCGTGGAGGGCGTGGTAGAGCCGGACCGCGATCGGCCTGCCCGGGTCGACGGGCAGGAAGGCGGTGAGGCCGCGCCCGCCGGGCGCGGCGCCGACGACGACCGTCTCCAGGGACGCCTGGGCGGGACGGCGGTGCCGGGCGCCGTAGTAGCCGGCACGGCCGCGCACGGCGAGGGCGCCGGCGAGGAGGAGCTGGCGGGCGGCGGATCTGAGCTGCTCCTGCACGGTCCAGGGGACGGTGCCGGCCGGCCCCGGGGGCACGTCGCGCCACCAGCGGATCTCGTCGCTGGGCACGGAGAGGCCGGTGAGCACCTCCCGGGCGGAGGGGGTGGCGCTGCGGGCGAGGGCGGTGAGCGCCTCTCCGAGCAGGTCCTCGCAGTCGGGGAAGGCGCGGCTCTCCGGGACGAGGAGGCTCGTGCCGCCGTGCGTTCCGCTGCCGGGCGGGGTCCAGCGGCTGTAGCGTCCGGCGGCCCCGCCGCGCCGCCGCCAGCCGTGGCGGGCGAGCAGGGCGCCGAGGACGCGCGGGTCGACCCGCCCGGGGTCGGGGGCGCCGTGGGCGTCGGCCCAGGGCCCGGCGGGCGGTCCCGGGATCCCGGTCCACGGACCGGGGGTCTCGCCGGGGGCCGGATGGGGGCGGTAGGACGGCGGAACGGGGACGGGGCCGCGCCCGGCCCCGTCCCCCTCCCCGAACCCCGGTTCGTCGATCGGCCGGTGCATCAAGGTCTCCCTCCCCCGCCGACCCGGGTCATGATCTCGCAGAGCGCCCGGTCGTCGAAGATCCGCGCCGTCGGGATGCGCACGGTGGTCCGGCGCCGTCCCGTGACCGGCTGTCCGGCCAGGTTGGTCCAGTAGCAGCAGTGCCGCAGGTCGAGCCGGTCGTGACTCGCCCTCAGCCAGTCCTCCTGGGTCCTCGGTACGAGCATGACGACCAGGATCTTGTGCACGGACACGGGTGTCCGGGCGAGTTTCACCAGGTGGTCGTTGTCGAGGGTGAAGGAGAACGCGTTCCCCGGCGGCCGGGGAGGTATCTGGTAGGTGCACTTGAGCTGCACCTTGATGGTCACTTCGTCGTCGACGGTGTGTCCGGGCGAACCGTGGCTCACGTGCCAGTCGATGCCGTTGTCCGGAAAGGGCTGGGACAGCGAGCAGCCGGCCGCGGCGGCGACGGCGTGCAGGTATCCCACCTGAAGGGTCTCCATGCATGCGGTGGTGGCGAGTGAGCCGCGCGTCGGTGCCACCCTCTGGGGCGGCAGCCCTCCCGACTCGGGCTGGGCGAGCGCCATGTCGTTTTTCCTTCCCCGTCCCCTCTGTTGTGACCGGTCCGCGTACGGCGCAAACAGTGCGGGTATCACCGTTTCGGGGCAGGGGGTTGGCCATCTGCCGCGGGCGTGCGAGGAGTTCGGGGATGACGACGCACTGGTACGAGGGGCCCCTGGCCGCTTTCGACACGGAGACCACCGGAGTCGACGTCGAGGGGGACCGGATCGTCTCGGCCGCCCTGGTCGTGCAGGACACGGCCGGGGCGCGGCCGCGGGTGACGCGCTGGCTGGTCAATCCGGGCATACCCGTGCCCGCGGAGGCCACCGCCGTCCACGGCCTGACGGACGATCACCTGCAGCGGAACGGCCGCTGGCCGGCTCCGGTGATGGAGGAGCTGGCGCGTGCGCTGGCCGAGCAGACCGCGGCGGGGCGTCCGCTGGTGGTGATGAACGCGCCCTTCGACCTGACGATCCTGGACCGCGAGCTGCGGCGGCACCGGGCGTCCTCGCTCGGCACCTATCTGGCGAGCACCCCGCTGTGCGTGCTGGACCCGCGGGTCCTGGACAAGCACCTGGACCGGTACCGCAAGGGCCGCCGGACCCTGACGGACCTGTGCGCGCACTACGAGGTGGAGCTGTCGGGCGCGCACGACGCGGCGGCGGACGCGACGGCGGCGCTGGACGTCGTCCGGGCGGTGGCGCGGCGCTTCTCGTCGCGGCTGGAGCGGCTGACGCCGACCGAGCTGCACACGCTCCAGGCGGTGTGGCACGCGGCGCAGGCCCGGGGCCTGCAGGCGTGGTTCAGCCGGCAGGGGACGCCGGAGACGGTGGACCCGGCGTGGCCGCTGCGGCCCGAACTGCGGACGGCCGCCTGACACACGGGGCGGACCGGCGGGCGGCCACATGACAGAGGCCGGTCCGTCTTTTGACGGACCGGCCTCTCCCGGTGGGCGATACTGGGATCGAACCAGTGACCCCTTCGGTGTGAACGAAGTGCTCTCCCGCTGAGCTAATCGCCCGGGAACGGGTTGAACCATACAGGCCCTCGCGCCCTTCGTTCAAACCGGACCGCCCACCCCCGGGGGCCGGCGGGCCCGGCCCCGCCCGCCGGGTGGGGGTACTCAGCCGGCGATCTGAGTACGTGGACGCATTCACGCCACGAGTGGCCGGGGCCACACTCCCGGTATGGACACTTCCCTGCCGCCTGCGGACGAGCTGGTTCTCGTCGACCGCGAGCTGGCCCAACTCGATTCCCGCCGGTCCCAGTTGCTGGCCAGGCGGGCCTGGCTGATCCGGGTGCTGTACGCGCCGGCCGCCGCCGCGACCCCGCCGCGCCCGCCGGTGGCGGACTCCACGCCGCGCGGCGCGCAGAACGTGCTGCTGACGCTGGGCGGGACGCTGCTGACGATCGCGGCGGTCGCCTTCACCCTGGTGAGCTGGGGCTCGATGGGGATCGGCGGCCGGTCCGCGGTGCTGTTCGCGGTCACCTCGGCGGCGCTCGCCGCCCCGGTGGCGCTGCTGCGCAAGGGCCTGGTGTCGACGGCCGAGTCGGTGGCGGCGCTGGGCCTGGTCCTGATGGTGCTCGACGCGTACGCGCTGCACCGGGTGGCGCTGCCGGGGTCGGACGGCCTGGCGTACACGGCGGTGGCGTCGGCGGTGCTCGCGGGTGCGTGGACCGCGTACGGTTCGGCGCTCTCCCGGCTGCGGATCCCGCTGCCGGTGGCGGCGGTCGCGGCGCAGCTGCCGCTGCCGCTGGGCGTGCTCGCGGCGGGTGGCGGCCCGACGGCCTTCGCGTGGGCGGCCCTCGTGACCGCCGGCGCGGACGTGGCGGCGGCCCTGTGGCTCCGCCCGGCGGCGGTGCGGGTCGTGGCCGCGACCGGCGCGGCCTCGCTCGGCGGCTGGTCCCTGCTGACCGGCGGATGGCTCTCGCTCTCCTCCCCCTGGACCGGCGCCCCGCTGCTGCTCACGGCCGCGGCCGCGCTCCTGTACGTCGGGCGGCGCGCTCCCGCGCTCGCGGCGGCGGCCTCCGTCGTCGCCGGTCTCGCCGCGGTGGCGGCGGTCGGCGGTCTGCTCCGCTCGGGCCTCCCGGCGGGGTGGGCGGTGCCGGGCTACGTGCTGTGCGGCCTGGCCCTCGCGGCGCTCGCGCTCGGCCGGGCATCCGGCGCCGTCACGGGCCCGGAGCGGGACGCGGGCGGCTCGGCCGCCGGGACGGCGCTGTCGCGCGGGGCCCGGCTGGGCCTCGCGGGCGCGGGAGCCGGCGTGGTCGGGCTCGGTGTCCTGTGGGCGCTGCCGCCCGTGGCGGCGGGGCTGCTCGGGCCGATGGCCCGGACGACGGAGGTGTGGTCGGGCGAGCACGCCGGGCGTGCGCTGACCTCGTACCCGGCGACCGCCGCACTGGTCCTCCTCGCGGCCGGCGCCTTCCTGGCGGCCGTGCCGCGGCTGTGGGCCCGCTGCGGAGTGCCGGCGCTGGCCTGGGCGCTCCTGACGGCCCTGCCGGTCTCCCTGGAGCTGCCGTACGCGGCGACGCTCGCCCTCCAGCTCCTCGTCACGGCGGCGGCCCTGTCGCTCGCCGTCCGGCCCGCGGTGCTGACCCGGGGCCTGCGCGCGGCGGAGACGTCCGGGCGCCCCGAGGCGGCCGCGACGGACGGTCCCGAGCGGGTCGGGGCGGCCGACGCCGCCGCGGAGCCGCGCGCGAAGGCCACCGGCGGAGCGGCGGGGTCGGGGGCGGCCTGGGGCGGCTGGTCGCCCTCGGCGGTCCGGCGGCCGACGAAGGCCGTGGACGCTCGCGCGGCGCTGGGCTGGAGCGCGTACGCCGGCGGGCTCGCGTCCGCGACGAGCGCGCTGGGGCTGGCCCTGGACGTGCGCGGGGCGACGTTCGCCGCGCTGGCGGTGCTCCTGGCGCTCTTCACGGGGGTCGCGGCGCTCGGCGCGGGCGGACGGCGGACGGTCTCCGCCTGTGCGGCGGTGCTGGTGGCGACGGGGCTGGTGTGCGCGGTGGCGGCGGCCGGCGGCCTGGAGGACCGGTGGACGGCTCTCGCCCTGCTCGTGGTCCCGGCGGCGACGGCCGCGGTGGGCGCGGTGACGCGGCCGGCACCGGTGGCCCTGGCGGTCGAGATCTCGGGCGCGGCCGTGGGGCTGCTCGCCCTGGGGATCGCGGCGTCCGACCCCGCCTTCCTGGCACTCGCGCTGGCGCTGGGCGGGGTGATCGCGGCGGCGACGGCGGTACGGCCCGAGCGGCGGCGGTTCGCCTCCTGGACGGCGGCGGCGCTGTTCCTGCTGGCGACCTGGGTGCGGCTGGCGGTCTCGGACGTGACGACCCCGGAGGCGTACACCCTGCCGGTGACGGTGCCGGCGCTGGTCGTCGGGTTCCTGCGGCGGCGCCGTGACGCGGAGGCGTCGTCCTGGACGGCGTACGGCCCCGGTCTCGCGGCGACGCTGCTGCCGAGCCTGGTGGCGGCGTGGACGGACCCGGAGTGGGCGCGTCCGCTGGTCCTGGGGGTGGCGGCGCTGGCGGTGACGCTGCTGGGCGCGCGGTTCCGGCTGCAGGCGCTGCTGGTGCTCGGCGGCGGGGTGCTGGTGATGGACGGGCTGCACGAGCTGGCGCCGTACGTCGTGCAGGCGGTGGGCGCGCTGCCGCGCTGGCTGCCGCCGGCCCTCGCCGGACTCCTGCTGCTCGCGGTGGGTGCCACGTACGAGCAGCGGCTGCGGGACGCCCGGCGGCTGCGGGAGCGGCTGGCGCGGATGCGGTGAGGAACGACGAAGGCCCGGAGACGGTGTTCCGTCTCCGGGCCTTCGTGCCGGGTGGTGGGCGATACTGGGATCGAACCAGTGACCCCTTCGGTGTGAACGAAGTGCTCTCCCGCTGAGCTAATCGCCCGGGCACACCCAGAACATTACCCCATGTCAGCGGGGCTCCCGAACCAGCGGCGGGTCACTGGTCGATCTTCCACGGCATGACGAAGCCGAACTTCCAGAGATAGACGCCGAGCAGGGCGGCGATGATCACCAGGCCGACGGTGGTGAGGATGATGTTCCTGCGGCGGACCTTGGGGTCGAGAGCGCGCTGTGCCGCCTCGGTCACCTTGCGCTTGGTCCAGCGGAGCACGAGCTGGGCCCAGACGAACTCGGTCGCCCAGATCGCCATGCCGCCGAAGATGACCAGCCAGCCGGGGCCGGGCAGGGGCAGCATCACCACTCCGGCGCCGACCACGGCGAGTCCCACGATGAAGACGCCGACCTGCCAGCTCACGTGCAGGCTCCGCCGGGACTTGATGAACTCCGGTGCGCGCGATCCCAGTTCGGCCTCCTGGCCGCCCGTGGACTCCCCGGCGCGCTCGTCACTCTCCGCATTCATGCCCTCCAACCTACCGGACGGGAGAGGGCCACCGGAATGGAGGTATTACCCAAAGTTACACGCGCCCATACGAGCTACCTGAACGACCACAAAACCGACAGAGGGGTTTACAACGCCACCGGAGGTGGCATGTCGATTTCGCCGACGTGCGAATCCCCGAGCGCACACTGAGCGAAAGGCCCTGGCGCTTATGAACACCACGGTCAGCTGCGAGCTGCACCTGCGCCTCGTTGTGTCGAGCGAGTCCTCACTGCCTGTACCCGCGGGCCTGCGGTATGACACGGCCGATCCCTATGCCGTGCACGCCACCTTCCACACCGGAGCCGAGGAGACGGTCGAGTGGGTCTTCGCCCGCGACCTTCTCGCCGAGGGGCTGCACCGGCCCACCGGCACAGGCGACGTCCGCGTCTGGCCATCCCGGAGTCACGGCCAGGGAGTCGTCTGCATCGCTCTGAGCTCCCCTGAGGGAGAAGCCCTGCTCGAGGCCCCGGCGCGGGCCCTGGAGTCGTTCCTGAAGCGGACCGACGCCGCCGTGCCACCGGGCACCGAGCACCGGCACTTCGATCTCGATACGGAGCTCTCCCACATCCTGGCCGACAGCTGAGCCAGGCCGAGAGCCGCACGGCGCCGTCCGACTCGGGGCGACGGCGCCGCGCGGACAGTCACACAGGCACGACATCCGGCGCTCCCACCGCGCAGCCGGCGCGGTGGTGGGCGCCGGTGTCATTTTCCCGGTCGCGCTAAAGTCAGCGCCATTCCGCAGGCGCCCGCCCGCGGCCGGCCAGGGAGCGAATCGTGCTGATTCCCCACGACACCCGGATCGCCCTCGACACCGTCGTCGATCTGATGAACACCGCGGCGCAGGGCGACCGCGCCGACGAGCTCGCGGATCTCCCCGGGCTGCACGCCTTCGTGAAGGCACACAAGATCAGCGACGTGGGAGACCTCGGAGCCGCCGACCTGCGGGCCGTGCGCGAGGTCCGCGACAAGTTCGCCGCGGTCTTCTCCGCTCCCGAGGCCCGGATCGCGGCCCCCCTGATCAACCAGCTGGTGGCGGGCGCGGGCACCACGCCGCAGCTCACCGACCACGACGGCTACGACTGGCACGTGCACTACTTCGCGCCGGGCGCCTCCGTGGCGGACCACCTCGCGGCCGACTGCGGCATGGCCCTCGCCTTCATCGTCGTGGGCGGCGAGCAGGAGCGGCTGCGGCGCTGCGAGGCCCCGGACTGCGGCCGGGCCTTCGTCGACCTGTCCCGCAACCGCTCGCGCCGCTACTGCGACAGCCGCACCTGCGGCAACCGCCTGCACGTCGCCGCGTACCGGGCGCGCCGCAAGGAGGCCGCGGGCTGACGGGCCCCGTCGGCGCGGCCCGTCACAGCACGAAGAGATCGTGCAGCGACGCCAGCAGGAGCAGGCATCCGATCACCCCGAGGAAGATCATCAGCGGCGGCTGCGAGAGGGCGAACAGACAGCCCTTGGGCTCGGCGGCGGGGGCTTCGGCGGAGGCGGGGACGGGTTCCCGCGAGGTATCCAGCATCTCGGGGGGATGATGGCGCACCGCGCACCCCGAGAATCCCGCAACACGCCCCATGGCAAAGGGTGTTCACCCCTTCCCGTGGATCACGGGAACGGGAATCGCCAGAAGTGATCAGATTCCGTGCTTCTTCAGAATCGCCTCGATGTCGCTGAAGTCGTCCGTCGGCGCCTGGGCTGACCGCGGCGGCGCCGCGGTCACCCCGCGCGAGGGCGACGAGGAGGACGGGGCGACGGCCCTCGGCTCGACTCCCCCGGTGGTCTGCGCGCGGCCGGCGCGTCGGCGCTCCACGGCCCGGGTGGACAGGAAGAGCAGCCACGCGGCACCGAGCACGCCGAAGCCGGCCCACGCCACCGGGCTGAACGCGGTGTCCGCGATCCACTCGACGGCGCCCGTCATCACCAGCCCGAGCGGCACCAGCGCGTAGGCCGCGATCCGCGCCGCGGACAGGAAACGCTTCCGGTAGGCCGCGACGGCGGCGATGCCCAGGCCCGCCGCGGACACCGCGGAGCAGATGGTCTCGGCGAGCATGCGGTCCTCCAGGTCCCGGGTGATACGTCCCTTCCATCCTGCACCGGGGGGACCGTCCGGGGCCACGCCCCGCGGCCCCTCTCAGGGAGATCTCCGGGTCGTCCCGGCCGGATCTCCTCCCCAGGTCCCGGTGAGGGAGACTGCTGTCATGAGTGACTCCACCACCGCACCCGCCTCCCCCGTCGTCCTGGAGGCGTGGTTCGACCTCCAGTGCCCCGACTGCTTCACGGCCCTCGACGACGTCCGCGCGCTCCGCGAGCGGTTCGGCGACCGGCTCGACGTACAGCTGCGCCACTTCCCGCTGGAGAAGCACAAGCAGGCGTACGCCGCCGCGCAGGCCGCGGAGGAGGCCGTCGAGCAGGGCAAGGGCTGGCCCTACGCGGAGGCGCTGCTCGCCAGGACCGCCGAGCTCGGCGACCGCGGCGAGCCGGTCCTGCTGGAGGTGGCCGCCGAAATCGGGCTGGACGCCGAGGAGTTCGACACCGCCCTGATCGACGGCAGGCATCTGCTGACCGTCGACGCGGACGAGGCGGAGGGCAAGGCGATCAAGGTCACCGGCACCCCGACCTATGTGATCGGCGGCGAGCGCCTGGACGGCGGCAAGAGCCAGGAGGGCCTGCGGGAGCGGATCGCGGAGATCGCCGACCGCCTCCTCGCGGGCTGACCCCCGGCGCTACCGCAGCTCCTTGGCGCTGTTGACGAGGGTCGTGCGGTAGCCCAGCGACTCGTAGAGCCGGATCGCCGGGGTGTTGCCCGCGAAGACGTGCAGTCCGATCCGGGTCTCCCCGGCCTCGCTCGCGACCCGCTCGGCGAGCAGCATGAGCGCCCGGCCGAGACCCCGGCCGCGCTGGTCCTCCTCGACCTCGATGTCGTACACGAAGGCGGCCCACCGGCCCGGTTCGAGCTCGATCCGGCCGGTCCACAGGAAGCCGGCGGGCCGCCCCTCGCGGACGACGACGTGGATCGCGACGCCCGGCGTGGCCAGCCCCTCCGGGAGGTACCGGCGGTGGCTGTCCTCGGCCTTGGTCCTGGCCTGCTCCTCGGGGACGCCCCGGTCGATCCAGCTCTGGGCGAAGCCCGCCTTGGCCCGCGCCTCCCACCGGCCGTACTCGCCCTCCGTCATCGGCCGGACCTCGATGCCCTCCGGCAGCGCCGGCGGCTCGGCGGACAGCTCCTTGACCATGTTCCGGCTGCGCTCGGTGTAGCCGAGCGCGCGGCCCATCCGCAGCGCCGCCTCGGCGTCCGCGGGCACCGATATCTGCACCTCGGCGCAGCCCCAGCCGCGCAGCACCTCCTCGGAGGCGAGCGCCGCGACCGTGCCCCGGCCGCGGCGCCGGTCCGGTTCGTCGACGCGCAGCTCGTCGATCACGCCGGAGGCGGCCCCGAAGCGGAGGTCGGTGGAGAGGCGGACCGCGCCGACGCGGCGGCTGTTCACGCACACGTCGTAGGTACGGGAACGGCCGCCGTCGGGCGTCTGCTGAAGCGGCTCGGCCGGCCGCAGGGTGGTGGTCATCAGAGGAGTTCTACCCACCCCGGGGCCGTCCGTCATCCGGATTTGCCCGGCTGCCCCGCGATCCGCGCCGGACGGTGGGCGCCTCCCTACGCCCCGCGCGGGTCGCGGTCGCGGGACGCGCGCTCGTCGAAGGCGCGCATCGCCTTGGCGGTGACCGGGCCGGGCGCGGGCGCCAGCTCGCGGGCGTCGACCCGGTGGACGGCCTGGACGTCGCGCAGGGTGGAGGTCAGGAAGATCTCGTCGGCGCTCTCCAGCACCTCCAGCGGAAGGTCCGCCTCCTCCGCCCCGGTCCACTCCACGGCGAGGGCGCGGGTGATGCCCGCGAGGCAGCCGGAGGAGACCGGCGGGGTGAGGATCCGGCCGTCGACGACGACGAAGACGTTGGAGCCGGTGCCCTCGCAGAGCTGCCCCACCGTGTTCGCGAAGAGGGCCTCGGAGGCCCCCTGCTCGCGCGCCCGGGCGAGGGCGACGACGTTCTCGGCGTACGAGGTGGTCTTGAGTCCGGTCAGCGCGCCGCGCTCGTTGCGCGTCCAGGGCACGGTGATCACCGCGGTGGAGTCGGGGCGGCGGCCGGTCTCGCCGAGGGCGACGACGAGGCTCGCGCCGGCGTCGCCGCGCTCCGAGCCGAGCGGCGAGAGCCCGCCGGTGTAGGTGATGCGGAGCCGGCCGAGCTCCATCGGGTTGGCCTCCAGGACGGCGGCGCAGGCGCGGCGGACCTCGTCGAGGTCCGGGTCGGGCAGGCCGAGGCCGCGGGCGGAACGGGTGAGGCGCTCCAGGTGGAGCGTGAGAGCAAACGTTTCTCCGCGCTCGGCCTTGACCGTCTCGAAGATCCCGTCGCCGACGGTCAGTCCGTGGTCCAGGACGGAGACCCGGGCGGTCTCCGCGTCGTGCAGCCCGCCGTTGACCCAGAGTTTCATCGAGAGATGGCCTTTCCGCTCGCCGCATGGGCGCCTGACTCGTAGGCGCCCGACGCTATCGCGACCAGCCGGGTCGCCTTCAGCTCGGTCTCCTCCCACTCGCGCTCCGGGTCGGACCCCCAGGTGATGCCGGCGCCGGTGCCGAAGCGGAGCACGCCCGCGGGACGGTCGATCCAGAAGGTGCGGATGCCGACCGCCAGCTCCGCCGTCCCCGCGTCGGCGTCGACCCAGCCGACGCCTCCGCAGTACGGGCCCCGGGGCGCGGCCTCCAGGGCCTCGATGATCCGCAGGGCGCTGGACTTGGGCGCCCCGGTGACGGATCCGGGCGGGAAGGTCGCGTCCAGCAGCTCGGGCCAGCCCGCGTCCTCGCGCAGGACGCCGGTGACGGTGGAGACGAGGTGGACCAGGCCGGGGTGCTCCTCGACGGCGCAGAGGGCGGGGACGGCGACGGAGCCGGTCTCGCTGACGCGTCCCAGGTCGTTGCGGACCAGGTCGACGATCATCACGTTCTCCGCGTGGTCCTTCGGGAGCAGGTCCGCCTCGGTGCGGCCGGTGCCCTTGATGGGGCCCGAGGAGATCAGCGCCCCCTCCCTGCGGAGGTAGAGCTCGGGGGACGCGGTCGCGATCTCCACACCGTGCGCGGGCAGGCGGATCGTCCCGGCGTAGGGGGCGGGGTTGCCGCGGGCCAGGAGTGCGGTGAGGGCGTCCACGTCGGCGGTGGCGGGGTCCGGCAGCGGCGCGGTCATCACCCGGCAGAGGTTCGCCTGGTAGACCTCGCCGCGCGCGATGTGCTCGCGCACGCGCCGGACGCCGGCGACGTACGCGGCGCGGTCGAGCGAGGACGTCCAGTCACCGGCGGCGGGTCCGCGCCAGGCGCCCGGGACGGGGGCGGGCACCGGGTCGGGCCGCACGTCTCCGAAGCGGGCGCAGGTGAGGCGCCCCTCGAAGTCCGCGCAGACGGCCCAGAAGCCGGCGGAGTCCAGGGCCTCGGGGTCGTGGGTGACGTCCCGGAGATCGGTCGCGACGAGGCCGCCGAAGCGGGCCAGAGGAGCAAGGTCGTGCACGCATCGAGTCTAGGTCCGGCGGCGCGGGGGCACGGGGTCGTGTGCCGAGGGGCGCACGGGAGCCCCGGGGCGACGGCTCCGCGCCACCTCCGGGACACGGCGAGTGAACGCCACGCGAACCCTCCGGACGGGACGGCCGACCGCCGCGAAGGGCTCGCAGGTCAGCACGCTGCGGAAACGCGTTTTTGTACTGGCCCAGGAATCCGCTAGAGTTCAACACGTCGCCGGGACGCGCAAGCGGAACGGAACCGACAAGCGGACGTGGCTCAGTTGGTAGAGCATCACCTTGCCAAGGTGAGGGTCGCGAGTTCGAATCTCGTCGTCCGCTCGATGTGGGGGATCTTCCCGAACCCCCGTATTCACTCCTGGTGGAGTGGCCGAGAGGCGAGGCAACGGCCTGCAAAGCCGTCTACACGGGTTCAAATCCCGTCTCCACCTCCAAGGACGATTAGCTCAGCGGGAGAGCGCTTCCCTGACACGGAAGAGGTCACTGGTTCAATCCCAGTATCGTCCACTGGACCTTCGGGTCCTGGGTCTTCGGATCCCCCGCGCGATTAGCTCAGCGGGAGAGCGCTTCCCTGACACGGAAGAGGTCACTGGTTCAATCCCAGTATCGCGCACACAGTTCCCGCACCTTCGGGTGCGTCCCGCGCGATTAGCTCAGCGGGAGAGCGCTTCCCTGACACGGAAGAGGTCACTGGTTCAATCCCAGTATCGCGCACCATCGAAGAAGCCCCCGGCCGCGTCTCGCGGTCGGGGGCTTCTTCGTGTGCGCCGACGGCAGCTGCGAGCGGCCGGCACCCACGGGCGCCGGCCGGCCGGAGGTCAGGAGGAGAAGAGCATCCGCCCGAAGCCGCGCTGGCGGTAGTGACCGCCGCCGTGGTGCCCGCCGTGGTGCGGGGCGCCCCACGCGGGGGCGGCGGGGGCGGGCTGCGCCGGGTAGGCGGCCGGCGGGGCGGGCGGGGCCTGCTGGGCCCACTGGGACTCCAGGCGCGTCAGGGCCTCCAGCTCGCCGAAGTCCAGGAATATGCCGCGGCAGCCGCTGCACTGCTCGATCTGGACGCCGTTGCGGTTGTACGTGTGCATGGCCGCATGACACTTGGGACACTGCATGCTCGGCTCAACTCCCTGACGTTGCCGTTCGAATGGTGCCTTCACCCTACGTGGACGCCGAAGCGGCCGAAACGGTTCGATCTCCGGCGATACGCGCACAGGTGTCGATCATCACGACCTCCACCTCGTCCAGCGGCCGGCCTTCGGCGGTGGACTTGGCCACGGCCAGCGCCGCCGTCTGGACCGTCAGGGCCCGGGCCGGGGCGTCGAGTCGCACCCAGGGGTCCGCACCCACCGCGGGACCGCCCGCCTCCAGATAGGCGCCGAGGAACCGCGACCACACCTCCGGTGGCAGGATGCCCGCGGCGAACCACGCGGCGGGACGCGCCAGGTCCCACGCCGGGTCGCCCAGACCCAGGTCGTCGACGTCGATCAGCCGCCACGGACCGGCCGACCGCCCCTGCGGAGCACCGACCCCGCGGACGAGTTGGCCCAGGTGGAAGTCGCCGTGACAGAGCGCCCGGTGCCCGGTTGCCGCCGGGTCGCGGGCGGGAAGCGTCCGCCATGCGGCGAGGACGGTGGCCGTCGCGGGGTGGCCCGCCGCCGCCCGGTTCATCCGCTCCACCGCCAGCTCCACCTTCACGGGGGCCCGCATCTCCGGCAGCCGCCCGGCCGTTGCCGGGGGCGGCGTCCGGTGGAGCAGGGCCAGGAGCCCGGCCGCCTCCTCCCACGGAGCGGCGTCCGGGTCCGCCGGGTCCACGGGCGGACCGTACGCCCAGAGACTGACCGGGCGTCCGCCCGGTACGCCGGGGCCGGAGTCGGGAAGCGGCAGCGGCGGCACGAGGACGCCGGCGACCTCGGCCCTCGCGGCGAGCGCGAGCCGTGCGCCGTGCTCCTCCGGATCCGTCCCCGGGGCGTGCGCCTTGGCGACGAGCCCGCCGTGCCGCACCACCGTCCCGTCCTCCCGGTCGGCGAGCACCCCGACGACGTCGCTCGGGCAGTCGCAGCGCCCGTCGGGGCCGTGGACCGCGTCGCGCGCGACGGCGGCGAGTCGGTCGAGCAGGGCTCCCGGACCGGTCCGCGCGAGCGGGATCGGGGTCGGGGCGGGCCGGGGCCGGGCGGGGATGTCCACGCGGGGAGCGTACGGGGTGGAGGGGGACGGCCACTCCCCCCCCGCCGGTCGCACGGCGGGGGCACGGACGTGCGTCGCACCGGCCGGCGCGGGGCGTCGGCGGGAGGGCGGCCCATCGCGCGAGAACGGCCCCTGCGGGCGGGGCGCCGGGGCGGGAAAGCGCGAGGGCCGGTCAGCTCCCCAGCTGACCGGCCCCACGCTGCCGTCCGCCGCACCCCCGTCCCCACGGGGTTGATGGCCGGATGTCCCGACCCGGGCCGCTCTCCCGGGTCCGGGGCGCCGCTCAGCGCCCCAGCATCACGCCCACGGACGACGCCTGTGTGACCACCGCGTCCCAGCCGCCGAAGACGACGACGAGAAGGGCCGCGAGAGGGAGGACCATGGCGGTGGCCACGAGGGGGTGGCGCTGGCCCGAAGGCCGGGTGCTCGTCCGCGGTGCCGTGAAGGCCATGGGTCCTCTCCTGTCATGTTCCGGCGCGGCGGGTGCGTGACCTCGGGGGACGAGTGCTGCACCCGCCGCTTGACCTCAAGACTAGGGAGCGGGGCGTGCCGGGACGTCATGCCCGCGTACCGACTTGCGGGCCTCCCGGAGGATGACGCCCGCCCGTGCGGCGTACTCCCCTGGGTGGAGACGGGGCCGCCGGAGCCGGGGTCTTCCCCGAGGGGAGGGGCTCAGGGACGTGACTTCGCTCACTTCCCGGGCCCCCGGTCTCGGATCGGGGCCGGCGGACCCGGCGGCCGGGCGCGCGGGCCGACCTGCGGCGTTCGCAACGGTCCGTCAAGTGATGTCCGGACAAAGGGGGTTGGCATGTGCCGACGGTCCGTGCGGGGTCGGGCCCCGCCCGTCAGCACTGACAATCGATCACGGCCGAGGGCGCGGCCTATGAGCACGTACGGGCGCCACTACGTAAGCTGTGCCACGTCGAACGGACGAGGGGACGGACATGGCGATGATGCGGCTCCGGCGCGAGGATCCGCGGATCGTCGGGTCGTTCCGGCTCCACCGCAGGCTGGGGGCCGGCGGGATGGGCGTCGTGTACCTGGGGTCCGACCGGCGCGGCCAGCGCGTGGCGCTGAAGGTGATCCGGCCCGATCTGGCCGAGGACCAGGAGTTCCGGTCCCGGTTCGCCCGTGAGGTCTCGGCGGCCCGTCGGATCCGCGGCGGGTGCACGGCCCGGCTCGTCGCCGCCGACCTGGAGGCCGAGCGCCCCTGGTTCGCCACCCAGTACGTGCCCGGCCCCTCGCTCCACGACCGGGTCGCCGAGGAGGGCGCGCTGCGCGCCGCCGACGTGGCCTCGATCGGGGCGGCCCTCTCGGAGGGCCTGGTCGCCGTCCACGAGGCCGGGGTGGTGCACCGGGACCTGAAGCCGTCGAACATCCTGCTCTCCCCCAAGGGCCCCCGCATCATCGACTTCGGCATCGCCTGGGCCACCGGGGCGAGCACCCTGACCCACGTGGGCACGGCCGTGGGCTCGCCCGGCTTCCTCGCGCCCGAGCAGGTGCGCGGCGCGGCCGTGACCCCGGCCACCGACGTCTTCTCGCTCGGCGCCACCCTGGCGTACGCGGCCATGGCGGACTCGCCCTTCGGGCACGGCAGTTCCGAGGTGATGCTCTACCGGGTGGTCCACGAGGAGCCGCAGCTGACCGGGGTGCCCGACGCGCTGGCGCCGCTGGTCCGGGCCTGTCTGGCCAAGGACCCGGAGGACCGGCCGAGCACGCTCCAGCTGTCGATGCGGCTCAAGGAGATCGCGGCGCGCGAGGCGCAGGGGCTGCCGGTCTCGCGGCCGCCCGTGCAGCGGGAGCGGACCGAGGAGCGTCACCAGGCCCGGCCGACGGAGCGGTACACCGAGCGGGACACCCGCGGCCGCGATCCCGAGCGCGGCACCGACCGTGAGCGCGCCGCCGACCGGGGCACGGACCGCGACCGGGCGGCCGGGCGCGGACCGGGTCCGTCGTCCCGGCCCTCCGGGGGCCCGCGGACCGGTGGCTCGCGCCCCCAGCAGCGGACCGGAACCCGGCCCGGCGCCCGTTCGACGTCGACAGGCCGCCGCCCCGCCAACCCCCGGCTGCTGCGGCAGCGCCTCTTCGTCTTCGTGGTCGTGACGCTGGTCGTGGCCCTGGGGATCGCCGCCGCGCAGGCCCTGCAGGGCTAGGGACTTCTCTCACGGCCCCTGCCGGGCCCGGTCCGGAGACCGGGGCGGGAGGTGGGGGTCAGGACTCCGGGCGGCCGGTGGCGACGGCGTAGAAGGCGACGGCCGCGGCCGCGCCCACGTTGAGGGAGTCGACGCCGTGGGCCATGGGGATGCGGACCCATTCGTCGGCGGCGCGCAGGGCCTGGGTGGAGAGGCCGTCTCCCTCGGCACCCAGCATCAGCGCCACCCGCTCCAGCTTGTGCGGGGCGGCCTCGTCGATGGAGGTCGCCTTCTCCGCGGGGGTGAGCGCGAGGAGCTTGAAGCCCGCTTCCCGGACGGTCTCCAGCCCGCGGGGCCAGGTGTCGAGACGGGCGTACGGGACGGAGAAGACCGCGCCCATGGAGACCTTGACCGAGCGCCGGTAGAGCGGGTCGGCACAGTCCGGGGAGAGCAGGACCGCGTCCATGCCGAGGGCGGCGGCGCTGCGGAAGATGGCGCCGATGTTGGTGTGGTCGTTGACCGACTCCATGATGACCACGCGCCGGGCGCCGACCAGCAGTTCGGCGGCGTCCGGGAGCGGCTTGCGCTGCATGGAGGCGAGCGCGCCGCGGTGCACGTGGTAGCCGGTGACGCGTTCGGCGAGGTCCGGCTGGATCGCGTAGACCGGTGCCGGGACCTCGTCGATGACGTCCCGCATGGCGTCGACCCACTTGGCGGAGAGCAGCATCGACCGCATCTCGTACCCCGCCTGCCGGGCGCGGCGGATGACCTTCTCGCCCTCCGCGATGAACAGGCCCTCGGCCGGCTCGCGTCTGCGGCGGAGCTCGACGTCGGTCAGGCCGGTGTAGTCGCGCAGGCGGGGGTCGTCGGGGTCGTCGATCGTGATGAGTTCGGCCACGAGGTGATACTGCCTTGTCCGGGGTGTGGTGCCAATGTGCGCGGGGTGCGGTTGTCGGTCGCGTCGTGCGGGTGGTCCCCGGTCACTTCACGAGTTTGCCCGGGCCCTCGGCGACGACCTCGCCGACGACGATGACGGCCGGCGGGCGGACCTCCTGCGCCTTGACGGTCTCCGCGACCGTCGCGAGCGTGGCGTCGACCCGGCGCTGGGCCGCTGTGGTGCCCTCCTGGATCAGGGCGAGCGGCGTCTCGGGGCTCTTGCCGTGGGCGACGAGCGCCTCGGCGATCTTCCCGATCTTGTCGACGCCCATGAGGATCACCAGGGTGCCGGTGAGCTTGGCGAGGGACGCCCAGTCGACGAGCGAGCGCGGGTCGTCGGGGGCGACGTGGCCGCTGACCACGGTGAACTCGTGGGCGACCCCGCGGTGGGTGACCGGGATGCCGGCCGCGCCGGGGACCGAGATCGAGCTGGAGATGCCGGGGACCACCGTGCAGGCGATGCCCTCCGCGGCGAGCGCCTGGGCCTCCTCCATGCCGCGGCCGAAGACGAACGGGTCGCCGCCCTTGAGGCGGACGACGGACCGGCCGGCCTTGGCGTGCTCGATGAGCGCGTTGTTGATGGCCTCCTGGGCCATGAAGCGGCCGTACGGGATCTTCGCCGCGTCGATCACCTCGACGTGCGGCGGCAGCTCGTCGAGGAGGTCGCGGGGGCCGAGCCGGTCGGCGATGACGACGTCGGCCTCGGCGAGGAGGCGCCGGCCCCGGACGGTGATGAGGTCCGGGTCGCCGGGGCCGCCGCCGACCAGGGCGACGAAGGGGGTACGGGCGCGGTGCGCCGGCGCGGCGATGGAGCCCTCGCGCAGCCCCTCGACGATCGCGTCGCGCACGGCGGCGGAGCGGCGGGGGTCGTGGCCGGTGAGCACGGCGACGGTGACGCCCGCGTCCCGGCCGGTGGCCGGGGTCCAGGCGGTGGCCGCCTCGGCGTCGTCGGAGCGCACGCACCAGGTGCGGGTCCGCTCGGCCTCCGCGGAGGCGGCGGCGTTCGAGGCCGGGTCGGTGGTCGCGACCAGCGCGTACCAGGCGTCGGCGAGGTCGCCGTCCTCGTACCGCCGCTTCGTCCAGCGGATCTCGCCGGCCTCGGCCATTGCCTCGACGGAGGGGGTGGCCGACGGGGAGATCAGCGTGATGTCGGCGCCGGCGGCGATCAGGGCGGGGAGCCGGCGCTGGGCGACCTGGCCGCCGCCGAGGACGACGACGCGGCGGCCGGCGAGGCGCAGTCCGACGGGGTAGGCGGGGTGCTCGGCGTTCTCGGCCATGGGTGAGCGGCTCCTCGGAGAGCGTGGCGGTGCGGGCGAGGGGGCCGCTGCGGCGGTGGAGCGGCGTGTGCCCCCTCACGATATCTGTGACCTGGGGTCGGCAGGGTGTGACGGATGTCCCGGTGGGGTCCGCGCGACCGCTGCCCGACCCGCGCGTCCCCCCGCGCGCCGGGGCGGGCGGGGGGACGCGTGGGCGGCGGTGCTACTTCTCGGTGACGCCCGCCGAGTCGAACGTGGCGACCTCGTGCATGGCGCGGGCCGCGCTCTGGACGAGCGGGAGGGCGAGCAGCGCGCCCGTGCCCTCGCCGAGGCGGAGGTCCAGGTCGACCAGCGGGCGCAGGCCCAGCTTGTTGAGGGCCGCCACGTGGCCGGGCTCGGCGCTGCGGTGGCCGGCGATGCAGGCCGCCAGGGACTCGGGCGCGATGGCCCGGGCCACGAGGGCGGCAGCGCCGGTGGAGACGCCGTCGAGGATGACGGGGGTGCGCAGCGAGGCGGCGCCCAGGACCAGGCCGACGAGGGCCGCGTGCTCCAGGCCGCCGACCGCCGAGAGGACGCCGATCGGGTCCGCCGGGTCCGGCTGGTGGAGTTCGAGGGCGCGGCGCACCACGTCGACCTTGCGGGCGTGCGTCTCGTCGTTGATGCCGGTGCCGCGGCCGGTGACCTCGGCGGCGTCGACGCCGGTGTAGACCGAGATGAGCGCGGCGGACGCGGTGGTGTTCGCGATGCCCATCTCGCCGGTGAGGATCGCCTTGTTGCCGGCGGCGACCAGGTCGCGGGCGGTCTCGATGCCGACCTCGATCGCGGCCAGCACCTCCTCGCGGGTCATCGCGAGGCCGGTGGTGAAGTCGCCGGTCCCGGGGCGGACCTTGCGCGGCAGCAGGCCGGGCGTGGCCGGAAGCTCGGAGGCGACGCCGACGTCGATGACGCAGACCTCGGCGCCGACCTGGTTGGCGAAGGCGTTGCAGACCGCTCCCCCGCCGAGGAAGTTGGCCACCATCTGGCCGGTGACCTCCTGCGGCCAGGGCGTGACGCCCTGGGCGTGGACGCCGTGGTCGCCGGCGAAGATCGCGACGGCCGCGGGTTCCGGGATCGGGGGCGGGCACATCCGGGAGAGGCCGGAGAGCTGGGCCGAGATGATCTCCAGCATGCCGAGCGCGCCGGCCGGCTTGGTCATCCGCTTCTGCCGCTCCCACGCCTCGCCGAGCGCCTTGGCGTCCAGCGGGCGGATGTTGGCGACGGTCTCCTGGAGCAGGTCGTGCGGCTCCTCGCCGGGCAGGGCGCGGCGGCCGTACGTCTCCTCGTGGACGACCCAGGCCAGCGGGCGGCGCTTGGACCAGCCCGCCTGGGCCAGCTCGGGCTCGTCGGGGAACTCGTCGACGTAGCCGACGCAGAGGTACGCGACGACTTCGAGGTGCTCGGGGAGGCCGAGGGCGCGGACCATCTCGCGCTCGTCGAAGAAGCTGACCCAGCCGACGCCGAGGCCCTCGGCGCGGGCGGCGAGCCAGAGGTTCTCGACGGCGAGGGCCGAGGAGTACGGGGCCATCTGCGGCTGCGTGTAGCGGCCGAGGGTGTGGCGGCCGCCGCGGGTGGGGTCGGCGGTCACGACGATGTTGACCGGGGTGTCGAGGATGGCCTCGATCTTCAGTTCCTTGAACTGCTTGGCCCGGGCCTTGGGCAGCGACTTGGCGTACGCCTCGCGCTGGCGCTGGGCCAGTTCGTGCATCGTCTGCCGGGTCTCGGCGGAGCGGATGACGACGAAGTCCCAGGGCTGCGAGTGGCCGACACTGGGGGCCGTGTGGGCGGCCTCCAGGACGCGGAGCAGCACCTCGTGCGGGATCGGGTCGGAGCGGAAGCCGTTGCGGATGTCGCGGCGCTCGCGCATCACGCGGAGGACGGCCTCGCGCTCGGCGTCGTCGTAGCCGGGGGCGGGGGCGCCCTGCGCAGGCTCCTCGCCGTCGGCGGCGGGGTCCGCGTCGGCCTCGGGGGCGACGTCGGCTGCGTCCGCGTCGGCCGCCGGGGCGGCCTCGGGGGTCTCGGCGACGGCCGGGGCCTGGACGTCGGCGTCGGCGGGCTCGTCGGTCGCCCCGGCCTGCGCGGCCACGTGCTCGACCGGCTCGACGGCCTCCTGGACGGCCTCGGCAGCGGCCTCGGGCGCGACGGCCTCGGCCGGCGGGGCGGCGGGAGCGGTCGGCTCCGGTGCCTCGGCGGCCACGGCCTCGGCGGCGGCTTCGGCCGGCGCGGGCTGGGGGGCCTGCTCGGGCCCGGCCTCGGGCACGTCCTCGGCGACCACGGGGATCTCGTCGGCGACCGCCTCGACGGGGGGCTCCTCGGGAGCAGGCTCCACCGGGGCCTCGGCGACGACGACGGGGGCGACGACCGGCTCGGCGACGAGCGCGACGGGCTCCGCGACCGGTGCGACGGGCTCCGCCGGCTGGGCCGGTACGTCGACGGGGGCGGGCTCGGGCGCGGCGGCGGCCACGGCGGGCGCGGGCTCGACGGCCTCGGCCGGCGCGGGGGCGACGGGCTCCGCGGCGGGCTCGGCCTCGCGCGGCGCGGGCACGGTGACCGCCTGGGCGTCGTCGGCGACGACGGCCGAAGGCTCGGCCTCTGCCTCTGCCTCTGCCTCGGGAGCGGTCTCCGCCGGGGTCTCGTCCGGGGTGCCGGGCACGCCCGCCACGACGGCCTCGGGGGCCACGACGTCGGTGCCCTGCGCCGCGTGCACGGCTTCGGGCGAAGCGACCGGCGCCTCGGCGACGGTCTCGGCCGGGGGTACTGCGGCGGCCTCGGGCGACGGGACCGGGGCCAGGTGCGGGGCGGTCGGGACGGAGCCCTCGACCTGGACGAACTGGCCGGTCGGCGGGACGACCGTTTCTGCGGGGAAGGCGGCCGGGGGCGCCACGGCCTCCTGCGGCTGCGCGGCCCACGGCTCGGCGCCCTGCGGCGCGAGCTGCTGCTCCTGCGGGACGTCGAAGTACTCGGGGCCCGTGGTGGGCGGTCCCGGGTTCCGCACGGGGACCGGCGCGGGCTCGGTGGCCACCGCCGGGACCGGCTGCGGGGCCGGGGCGGGTGCGGCGGCCGGGCCGCGGTCGGCCAGGGAGAGCACGACGCCGCCGGTGGCGTCGGGCACCGGCGGGCCCATGTGCAGCGGGCGGCGGGCGGGCGGCGGCACCTGGGCCGCGCCGGGCGCCGGCATGCGGACGCCGCCGAGGTCGACGGAGCCGGAGTCGCGGCCCGCGGCCTCGTGGGCGCCGGTGTCGAGGATGCCCGGCTCGTACCCGTGGTCGGTGGCGGCCTGCTCGTAGGGCGCCACGGGGACGCCGTGCGCCGGGGTGCCGGCGTGGCCGAGCGGGACGCCCTGCGCCGGGGTCTGGCCCTGCGGGGCCGTCAGCATGTCGGCGAGCGCGACCGAGTCGGCGAGCGGACCCGTGAGCGGGTCCGGCAGCGGATCGGTGAGCGGGTCGCCCATCGGGGCCGCGGGCTGCGGGACGCCCTGGTGGGGCGTCGCCTGGCCGGGGACCACGGGGGCGGTGTGCGGGGCCGGAACGGCGACCGGCGGCGCGGGCACGACGCCCGGCGGGTGCTCGCTCCAGGCGCCCTGCGCGCCGGGCATGAGAAGCAGGTCGTCGTCCTCGGTGGCGTGCTCGGAGGGGTCCAGGAAGGTGTACGCGCCCGGTGCGGGGATGCCCGGCTGCTCGACCATGCCTGCGTTCTCCGGCAGTCCCTCGCCCGGGACCTGGCCGGTGTCCGTCATGCGTACCCCTCGCCCATCGCTTGTGCTCCTAAGACTGCGCCCGTCTTTGACAACGAGCGCGCGCGCCGCGCGGCACGAAGGACGCGCGGACACCCACTCATTGTCGCGGTCCTCGGCCATCGTGGCAGGGAGATCCGCCACGGTGCGCTGTGGACTGCGCCACGTCGCGCGGTCCCCCCTTGTCCCGTACCACATCAGCGACACAAAGGAGCCACCAATTCAGGACATTGACACACAGAGCGTCGAACGTCCGGGTCCGGTACAACAATCGGCCAGCCTACCCTGCCCCGGTGGGGCGGCCTGGTCACGGGGCTCGGTCGATCCTGCGTCCGGACAGCAGGAAGACGACCGAACGGTCGCGTTCCGACCAGTCGGCGGGATCGAGGCCGACGGTCTGGAGCAGGAGGCTCTCCACGGCGTAGCCGCCGTCGTCGAGGGCCGCGCCGATGGCCTCGGCCTCGTCGCGGGTGGAGGCGTGGGCGACGATCCGTTCCGGACGCCGGTCGGTGCAGGCCCGGACGACGGGGACCCCGCCGCCCGCGACCCGGACGACGTCGGGTTCGGGGAGGCTCTCCAGGACGTGCGGGGCGCGGCCCGGGACGGCCTGGAGGGGGACGCCGTGACGGCGGGCGGTCGCCTCGGTGCGGGCGCAGGCCGCGGGGTCGGCGTCCACGGCGATGACGGCGGCGCCGAAGCGGGCCGCCTCGACGGCGAAGGCCCCTCCGGCGCAGCCGATGTCCCAGACGAGGTCGCCGACGCGGGGGCCGAGGCGGGCCAGTTGGGCAGCACGCAGCGCGGGATCCTCGCCGGCCGTGGGCCGCGCGCCGGCCGGCGCGGAGGGTACGGCGCCGGGGCGGTGGCCGTCGGGGGCGTACTCCTCCGGGGGCAGCCCCCAGCCGCGTACGGGAAGGGCGGCCGGGTCCTGGCCCGTCAGCCAGGTGCCGCCGGGGGTGACGGCGCCGGTGCTGCCGCCGCCGATGACGAGGACGACGTTGGGGTCGCGCCAGACGTGGTCGGCGGCCTTGTCGGAGGTGAGGACGGAGACCTGCTCGCGGTCGGTGCCCAGCTCCTCGCAGACGACGAAGGTGCGGTGGACCCCGTCGAGGAGGAGGGCCAGTTCGGCCGGCCCGGCACCGGGCGAGGTGAGGACGGCGACCTTGGGGTGGGCGCGGCAGACGTTGACGGCGCGGCGCAGGGTGCGCTGGTGGGCGACGACGACACGGGCGTCCTCCCAGGGCATGCCGGCCCGCGCGAAGGCGGCGGCGACCGCGGAGACGGCGGGCACGACCTCGATCTCCAGGCCGTGTTCGGGCGCGCGCAGGGTGCGGACGACGCCGAAGAAGCCGGGGTCCCCGTCGGCGAGGACGACGGCGGTGCCGCGGTGGCCGGCGATGCGGCGGGCGGCGAGGTCGACGCTGCCGAGGCGGATGCGCTCGGCGTCGGGCGGGACCTCGGGCAGCGCCAGGTGGTGGGCCGCGCCGGCCACCAGGGTGGCGGCGGAGAGAGCGGACCGGGCCGCCTCCGTGAGGGGCGAGCCGTCCCAGCCGATCACCGTGACGCGGTCGGCCATGGTCGTCTGTCTCCTGTGGTGTTGTCGCAGGTCGGGGGCGTTCCGAGGGTACCCCGGTGAGCGTCCGCGGGGCTCAGCTCCAGTCGGTGTACGAGGAGTACCCGGCCTCGGCCATGTGGTCGGCGACGTCGTCGAGGTCCTCGGGGAGGAGGCCCCAGACGATGAAGTCGGTGCGCAGGTCGGTCCACTCGCCGTCCTCGGTGCGGGTGCGGGCTATGCAGGCGTTGCGCAGGACGCCCTCGCTGATGCAGCCGATCTTCTGGGCGACCTGCTGCGAGGCGGTGTTGTCGGCGGCGGTGCGCAGCTCGATCCGTTCGAACCTCTGGTCGCCGAAGAGCCACCGGGCGGTGGCGAGCGCGGCCTCGGAGGCGTATCCCTCGCCGCGGGCCCAGGGGGCGACGATGTAGGAGAGTTCGGTGGAGCGGACCCGCCAGTCGGTCCTGGCCAGCTGGACGATGCCGACCAGGCGCTGGGTGAGGAACTCCGTGACGGCGAGGTCGATGCCCCGGCCCGCGGCGCGTTCGGCGGGCGCGTACTCGGTGATCCAGGTGCGGGCGGCCGCCTCGGTGTAGGGCTGGGGCACCGCGGTCCAGGCGCCGACGAGTTCGTCGTTCATCATCTCGGCGAGGGCGGGGGCGTCCGCCTCCTCGAGCGCGCGCAGCACCAACCGGTCCGTGTTGATGGAGATGTCCGGAAAGGTGGTAGTCATGCGCAGCTCCATGCCGTGAACCGTCCGAATCGACCGTGAACGCACAGCATGCAGCATGCGACCGCCTGTGCGCATGGCCGGGTCGGGTGTCGGGTGGGGGTACGGCGAAGGCCCCGCGCACCGGACGGGATGCGGGGGCCTTCGCACAAGGACTGTACGGGGGAACCGGTCTGACGGTCCCTCGGACGCCGGGTGTTACTTGACGGCGCCGAAGGCCGGGATGACCGAGCCCTTGTAGGTGTCCTCGATGTACTTCTTCACCTCGGGCGAGTTGAGGAGCTCGGCGAGCTTCTGCACGCGGGCGTCCTTCTCGTTGCCCTCCTTGACGGCGAGGAAGTTGGCGTACGGGTTGCCGTCCGCCTTCTCCAGGACGAGGGCGTCCTTCGCCGGCTCCAGCTTGGCCTCGATGGCGTAGTTGCCGTTGATGACGGCGGCGTCCACGTCGTTCAGGGCGCGGGGCACGGTGGCGGCCTCCAGCTCCTTGAACTCCAGGCCCTTCTTGTCGGTGATGTCGGAGAGCTTGGCGTTGGTGCCGACGCCCGGCTTGATGGTGATCAGGCCGTTCTCCGCGAGCAGCTGGAGCGCGCGGCCGCCGTTGGTGGTGTCGTTGGGGACGGCGATGGTCTGGCCGGGCTTGATGTCCTTCACCGACTTGAGGCTCTTGGAGTACAGGCCCAGCGGCTCCAGGTGGACGTTGACCACGGGGACGATGGTGGTCTTGTTCTTCTGGTTGAAGTCGTCGAGGTACGGCTTGTGCTGGAAGAAGTTGGCGTCGACCTGGCCGGACTGGGTGGCGGTGTTCGGCAGGACGTAGTCCGTGAACTCCTTCACCTCCAGCTTCAGGCCGGCCTTCGCGGCCAGGTTGTCCTTGACGAAGTTGAGGATGTCGGCGTGCGGCGTCGGGGACGCGGCGACGACGAGGGGCTTGTCGGCGGAGCCGGCCGCGTCCTTGGCGGAGGACGGGTCCGAGGAGGTGCCGCAGGCGGTGAGGCCCAGGGCGAGCGCTGCGGTGGTGGCGAAGCCGGCGGTGAGCTTGATGTTCTTACGCACGAAGAGTGCCTCTTTCAGGTGGTGCGGTGGACGCCTGGACAACAAGTCCGGGCTGTTCTTCGAAGGACGAAGTCGGTGGGCGGGGCGGGACGGCTCAGGCCGTGCGGCCCCGGCGGGCGAGGAGTCGGACGACTCCGTCGCCGATGAGCTGGACGACGGTCACGATGAGGACCAGGACGACGACGGTGACCAGCATGAAGGTGGTGTCGAAGCGCTGGTATCCGTAGGTGACGGCCTTGGAGCCGAGGCCCTCGCCGCCGACCGCGCCGGCCATCGCCGAGTAGCCGATGAGGACGATCACGGTGGTGGTGACGCCCGAGATCAGCGAGGGCAGGGCCTGCGGGAGCAGCACCTTGCGGACGATGGTGGGGATGCCTCCGCCCATGGCCTGGACGGCCTCGACGAGCCCGTGGTCGACCTCGCGGACGGCGGTCTCGACGAGGCGCGCGAAGAAGGGGATGGCGCCGATGGCGAGCGGCACGATCATCGCGGTCGGGCCGATGAAGGTGCCGACGACGAAGGTGGTGAAGGGGATCAGGGCGATGAGCAGGATGATGAAGGGCAGCGAACGCCCGACGTTCACGATCGCACCGACGACCTTGTTCACCGGCCGGTTCTGCAGCAGTCCGCCCTTGTCCGTGAGGACGAGGAGGATGCCGAGCGGCAGGCCGCCGAGCACGGTGACGACGGTGGCCCACAGGACCATGTAGAGGGTGTCGACGGTGCCCTGCTCCAGCAGCGGCTGCATCTCGGACCAGGTCACTTGGCACCTTCCTTCACCAGTACGGGCGCGGCGGCGGTGTCCGGCGCGTCCTCGACGATCTCCACCTGGAGGCCCTGCTCGCGCAGGAAGCCGACCGGGACGACGTTGTCCTCGTACCGCCCGGGCAGTTCGATCCGCATCCGGCCGATCTGCCTGCCGCCGACCGTGTCCATCGCCGCCCCGAGGATCGAGATGTCGATGTTGTAGGTGCGGGAGAGCTGGGAGATGACCGGCTGGGTGGCGGCCTCGCCGTGGAAGGTGACGTCGACGACGGTCCGGTCGGGGCCGGTGGCGGCGCCGCCGACCGGGAAGAGCTCGGCGGCCAGCTGGGAGCCGGGGGTGGCGAGCAGTTCGCCGACGGTGCCGGACTCGACGATCCGGCCGTGCTGCATGAGCGCGGCGGAGTCGCAGATGGTCTTGACGACGTCCATCTCGTGCGTGATGAGCAGGACGGTGAGGCCCAGCTGCCGGTTGAGGTCGCGCAGCAGCTGGAGGATGGAGCGGGTGGTCTCCGGGTCGAGGGCACTGGTGGCCTCGTCGGAGAGGAGGACCTTGGGCTCGCCGGCGAGGGCGCGGGCGATGCCGACGCGCTGCTTCTGGCCGCCGGAGAGCTGGCCCGGGTAGGACTTGGCCTTGTCGGCGAGGCCGACGAGGTCGAGGAGTTCGAGGGCCCGGCGGGAGCGCTCGGCGCCGGGGACGCCGAGGATCTCCAGGGGGAGTTCGATGTTGTCCTTGACCGTGCGGGAGGACAGCAGGTTGAAGTGCTGGAAGACCATGCCGATGCTGCTGCGTGCCCGGCGCAGGTCCTTGCCCGCGCGGCGGCCCTTGCCGGCGAGGGCGGTGAGGTCGACTCCGTCGACGGTCACGGTGCCGGAGGTGGGGCGCTCCAGGAGGTTGACGCAGCGGATGAGCGAGGACTTGCCGGCGCCGCTCTGGCCGATCACGCCGAACACCTCGCCCTCGCGGACGTGGAGGTCGACGCCGTCCAGAGCGGTGACCTGTCGGCCGCGCGACTCGTAGACCTTGGTCAGGCCCGAAGTGGTGATCACAGGGGTTTCCGTCACTGTCGAGTGCGCGGCGCGGGGTCCGCCGGGCACGGGGCATTCGTCATTTCGGACAGTCAGGCGCACGGAAGGCCGGTCCGGCGGGTGGCCGGGGAGGCGGCGGGTGCGCGGGACGGGCACGGTCCACCGCCGGAAGGCGGGTGGATCGGCACGGCCGTCGGGTCTCGCTTCGGGGCGCGAAACTCAGGCGGGGGCCCTCAGAAGGCGCACATTCGACACATACAACGAGCACCGGGCGTCGTGGTCGCCTCGGTCGCAAGGGTGCGGCTGCTCGTCGTGGTCATGTCTGCAAGTAAAACATGCGCAGCTGCGAACACCAGGGGCGTGTCCGAATAGCGGACGCTGTTGAGACGCCATGCGGACACGGCTCCGACCGGCGCGGACCCCTCGTTCCCGTGCGCCGCCTGCGGGGACGGGGCGGCCGGAGCGGGGGCGGGGAGGGTGTCGCGGGCCCCGGGGCGGGCGCCCGTTGTGGCCAAGGCCACGCTCCGCCCGGCCCTCTCCCCCGGGCCGGGGGGCGGGCGCATCGGGCCCTTCGGGCCGTAATACCCTCGGGCGCATGCTTGACGCCCTGACGGTCGCGGTCTCCGTGGCCGCGCTCGCCCTCGCCGCCTGGTGCGGCTTCGCCGCCTTCCGGGACCAGTCCACCAAGGACTGGCACTTCATCGGCATGGCCGTCGTGACGTTCCTCGTCCTGGTCCAGCTGGTCGTCGGCATCGTGCAGCTGGCGCGCGGCGAGAAGGCGGAGGAGGGGACGACGATCTTCGTCGCCTATCTGCTCGGCGCGCTGTGCGCGGTGCCCATCGCCGGCTTCATGTCGCTCGCGGAGCGGAGCCGCTGGGGTTCGGCGACGGTGGCGGCGGGCGCGGTCGTGCTGGCCGTGCTCGAAGTGCGTCTCTACGACATCTGGACGGTGGGCTGACCATGACCGCGACACAGGAGAAGGACGCGCGGGGCACGAGGAACCGGCTCGTCTCGGGCCCGGGCATCCTGCTCGTCTGGCTGTACGGCGTGATGTCGGTCGGCGCGGTCTCCCGCTCGATCTACCAGATCGCGACCGAGTTCGACCGGGCACCGCTGGCGTACGCCCTGTCGGCGGTGGCGGCCGTGGTCTACGCGTTCATCACGTACACGCTGGTGCGCGGCGGGGAGACGGCCCGCAGGGCGGCGCTGGTGTGCTGCGCCGCCGAGCTCACGGGCGTGCTGGTGGTGGGGACGTGGACGCTGGTCGAGCCGTCCGCCTTCCCGGACGCGACGGTCTGGTCGGACTACGGCTACGGCTACCTCTTCATCCCGGTCCTGCTGCCGCTGACCGGCATCTGGTGGCTGCGGAGGTCGCGCGCGGTGGCTGCGGCCTGAGTCAGGCGGCCTTCTCCAGGGTCACCAGGGTGATCCGGGGGCCGAGTTCGCGGGTGGAGACCTGTTCGTACCCCTTGCTGCGGTAGAGCCGCAGGTTGCCCTCGCTGCGGTGGCCGGTGAAGAGCCGGAAGCGCTTGGCCGGGGGTACGGGGAGCTGCTCGGCGGCAGAGGCGAAGTGCCGCTCGATGCCGTCGAGGAGGCGGCCGCCGAGTCCGTGGCGCTGCATGCGCGGGTGGACGATCAGCTTGGCGATCCGCACCGTGCCGTCCTCGTCGAGGCGGGCCCGCACGGAGGCGACGACCTCGTCGCCGAGCCGCGCCACGAGGCCGTGCCCCTCGTCGAGTTCGGCGCGCAGCGCGTCGAGCGACTGGGTGAGGGGCTCGATGGACCAGTCCCCGTAGAGCTCCGCCTCACTCTGGTAGCAGAGGTACTGCAGCTTCAGGATGTGCTCCGCGTCCCGCTCTTCCGCTGCTGAGATGGTCACACTCAGGCCCATGTGTGCACGCCTCCCGCTCATCTGTCGATCATCGGTTTACCGCACCCTTCCCCGTCGACCCGGGGCGGGAACCTCTGCCGCGAGCATTCTGCGCAGGCATCCCAGGCAACGGGAACGCATCGGCCCCAGACTTCCCTGTGAGATACCCAACTCTCCTGCGATTTCTCGGTAGGTGGGGTCCTGGGGGTCGAGCATCGCCGCGAGCACCCGCGGGCAGCGGCCGGGTGTCCGGGTGACGGCGGCGCGCAGGGTACGGCGGCCCTCGGCGGCCATCAGGGAGTGTTCCGGGGAGCCCCGGAGCTCGCCGCCGCCGGTCTCCTGGGCCGGCTCTCCGGGGTAGGGGCGCTCCCGGTCGGTGGTCCGGCGGGCGCGGCGCGCCTCCGCGCGGACGGCCCTGCGGAGCCATTCGGCGGGCCGCTCGGGAGCGCCCGTCTCGCGGAGCCGTTCCAGGAGGCGCAGCCAGACGGCCTGTTCCAGGTCGCCCGGTTCGATCCCGGCGGCCGGCGCCTCGGCGTCCGACTCGGCGGCGAGCAGCGGCGCGAGGGCGGCGAGGAGGCCGGGGGCGGTGTCGGCGCGGGTGTCGGCGGCGCCGGGCAGGGGCGCGCGTCCGGTGGGGGGCCGGAGGGCGGTGGGCGCGGAGGCGGTGGGGGTGGTCATGTCCGGCACGATGCGGGGGTGCGCGGCCGCGGTTGCGGTACGGGGCGTAAACCACCCGGGAGGGGGGTGTGCGGGCGCGGCGGCCGGCCCGCACGGCCCCCCGGCGGTCAGCCGCGGGCGGTGAGGTCCGCGGCGGCGAGCAGGGCCGTGTCCGTGTTGTCGGAGAAGATGCCGTCGATGCCCGTCTCCAGGTAGCGCTTCAGGGCTCCGAAGGAGTCGCCGTAGGCGTTGGGGTCGGTGCCGCGGCGGAACTCGGCGGGCAGGAAGGTGTTCTCGTTGCGGTGGGTGTAGGGGTGGAGGATCAGCCCCTCGGCGTGGGCGTCCCGGACCAGGGTGGTCGGGGTGCCGAGCCGGCCGCTCGCGTCCTTCGGGATCACCAGGTCGAGGGTGGGGCCGATGCCCTGCGCGTAGGAGGAGATCCAGCGCAGCCCGGCGGGCGTGACCAGGTCGGCGACCGTGCGGGGGTCGCCGGCCTGGACGAAGTCCCAGGGGCGGCTGCCGGCGCCGGAGAGCAGGACGACGCGCGGGGAGTCCACCAGCTTCGCCAGGCGCTGGATGCTGCCGGGCTCGAAGGACTGCAGGAAGACCGGGGAGTTCGCGCGGTGGCGTCCGTAGCGGCGCAGGAGCCTGGCGAGCCGCTCCTCCAGGCCGAGGCCGAGGGAGCGGAAGTACGTGGGGTGCTTGGTCTCGACGTGGAGCCAGATCTCGCGGCCCCGGCGGCGGCCCTCGTCCTCGGCCCAGCGCAGGACCTCCTCGAAGGTGGGGATCGTCCAGCGGCCGTCGTAGAGGGTGTTCTCCTGGCGGGTGCCGGGGATGCGCTCCTTGGCCCGCAGGGTCTTCAGCTCGGCGAGCGTGAAGTCCTCGGTGAACCAGCCGGTGAGCGCGACGCCGTCGACGCTCTTGGTCGTCCTGCGGGACGCGAACCCGGGGTGGTCGGCGACGTCGGTGGTGCCGGTGATGTCGTTCTCGTGGCGGCAGACCAGGTGCCCGTCCTTGGTGGGGACGAGGTCCTGCTCGATGACGTGGGCGCCGAGGTCGAGGGCGTGCCGGTAGGAGCCGAGGGTGTGCTCCGGGCGGTAGCCGCTGGCGCCGCGGTGGGCGATGACGGTGGGGACGGGCAGGGAGCGGTAGCCGTGCCCGTGGCCCGCGCCCCGGCCGGCGGCGCCGCGTGCCTCGTCGGCGTGGGCGGTGCCGGCGGGCAGGACGGTCGAGGCCCCCAGTACCGCCGCGGCGCCGGCCGCGCCGAGTACCGTCCGCCGTGCCGGGGTCGGGTGCGCACCCTGTGTCATGAAGGCTCCTCGTGTGTGATGTCCCGTACCTGTCATCGGGGGTTCCGACGCTAGGCAAGAACGCCCTACGGGCGGCAGACCTCGGCCGAACATGGCGGAAACACACGTCAACACTGCGTATCCAGTGGGTGAACCCGATGTGCGGGCTACGGTGACCCGCGAGTATCGTCGCCAGCTGCACCGTCGGCTCGACTGACGCGCACGACCGACTCGCTCGACAGACCCGCGTCACACCGGAGGAACCGTTGTCCCGTCTCGCGCTCATCAAGGCAGTGCTCGGACCGCTCCTGCGGCTGATGTTCCGGCCCCGCGTGGAGGGCGCCGAGAACATCCCCGGCACGGGCCCGGTGATCCTGGCCGGCAACCACCTGACCTTCATCGACTCCATGATCATGCCGATCTGCACGGACCGCCCGGTCTACTTCATCGGCAAGGACGAGTACGTGACGGGCAAGGGCCTCAAGGGCCGGCTGATGGCCTGGTTCTTCACCGGCGTCGGCATGATCCCGGTGGACCGGGACGGCGGCCGCGGCGGTGTGGCGGCGCTGATGACGGGCCGCCGGGTGCTCGACGAGGGCAAGGCGTTCGCCATCTACCCGGAGGGCACCCGCTCCCCCGACGGCCGGCTCTACCGGGGCCGCACCGGCATCGCGCGGCTCACCCTGATGACGGGCGCCCCGGTGGTGCCGTTCGCGATGATCGGCACCGACAAGATCCAGCCGGGCGGCTCGGGCCTGCCGCGTCCGGGCCGGGTGACGGTCCGCTTCGGCGAGGCGATGGAGTTCTCCCGGTACGACGGCATGGACCGCGACCGCTACGTGCTGCGGGCGGTGACGGACTCGGTGATGTCCGAGGTGATGCGTCTGTCCGGCCAGGAGTACGTCGACATGTACGCCACCAAGGCGAAGGCCGCCTAGCTCTCGCATCCACGTGAAGGCGCCCCGTACGGCCGTGGCCGTACGGGGCGCCTTCACGTGGGCCAGGGTGCGTCAGTGCGCGACGCCGCCCTCCAGCTTCTGGCCCCTCAGCAGGAACCAGGCCGCGACCGCCGTCGCGAGGAGGACCGCGGCGCCGACACCGGCCGCGATCCGCAGGCCGTCGACGAACGCCTCCTGGGCGGCCGTCACCAGAGCCGTCGCCGTGGCGGGGGCGAGGCCGGCGGACGCCTCGACCGCGCCGCCGAGCGACTCGTGGGCGGCCGACGCCACGCCGGAGGGGACCCCTGCCGGGGTGGCGAAGCCCTGGTAGACGCCGGTCACGATCGAGCCGAGGACGGCGATGCCGAGGGCGGCGCCCAGTTCGTACGCGGTCTCGGAGACGGCGGAGGCCGAACCGGCCTGCTCCTTGGGGACGCTGGACAGGATCACGTCGGCGGTGACGGTGAACGAGAAGCCCGCGCCCACGCCGACGACGAGCAGGCTCGCGCCGAGCAGCGGGTAGCCGGTGTGCTGGTCGAGCGTGGTCAGGACGGCGAGGGAGAGTCCGACGGCCGCGAGACCGCCGGCCACCACGGACCGGACCGAGAAGCGGCGGGCAGCGACACCGGCGACCAGGCCGGCCGTCACCGCGCCGATCGCGGCCGGCAGCTCGGCCAGACCGGCCTCCAGGGGCTGACGGCCCTGCACCAGCTGGAAGAACTGGGACAGGAAGAACACCAGGCCGGAGAGGCCGAGGATGGTCAGCAGGTCGGCGAGGACGGCGCCGGAGAACCCGCGGTGGCGGAAGAGGCGCATGTCCAGGAGCGGCACGGGCAGGGTCAGCTGCCGGCGGACGAATCCGGCCAGCGCGGCGACACCGACGAGCGCGGCGACACCGGAGTCCGGCGTCAGGCCGTGCGAGGCCAGCTCCTTGACGGCGTAGACGACGCCGATCATGCCGACCAGCGCCAGACCGACGCTGGGGACGTCCCAGGGGCCCGGGTTCGGGTTCTTCGACTCGGGGATCAGCTTGATGCCGACCAGGACGAGGACGGCCATGACGGGCAGGTTGATGAGGAAGACCGAGCCCCACCAGAAGTGCTCCAGGAGGAACCCGCCGACGACCGGTCCGACGGCGGCGCCGGCCGAGGCCATGGCGCCCCAGACGCCGATGGCGAGGCTGCGCTCGCGCGGGTCGTGGAAGAGGTTCCGGATGAGCGCCAGGGTGGCGGGCATCAGGGTCGCGCCGGCGACGCCGAGCAGCGCGCGGGCCACGATCATCATCTCGGGGCTGGTCGCGTAGGCGTTCAGGACCGAGACGGCGCCGAAGGCCGTGGCACCGATCAGCAGCAGCTTCTTGCGGCCGATGCGGTCGCCGAGGCTGCCCATGGAGACCAGGAGTCCGGCGATGACGAACGAGTAGACGTCACCGATCCAGAGGAGCTGCGTGCCGGAGGGCTGCAGGTCCTCGGTGAGGAACGGGGTGGCGAGCCCGAGCACCGTGGCGTCGACGGCCACGAGGAGGACCGCCAGGACGAGAACGGAAAGGGCGAGCCACCGACCGGGGCGGCGCACGCCCTCGATATGGCTCTTGGTGTCGAGGGTGCCGGTACTCACTTCTCCACGCTCCTGCGCGCTCCGCCGAGCAGCAGCTCGGCGATCATGTACTGAAAGTCGTTGGCGGCGACCCGGCCGTCCTGGACGGCCCAGGCGCCGGATCCGATCAGCCCGTAGAGGGCCTCGGACAGCCAGGCGGGGGTCAGGTCGATCCGGAAGACGCCGTTCTCCTGGCCGCGCCGGAAGAGGCCCGCGATCCGGGCGTCGAGGCGGGCCCAGCCCTCGTTCTGCTCGTCACCTTCGAACAGCTGGTTCTCGGTGACCAGGAACGACAGCAGCGGGGCGACGGGCTCGACCTCGGCGATGAGTCGCCGGACGGCCGCGTCCTCGGGTCCCTCGTCGAGCCGGGCCCGGTCGAGCGCCTGCTCCAGCTCCTCGATCCCGAGCGCTTCGAGCGCTCGCACCAGTGCGTACCGCCCGGCGAACTGGCGGTGCAGCGTGGCCCGGCCGATCCCCGCCGCGCGGGCGACCTCGTCCATGGTGGCGGTGGCCTTGCGGGAGAGAAGGGCTGCGGCGCTGCGGAGCACATGGTTGCGATCGACTGCCATGAGACAACCATACATCAAATGAGACGTTGATGTCTCACTCTGGTGAGAGGCCCGACGTCTTATGCTCGGCCGATGGACTCCACCGTCACCCTGCGGGCCGCCGCGACCCCCGCCCTCCCCGCCCTCGTCCTCCGCCCCTGGTGCGCCGAGGACATCCCTTCCCTCATCGAGGCGTGCCAGGACCCCGTCCTGCGCCACTGGACGAGCCACCGGGTGGACGACGAGGACGAGGGGGCTCGATGGCTGGAGGCCCAGCGGCGGGGCTGGACCACCGGCGAGCGCTTCGCCTTCGCGGTCCTGGAGGAGGGGCCCGGCGCGCAGGAGGGGACCCTGGTGGGAAACGCGGTCCTCAAGGAAGTCGCCGGCGGCGGCCGGGCGGCCGAGGTGGGGTACTGGACCGCGGCGCACGCGCGCGGGAAGGGCGTCGCCCCGCGCGCACTGGAGGTGCTCACCGCGTGGGCCTTCGCCGCCTTCGGGGGCGACGGCCTGGAGCGGCTCGACCTGCTGCACCAGGTCGACAACCCGGCGTCGTGCCGCGTCGCGTCGAAGAGCGGTTACGCCCTCGACCGCGTCCTCCCGGCGGCGCCGCCCGCCTACCCCCGCGACGGCCACCTGCACGTCCGGCACGCGGGCGACCGGGGACGACCGGGCCGCCCGGACTCCTGACCGCGCCCGCGAACGCCCGCGGCAGCGGGGCCGGAACGCGCCGAGCCGCCGCCCGGAGGGGGCGGCGGCTCGGCGGCGTACGGGGCTCCGTACAGGGGCTACTTCTGCTTGGCGGTGGCCCAGGCGTGCTGGATGACCAGGTCCGCCTTGACCTCGACGAGCTGGGTCGCGACGGCGGACGGGGCGGTGCCGCCGCGGCCGTTGCGCGAGGCGAGGGCGCCGGGGACGTTGAGCACGGACCGGACCTCGGGGGTGAGGTGCTCGGAGATCTTGGCGAACTGCTCGTCCGTCAGCTCGTCGAGCTCCTTGTCCTCGGACTCGGCGACCTTGACGCACTCGCCGGCGACCTCGTGCGCCACCCGGAACGGGACGCCCTGCTTGACCAGCCACTCCGCGATGTCCGTCGCGAGCGAGAAGCCGGCGGGGGCCAGCTCCTCCATGCGCTCCCGGTTGACCGTGAGGGTGGCCATCATGCCGGTGAAGGCGGGCAGCAGGACCTCCAGCTGGTCGCAGGAGTCGAAGACCGGCTCCTTGTCCTCCTGGAGGTCGCGGTTGTACGCGAGGGGAAGGGCCTTGAGGGTGGCCAGCAGGCCCGACAGGTTGCCGATGAGGCGGCCGGACTTGCCCCGGGCCAGCTCGGCGATGTCCGGGTTCTTCTTCTGCGGCATGATCGACGAGCCGGTGGAGAAGGCGTCGTGCAGGGTCACGAAGGAGAACTCCTTCGTGTTCCAGATGATGATCTCCTCCGCGATCCGCGACAGGTTGATGCCGATCATCGCCGTGATGAAGGCGAACTCGGCGACGAAGTCGCGGGAGGCCGTGCCGTCGATCGAGTTGCCGGCCGAACCCCGCTCGAAGCCGAGGTCCTTGGCGACCGCCTCCGGGTCGAGACCCAGCGACGAGCCCGCGAGGGCGCCGGAGCCGTACGGGGAGACCGCCGTCCGGGTGTCCCACTGCCGCAGCCGCTCCGCGTCCCGGGAGAGGGACTGGACGTGGGCGAGGACATGGTGGGCGAAGAGCACGGGCTGGGCGTGCTGGAGGTGCGTACGGCCGGGCATGGCGACGTCCGCGTGCGCCTCGGCGAGGCCGACCAGGGCGTCCTGGAGCTCGGCGACGAGGCCGCCGATGATCCGGGCGTGGTCCCGCAGGTACATCCGGAAGAGGGTGGCGACCTGGTCGTTGCGGGAGCGGCCGGCGCGCAGCTTGCCGCCGAGGTCCGGGCCGAGGCGCTCCAGGAGGCCCCGCTCCAGGGCGGTGTGGACGTCCTCGTCGGCGATGGTCCCGACGAAGGACCCGTCGGCGACGTCCGCCTCCAGGAGGTCGAGCCCGGCGAGCATGCGGGTCAGCTCGTCCTCGGTGAGCAGGCCCGCCTTGTGCAGCACACGCGCGTGGGCACGGGAACCGGCGATGTCGTACGGCGCGAGACGCCAGTCGAAGTGGACCGACGCGGACAGCTTCGCGAGGGCCTCGGCGGGGCCGTCGGCGAACCGGCCGCCCCAGAGCCGGACGTCACCGTTGTTGCTGCTCACAGCTGCTGCTCCTCAGTCTTCGCGACCATCGATATGCATGAGTATGCAGAACTCCGCATGATTCGTCAATTCGCGCGGGCCCGCTCCGCCCGCCGCCGGAATATTCACGGAGGGGAGGCGTGGGGCGGCATTACAGTCCGCGCATGACGCCGCCCGAGCCACTGCCGCCCCTGCTTCCCACCCAGCACCGCTCCCCCGCAGAACGACTGCTCCACGGAAAGGGTGTCGCCACGGCCGTGGGACGGGGCCGCGCCGAGGACTGGACGAGGCTCGACCAAGGCGTCTCCGTCCATACGTGGCGGCCGGGCCCGCGCTGGTCGACGGGCCGCTTCCGGGTCGGCTTCCACTGGTTCGACTCCCGGGAACTCGCGGACTGGACGACGGCCCCGCACTGGCACGAGACCGGACCGGCCGGCGGACCGGGCGGAGTCGCCGGCTGGTCGCAGCCGCCCACCGGGTCGGAGATCGCGCTGGCCCTCTGCCACGCCGACCCCCGGCTGCGCGCGGCCGCGCTCCGCCTCGCCGAGGACGGCGCGCTGCCCGCCGCCACGCTGCCGCTCGTCCTCATCCGGTGCGCCGACACGGACGCGACGGTACGGGAGCTCGCGCGCGCGGTCCTCGACGGAGCGCTCTCCGGCTCCGGCGCCGCGGCGGACGACGCCGCACGGGCCCTGGTGCCGCTCGCCCTGCTCCTTGACCTGCGCCGGCACGGGAGCTGGGCGCGGGAGGCGGTCCTCGACCGGACGGGCCGGAAGGGCGAGGTGGTGGCGGAGGCCGTGGCCGAGCTGCTGGCGAGCCGCGCGTTCGCATGCCGCCGGGCCGGTGTGCGGGCCGCCGCCTCGGCGGGCCTGCTGGACGCCGCCGGGGCCTACGCGGCAGCCGAGCGGGAGACCGACGTGAGCGTCGCCGTGGAGGCGGCGCGCACGGCGGTACGACTCAGCCGACAGGCCGTGGAGGCGGACGAAACGGCCCGCGAGGACGTCCTCGGCCGGTTCCACGCCCTCATGGGGCTCCGCAGGGACCCCGTCCTCGCACGCACGGTCCTCGCCACCGCCCTCGACGAGGACCTCCTCGGCCCCGCGGACCTGGTGCGGCTGGCCGTCTCCCACCACGGGCGGATCACCCGGCGTACGGCCCTCGCCGCCCTGCTGGCCGTGCACGACCCGAGCCCCTTCCTCGACACGCTGGCCACCGCGCGCGACGCCGCCGTCCGGTCCGCGGCCGTGGAACGGCTGCGGACCGCCGGGCGGGGCGGCGAACTGGCCCGGCACCTGACGGACTCGCACGCCCCTGTGCGCGCCCTGGCCCTTCGGGAGCTGCGGGCGGCGGGAGGCGATCCGTACGCGGCGTACCGCGCCCTGTGCCTCGATCCGGCGGCCGTCACCCCGGCGGCGGTCACCGGGCTCGCCGGGCGAAGGGACCCCGAGGACGTTCCGCTCTTCCACGCGTTGACCCTGCACGTCCTGGGGCCGGTACGCGCCCGGGCGCTCGCCGCGCTGCGGATGCTGGGCGCACTGCCCGGCGACGGGCCGGTGGCCTTCGCCGACGACCCGGACCGGACCGTGCGCAAGACCGTGCTCAGGGCCGTACGGCATCAGCCGGAGGCCCTGCGCGCGCTCCTCACCGCCGCGCACGAGGACGTACGGGCGACGGCCCTGGACCTCCTGTCGACCCGGCACGGACTCGCGCAGCGGGAGATCGCGCCCTTCCTGGAGGACCCCGCGCCGAGCGTGACACGTGTGGCGAGGGGCGCGGTGCGGTGGAACAGGTCCGAGCTCCCGCTCCCCTTCCTTCTCGATCTGGCCGCACCCGACCGGCCGCGGGCCCAGCGCGCCGCCGGTCTCGCCCTGATGCACGACGACGGAGCGAGGCTCCTCGCCGCGCTGCGGCTGGCCGACGACCCCGACGCCACCCTGCGGTGGACGGCGCGGGGCGAGACCGTCCGGCTGCTGCGCCGACTGGAGGAAGAGGTCGGCGCCCCGTACGGGGACGAGGTCCGGCGACTCGTCGAACGCCACGCCTCCGGGATTCCCGGCTGGCAGGACGAGATACGGCGGCGGAACCGGGCGACGAGGGGGCGCTGAGCGAGGGACCGCAGGCCGAGACACTCTCCCCCGCGGGCCGCCCGTCCGAAAGAATCAGGTCCATGGGTAAGACATACGAACGGATCGACGGACGGCTGCGGGCCTTCATCGAGGCGCAGCCGGTGTTCTTCACGGCGACCGCCCCGCTCTCCGGGGAGGGACACGTCAACCTCTCTCCGAAGGGACGTCGGGGCACCCTCGTCGTGCTCGACGAACTGACCGTCGCCTATGTGGACTTCGGGGGCAGCGGCGCCGAGACGATCGCGCACCTGCGGGAGCCCGGAAACGGCCGGATCACGCTCATGTGGACCGCCTTCGAGGGCCCTCCGACGGTCGTGCGGGTGCACGGGCGCGGGGAGGCGGTGCTGCGGGACGACCCGCGCTGGGGCGAGCTGTTCGCGCGGTTCCCGGCCGAGGCCGTGGAGGGCCAGGGCAGTGCCCGGGCGATCGTCGTCGTGCACGCGCGGCGGGTGAGCGACGCCTGCGGGTACGCCGTCCCGCTGATGGAGTACCGGGAGGACAGGTCGCTGC
The DNA here is from genome assembly GCF_040689545.1 of Streptomyces sp. NPDC051180. Taxonomy (NCBI): domain Bacteria; kingdom Bacillati; phylum Actinomycetota; class Actinomycetes; order Kitasatosporales; family Streptomycetaceae; genus Streptomyces; species Streptomyces sp. NPDC051180. The sequence continues at coordinate 202,500 of NZ_JBFBBC010000004.1, forward strand.
ACTCCGAGTACTTCAACCGCAAGACGGACGAGGAGTTCAACGCGTACTGCGAGCGCAAGGACCACATCGGGACCAGCCTCGACGGGCTGCCGGGGCTCCCCCTGCCGCTGCCGCCGCAGCCCGCCCGGTAGCGCCGGACGGCCCCTCAGCGCGCGCGGCCGCGGGCCCGGGCGCCTAGCGTCGCGGCCATGCGTATCCTTCTCGCGCTCGGCGCCGCACTGCTGTCGCTCGCCGTCGCGCCCGCTCCGGCCCCCGCGCCCGTGTCCCTGCCCGCGCGGATGGCGGACACCGGCGGCGGCTCGCAGCTGATCACCGCGGTGGCCGCGGGCCCCGACGCCACCACGGGGCGGGTGACCTGGTGGGACCGGCGGGGCGGGCGGTGGGTGGAGGCGGGGTCCGCTCCCGCCCGGTTCGGGGCCAACGGACTGGCCGAGGGGGCGGACCGCCGGCAGGGCACGAACACGACCCCCACCGGGCTCTACCGCCTGCCGTACGCCTTCGGTGCGAGCCCCCGGCCGGCCGGGACGCGTTTCCCGTACGCCCGGATCACCGAGCGGTCCTGGTGGTGCCAGGACAACGCCTCGCGCGCGTACAACCGCTGGACCGAGGGGCTGCCCCCGGACTGCCGGGCGACCGAGGCCGAGCATCTCTCCGCGTACGGCACCCCGTACGCGCACGCGCTCGTCATCGGTTTCAACTACGACCGGCCGGTCCGCGGGCGCGGGGCCGGCATCTTCCTGCACGTCGACGGGGCCGGGGCGACCGCCGGCTGCGTCTCGGTGCCGGCCGACGCGATGCGCGCGGTGCTGGCCTGGGCGAACCCCGAGCGCCGCCCGCACATCGCCGTCGGCACGCGGGGCGGGCCGACGGCGATCACACGGTACTGAGCCGGGGTCGGCCGGGCTACCTCTGCGCCAGCTTCAGCAGGTGGTCGGCGAGCGCCTGGCCGCCCGACGGATCGCGGCTGATGAGCAGGAGGGTGTCGTCACCCGCGATCGTGCCGAGGATGGCGTGCAGTTCGGCCTGGTCGATGGCCGACGCGAGGAACTGGGCCGCGCCGGGCGGGGTCCGCAGCACCACCAGGTTGGCCGACGCCTCGGCGGAGATCAGCAGTTCGCCGGAGAGCCGCCGCATGCGCTCCTCCTTGGCGGACTCGCCGAGGGGGGCCTGCGGGGTGCGGAAGCCGCCCTCGCTGGGCACCGCGTAGATCAGCTCGCCGCCGGTGTTGCGGATCTTCACCGCGCCCAGCTCGTCGAGGTCGCGGGAGAGCGTCGCCTGGGTGACGCTCAGCCCGTCGTCCGCGAGGAGCTTGGCGAGCTGGCTCTGCGACCGCACCGGCTGCCGGTTGAGGATGTCGACGATCCTGCGGTGGCGTGCGGTACGGGTCTGCGGAACGGACGGCCCTCCGTGCTCGTTCTCCTGCGCGTCGGTCATCGTCGTCTCATTCTCCGCTTCGTCCTTGCGCGTTCGCCACGTCGAGGACTCCGGGCAGGGCCTGGAGGAAGACGTCCGCCTCGGCGTCGGTGAGGAGCAGCGAAGGCATGATCCGTACGACATCGGGGGCGGGCGCGTTCACCAGGAGGCCGGCGTCCTGAGCCGCCTGCTGCACCTGGGGTGCGAGGGACTCCGTGAGCACGATACCCAGCAGAAGGCCCGCACCACGGACGTGGGAGACCAGCGGGTGGCCCAGACCCTCGATTCCCTGCCTCAGCCGCTCGCCGACGGACTTCACGTGATCGAGCGCCGCGTCGGCTCCGAGGGTGTCCAGAACGGCGAGGCCGGCGGCGCAGGCGACCGGGTTCCCGCCGAACGTGGTGCCGTGGTGGCCGGGTCCGAAGAGCTCCGCCGCCTCGCCGAAGGCGACGGTCGCGCCGATCGGCAGGCCGCCGCCGAGGCCCTTGGCGAGGGTCACGACGTCCGGCTCGACGCCCTCGTGGGCCTGGTACTCGAACCAGTGGCCGCAGCGGCCGATGCCGGTCTGGACCTCGTCGAGGACGAGGAGGGTGCCGGTGGCGCGGGTGATCTCGCGGGCCGCCCTGAGGTATCCGGCGGGCGGCACGACGACGCCGTTCTCGCCCTGGATCGGCTCGATGATCACGAGGGCGGTGTCCTCGGTGACCGCGGCGCGCAGCGCCTCGACGTCGCCGTAGGGGACGTGGGTGACGTCGCCGGGCAGCGGCAGGAACGGCGTCTGCTTGGCGGGCTGGCCGGTGAGCGCCAGGGAGCCCATGGTCCGGCCGTGGAAGCCGCCCCGGGTGGCGACCATGTGGGAGCGGCCCGTGAGCCGGCCGATCTTGAAGGCGCCTTCGACGGCCTCGGCTCCCGAGTTGCAGAAGAAGACCTTCCCGGGCCGGCCGAAGAGGGCGAGGAGCCGCTCGGCGAGGGCGACGGGCGGCTCGGCGACGAAGAGGTTGGAGACGTGGCCGAGGGTCCCGATCTGCGCCGTGACGGCCTCGACGACCGCCGGGTGGGCGTGGCCGAGGGCGTTGACGGCGATGCCGCCGACGAAGTCCAGGTACTCCTTGCCGTCGGCGTCCCAGACCTTGGCGCCCTCACCGCGGACGAGGGGCAGCCGGGGGGTGCCGTAGTTGTTCATGAGCGAGCCCTGCCACCGCAGGGTCAGCTCCGTGTTGCCGTCGTGGTCGGCGCTCATTTCCCCCCCAGATCGTCCGGCACGACCATCGTGCCGATGCCCTCGTCGGTGAAGATCTCCAGCAGGATCGAGTGCTGGACCCGCCCGTCGATGACGCGGGCGGTGGTGACGCCGTTCCGTACGGCGTGCAGGCAGCCCTCCATCTTGGGGACCATGCCGCTGGAGAGCTCGGGCAGGAGCTTCTCCAGCTGGCTCGCGGTGAGCCGGCTGATGACCTCGTCGCTGTGGGGCCAGTCCTCGTAGAGGCCCTCGACGTCGGTCAGGACCATCAGGGTCTCGGCGCCCAGCGCCGCAGCGAGTGCCGCAGCCGCCGTATCAGCATTGACGTTGTAGACATGTCCGTCGTCCTCGGAACGGGCGATGGAGGAGATGACCGGGATCCGGCCGTCTTCCAGGAGGGCTTGGATGGCGCCGGTGTCGATGGCGGTGATCTCGCCGACCCGGCCGATGTCGACGCGCTCGCCGCCGATGAGCGGCTGGTGCTTGACGGCGGTGATGGTGTGGGCGTCCTCGCCGGTGAGTCCGACGGCGAGCGGGCCGTGCTGGTTGAGCAGGCCGACGAGTTCGCGCTGGACCTGGCCGGCGAGGACCATCCGCACGACGTCCATGGCGTCCTCGGTGGTGACCCGCAGACCGGCCTTGAACTCGCTGACGATGCCGTGCCGGTCGAGGGCGGCGCTGATCTGGGGGCCGCCGCCGTGCACCACGACCGGCTTGAGGCCGGCGTGGCGCAGGAAGACGACGTCCTGGGCGAAGGCGGCCTTGAGGTCGTCGTCGATCATGGCGTTGCCGCCGAACTTGATGACGACCGTCTTGCCGTGGTGCCGCGTGAGCCAGGGCAGTGCCTCGATGAGGATCTGGGCCTTCGGGAGGGCGGTGTGCTTCCGCGCGGTGTTGGTCATGACGAGTAGGCGCTGTTCTCGTGGACGTAGTCGGCGGTGAGGTCGTTCGCCCAGATGACGGCGGACTCGGTACCGGCGGCCAGGTCGGCGGTGACGGTGACCTCCCGGTAGCGCATGTCGACCAGCTCGCGGTCCTCGCCGACGGAGCCGTTCCTGCAGACCCAGACGCCGTTGATGGCGACGTTGAGCCGGTCGGGCTCGAAGGCCGCCCCCGTGGTGCCGATGGCCGAGAGGACGCGGCCCCAGTTGGGGTCCTCGCCGTGGATGGCGCACTTGAGGAGGTTGTTGCGGGCGATGGAGCGGCCCACCTCGACGGCGTCGTCCTCGGTCGCCGCGTTGACCACCTCGATGCGGATGTCCTTGCTGGCGCCCTCGGCGTCGCCGATGAGCTGCCGGGCGAGGTCGTCGCAGACGGCCCGTACGGCCTCGGTGAACGCGTCCTGCGCGGGCGTGGTGCCGGAGGCGCCGGAGGCCAGGAGGAGGACGGTGTCGTTGGTGGACATGCAGCCGTCGGAGTCGACCCGGTCGAAGGTGACGCGGGTGGCGCCCCGCAGGGCGCTGTCGAGGCCCGCCGCGTCGACGTCGGCGTCCGTGGTGAGGACGACGAGCATGGTGGCGAGGCCGGGGGCGAGCATGCCCGCGCCCTTGGCCATGCCGCCGACGGTCCAGCCGTCGCGCGTGACGACGGCCGTCTTGTGGACGGTGTCGGTGGTCTTGATGGCGATGGCGGCCTTCTCGCCGCCGTGCTCGGAGAGTTCGGCCGCGGCCTTCTCGACGCCGGGGAGCAGCTTGTCCATGGGGAGCAGGACGCCGATGAGGCCGGTGGAGGCGACGGCGATCTCGCCCGCGCCGACGTCGGTGCCCTGCTTGCTCAGGACCTCGGCCGTCTTCTCCGCGGTGGCGTGGGTGTCCTGGAAGCCCTGGGGGCCGGTGCAGGCGTTGGCACCGCCGGAGTTGAGGACGACCGCGGTCAGTTCGCCGTCGGCGAGGACCTGCTGGGACCAGATGACGGGTGCGGCCTTGACGCGGTTGGAGGTGAAGACTCCCGCGGCGGCGCGGCGGGGCCCGGTGTTGACCACGAGGGCCAGGTCCGGGTTGCCGTTCTGCTTGATTCCGGCGGCGATGCCCGCCGCCGTGAATCCCTTCGCAGCGGTGACGCTCACTGTGCTTCTCCGTTCGCTTCTCCGCCCGCGCAGCGCAGGGCTGCGGGCTTGGTCGTCGTCCGCAGACCGGTGGCGGCTGCGCGTGCGTCGCTCACGGAGCGACTCCGATCGTGGAAAGTCCGGTGCTCTCGGGGAGGCCGAGGGCGATGTTCATGCTCTGCACCGCGCCGCCGGCCGTGCCCTTGGTCAGGTTGTCGATGGCGCTGATGGCGATGATCCGGTTCGCGGCCGCGTCGTACGTGACCTGTACCTGAACGGCGTTGGAACCGTAGACGGACGCCGTCGCCGGCCACTGCCCCTCGGGCAGCAGGTGGACGAAGGGCTCGTCCGCGTATGCCTTCTCGTACGCGGCCCGGACGCTCTCGGCGGTGACGCCGGGCTTGGCCGCGGCCGTGCAGGTGGCGAGGATGCCGCGGGGCATCGGGGCCAGGGTGGGCGTGAAGGAGACGGTGACCCGCTCCCCCGCCGGTCCGCTCAGGTTCTGGATCATCTCGGGGGTGTGGCGGTGGCCGCCGCCGACGCCGTACGGCGACATGTTGCCCATGACCTCGCTGCCGAGCAGGTGGGGCTTGGCGGCCTTGCCCGCTCCGGAGGTGCCGGAGGCGGCGACGATCACGGCCTCCGGCTCGGCGAGGCCGTGCGCGTACGCCGGGAAGAGCGCCAGCGAGACGGCGGTGGGGTAGCAGCCGGGCACGGCGACGCGCTTGGAGCCCTTCAGGGCGGCGCGGGCGCCGGGCAGTTCCGGGAGGCCGTAGGGCCAGGTGCCGGCGTGCGGGGAGCCGTAGTACGTCTCCCAGTCGGCCGGGTCCACCAGCCGGAAGTCCGCGCCCATGTCGACCACGAGGACGTCGGGGCCGAGTTGTTCGGCCACCGCCGCGGACTGCCCGTGCGGCAGCGCGAGGAAGACGACGTCGTGCCCCGCGAGCTCCTCGGCCGTGGTCGGCGCGAGCACGCGGTCGGCGAGCGGGAGCAGGTGCGGCTGGAGTCCGCCGAGCCGCTGCCCGGCGTTCGAGTGGCCGGTCAGGGTGCCGATCTCGACGTCCGGGTGTCCCAGCAGAAGGCGCAGGAGCTCTCCGCCCGCGTATCCGCTGGCCCCTGCCACTGCTACTCGTACCGTCATCGAAAGCCCTCCTCATGGATGGCATGACTATACGCAGGCCCGCAGTTTTATGCAACGACAATTCGGCCAACCTCGACGCGCGGTCGGTCGTCCCGCGGAACGGGGACGGCCCCCGCCGGTGGGGCGGGGGCCGTCGTCGGTCGGGCGGGGAGCCGTCGCCGGTCGGGCGGAGGTCGTCGTCGCGGACCTCCGGCGGAAGGAGCGCGGCCGGGGCCGTACTCAGTGCCCGGCGGCGCCGAACCACCGGGAGAGGTGGTCGGCGAGCTCCCGCCCGTCGTCGCCGACCCAGGCGACGTGACCGTCGGGGCGGAGGAGGAGGGCGGGGACGTCGAGGATCACGTCGGCCGCGTCCTCCTCGCCCAGGGCGACGCGGTCGACCCGGTCCGCCCACCCCTCGACGGAGAGGCCGCCGGTCCGGTCGAGCAGGAGGCCGCGGCCGCGGCGGAGCAGCTCGTAGAGACGGCCTTCCTTCAGGTCGAGGTCGCGCAGGCGGCGGCCGAGGAGGTCGTGCCCCTCGCCGAGGTCGTAGCGGACGTCCACGGCGGTGATGAGCCCGGTGACGTAGCGGTTGACCTCCTCGAAGTCCATCAGCCGGGTGAACAGCCCGCGCAGGGCGGCGGCGCCCGGGTCGGTGCCGAGGAGCGTGATCTGCGCCCGGGTGTTGTCCAGGACGGCCGCGCCCACCGGGTGGCGTTCGGCGTGGTAGCTGTCGAGGAGGCCCTCGGGGGCCCGGCCCTTCACCTCGGCGGCGAGCTTCCAGCCGAGGTTGAAGGCGTCCTGGACGCCCAGGTTGAGACCCTGTCCGCCGGTGGGCGGGTGGATGTGCGCCGCGTCGCCGGCCAGGAGGACCCGGCCGACGCGGTAGCGCTCGGCCTGTCGGGTGGCGTCGCCGAACCGGGAGAGCCAGCGCGGCGAGTGCGCGCCGAAGTCGGTGCCCGCGACGGCCCGCAGCTGCTGCCGGAACTCCTCCAGGGTGGGCGGCGCGGTCCGGTCCTCGGCGACTCCGTCGGCGGGCGCGACGACCCGGTACACCCCGTCGCCGATCGGCGCGAGCCCGAACCGCAGCTGGGTCTTGCGGACCTCCGCGACGACGGCGGCGACCGTCTCGGCGTCCGCCGTCACCTCGATCTCGCCCAGCAGCGTCTCGACCCTGGCGGGCTCTCCGGGGAATCCGACCCCGATCAGCTTCCGCACCGCGCTGCGCCCGCCGTCGCACCCGACGACATAGCGCGAGCGCAGCGACGTGCCGTCGGCGAGCTCGACGGTGACCCCGTCCCCGTCCTGCGCCAGCCCGACCACCTCCCGGCCGCGCCGGACGTCGGCCCCGACCTCCAGGGCGTACTCGTTGAGCAGCCTCTCGGTGACGGGTTGCGGGGTGGCGAGGCCGTAGTCGTGGGCCGTGTCCAGCCCCTCCGGCCACGGCTTCGCGACACCACCGTAGAGACCGCCGACCCGGAACTTCTCGCTGACCGCCAGGAAGCGGTCGAGCAGGCCGCGCTGGTCCATGATCTCGACGCTGCGCGCGTGCAGGCCCTGGCCGCGGGACTGTTCGGTCCGCTCCGCCAGCCTCTCCAGGACGACCACCGACACATCGGCCAGCCGCAGTTCGCCGGCCAGCATCAGGCCGGTCGGTCCGCCGCCCACCACGATCACGTCCACCATCACTCGTCGCACCCCGTTCGTCGTCTGTCGCGCAGGCCGGGAGGCCGGTCGGGCGTGCGCCGTGGGGCACCCGCCCGGATCCCGCGTTTGTGCAGGTCGGCGGCCTCGGCCGTCCATTCTGGGGCAGTACGGGGGCCTTGCCGCAAGGCCCCCTGTGCGCTATATCTTGAGAGTGGCAAGGAGTGCGAGACCTCCTTGCCTTTTCTTTTGCCCGGCTCCGGGCGAGCACCGGCCCACCGGCGGCCTCGCAGGCTCGGCGTTGCATGACCATGCGGATTGATGCATACTCTTCCTATGTCCAAGGTCCTCACCTCCCTGCCCGCCGGCGAGCGCGTCGGCATCGCCTTCTCCGGCGGCCTCGACACCTCGGTCGCGGTCGCTTGGATGCGCGACAAGGGCGCCATCCCGTGCACCTACACCGCCGACATCGGCCAGTACGACGAGCCCGACATCGCCTCGGTGCCCGGCCGCGCGAAGACCTACGGCGCCGAGATCGCGCGCCTGGTCGACTGCCGCGCGGCGCTGGTCGAGGAGGGCCTTGCCGCACTGACCTGCGGGGCGTTCCACATCCGCTCGGGCGGCCGCGCCTACTTCAACACCACCCCGCTCGGCCGCGCCGTGACCGGCACCCTGCTGGTCCGGGCGATGCTCGAGGACGACGTCCAGATCTGGGGCGACGGCTCGACCTTCAAGGGCAACGACATCGAGCGGTTCTACCGCTACGGCCTGCTCGCCAACCCCCACCTGCGGATCTACAAGCCCTGGCTGGACGCGGACTTCGTGACCGAGCTCGGCGGCCGCAAGGAGATGTCGGAGTGGCTGCTCGCCCACCAGCTGCCCTACCGGGACAGCACGGAGAAGGCGTACTCCACCGACGCCAACATCTGGGGCGCCACCCACGAGGCGAAGACCCTGGAGCACCTGGACACGGGTGTCGAGACGGTCGACCCGATCATGGGCGTCAAGTTCTGGGACCCGTCGGTCGAGATCGCCACCGAGGACGTCACCATCGGCTTCGAGCAGGGCCGCCCGGTGACGATCAACGGCAAGGAGTTCCACTCCCCCGTCGACCTGGTCATGGAGGCGAACGCCATCGGCGGCCGTCACGGCATGGGCATGTCGGACCAGATCGAGAACCGGATCATCGAGGCCAAGAGCCGGGGCATCTACGAGGCCCCCGGCATGGCGCTGCTGCACGCCGCCTACGAGCGGCTCGTCAACGCCATCCACAACGAGGACACCCTCGCCCAGTACCACAACGAGGGCCGGCGCCTCGGCCGCCTCATGTACGAGGGCCGGTGGCTCGACCCGCAGGCCCTCATGGTCCGCGAGTCCCTCCAGCGCTGGGTCGGCGCCGCCGTCACCGGCGAGGTCACCCTGCGGCTGCGGCGCGGCGAGGACTACTCGATCCTCGACACCACCGGACCGGCGTTCAGCTACCACCCGGACAAGCTGTCCATGGAGCGCACCGAGGACTCCGCGTTCGGCCCGGTCGACCGGATCGGCCAGCTCACCATGCGGAACCTCGACATCGCCGACTCGCGCGCCAAGCTGGAGCAGTACGCCGGCCTCGGCCTCATCGGCACCGGCAGCCCCTCCATCGGCGCCGCCCAGGCGGCCGCCACCGGGCTGATCGGCACCCTTCCCGAGGGCGGCGCCGAGGCCATCGCCTCCCGCGGCGAGGTCTCCGACGACGACGAGATGCTGGACCGCGCCGCGATGGAGTTCGGCACGGACTGACCGCCACACCCGGCACCCGAAAGGGCCGGCCCGACGCCCACGGCGTCCGGGCCGGCCCTTTCCGCGGCTGCACCGGCGCAGGACGAGAACGAACGAGGTCGGGCGGGACCGTGAACGGCCCGCCCAGGGGGGTACGCGCATGACGGAGACGGCACAGGCGGTTCACCGGGAAGCGGATCGGGACTGCCCGGCCTGCGGGGTGCGTCTGACGGACGGCGGGCGCCACGTGACGTGGTGCGCCGCCTGCGACTGGAACGTGGACCCGGAGGAGCAGGACGAGCAGGCACCCGGCCGGATCGAGCGCCTCCGGCGGCGGCTCGCGCGGCGGTACGGGGAGCAGCTCTTCACGGAGCTCTCGGGGGCCGTGGCCTCCCCGGCCGGGGACGGGAGGGGGAACGAGGGGCCGGGTGCGGCGGGTTCGCCGGCGGCGGCCGTGACCTCGCCGCGGAGGCTCGGGGCGGCCGGCGGGCTCGCGGCGGCGCTCGCGGTGATGGTCCACGCCGTCACGGGCGCCCTGCTCACGGGCGGACTGTGGCTGCTGGTGGCGGAGTGGGGGCGTGGCCTCCTGCCCGCGCTCGGCGGTCTGATGATCGGACTCGCCGTCGTGCTGCGGCCCCGGTTCCAGAGGTTGAGCCGGCTGGCGGGCGACCGGCCCGTGCTGCGGCGAACGGACGCGCCGGGGCTGTTCGCCCTGCTCGACGAGATCGCCGGACACGTGGGCACGTCCGGCGTGCGGGCGGTGCTGGTCGGGCCCGAGGTGAACGCCTCGGTGACCGTCTACGGCACCCGGCAGCACCGCGTGCTCTCCCTCGGTCTCGGCCTCTGGCACGTCATGACGCCGCAGGAGCGCATCGCCCTCCTCGGCCACGAGTTCGGCCACTACGCGCACGGGGACACCCGCCACGGCCTCCTCGTCGGCACCGCCCTCGATTCCCTGGAGACCTGGCGGTACACGCTGGCCGCGAAGCGCGCCGACAGCCTCATGGACCACTTCGTCAACCTGATGACCGCTCCGCCCCGCCTGCTCGTCGACGGGGTGCTCGCCGTCCTCGAACACCTCACCCTCCGCGACACCCAGCGCGCCGAGTACCTCGCCGACTCGTCCGCCGCCCTCGTCGGGGGCTCGGCGGCGGCCGCCGGCGTGATGGACCGCCTCCTCGTCGGCGGCGGCGTCGACGGCGAGCTGCGGCGCGAGATCGTCGCGGCGCGGACCCGGATCGGCGGCGCCCGCCGCCGTGAGGAGCCCGCCGCGGGCCTGTGGGAGCGCCTCGCCGCGTTCGGGGCCACGATCCCCCCACAGGAGTACGAGCGCCGGCGCCGCGTCGCGGAGCGCCGCGGACACCAGGTGGACTCCACGCACCCCCCGACCCATCTGCGCCGTCGCCGGCTGGCGGAGGGCGAGCGGACCGAGGCCCTGATCGAGCTCGACCCCGTCAGGTCGGCGCGGATCGAGGCGGAACTCGCCGCCCCCGCACGGCGCGTGGCCGAGGAGCTCGTGCGGGGGTGATCCGGGGCGGTGGGGGGCCGGATCGGGGGTGGGGAGCTGGGCCGCCGTGGAGGGGGTCTGTCACATCCGGGCGGGCGCCCGCGTCAAGCGGGTACGGAACCCACGAGGAGTGAGACGCCATGTCCGACGACACGTTCCTGACCGCCCTGACCGTCCGCTTCGACGCGCACGAGGAACGCCTGCGGGGCGTGGCACTCCGGATGATGGGGTCCGCCGCGGAGGCCGAGGAGATGCTCGCGGTGACGCGCGCCGGGCTCGGCCGGGACGAGGACGCCTCCGTACGCGCCTGGCTGACGGCTCTCGTGGGCCGGACCTGCGTGCGCGGCCTCCAGGAACGGGGAGCGGCCGGCCGGTGGCGCGCCCACGGGGCCGCGGAGGATCCGGAGGACGAGGCGGTCACGGACCCGCACGACGACGGGGGCGCGGAGGCCGCTCCGGAGGTGCCGGCGGCCGCGAGACCGGCCCGGTCCGGAAGTCCCGCGCATGGTGGCGTGCCCGAGGTCGGGGCGGGAGACGACGGGGCCGGTCCTGGGGAGGCTCGGGCGGGGGCCGAGTCCGTGTGGCTCGCGCTGCTCGTGGTCCTGGAGTCGCTGGGGGGCGAGGAGCGGCTGGCGTACGTGCTGCACGACCTGTTCGGGCTCCCGGCGCAGGAGACGGCGCGGATCACCGGGAGTTCGCCCGCCGAGGTGGCGCGGCTCGCACGGCGGGCCCGGGACCGGGTCAGGGGTGTCGGAGCGGTCCGGACCGCGGAGGACCCGGGACGGCAGCGGTTGGTGGTGGACCGGTTCCTGACGGCCGCACGCGCACGTGACGCCCGCGCGCTCGCCGCCGTCCTCGACCCGGACGTCGTGGCGTACTCCGACCGCGGCCCGGTGCACGGCGCCCCGGCCGTCGCCGAGGGGGCGGCCGCCTTCGCGCGGTTCGCCGACGTGTCCCGGCCCGCCCTGGTCGACGGCGCGGTCGGCGCGGTGGCGTTCGTCGGGGGCCGCGCCGTGGCGGCGCTCGTGTTCACCTTCCGGCAGGACCGCATCGCCACCCTCGCGGTGACCTCCGGCGAGGAGCGGGTCCGCGCCCTGGACCTGGCGTTCCCCGACTGGTGAGCCGACCCGCGCGTGCCGGGCGGGATCCGGAGGAGTCGGGGACCAGGGCCGCCGCGTCCGGTCCGGACGGGTTCCGGACGGGACGGGGCGGACCGGTGCGCTACGCCTGGCGTACGGCGCGCAGGACGACGAACTTGCGGTCGCTGGCGACGAGTTCGCTGTTGCCGAAGACGCGCCGGAGGGTGACGTGGTAGCCGAGGTGTCGGTTGCCGATGACCCACAGTTCGCCGCCGGGGCGCAGCGCGCGCCGGGCGTCGGTGAACATCCGGCGGGACGTGCGGTCGGTGGTGGCCTGGTGGGTGTGGAACGGCGGGTTGTTGAGGACGAGGTCGACGGAGCCGGCGGGCAGGTCGGTGAGTCCGTCGCCGACGAGGAACTCGGCCGGACGGTCCTCGCCCAGGTGCGCGCGGAAGTTCTCCCGGGCCGAGGCGACCGCCGGGTACGACTCGTCGGCGAAGACGACCTCGGCCTCGGGTTCGTGGAGGGCGATGGCGAGACCGACGACGCCGTTGCCGCAGCCGAGGTCGGCGACCCGGGCGCGGCCGAGGCCGCCGGGCAGGTTCGCGAGGAAGAAGCGGGTGCCGATGTCGAGGCGGTCGGCGCAGAAGACCCCGGCGTGGTTGGTGACGGTCAGGCCGGGGAGGCCGGGCGCGGGCGTGTCGGCCGGGAGGTCGTACCGGTACGGCCAGGGGTTCGGCCCCGGGGTGAGGTCCGGGTCGACGGTGGTGTGGATGAGCCGGGCCTTCTTCACCGCGAGGGAGGTGCGGGTGGGGCCGAGGATCCGCTCGAAGAGCTTGAGGGTGGAGGTGTGGACGTCCTTGACCATGCCGGTGCCGACGATCACGGTGCCCTCGTGCACGGCGGGCGCGATCCGGTGCAGCTGGTCCTCCAGGAGCCCGAGGCTCTTGGGGACGTGGACGAGGAGGACGTCGACGCGTGCCGGGGGCCGGTCCTGCGTGGTGAGCAGCCGGACCGCCTCCGGGGCGGCGCCGGCGCGCGCGAGGTTGGCCCGGGTGGCCCGGCCCCCGAGGTACGAGTCGGTGATCTGGACGAGTTCGCCGGCTCCGGCCGCCTGCAGCGCGGTGACGAGGGCTCCCCAGCGGTCGCCGATGACGGCGACGGTGCCGGAGAGGTCGGTGCCGGTGTCGGCCAGGTGGCCCAGGAGGTATTCGTCGGCCGCGTCCCAGGCGCGCAGCTGGTCGCGCGGGTCCTCGGGGAAGCGGGTCAGCGTGAAGGCGCCCCATGACGTGCTCAAACGGTTCATCGTGGTCTCAGGCTAGCCGGTCGTCGGCCTCCGCTCCGCTCGGATGCCCCGTCGGTCAGCGCAGGGCGGTGTCGAGGTGGAGGTGCCAGAGGCCGGGGCGGCCCATGAGGGTGACGGTGGAGAGCGGGCGGACGTCGACGTTCCAGTAGGTGGCGGGTGGCGCCTTCAGGGCGTAGACGAGGGCGGCGCGAACGACGGAGGGTTCGGCGACGGCGACGATGGCGCCGTCCTCGGCGGGGCGGGTGTCGAGCCAGTTCCCTATGCGGGTGATGAAGGCGAGGAGGGGCTCGCCGCCGTGCGGGGCGGTGCGGGCGTCCCTGAGCCAGGCGTCGACGGCGGCCGGTTCGAGGGCGGCCACCTCGGCGAGGGTCAGGCCCCGCCAGCGGCCCATGTCGCAGTCGCGCAGGGCCGGCTGGGCGAGGGGCGCGTAGCCGAGGGCGGTGCCGGTGGCGCGGCTGCGCGGGGTCGGGGAGCAGTAGCGGAGTTCGGCCGAGCCGAGCGGGATGAGCGCGGGCGCGGCCTGCTGCACCTCGTACCAGCCGGCCTCGTCGAGCGGCCGGTCGTCGTCGAAGCGTTCGGCGAGCAGGGAGGAGCTGCGTGCCGCCGTGACGAGCGTCACCCGAAGACCCATGGCCGCGATCGTGGGGCCGGTGGCCCCGCAGGTCAAGGGGTCATTTCCCGGGACCCGCGAGGGTGCGGCTCACTGCTGCCCGAGAGCCATCCACTTGTCCGGATTCTGCAGTGGCGTGAATCCGACCTTCTCGTACACGCCGTGCGCGTCGGCGGTGGCGAGCATGATGCGGCGCAGTCCGTGCGGGGCGAGGCGGTCGCGGACGGCGGCGACGAGCGCGGTGCCCAGTCCGGTGCCGCGCGCGGGGCGGTCGACGTAGACGTCGCAGAGCCAGGCGAAGGTGGCGTAGTCGGTGACCACGCGCGCGTAGGCGCTCATCTCGCCGGTCTCCCGGTGGTAGGCCCCGAGGTTGAGGGAGCCCGCGATCGCGCGGTCCTGCTTCTCCCGAGGTCGGCCGAGGGCCCAGTAGGCGTCGGTGGAGAGCCAGTGGTGCACGAGGGCCGGGTCGATCCGGGCGGGGTCGGCTGAGATCTCGTACGCCCCGTGCATGACGGAGCCGGCGGGGGCGGCGGGGGCGGCGCTGTCGTCCATGGCCGCAGGCTGCCAGCACGCCGGTGGACTTGTCAGGTGAATTTGCCCGGGGCCAGGGCCCGTGCGGGGCCGCCCCGCGGCCGCTCCCGCCCCGGCCCCGGAGGTCACCCGGCGAGCTCGTCGACCGCCGTCCGCAGGCGGCGCACCCCCTCGGCGATCTCGGCGGGACCGGCGACACCCGCGAAACTCAGCCGGATGTGCCCGGCGGGGGGTTCGGCGCAGAAGTAGGGGCGCCCGGGGGCGGCGGCGACCCCGGCCCGCAGCGCGGCGGCGACGAGGGACGCCTCGGGGAGGGTGTCGGGGAGGCGGAGCCAGAGCTGGTGGCCGCCCGAGGGCAGGTGGGGCAGGGCCAGGCCGGGGAGGTGCCGGCCGACCGCCGCGGCCATCAGGGTGCGGCGGTCCCTGAGCTCCTGGGAGACGGCGCGCAGATGGCGGTGCCAGGCGGGCGCGCCGACGAGTTCGAGGGCGGCCTCCTGGAGGGGCCGCGCCACGAAGAAGCTGTCGACGACCTGGATGGCGCGGAGGCGCTCCAGGACGGGACCGCGGGCGGCCAGGGCGCCGACGCGCAGGCTGGGCGAGGTGATCTTGGTGAGCGAGCGGACGTGGACGACGACGCCGTCGGGGTCCTCGGCGGCGAGCGGGGCGGGCAGGGGCGGCGCGTCCTCGTGGACGAGCCGCCGGGCGAAGTCGTCCTCGACGACGAAGGCGCCGGCGGCGCGGGCGATGCGGACGACCTCGCGGCCCCGGTCGGGGGAGAGGACCGCTCCGGTGGGGTTCTGGAAGAGCGGCTGGCAGACGAGGACGCGGGCGCCGGTGGCGCGGAAGGCGGCTTCGAGGAGTTCCGGGCGTACGCCGTCGGCGTCGGTGGGCACGGGGACGGGACGGAGTCCGGCGGCGCGGGCGACGGCGATCATGCCCGGGTAGGTGGGCGACTCGACGAGCACGGGGGCGCCGGGCGGGGCGAGGGCGCGCAGGGCGGTGGCGATGGCCGACTGGCCGCCGGCGGTGACGAGCACCTCGGCCGCGGTGACGCCGTCGCCGATCTCGCGGGCGAACCACTCGCGCAGCTCGGGCAGTCCGTCGGTGGGCGGCCTGCCCCAGGCACCTGGGCGGCGCCCGGCCCGGGCGAGGGCGGCGGCCAGGGCCTGCTGGGGCTGGAGGGACGGGTGGAGGTAGCCGCCGTTGAACTCGATCACGCCGGGCGGCGGCGCGGCGAGGGTGACCAGCACGCCGGAGGCGTCCACGGCCCGGGGCACGACCTCCCCGGCGGTGTCGGCGCTGAGTGCCACCTCCTGCCAGGAGGTGTCGCCGGCGACGGGCGTGGCCGTACGGGGCTCGGCGCGGAAGGCTCCGGCACCGGGGCGGGTGACGACGAGTCCTTCCGCGGCGAGCAGGGCGAGGGCCCGGGTGACGGTGACCGGCGAGACCCGGTACCGCTCGACGAGGGCGCGACTCGATGGCAGTTTTCCACCTGGAGAGTAGCGGTTGACTTCTACTCGCAGGGATTTCGCCAGTTCCACCACACTGCTACGCTCGTGCATGAGAACAGAGGATAGCGCTACTACCACCCTGACGATAGCGGTCCCCACCTCCGGCCGGACCGCGAAGACCGCCGTGACCGCGCGGACCACGGGCGCGGGCACCGCGTCGGGCTCCACCCCCTCCGGCGCCTCTCCCGCGGGCGCCCCCGCCGTCGCGGTCGCCGCCGACCCGGCCGGCCGCGGCACCCTGCTCGCCGTGCTCGGCGTGGTGGCGTTCTCGCTCACCTTCCCCTCGACCGTCTGGGGCCTGGAGAGCTTCGGCCCCTGGTCGCTGGTCGCCGTGCGCTCCACCCTCGCCGCCCTCGTCGCGGGCGGGTTCCTCCTCGCCGGCCGGGTGCCGCTGCCGGACCGGCGCCACTGGGCGGGTCTCGCCGTGGTCGCCGGCGGTGTCGTCGTCGGCTTCCCGCTCCTGACGACCCTGGCCCTGCAGACCTCCACCACCTCGCACGCCGCCGTCGTGGTGGGACTGCTGCCGCTCACCACGGCGACCGTCGCCGCGCTGCGCACCGGCCGCCGCCCGTCCCGTACGTTCTGGACCGCCGCCGTCTCCGGCGCGGCGGTGGTGATCGCGTTCACCCTCCAGCAGAGCGGCGGCGCGCTGTCGCGGGGCGACCTGTACCTGTTCGGCGCGCTCCTGGTCTGCGCGGCCGGCTACACCGAGGGAGGACGGCTCGCGCGGCTGATGCCGGGCTGGCAGGTCATCGGCTGGGCCCTGGTGCTCTGCCTGCCGCTGATGGTGCCCGCCTCGGCGGTCGCCCTGGCGCTGGAGCCGGTCCGCCTGACCGCCCACGGCGTCGTCGGGCTGGTGTGGGTCGCCGCCGGCTCCACCTTCTTCGGCCTCTACGTCTGGTACCGCGGCATGGCGTCCATCGGCATCCCCAAGGCGAGCCAGCTCCAGCTCGCCCAGCCGCTCCTCACCCTCTTCTGGTCGGTCTTCCTGCTGGGCGAGACGCTGCCGCTGGCCGCCCCGCTCGCGGCGGTGGGCGTCCTCGTCTGCATCGCGGTGACCCAGCGGGCCAGGAGCTGACGCGACGGATGGGGGTGGCGCGGGCCACAATGGCAGACAGAGACACCGACCCAGGACAGTCGCTGCCGCGAGGAGGTCCCCCCGATGCAGGCGAGCGTGGGCGACACACTGCTGGTGCACGGCCGGACCGTCGGTCACCACGACCGTACGGCCGAGGTCCTTCAGGTACTGGGGGAGAACGGCACTCCCCCGTACCGCGTGAAGTTCGACGACGACGGTCACGAGGCCCTGATGTCCCCGGGCCCCGACACCGTCGTCCGCCACCACCCGGAGGAAGGGGCCCGCTGAGCCCCTACCTCCTCGGCGAACGGACCCGGGTCGGATAGTGATCGTCCACCACGGTGGACATCGCCCCGATCGGGTCCGAGGCGACCTCGGCGGCCGCGAAGAAGCAGTGGCCGCCGACCGACGGGTACCCGGCGGCCAGCGCCAGATGGCGCGAGAGCTCCTCCGGGTCCTGCCAGGCCGCGGGCTGGGCCGGATCGCCCGCCTTGTAGAGCGCCTCGCCGATGTACAGGCCGACGCCGGTCCCCCGTACGACCCGGTCCCACCAGGGCAGCAGCGTGGCGTAGTCGGCGGCGGGCAGCCCGATGTTCCAGTAGAGCTGGGGCACGACGTGGTCCAGCCAGCCCTCCCGGACCCAGGTGCGGGTGTCGGCGTACAGGTCGTCGTACGTCTGGATCCCGGCCCGGGTGTCCGACCCCTCCGGGTCGGTGGCGGCGTTGCGCCAGACCCCGAAGGGGCTCACCCCGAAGGCGACGTCCGGCCTGGCCTCCTTGATGCGGGCGGACATCTCCGAGACCAGCAGGTCGATGTTGTTCCGCCGCCAGGACGCCCGGTCGGGAAACCCGCCGCCGTACCGCGCGTACGCCGTGTCGTCGGCGAACACCTGCCCGGCCACCGGGTACGGGTAGAAGTAGTCGTCCCAGTGCACCGCGTCGACCTCGTACCGGCGCACCGCGTCCAGCATCGCGTTCTGCACGAAGCTCCGGACCTCGGGCAGGCCGGGGTCGTAGTACAGCTTCCCGCCGTAGGGCACGACCCACTCCGGGTGCAGCCGGGCCGGGTGGGAGGGGACGAGCAGCGTGGGGTCCGTGTGGTTCGCCACCCGGTACGGGTTGAACCAGGCGTGCAGCTCCAGGCCCCGCGCGTGGGCCTCGCGCACCGCCGTGCCCAGCGGGTCCCAGCCGGGGTCGCGGCCCTGGACGCCGGTGAGGCACTGCGCCCACGGCTCGTACGGCGAGGGCCAGAGCGCGTCGGCGGTCGGCCGGACCTGCAGGACGACCGTGTTGAGGCGGCGCCGGACCGCGGTGTCGAGGTGGGCGAGCAGCTCGGCGCGCTGCCGGGCCGCGGTCAGCCCCGCGCGCGAGGGCCAGTCGCGGTTGGCGACCGTCGCCAGCCACATCCCGCGGAACTCCGGCCCGCGGCCCGGTCCGCGCCGCCCCACGGGCGACCCGAGCTCCCGGGGCGAGTCCGAGTCCGCCCCCGTCGCGGAGGCGTTCCCAGCCGTCCCGGTCGTCGCGCCGGCCCCCGCCGTCTCTGTCGATGCCGTCACAGCGAGCGCCGCGCCCGAGGCCCCGGCCACGAACCCTCTTCTGCCGATAGGCGGCACTTGTACCCCTCCTCTGTCGGATACGTCACACCCACCCGGACAGCATGCCCGGCCCGGACGATCGATCATCGGTTAATGAGCGGTAACGTCGTGGGGGTCGAGGCGGACGCACCGGAATCACACGGGCCCGCCGCCAGAGAAGAGCGAAAGGCACGAGGTGACGGACTCCATGGCCGACATTGAGCGCGTCGGAGTGGTGGGCTGCGGCCAGATGGGCGCGGGCATCGCAGAGGTGTGTGCCCGGAGCGGGCTCGACGTGAGGGTCGCCGAGACCACCGGCGAGGCGCTGGAGATCGGCCGCACGCGGCTCTTCAACTCGCTGTCGAAGGCCGCCGAGCGCGGCAAGATCAGCGAGGAGGAGCGGGACGCCACGCTCGCGCGCCTCAGCTTCACGACCGACCTGGGCGAGTTCGCCGACCGCGACCTCGTCATCGAGGCCGTCGTGGAGAACGAGCAGGTCAAGACCGAGATCTTCCAGGTGCTCGACCAGGTCATGACCCGGCCCGACGCCATCCTGGCCTCGAACACGTCCTCCATCCCGCTGGTGAAGCTGGCCGTCGCGACCTCGCGTCCCGACCAGGTCATCGGCATCCACTTCTTCAACCCGGCCCCGGTGCAGAAGCTCGTCGAGCTGATCCCCGCCCTCACCACCTCCGAGGGCACGATCAGCCGCGCGCAGGCGTTCGCGGAGAAGGCGCTCGGCAAGCACGCGATCCGCGCGCAGGACCGGTCCGGCTTCGTCGTCAACGCGCTGCTCGTGCCGTACCTCCTCTCCGCGATCCGGATGTTCGAGTCGGGCATCGCGAGCCGCGAGGACATCGACAACGGCATGGAGTTCGGCTGCGCCCACCCGATGGGCCCGCTGAAGCTCTCCGACCTGATCGGCCTGGACACGATCGCCTCGATCGCCGACTCCATGTACGCCGAGTTCAAGGAGCCGCTGTACGCCGCTCCCCCGCTGCTCCAGCGCATGGTGGACGCGGGCCGGCTGGGCCGCAAGACGGGATCGGGCTTCTACCCGTACTCCTGACCCCCTGGACACCGGACGGCCCGTACTCACGCACAGGTACGGGCCGTCCGGCATGTCGCGCCCGGTTTCCCGGAGCCCCGTGGTGCTCAGCCGAGGCGCAGGTGGTGGAGCATCAGCAGCCCGGCGGCCATGTTCGCAGCCGGTATCTCACCCCGGGTGATCATGTCGGGGATCTGTTTCAGCGGGACCCAGGCCCGCTTCGAGGACTCGAACGCGTCCTCGGGCGGACCGGTGTACGTGGCCCGGTCCGCCCAGTAGAGGTGGTGCCGGGCGTCGGACAGGCCGTTGGAGGGCTCGACGGTGAGGAGGTGGCGCAGCGGCCCCGGCCGCCAGCCGGTCTCCTCCTCCATCTCCCGGGCGGCGGCGGTCTCGACGTCCTCGCCGTCCTCGACGACGCCGGCGGCCAGCTCCCAGCCCCAGCTGTCGGTGATGAAGCGGTGGCGCCAGAGCATCAGGACCTCGTCCGCGTCGTTGACGGCCGTCGCGACGGCGACGGGGCGGAGTCGGATCAGATAGTGGTCGAGGTGGCGGCCGTCCGGAAGTTCGACGTCCGCGAGGTTCACCCGGAACCAGCGGTTCTCATAGACCGAGCGTTCGCTCAGTTTCGTCCATTGCACGTTCTTGCCACCTTCCGACTGGTCGGTGCTTGATTGGTGGCAATATCGCAGCAGTTGGCGCCCTACAGGGGAACGCGCAGCGCCCCGTCGATCAGCGCGGCCGCCTCGCGGGCGTCCCGCCCGTCGCTTTCGAGCAGATGCTCCCGGACCTGGCGCAGCCGGTCCCTCAGCCGGCGGGACTCCATCCCCCGCGCCCGCTCCGTCATCTCCACCGCCGTGCGCGCGGCCCCGTCCGCCTCGCCCTGGCGCAGCTCGATCTGGCAGAGCATGGCGAGCCGGTGCACCCGGCCCCGGTCGTGCGAGGGCGTGTCGACCGCCGCCGAGGCGTGCTCGTGCGCCCCCGCGAGGTCGCCGAGACTGAGCAGGGCCTCGGCGACCTGGACGTTGACGAACCCCGGCTGGACGTAACCCGTCTCGGCCGGCTCCTCCCCCGGGCTGATCCGCTCCGCCGCGGACTCGGCCCGCCGGATGCAGGCCAGCGCCGCCGTGGCGTCGCCGAGGTGGGCGTACGCCTTCGCCTGCATCGCCGTCAGGTCCGCGGCGAGCGCGGGGGTGATCTGCCGTCCGGCCGCCCGCAGCGCCGCCTCCGCGAACGCCACCGCCTGCCGGTACTCCGCCATGAACAGCGCCTGGTTGACGAGCAGCGCGATCACATAGGCACCGAGCCCCCGGTCCCCGCTGGCCTTGGCGAGCCGCAGGGCCTGGTGGAAGTAGCGCTGGGCGAGGCCGTGCGCGTCGGCGTCGTAGGCGCAGATTCCGGCCACCGCGACCAGCCCGCCGGTCGCGCGGTGCAACTGCCGGCCGAGGGCGTCGGTGTACGCGCCCCGGAGCAGCGGCGCGGTCTCGTTGGTGAGGAAGCCGACGATCCGGGCCCGGGTCGCGATCCCCCCGGCCCGCCGGTACATCTGCTCGTAGTGCGAACGGGCCGCGCTCAGCACGGAGATGTCGGCCGCCGAGACCGTCGCGCCCCGCCCGGCGCGCGACACGTCCGCGTCCTCCGGAGGGTTCTCCCACTCCCACACCGGCATCACCGCGGGCGTGCCGGTCACCGCCTGCGCGCCGAGCGTGTGGGGCCGCCGCTGCTCGTCGGAGCGCCACAGGGCGGGGGCCCGCTCGACGAAACCGGAGAGGGGCGCGCCGAGGGCTTGCGGCGGCACACCGGGCACACCGAGGCCGATGTCGTCCAGGGTCACCTGCCGGTGCAGCCGGGCGGCGAGCACCTCGCAGATCAGGTCAGGCACCTGGCCGCGCGGCCGCTGGCCCTTCAACCAGCGGGCCACCGCGGTGTGTTCGTAGCGCAGGGTGAGACCCCTGCCCCGACCGGCCCGGTTCACCCGGGCGGCGAGGCCGGCGTGCGAGACGCCCGCCTCGTCGAGCAGGGCGTCGAGCAGGGTGTTGGGCTGCATGGGCCCCTCCGGTGACTCGGTGCACTCACCCTAGGGCCGAGTGGGCCCTCCGGGTGGCCGAATTCATACGGCTCGACTCCGTACGTGTCGACTCCGCACGTCCCGACCACGTACGGGCCGACTTCCGACGTAGCGACGGCGTACGGGCCTGCCCGGCGCGGCGCGTCCTCGGCCCGGCCGGCGGCGCCGTGCGGGATCGTCCGGCGGCTCTCCCCCGCGCCGCACGGCGGCGTCCGGGCCCCATTCGCACGGGGTGTGAACGGAGTACCCGTTCCTCCGGTCCGCGCACGCTGCCGCCCCCGCCCGGCCCCGGGTTGACTGAGCTCCTCGCCGCAAGGCGAAGACCGGGCCGCCGGCTCCCCCTCTGACAGTGCGGCGGCCCGGTCCGCGTCGCCCGCCCCGCCGATCTGCCCGACACTCCGTGGCGGGGCGGGCGTCGCCAGCCCCGCTCCCCCCGCTCACCCGTGGGCGGAGGGGGCGGGCCGGGAGCGGCGCAGCCCGGGTTCGGCGGGCTGCGCCGGTACCCGGACCCGGTCGTTGCGCACCACGAGCAGCGCGACGTCGTCGACGAGCCGGCCGCCCGTGTGGTGCAGCAGCGCCGCGTGGACGCCACGCACCAGGGCGGCGGGAGTCTCGCCCGCCCTCCCGGCCAGGAACGCTTCGAGGGCGAAGAACCGCCCCCGGTGGTCGCGGGCCTCCTCCGCCCCGTCGGTGTGCAGGACGAGGGTCTCGCCGGAGAGCAGCTCGGCCGCCGCGTGCGGCACGAGGTCGGCGGGGAGCGGCAGCACTCCGAGCGGGGGCAGCGGATCGCCGACGGGGAGCCGCTCGACCCGCCCGCCCAGCCGGTACGGGCCCGGGTGACCGCAGTTGAAGACGGAGAGCCGGCCGTCGAAGCCGATCTCCAGGAGCAGCAGCGTCACGAACTCCTCCGCCGCCGGGTGCCGGGGCTCCGTCTCCGCGCGCGCCGGGTGCTCGTCCCTTGCCCGGTCCCGCAGATGCCGTTCGAGCGCCCGCTCCAGGCGTCGCAGCACTCCGCCGAGCTCGGGCTCGTCGTGAGCGGCCTCACGGAAGCTCCCGAGGACGGCCACCACCGCGCCGAGCGCCGCGAGCCCGTGCCCCCGCACGTCCCCGATGACGATCCGCACCCCGTACGGCGTGGCCACCGCCTCGTACAGGTCGCCTCCGACGGTCGCGCCCCGCGTCGCCGACAACTGCCCCGCCGCGAGCGCCAGTCCGTCGAGGCGGGCGGGCGGCGGGCGCAGCAGGACCCGCTGGGTCGCCGCCGCGACGGCCCGCACCCGGGCCAGCTCGCGGACGGGCCCCCGCCGCACCCCCAGGACGAGCCCGACGCCCACGCTCAGGAACACGACGCTCGTGGCGATCCGCATCGGCAGTCCGGGCTCCCCGGCCGGCGGACACCAGAACCGCCACACCACCGCCACCGCACCCCACGCGAGGGGCAGCACGAGCGGGGCCGGCCTGCGGAAGGGGGAGCGAGCCGCGGCCGACGTCCTGGTACGCATCATGCACGGCCCTTCCCGAGCCCCGACAGCGCCCGAAGGCCCCGCGGCCCGACAGGTCCGCCCCTGCGAGCCGCGTCGATTCTGCCGACCGTACGGGTCACGCGGGAACAGCCGTCGGCCATCTCACCCGAAGGAGTGAGCGCCCTCGCCGCGCCTCCCCCCGCCAGGGTTCCGCCACGCGCACAGCAGCACGATCCCCGCTCAGGGGTACGCCGCCGGCGCGCGCGCCGCACCACACACGGCGGAGGGCCGCCCCGGGGATCTCCGGGGCGGCCCTCCTGGGGTCGTGCTCGTGCGTCAGGCGCCGCGGAGGACGGCTCCGGTGCGCGCCGACGCCAGGGCGACGGCCGCGTCGCGGGCCGCGCTGGCCTCGTCGACGGTGAGGGTGCGGTCCGTGGCGCGGAACTTCAGTGCGTACGCCAGGGACTTGTGGCCCTCGCCGAGCTGGTCGCCGGTGTACACGTCGAAGAGCCGGACGGACTCGAGGAGTTCGCCCGCGCCCTCGCGCAGAGCGGCCTCGACGTCGGCGGCCGGGACGTCGCCGGCGACGACGAGGGCGACGTCCTGGGTGGCCACCGGGAAGGAGGAGATGCGGGGAGCCCGCAGGGGGCCCTCGTATCCCTGCTCCAGGAGGTCCAGGTCGATCTCCATCGCGCAGCTGCGGGCCGGAAGGCCGAACGCCTTCACCACCCGCGGGTGGAGCTCGCCGGCGTGGCCGACGAGGACCTTCTCGCCCGCCACCTCGACGTGGAACGCGGCACAGCGGCCCGGGTGCCACGGGGCGTGCCGGTCGGCGCTGATGATCAGCTCCACACCGGCCTCGGCGGCCACGGTGCGGCCTGCCTCGACGGCGTCCGCCCAGTCGGACGGACGGCCCTTGCCCCACCAGCCGGCCTGCTCGCGCGCACCGGCGAGGACGACGGCGACGCGACGGGGCTGCCGGGGCAGCACCGCGTTGACGCCGGCGATCTCCGCGTCGGTGGGACGACGGTCGACGGGCAGGCGGACGGCGACGCCCGGCTCACCCTCGGGCCGGAAGACGAGACCGGTCTCGAAGAGCGCCAGGTCGTGGCTGCCGCGGCTGTCGTTGCGACGGAGCGCGCCGAGCAGGCCCGGGAGCAGCGTCGTACGGAGCGCGGGCTCCTCGTCGGAGAGCGGGTTGACCAGGGTGACGACCCGGCGACGGTCGTCGTCCGCTTCCAGGCCGAGCTGGTCGAGCGCCTGCTCGCCGATGAACGGGTAGTTCAGCGCCTCGACGTATCCGGCGCCGGCCAGGGCGCGGCCCACGCGGCGGTGGGTGCGCTGGCGCTCGGTGAGGCCGCGGCCGGCCGGGGGCTTGGGCAGCGTGGAGGGCAGGTTCTCGTAGCCCTCCAGCCGGATGACCTCCTCGGCGAGGTCGTTCGGCTCGGCCAGGTCGGGGCGCCACGAGGGCACGGTGACGACGAGCTCGTCCTGGCCGTAGACGTCGCAGCCGACCTCCTGGAGGCGGCGGACGACGGTCTCGCGGCCGTAGTCGACGCCCGCGATCCGGTCGGGGTGGTTCGCCGGCATCGCGATCGCGCGCGGCGCGGACGGCGCGCTGATCTCGGTGACGCCGGCCTCGGCGGTGCCGCCCGCGAGCAGTACGAGCAGGTCGACCGTGCGCTGCGCGGCAGCGGCGGCGGCCTGCGGGTCCACGCCCCGCTCGAAGCGCTTGGACGCCTCGGACGAGAGCTTGTGGCGGCGGGCCGTGCGGGCGATCGAGATCGCGTCGAAGTGCGCGGCCTCGATGACGACCTCGGTGGAGCCGGACACGATGCCGGTCTCGGGGTCGGTCACCGGGTCGGCGATCTCCGTGTTGGCACCGCCCATGACGCCCGCGAGGCCGATGGGGCCGCGGTTGTCGGTGATGACCAGGTCCTCGGCGTCGAGCACGCGCACGGTGCCGTCGAGGGTGGTGATCTTCTCGCCGCCCTCGGCGCGGCGGACCCCGATGGGCCCGTCGATCCGGGTGCGGTCGTAGGCGTGCAGCGGCTGGCCGAGCTCCAGCATCACGTAGTTGGTGATGTCGACGGCGAGCGAGATCGGGCGCATGCCCGCCTTCTGCAGGCGGCGGCGGAGCCAGATCGGGCTGCGGGCCTCGGGGTCGAGACCGACGACCGTGCGGGCGGTGAAGCGGTCGCAGCCGATCGGGTCGCCGATCTGGACCGGGTAGCCGTACGAGTTCGGCGCGGGCACGTCCAGGAGCGCCGGGTCGCGCAGCGGCAGGCCGTAGGCGGTGGCGGCCTCGCGGGCGACGCCGCGCAGGGAGAGGCAGTAGCCCCGGTCCGGGGTGACGGCGATGTCGAGGACCTCGTCGAACAGCTCCAGGAGGACGGTGGCGTCGATGCCGATCTCGTGCTCCGGCGGCAGCACGATGATGCCGTGCGTGCCGTCGTCGCCCATGCCGAGCTCGTCGCCGGAGCAGATCATGCCCCGGGAGACGCGGCCGTACGTCTTGCGCTCGGCGATCCGGAAGTCACCGGGGAGCACGGCGCCGGGCAGCGCCACGACGACCTTGTCGCCCTCGGCGAAGTTCCGCGCGCCGCAGATGATCTCCTGGGGCTCGCCGGTGCCGTTGGCCTGGCCGACGTCGACGGTGCAGAAGCGGATGGGCTTCTTGAACTCCGTCAGCTCCTCGATGGTGAGGACCTTGCCGACCACCAGCGGGCCGGTCAGGCCGGCTCCGAGCTGCTCGACGGCCTCGACCTCGAGGCCGGCCGAGATGAGCTTGGCCTGGACGTCGCGGCCGGTCGCCGTGGCCGGCAGGTCGACGTACTCCCGCAGCCAAGAAAGCGGGACCCGCATCAGATCTCCATCCCGAACGGCCGGGTGAACCGGACGTCACCCTCGACCATGTCTCGCATGTCGTCGACGTTGTGGCGGAACATCAGCATCCGCTCGATTCCGAACCCGAAGGCGAAGCCGCTGTACTTCTCGGGGTCCACACCGCAGGCGACGAGCACCTTCGGGTTGACCATGCCGCAGCCGCCGAGCTCGATCCAGCCCTCGCTGCCGCAGGTGCGGCAGGGACGGTCCGGGTTGCCGACGGACTCGCCGCGGCAGACGTAGCAGAGCATGTCCATCTCTGCGGACGGCTCGGTGAAGGGGAAGAAGTTCGGGCGGAGCCGGGTCTTCATGTCCGGGCCGAAGAGCGCCTGGACCATGTGGTCCAGGGTGCCCTTGAGGTCGGCCATGGTGAGGCCCTCGTCGACGGCGAGCAGCTCGATCTGGTGGAAGACCGGGGTGTGCGTGGCGTCGAGCTCGTCGGTCCGGTAGACCCGGCCGGGACACACCACGTAGACCGGGGGCTCCCGGTCGATGAGCGTGCGGGCCTGGACCGGCGAGGTGTGCGTACGGAGCACGACGCCGGACTCGTCGCCCGTGGTGCCCTCGGGGCCCTGGACGAAGAAGGTGTCCTGCATCTGGCGCGCCGGGTGGTCCGGCACGAAGTTCAGGGCGTCGAAGTTGAACCACTCCGCCTCGACCTCGGGGCCCTCGGCGACCTCGTACCCCATGGAGACGAACACGTCGGCGACGCGCTCCATGAGCGTGGTCAGCGGGTGACGGGCACCGGCCGGGACGCGGTCGTACGGCAGGGTGACGTCGACGGCCTCCTCGACGAGGACGCGGGCGTCCCGCTCGGCCTCCAGCTCGGTCTGGCGGGCGGCGAGCGCCTTGGAGACGGCGCCGCGGGCCTGGCCCACGAGCTTTCCGGCGGCGGCCTTGGCCTGCGGCGGCAGGGCGCCGATCTCCCGGTTGGCGAGCGCCAGCGGCGAGGTGCCACCGGTGTGCGCGGTCTTCGCCTGCGCGAGCGCGTCGAGGTCGCCCGCGGCGGCGAAGGCGGCGAGCGCCTCGTCCCGCATGCGCTCGATCTCTTCCGGTTTCAGTGCCTCGACCTCAACCGGGTCGTACGACTTATTGGGTGCGGACATCTCTTCCCGTGCTTCCGTTGGCTGGCTGGGCGGCCCCGCTCGACGTCAAGGGCGCAAACGTGCCAAAGGTCGAGTCTAACGGGGCGGGGGGACGCGAATGAGCCCGTGGGCAGGCCGGGCGGCTCCTGATCTCTTCCGGTCTCGTCAGTTGAGACGTCAGAGGAGATGGGCCGGGGTGCCGACGGGCAGGATAAATCGGAACTCGGCCCCGCCACGGGGGCCCCGTCCGACGGTGATGGTGCCGCCGTGGGCCTCGACGACGCCCTTGACGATGTAGAGGCCGAGTCCGGTGCCGCCACGCTTGCTGCCCCGCCAGAAACGGGTGAAGACGCGGTTCATGGACGCCTCGGGGATGCCGGGGCCCTCGTCGCTCACGGTGACCTCCGTCCCCTCTTCTCCGTCCTCGCCCGCCGTGGCGGGTGCCACCTCGATGGTGACGGTTCCGTCGCCGTGGCGCACCGCATTTTCGAGGAGGTTGCCGAGGATCTGGTCGATCTTGTCGGGGTCGGCCCAGAGCGCGGGCAGCCCGGGCCTGATCCGGACGAAGAAGCGGTCCGGGGGCTGGCCCCCGGTGATGTGGACCTGGACGTGGCGGCCGATCGCGGCGGCGAGGTCGACGGGCTGGCGGCGCACCTCCAGCCGTCCGGAGTCGATCCGGGAGATGTCGAGGAGTTCGGCGATCAGCCGCTTGATGCGGCCGGCGTCGGCGTCGACGGTCTCCAGCATGAGCCGCTTCTGCTCGTCGGTGAACCGCTCCCACTTGTCGAGGAGGGTGGCGGTGAAGCCCTTCACCGAGGTCAGCGGGGACCGCAGTTCGTGGGCGACGGTGGCGATGAGTTCGGCGTGGCTGCGCTCGGTGCGGCGGCGGGCGTCGGTGCCGCGCAGCGAGACGACGACGCGGCGGACCGGCCCGGTGGGGTGGTCGCGGATGTAGCGGGCGGAGACCAGGACCTCGCGGCCGCCGGGGAGGAGCAGGTTCCGTTCGGGCTGGCCGCGGCGGATGGCGAGACCGCCGTACGGGTCGGTGAGCGCCCACCAGCGGCGGCCCTTGAGGTCCTCCAGGGGGAGCGCCTCGTCGAGCGGGAGCCCGAGGGCGCGGCCGCCGGGGACGGCGGTGATGCGGCTCGCGGCGGCGTTGAAGCAGACGACGCGGCCGGTCTCGTCGGCGACGACGAGACCGTCGGGCAGGTCGTCGGGGCCGAGGCCGGCCAGTCCGTCCGCCGCGGCGCCGGACGGCTCCGGGGCGTGCGGCGCGGCGCTCCGTGCCTGTGCGGGACTGTCCGTGCCGACCGTCATCCCCGTACCCCACCCCTCCGTGTAGCGCAGTGGGCCCCCGAGTGCGTCACTCTACTGGGCGAGGGAGGCGGAATGGACCCTTCAGGAGGAGGTTCGGGGGCGCTGGGCACGCGCGGAGGCGTACAGGCAGACCGCGGCGGCGGTGGCGAGGTTGAGGCTCTCGGCCTTGCCGTGGATCGGGACGCGGACGACCGCGTCGGCGAGCGCCCGGGTCTCCTCCGGCAGCCCCCACGCCTCGTTGCCGAAGATCCAGGCGGTGGGGCCGCCCATGGTGCCGGCGTCGAGCTCGTCGTCCAGGTCGTCCTGGCCCGCCCCGTCGGCGGCGAGGATCCGCACGCCCGCGCCCTTCAGCCCGGCGACGGCCTGCTCGACGGGGACGCCGACCGCCACGGGGAGGTGAAAGAGGGAGCCGACGGAGGCCCGCACGGACTTGGGGTTGTAGAGGTCGACGGAGGCGTCGGTGAGGACGACGGCGTCGGCGCCGGCCGCGTCGGCGCAGCGCAGCACGGTGCCGGCGTTCCCCGGGTCGCGGACGTGGGCGAGGACGGCGACCAGCTTGGGCCGGGCCGCGATGATCTCCTCGAAGGGCGAGTCGAGGAAGCGGCAGACGCCGACGAGGCCCTGCGGGGTGACGGTCTGGGAGACCTCGGCGAGGACGGCGTCGGAGGCGTGGTGGACGCGGGCGCCGGCGGCGCGGGCGGCGTCGACGATCGGGGCGTAGCGCTCGGCGGCCTCGACGGTGGTGAAGAGCTCGACGAGGGTGGGCTCTCCGGTGGCGCCCCGGTGCTCGACGGCCTCGCGGACGGCCTGCGGGCCCTCGGCGATGAAGAGGCGGTCCTTGCCCCGGAAGTTGCGCTTGGCGAGTCGCCGGGCGGCGACGACGCGCGGGGAACGCGGGGAGATCAGCTCGGGGGTGACCATGGGGTGCGGCGGTTCTCTCTTCGGGACCGGGGGCTTCGGGGACCGGGTGCGCCGGTTCCCCCAGGGGGTGAAGCACCCGGACCCGCAGGCGCGTGCGCGCCTGCGGGTCCGGGCAGAGGTACTGCGGCCTGGAAGATCAGGCGGCGGCCTTCGGGGCGTTGACGTCGGCCGGCAGAGCCTTCTGCGCGACCTCGACCAGCGCGGCGAACGCGTTGATGTCGTTGACGGCCAGCTCGGCGAGGATCTTGCGGTCCACCTCGATGTTGGCGGCCTTCAGACCCTGGATGAGGCGGTTGTACGTCATGCCGTTCTGGCGGGCAGCGGCGTTGATGCGCTGGATCCACAGCTGACGGAAGTCGCCCTTGCGCTTCTTGCGGTCGTTGTAGTTGTAGACCAGCGAGTGGGTGACCTGCTCCTTGGCCTTGCGGTACAGGCGCGAACGCTGACCGCGGTAGCCGGAGGCCGCCTCGAGAATCGCCCGGCGCTTCTTGTGGGCGTTGACTGCCCGCTTGACGCGTGCCACTTTTAACTCCTTGTAGCGGGGTCGTGGTGGTCCTCACACGACCCGAAAAACGAATGGATCCCGGTCTCTGCCGGATGCCCTCGTCGCCGAGGGCGGGAGATCAACTCAGATGCCCAGCATCTTCTTGATCTTGGCGGCGTCACCCGGGGCCATCTCGGCGTTGCCGGTGAGGCGACGCGTCAGCTTGGACGACTTGTGCTCGAGCAGGTGGCGCTTGCCGGCGCGCTCGCGCAGGATCTTGCCGGAGCCGGTGACCTTGAAGCGCTTCTTGGCACCGGAGTGCGTCTTGTTCTTCGGCATCGCGCCGTATCTCCTCGTCAGTGGCGCTCCCGCCCGGTGCGGACACCGGACAACCGGGAGCGTCAGTTCTTCGTTTGGTGGTTCCGGGCGGGGCCCCGGGCTGCCTGGGTGGCAGCCCGACGGGTCACGCCTCGGGGGTCTCGGCCGGAGCCTCGGCCTCGGCGACCGGAGCCTCCGCTGCCGGAGCCTCCTCGACCGGAGCCTCGGCGGCCGGGGCCGCGGGCGCCTCGTCGGAGGTCGCACCCTGGCGCTCGGCCTTGCGTGCGGCCTGGGCCTCACGCGCCTCGGCCATGGCCTCGGTCTTCTTCTTGTGCGGGCCGAGAACCATGATCATGTTCCGGCCGTCCTGCTTCGGGTTGGACTCGATGAAGCCAAGCTCCTCGACGTCCGACGCCAGCCGCTGAAGCAGCCGGAAACCAAGCTCGGGACGGGACTGCTCACGACCACGGAACATGATCGTGATCTTGACCTTGTCGCCCTGCTTGAGGAACCGGACGACGTGACCCTTCTTGGTGTCGTAGTCGTGCGGGTCGATCTTCGGCCGGAGCTTCATCTCCTTGATGACCGTGTGCGCCTGGTTCTTGCGCGCCTCACGGGCCTTCATGGCCGACTCGTACTTGAACTTCCCGTAGTCCATGAGCTTGCACACGGGCGGACGGGCGTTCGCCGCGACCTCGACCAGGTCAAGGTCGTACTCCTGTGCGAGCTCCAGGGCCTTGGCAAGCGGAACAATCCCGACCTGCTCGCCGCTGGGTCCGACAAGTCGCACCTCGGGAACGCGAATCCTGTCGTTGATGCGGGGCTCGGCGCTGATGGATCCTCCTCGGTAGCACCACGCGACCGCCTGGCGGACGGACGCGCACTGTCTGTTTCTGACCAACCGAGCCGGAACATGAAAAACGCCCCGGACGGGACACAGGCGGGGCTCCACGGAAATACCGGAGCACCGCCGCGGTCAACCGCGGGGCGCACATCGGGCGGCTCCATCGTCCGTACGGAACGATGGGCGCCACCTGACCGGTGACCCGCCACCCGTGAGGGCGGTCAGGTGGGAGTACGGAGCCTCCACTTGTGGGCCGGGCACACAGGTGTCCGGCCGGTCGTTACACAAGGTTAGCAGGACCCGTCCCCATACGCGAATGCGGGCGGGGCGGCGGGGAGGCGCTCCGGGCGGCTTATCGTGTGAGGCATGAGCGAGACGCCCCAGAACGAGTCCGCGGACTCCCCCGAAACCCCCGACTTCGAATCCATGACCCGTGACATCGCGGAGGTCCCGGCGGTCGAGGTGATCGTGACCGTCGCCGTCAACCTGATGAGCGCCGCCGCGGTGAAGCTCGGGCTGACCGAGGAGGGCGACAAGCACAAGGACCTCGACGAGGCGCGCAAGCTGGTGCACGCGCTCGCGGGCCTGCTGGACGCCAGCGCGACGGAGGTCTCCTCCTTCCACGCCGCTCCCCTGCGCGATGGCCTCAAGTCCCTCCAGCTCGCCTTCCGCGAGGCGTCCCTGATCCCGGACGAGCCGGGTCAAGGTCCGGGCGAGAAGTACACCGGACCGGTGTACGGCTAGGACCCGGAAGCTCCCGAGGGGGACTCCCCCTACCGCTTGACGTAGAAGGGCTCGCCCGGA
The DNA here is from genome assembly GCF_040689545.1 of Streptomyces sp. NPDC051180. Classification (NCBI taxonomy): domain Bacteria; kingdom Bacillati; phylum Actinomycetota; class Actinomycetes; order Kitasatosporales; family Streptomycetaceae; genus Streptomyces; species Streptomyces sp. NPDC051180. Next base: position 234,149 of record NZ_JBFBBC010000004.1, read on the forward strand.
GGGGTGGCCGAGGCCGGCAGCAGTGCCAGGTCGAGGCCCCGCACCAGGCGGGCCCTCAGTGTCTCGTCGGCCGCCAGGGCGCGGGCCACGCGCCCCGCGGTCTCCGCCGGCGAGCCGTCCTCGGCGAGGACCAGCGCGAGGGTGCCGTCGGCGGTGCCGGGGCCGAGGTGGGCCCGCAGCACCGCGGGCTCGGCGGCGACGGCGGCGCGCACCGCCTCGACCACGGCCGGGTCGTCCAGCGGGTCCGCGCTGGAGCGGCCCTCGGCGAGGGCGAGCAGCAGCGGGCCCGTCAGCTGGTACGGCACCGGGCCCGCGAGGTCGAGGACGACCGTGTCCGCCTTCTCGTGGGCGGCCGCCTGGAGCGCCTGGTGGAGCGGGACGGCGACGGGCCGGGCCTCGGGGTCCCACAGGGCGAGCGAGGCGATCGAGGTGAACGCGGGGAGGGCCCGCCGGTCGCCGGCCGTCAGGGTCGGGACCGCCATGTCGCTGGTCTTCTCGCGGCGCAGGCCGTTCTCGTCGGTCTCGACCTCGCCGAGCACGGCGACCACGGGGACGAGCAGCCGGGCGCCCCTGAGGGCGTGGAGGACCGGGCCGTGCGCGGTTCTGTCCTCCGCCCAGGCCGCGAGGGCCGCCGCGAGCCGCGGGTCGGCGGTGCCGTCGTCGTCGGAGAAACCGGGGTCCGGGATGTTCTTGAGCGCCACGCGTCGAGCCTAACCGGCCGGCCGGGGCGCGCGGGCCGCTGGGTCCTCGGGCCGCCGGCGGCGTTCCGCGGGTGCGGCCCGGGCCTCAGAAGGTGCGGCGGGCGCGGCGGAGGACGACCGCGGTCAGCAGGAGCAGGGCGCCGAGGCCGCCGGCGGCGGGGGCGAGCAGCCCGAAGGAGCGGGTCTCCTCCTGGGCGGACACCGGACCGGGACCGAAGTGGCGGCCCCGGTAGCCGGCGACGGCGTTCTTGGGGTCGCCTGCCTTGAGCCGTGCGCCCGCGTCGATCGCGGCGGCCGGGTCGACCGTCCCGTACCCCTTGGCGTCGCTGCGGCCGCCCTTCGGCCGGCTGCGGGCGGTGTCGATGAGGAGGCGCTTGATCTGGGCGGGGGTGAGGTCGGGGTGCGCGGACCGGACGAGGGCGACGGCGCCGGAGACGAACGCGGCGGCGGCGCTGGTCCCCCAGCCCTCGTAGTAGCGGCGGTCGGGGTCCGCGATGACGATGTCGACGCCGGGGGCGCTGACGGTGGCGTACCAGCGGCGGGTGGAGAAGGAGGCGTGGGTGCCGAAGCGGTCGACGGCGGTGACCGCGATGACGCCGGGGTAGGCGGCGGGGTACGAGACGTGGTCGCCCTTCTCCCCGCCGTTGCCGGCGGAGGCGACGACGGAGACGCCCTTGGCCAGGGCGTACTGCACCGCCGCGTCCTCGCCCGCGTCGGGGTGGGCCGACTTGGAGTCGTCGCCGAGGGAGAGGTTGATGACGTCGGCGCCGTGGTCGGCGGCCCAGCGGATGCCCTCGGCGAGGGCGGTGCCGCGGCTCTTGCGGGCCTTGTCACGGGCCTTGTCGGTGCTTTCGAGGATGACCCGCACGGGCAGGATCCTCACGTCGGGCGCGATCCCGAGCACGCCGTCCCCGCCGTCGGGGCCGTGGCCGTGCCCGGCGATGATGCCGGCCATGGCCGTGCCGTGCCGGGCCCAGGCGCGGTCGCCCCGGGAGGCGCCGAAGCCGATGAGGTCGTGGCCGGGCAGGACGGAGCCCTCCAGGTCCGGGTGGCCGGCGTCGACTCCCGTGTCGAGGACGGCGACGGTGATCCCCTCGCCCTTGGTGGTCCGCCACGCCTCGGCCGTGTGGAGGGCCTCCGGGCCCCACTGGCGGGCCCGGATGGTGTCGGCGTACGCGGGGGCGGTCGTCGCGGGCAGCACGGCGATGCCGGCGGCGAGCAGGGCGGCCGCCGCGCCGCGCGTCCGGCGGCGGGAGGGTGGGGTCACCGGTCGTTCTCCTTCGCCGCCGTGACGGCGCTCGTGCGCAGCAGCGACGCGAACCGCTTCGCGATCCCCCTGGCCTCGTGCCCGAGGCCGGACTGGGCGACGGCGTCGGTGCGGCCGGGGCCCACGGCCTGGTCGGCCGGGAGGGGGGTCTCGACGGTCCGGCCGTCGGCGAAGCCGGAGACCGCGGTGACGACGACCGGCAGGTCGGCGGGGGCGGTCAGGAACCAGCTCGCGCGCTGGGCGGCGCCGAACCGGGCCGCGACGGTCCCGGGTCCGGACAGCGCCGGCGGCACGTCCTGCCCGCCGAGGCGGCCGGCGACGTCGCGGCCGAGCCGGCCCTGCGCGGTCACGTCGGCCCGGGTGAAGACGAGGCCGACCGTGAGGACACTGCTGGAGGTCGCGTCGGTGTACGTGGCGCGCAGGACGCGCTCGCACCCGAGCGGCTTCACCGCGGCCAGCAGGCCCTTGCCGAGCGCGGCGGGCGAGCAGGCCGCGTCCGGCGCGACGACCACCCTGGTCCAGGTGCGCGCCGCCGTGCCGGGACCGGCTCCCGGCCCCGCGACGGTGCGCGGGAACAGCGTGTCCACCGGCGCGTTGTGCCAGAGCTCCTTCGCCTCCGCGTACCCGACGGGTTCGACGGGCGCTCCGGGCTCCGTCGCCGCCAGCCACACCCCGGCCAGCGCGCCGCCGATGAGCCCCGTCCCCAGCACGGCGCACGCCGCGACCGCCACCGTCCGGCCGGTCCTGCGCTCCCGCACCGGCCGCAGCCGTGTCGTCGTCTCCACCGGCGCCTCGGGCGGCAGCGCCCCGGGCACGCCGAGGCCGTAGGTCCGCGCGGGTCCGGAGACCTCCGGGCGGAGGGGTACGGACGCGGGCCGCGGCGGTATGACGGGTGCCGGCCCCGCCGGTGCGGACACGGGCCGGGGCGGTGCGGCGGGGCGGGGGACGGTCGCGGCGGGCGCGTCCCCGGCAGGACCGGAACCGGGCGCGCGGCGCGGGTCGGGGTCCGTGGCGCGGATCGCGCGCAGGCGGGTGGTCGTCTCCACAGTGGGCGGAAGGGGCGCGGGAGCCGGGGCGGGCCGGGCGGGGACCCGGCCGGCCGGAGAGCCTGCCGCGGGGGCCGTCGTGCGACCGGCGGGTGCAGTGGGGCCGGTCGGCGGGGCCGGGAGCGGGGCGGGTGTCCGGACGGGGGCCGCGGGCGCTGCCGGGATCGGGGCGGCGGTCGCGGCGGGGGCGGTGGTCGCGGCCGGAAGCGGAGCGGGGGCCGGAGCGGGGTTCGGGGCCGGGGCGGCGCCGGGAGGGGGACCGCCGGGGAGGAGCGCGTCGGTGATGCGGGACGAGGCGGGGCGGTGCTCGGCGGTCATGCCCGTCCCCCTGCTCGTGTCGACAATGGCCGTCACTCTACGGGCTGTTCCCCACCGCGCGGGAACTCAGGGGCTACCCACCCGTAAACCTGTCTGGCAAGCTCGGGCCATGACTCCGCGCGCCGCCGACCGGGCCCGTTACGACCGAGCCACCGCCGAACTCGACGCGCCCGTGGCGATCGTCGATCTGGACGCCTTCGACGCCAACGCGGCGGACCTGGTGCGCCGCGCCGGCGGCAAGCCGGTGCGGGTGGCGAGCAAGTCCGTGCGCTGCCGGGCCCTGCTGGAGCGGGTGCTGGCGCGGGAGGGCTTCGCGGGCATCATGTCGTTCACGCTCGACGAGTCGCTGTGGCTCGCGCGGGCCGGGTTCGAGGACGTGCTCCTCGCGTACCCCTCGGCCGACCGGACGGGGTTCGGTGAGCTGGCCCGCGATCCGAAGCTGGCGGCCGCCGTGACGGTGATGGTCGACGACGTGGCGCAGCTCGACCTGATCGACGCCGCCCGCGCGGGCGGCACGGAGGAGGTCCGGGTCTGCCTGGAGCTGGACACGGCGCTGAGCCTGCTGGGCGGCCGGATACGGGTCGGCGCGCGCCGTTCCCCGCTGCGCGAGCCCGCCGAGCTGGCCGAGCTGGCGCGTTCGGTGGTGCGCCGCCCGGGCTTCCGGCTGGTCGGGATCATGGCGTACGAGGGTCATGTGGCGGGGGTCGGCGACGCGGTCGCGGGCCGGCCGCTGCGCTCGCGGGCGATCCGGCTGATGCAGGCGGCCGCGCGCAGGGAGCTGGCGGAGCGCAGGGCGGCCGTCGTACGGGCCGTGCGGGCGGTGGCGCCGGACCTGGAGTTCGTGAACGGCGGGGGCACCGGGAGCGTGCAGCACACGGCCGCCGAGGACGCGGTCACCGAGATCGCCGCGGGTTCGGGGCTCTTCGTGCCGCGCCTCTTCGACAACTACACGTCCTTCAGCGGGCGTCCGGCCGCGCTGTTCGCACAGCCCGTGGTCCGCCGGCCCGGCGTGGGCGTGGTGACGGTCCTCGGCGGCGGGTATCCGGCGTCGGGCGCCGCGGGCCCGGACCGGCTGCCCGTGCCGTACCTCCCGGAGGGGCTGCGCTACGACCCCCAGGAGGGTCCCGGCGAGGTGCAGACCCCGCTGCTCGGCTCCCCCGCCGACGACCTGCGGATCGGCGACAAGGTGTGGTTCCGGCACGCGAAGGCCGGTGAGCTGTGCGAGCGGTTCGAGAGCCTGCACCTCGTGGAGGGCGACCGGATCACGGCGACCGTGCCGACCTACCGGGGCGAGGGGCGGACCTTCCTCTGAGGGTGGGGCCGCCCCCCCCTTCCGGACCCCGTCCGATCCTCCGTCGGAGACGGCCTAGAACACCGTGTCCCGCTGGTCCGGGACGATGCTGCCGTCGGCGCGCCGGACCGGCTGGAGGGTGCCGTCGCCGGCCGTGTAGCCGGTGGTGGCGCAGGGGTAGGGGGTCGTCTTCTGCTTCTTGGGCTCGATGAACATGGGGTTGACGAGCCAGCGGCCGTCCCCGTTCTCGTACGCCCGGCACATGAGTTCGTTCTTGTTGCGGTTGAGGACCAGGCGCAGGCCGGTCGCGTCCCGCAGGAACGAGATGTCGGTGTCGGAGTCGCCGGCGGCGAGGACCTGGCGGCGGGCGGCGGGCTGGACGCGTTCGGCGGCGGGGCCGCGGACGCCGAAGATCTCCTGGTTGATCCAGCAGCGCTTGCCGTCGATGTAGGTGATCATCGTGTCCTCGCCGTCCCGGACCGTGCCGCACCCCTTGAGGTGGCTGGTGAGGCGGCCGTGCTCGGTGGTGTTGCGGATGCCGAGGGTGTGGGAGGGGTCGACGCCGACGCCCTTCGCCCAGACGTCGACGACGGGCTCGGGTGAGGCGGAGACGACCCAGACGTCGAAGCCGGCGTCCTTGAGGGTGCGGATCAGGTCGCGCTGCTGCTCGTAGTAGCGGACCCAGCCGGTGACCTGGGAGGTGCCGACGCGCTGGGTGGCGCCCTGGGGCGCGGCGAGGTTCTCGGCGCGGGCGGCGGCGGCGAAGGACTCCACCTGGCGGGTGGTCCAGCCGTGCAGGAGCTGGGCGAGCCAGGCGTACTGGGGCTCCGTGCGGCGGCGGTCGTGGCCCGCGAAGGCGGTCTTCCCGCCGGTGGTCGTGCCGGAGCCGTAGACGGAGAGGAGCTCGTCGGCGCAGCGGGTGTCGGTGGACGTGGGGAGGGTGCGGACGCCGGTGGGGCAGGCGGCACCGAGGGCGGCCGCGGCGTCGGGCGTGAGGTGACGGCTGGTGGTGGACCAGTCGCCGCCGCGCGGCGGGCGGACGCGGTCGTTGCGGAGGAGCCAGTGGAAGGTGGCGTCGCCGACGTCGTTCTTGACGACGGTGTTGTCCCAGTCGAAGACGGCCACCGGCGTGCGGCCGGTTCTCGTGCGGTCGCCGCAGTGATCGGCGATGAGGGCGTCGATACGGGCCTTGTTGTCGCCGTACCAGCCGTCGGAGACGGTGAGGGTGGGGCAGGGGCGCGGCTTCGGGGGCTTCGCCTGGGCGGGTCCGGCGGAGGCGAGGCCGGTCGCGGCGAGGACGAGGGCGGCGGCCGCCGCGGAGGTGCGGAGTCGGTGGTTCATGATCACTCTCCAGTCTGTACGCGGAACAGCCGGGCGCCTTGCGACGCCCGGCTGTCGGGTGGGGGGAGCGGGGGTGAACTTCCGGTGCGCGTGCCTCCTAGAGCGGGGTCACGTACGCGCCGGAGATGCCGCCGTCGACGAGGAAGTCGCTCGCGTTGACGAAGGAGGAGTCGTCGCTCGCGAGGAAGGCGACGGCGGCGGCGATCTCCTCGGCCTCGGCGAAGCGGCCGACGGGGATGTGGACGAGGCGGCGGGCGGCGCGCTCCGGGTCCTTGGCGAACAGCTCCTGGAGGAGCGGGGTGTTGACCGGCCCCGGGCAGAGGGCGTTGACGCGGATGCCCTCGCGGGCGAACTGGACGCCCAGTTCGCGGGACATCGCGAGGACGCCGCCCTTGGACGCGGTGTACGAGATCTGGCTGGTGGCGGCGCCCATGATGGCGACGAAGGAGGCGGTGTTGATGATGGAGCCCTTGCCCTGGCGGCGCATGTAGGGCAGGGCGGCCTTGCAGCACAGGTAGACGGAGGTGAGGTTGACGTCCTGGACGCGCTTCCACGCCTCCAGGCCGGTCTCCAGGATGGAGTCGTCGTCGGGGGGCGAGATGCCGGCGTTGTTGAAGGCGATGTCGACGGAGCCGTAGGTGTCGAAGGCGGTCCTGAACAGCGCCTCGACCTGCTCGGGGTCGGTGACGTCGACCCGGACGAAGGTGCCGCCGACCTCTTCGGCCGCGGCCTTGCCGGCGGTCTCGTCGATGTCGCCGCAGACGACGTGGGCGCCCTCGGAGGCGAGGCGGCGGGCGGTGGCGAGGCCGATGCCGCTGCCGGCCCCGGTGATGACGGCGGTACGGCCGACCAGGCGGCGGCAGACGTTCTCTTCGGTGCTGGTCATGGTGGGTCATGCCTCCGTGCTGAGGAAGACGTTCTTGGTTTCGGTGAAGGCGGTGAGGGCGTCGGGGCCGAGTTCGCGGCCGAGGCCGGACTGGCGGTAGCCGCCGAACGGGGTCGAGTAGCGCACGCTGGAGTGCGAGTTGACCGAGAGGTTGCCGGCGCGGACGGCGCGGGAGACACGCAGGGCGCGGCCGACGTCGCGGGTCCAGAGGGAGCCGGAGAGGCCGTACTCGGTGGCGTTGGCGAGGCGGACCGCGTCGGCCTCGTCGTCGAAGGGGAGGACGACGGCGACGGGGCCGAAGACCTCCTCGATGGCGCAGGGGGCGTCCTCGGCGATGCCGGTGAGGACGGTCGGCGGGAACCAGAATCCGGGGCCTTCGGGGGCCTTGCCCCGGATGCCCGCGAGGTCGTCGCCGACGTAGGAGCGGACGCGGTCGAGCTGGGCGCGGGAGATGAGCGGGCCCATCTGGGTGCGCGCGTCGGCGGGGTCGCCGACGACGATCTCCTCGATGGCGGGGGTGAGGAGCTCCAGGAAGCGGTCGTGGACGTCGCGCTGGACGAGGATGCGGGTGCGGGCGCAGCAGTCCTGTCCGCTGTTGTCGAGGAAGGACATCGGGGCGGCCGCGGCGGCCGCTTCGAGGTCGGCGTCGGCGAAGACGATGTTGGGGCTCTTGCCGCCGAGTTCGAGGGTGACCCGCTTCACGCGGTCGGCGCACTTCGCCATGATCGCCTTGCCGACCCGGGTGGAGCCGGTGAAGACGATCTTGGCGACGCCGGGGTGCTCGACGAGGGCGTTGCCCGCGACGGGGCCGGTGCCGGGGAGGACCTGGAACAGCCCTTCGGGCAGGCCGGCCTCCAGGGCCAGTTCGGCGAGGCGGAGCGCGGTGAGCGGGGTCGTCTCGGCTGGCTTGAGGACGACGGCGTTGCCGGCGGCCAGGGCGGGGGCGGTGGCCCACGCGGCGATGGGCATGGGGAAGTTCCAGGGGGCGATGACGCCGACGACCCCGAGCGGTTCGAGGATCGTGATGTCGAGGCCGCCGGCCACCGGGATCTGCCGTCCGTTGAGGCGCTCCACTCCCCCGGCGGCGTAGTCGAGCAGGTCGCGGACGTTGCCGGCCTCCCAGCGGGCGTTGCCGATGGTGTGCCCGGCCTCGGTGACCTCCAGGCGGGCGAGCTCCTCGACGTGGTCGTCGACGGTGGCGGCGAAGCGGCGGAGCAGCCGCGCGCGGTCGGCGGGCGCGGCGGCGGCCCAGCCGCGCTGGGCGGCGGTGGCGCGGGCCACGGCCGCGTCGACGTCGGCCGGCGTGGCGGCGGGGACGGTGGCGACCGGCTCCTCGGTCGCCGGGTTCAGTACCTGGAGCAACTCTGTCCTCTCAGTGTCGTTCGAAGGAGCGGCGCAGCTCCCAGTCGGTCACCGCGGCGTCGTAGGCGTCGACTTCGACGCGGGCCATGTTGCGGTAGTGGGCGACGACCTCGGCGCCGAAGGCGGCCTTGGCGATCTCGCTGGTCTCCCAGAGTTCGGCGGCCTCGCGCAGGGTGGTGGGGACGTGCGCGTACTCGCCGGTGTAGGCGTTCCCGGTGCAGGGCGGGGGCAGTTCGAGGCGTTGCTCGATGCCGTACAGGCCGGCGGCGACCAGGCCGGCGACGGCGAGGTAGGGGTTGACGTCGCCGCCGGGGAGGCGGTTCTCGAAGCGGGTGGAGCGGCCGTGGCCGACGATCCGGAGCGAGCAGGTGCGGTTGTCGTGCCCCCAGGCGACGGCGGTGGGCGCGAAGGAGCCGGGCTGGAACCGCTTGTAGGAGTTGATGTTGGGGGCGTAGAGGAGGGAGAAGTCGCGGAGGGCGGCGAGCTGTCCGGCGAGGAAGTGGCGCATGGTCTCGGACATCCCGTGCGGGTCGTCGCCGGCCATCACGTTCTCCCCGTCGGCGTTCTGGAGGGAGAGGTGGATGTGGCAGGAGTTGCCCTCGCGCGCGTCGTACTTCGCCATGAAGGTGAGCGAGACGCCTTCCTGGGAGGCGATCTCCTTGGCGCCCGTCTTGTAGACGGCGTGCTGGTCGCAGGTGACGAGGGCCTCGTCGTACTTGAAGGCGATCTCGTGCTGGCCGGGGTTGCACTCGCCCTTGGCGGACTCGACGGTGAGTCCGGCGCCGGTCATCTCGTTGCGGATGCGGCGCAGGAGGGGCTCGATGCGCCCGGTGCCCAGGACGGAGTAGTCGATGTTGTACTGGTTGGCGGGGGTGAGGCCGCGGTAGTCGGCGTTCCAGGCTTCCTCGTAGCTGTCCCGGAAGACGATGAACTCCAGCTCGGTGCCGACGTGGGCGGTGAGGCCGAGGCCGGCGAGGCGCTCCAGCTGGCCGCGGAGGATCTGCCGGGGTGCGGCGACGACCGGGGTGCCGTCGCCCCAGGCGAGGTCGGCCGTCACCATGGCGGTGGCCTCGTTCCAGGGGAGGCGCCGGAGGGTCGTGAGGTCGGGGTGCATGGCGAAGTCGCCGTAGCCGCGGTCCCACGAGGACATCTCGTAGCCGTCGACGGTGTTCATCTCGGTGTCGACTGCCAGAAGATAGTTGCAGCCCTCGGTGCCGTGGCCGAGGACCTCGTCCAGGAAGAACGGGGCGGCGAACCGTTTTCCCTGGAGCCGTCCCTGCATGTCGGGGAAGGCCAGGACGACGGTGTCGATCTCGCCGCTCGCGACGAGGGCGCGGAGCTCCTCGACGGTGAGCGGGGGTGTGCGGACTGCCACGGGATTGCTCCTCCTTCGGCCTGCCGGAAGCCATAAGGTATTGCCGAAGACCATTGCTTGGGAAGTGCTGGAGAAAGGGAAACGAGAACGTGGCCAGTACGAGTGAATCGGCGGACCGGCTGACGCCCGTGCTGCGGCCGGTGCGGGCGGGCAACGGATTCGAGGAGGCCCTGGAGCAGATCCTCCAGGTCGTGCGGCTCGGGCTGGTGCCCGGCGGCGAGCGGCTGCCCGCCGAGCGGGAGCTGGCCGACCGGATGGGGATCAGCCGGGTCACCCTGCGCGAGGTGCTCAAGGTCCTCCAGGAGCAGGGGCTCGTGGAGTCCCGCCGCGGCCGGTACGGCGGGACGTTCGTGCTGCCCCGGGTCCAGACGGCCGACGAGGACGAGCTGCGCCGCCGGATCGCCACGGTCGACATGGAGGACACCCTGCGCTTCCGTGAGGTCCTTGAGGTGGGCGCGGCCGGGCTCTGCGCGGCCCACGGCCTCGACGCGGCCGGCGCCGAGCGGCTGCGGACCGCCGTGGCGGCCACCCGGGACGCCCCGCTGGCCGATTACCGCCGCCAGGACACCCTGCTGCACCTCACGCTCGCCGAGCTGTCCGGCTCGCCGACGCTGACCGCCCAGTACGCCGCCGTCCGGGCGACCGTGAACGACCTCCTGGACTGCATCCCCCTGCTCGTACGCAATCTGGAGCACTCCCAGCACCAGCACACCGCCCTGGTGGAGGCCGTGCTCGACGGGGACGCGGACGCGGCGCGCGAGGTGATGCGCGAGCACTGCGCCGGGACCGCGGCGCTCCTGCGCGGCTTCCTCACCTAGGGCGTCTCCGGAAAGTCCCGCCTGGCCCGCGGGCAGACGGCGCTACTTTCCGGACGCGCCCTAGGGGCGTCCTGCCGGGGTCCCCGGCGGGCGCGTAACCCGAAAGTAACGCACGGGGCTTGCGCTCCCCCGTCGGCCACCGCAAAGGTATGGCTCCAATCCATTGGGCCCGTTGCGGGGAGCTGACGCTGCCATGACGCTCGAAGACACCACCGGGGGCACACCCGGGAGCACGCCCGGGGCCACCGCCCCACCGAAGGACGACTACCTGGAGCGGCGGGCACTGCGGCGCGGCAGCGCCGGGTGGCTGCTGCTCACCGGGCTCGGCGTGGCCTACGTCGTCTCCGGGGACTTCTCCGGCTGGAACATCGGCCTGTCGAAGGGCGGTTTCGGCGGGCTCGCCATCGCCACCGTCCTGATGGGCGCGATGTACGCCTGTCTGGTCTTCGCGCTCGCCGAGCTCTCGGCCATCCTGCCCACCGCGGGCGGCGGCTACGGCTTCGCCCGCCGGGCGCTCGGCACCTGGGGCGGCTTCCTCACCGGCACCGCGATCCTCATCGAGTACATCCTCGCGCCCGCCGCGATCTCGATCTTCATCGGCGACTACGTCGAATCCCTCGGCCTCTTCGGCCTGGAGTCCGGCTGGCCGGTCTACCTCGTCTGCTTCGCGCTCTTCATCGGGATCCACCTGTGGGGCGTGGGCGAGGCGCTGCGCTTCAGCCTGATCGTCACCGCGATCGCGGTCGCCGCCCTGGTCGTCTTCGCCCTCGGCGCGTTCACCGACTTCCACGTCGACGGACTGAACGACATCCCGGTCGACGGCGAGGCATTCGGCTCGAACTCCTGGCTGCCCTTCGGCCTCCTCGGCATCTGGGCCGCCTTCCCCTTCGGCATGTGGTTCTTCCTCGGCGTCGAGGGCGTGCCGCTCGCCGCCGAGGAGGCGAAGGACCCGGTGCGGTCGATGCCGAGGGCGCTCGCGATCTCCATGGGCGTCCTGGTGCTGCTGGCCGTCGTGACCTTCCTCGCCGCCACCGGGGCCCGCGGCTCGGCGGCCGTCCAGGAGGCCGGCAACCCGCTGGTCGTGGCCCTCCAGGGCGACGGGGAGCCGACGCCGCTCAGCCGGTTCGTGAACTACGCGGGCCTGGCGGGTCTGGTCGCCTCCTTCTTCTCCCTCATCTACGCCGGGTCCCGCCAGCTGTTCGCCCTCTCCCGGGCGGGGTACCTGCCCCGCTTCCTCTCCCTGACCAGCCGCCGCAAGTCGCCGTACCTGGGGCTGCTGATCCCGGGCGCCATCGGCTTCGCGCTGGCCGCCGGGACCGGGAACGGGGCCCGGATGCTGAACATCGCGGTGTTCGGCGCCACCATCTCGTACGCCCTCATGGCGCTCTCCCACATCGTGCTGCGGCGCCGCGAACCGGGGCTGCACCGGCCCTACCGCACCCCCGGCGGGATCGTGACCTCGTCCGTCGCCTTCGTCCTCGCCCTGTCGGCGCTGGTGGCGACCTTCCTGGTGGACCGGACGGCGGCGTTCATGGCGCTCGGGGTGTACGGGATCGCCCTCGCCTACTTCGCGTTCTACAGTCGGCACCATCTGGTGGCCAGTGCGCCCGAGGAGGAGTTCGCGGCGCTCGCCGCGGCCGAGGCCGAGCTCGAACGCGACTGACCGCCGACGCCCCACCCCTCTGAACCGCACTTCTGGAGGAAGCACGTGTCCAAGCCGCTCATCGGCGTGACCACCTATCTGGACCGGGCCCGCTGGGGGGTGTGGGACATGGAGGCCGCACTGCTCCCCGCCCGCTACCCGTGGCTCGTCCGGGAGAGCGGGGGGCTCGCGGTGATGCTGCCGCCGGACGGACCGGAGGCCGCGGCCGCGGTGGTGGCCCGGCTCGACGGGCTGGTCGTCGCGGGCGGGGCGGACGTGGAGCCCGCACGGTACGGAGCCGCCCTCGACCCCCGTACGGGCCCGCCCGCCCGCGCACGCGACACCTGGGAGCTGGCCCTGATCGAGGCGGCGCTGACCTCCGGCACCCCGCTGCTCGGCATCTGCCGGGGCATGCAGCTGCTGAACGTGGCGCTCGGCGGGACGCTGGTCCAGCACCTCGACGGCCACGTCGAGGCCGTCGGCGTCATCGGCCGGCACGCGGTCAAGCCCGTGCCGGGCACCCGGTACGCCTCCCTCGTGCCCGAGCTCGCGGAGGTCCCGACCTACCACCACCAGGCGGTGGACCGCCTCGGCGCGGGGCTCACCGTGTCCGCCCTCGCCGAGGACGGCACGGTCGAGGCGGTGGAGCTGGCCGACCCCGTCTGGGCGCTCGGCGTGCAGTGGCACCCCGAGATGGGCGAGGACGCGCGGGTGATGCGGGGGCTCGTCCTGGCGGCGGGGGGCCACCAGTGGTGAGCCCGGCGACTCGGGCCCGCCTGGGGTGAGCCCGCGTACCGGACCTGGCCGCGGTCGGCCCGAGGCTGGGGACCCGCCGGCAGCGAGCCCGGCGTTTCGGACCCGCCTGCAGGGAGCCCGACGCTTCGGCCCCACCCGGGGTGAGCCCGCGTGGGGCCCCGGCGGCAGCCGGGGGTGGGCTCAGCGCGTGGGCGCGGTGAGCTCGGTCCAGATCGACGGGCCGGCCGTGCAGGGGCCGCCGGCGTGGACCGCCAGGCTCCGTCCCTCCGGGTCGACGGCCACGGTGGCGAGGGTGGCCCGGCGGTCCCCGAGCGTCCCGTCGGCCGGGGCGTGGCAGCAGACCTCGGCGCCGTCGTCGCGGTGGACGGCGAGCAGCCGCGCGAGCGCTCCGGGGTCGAGCGGACCAGAGCGGCCGCGGACCCGCCGGGTGAGCAGACGGTGCCGGTCGTACGTCTCCGGTTCCCGGCGTCCGCGCAGTTCGCCGGCGGCGAGCGAGGGGTCCAGGAAGTGGTGGGTCCGGGTCAGCCGGCCCCGGTCGTCGGGGGTGACGACCGCCGTGCCGGCGGATGCGAGCTCCACGGGGGCGGCGCGGTCGGCGGTCACCACGGTGATCACCGTGGAGGCCGAGACCGGGGCGCCGGCGAGGATGCCGAAAACGGCACTCCGGCGCCGTCGGCGACCCCCTCCATCACCTCGACGAGCTCCGGAGCCCCCATCCGGGTGGTGTCGGCGCAGCCCAGGGCGAGCGAGCGGACGTCCGGGGAGCGGCCGTGCGCCGCGGCGACCCCGGCGAAGAGCTCCTCGTAGACCTTCCAGGCACGCACGACGGCGTCGCCGGCCCGGCGGCCGCGGTCCTCGCCGCGGCGCCTCGGGGAGTCCCCGGCGATCCGGAGGACCGGACGGCCCCTCACGCCTGCGCGCGGGCGGCGAGCACCGTGCGGTCGCCGCGCATGAGGAGCGCGTAGAGGAGCGCGGAGACGGCCATGCCGACGGGGAGCGAGAGGTCGACGCCGCCGAGGGCGGTGGCGACCGGCCCCGTGTAGAGGGTGTTGACGCAGAGGGCCGCGGCGGTGACGCCGACGAGGAGGGCGAGGGCGCCGGCCCGGTTGACGCCCGCGGTGTACCAGAAGGGGCTGGAGGGGCTCTCGTCGGAGAGGGCGATCCCGTCGTAGCGGCCCCGGCGGAGGAGGACGTCGGTGGCGTAGACGGCCATCAGGGGGCCGCTCAGGACCACGATCACCTGGAGGGCGTTGCTGACGGTGTCCAGGAAGTCGGAGACGAGCAGGCCGTAGAGGGTCAGGGCGACGGCGCCGGCGCCGTCGAAGAGGACGCTGACGGTCCGGCGGATGCGCAGGCCGACGGCCTGGAGGGCGAGTCCGGCGCTGTAGGCGGTCAGGGCGTTGATGGAGATCGTGCCGAGGACGAGGGCCAGCAGGAAGACCGGGGTGAACCAGCCGGGGAGGAACGTCTGCAGCGCGGTCTGCGGGTCCGTCATGTCGACGGCGGTCGCCGCGAAGGCGCCCAGCGAGCAGACGGCGACGCTGGGCAGGAAGGCCCCGAGCGCGGTCCAGCCGACGATCGCCTTCTTCGAGGACGTCCGGGGCAGGTAGCGGGAGAAGTCGGCGCTCGTGGTGTACGAGAGCGGGCCCGAGGCGATCATCGTGACGCCGGCGAGGAGGAGGCCCCAGAGCTCCACGCCGCCGAGCCGCGCCGCCGGGGCGTACGAGAAGTCGGCGTGCCGCAGGACGGCGAAGGCGACGACAGTGAAGACGCCGGCCAGGACCAGGGTGATCGGCAGGTACAGCCGGACGATCAGGGCGTGGCCGTAGACGCTGATGGCCAGGGTGAGCGCGGCGATGACCGCGATGACGGCGACCTTGACGGGGGTGTTCGCCGCGATGCCGGTCTTCTCGACGAGGGCGAACGCGGCGGTGGCCGCGGCGGCGAGGTTGAGGGCGAAGTAGCAGACGGAGACCAGCCAGCCGCCGACCGCGTTGTTCACGCGGTTGCCGATGACCCCGTACAGGGCTCGGGTGATCACTTCGCTCGGCGCGCCCGCGGCGGGTCCGGAGGTGGCGAGGAGACCGGGGAGCAGCCAGAAGAGGTTGCCGGCGACGATCACGGCGACGGCCTGCCAGAGGGTCAGGCCCATCAGGACGAGGGCGCCGCCGATGACGAGGCTGAGGTAGTTGACGTTGGCCGCGGCCCAGACGGAGAACAGCTCGCGGGGGTGTCCGTGGCGTTCCCCGTCGGGGATGTGGTCGATGCCGTGGGCCTCGACGCGGCCCGGCCGGTCGACGGCCGGCGCGGTGACCCGGGCTCCATGGGAGCCGGGGAGCGGGTCGGGGATCGTGGAAGCCATGCGGCCCTCCGGAAGCGTGTGGTGCCCACCTGGTTGCTTATTGGTCGCACACTCAATAGCATCCCGGTTATGTCGTCAAGCGTCCAGCGCAAGCGCATTCGCAAATCCCCGGAAGCCCGGCGGGCGGAGATCGTGGAGACCGCGGCCCGCATCGCCCTGACGGAGGGCCTCGAGTGCGTCACCCTCCGGCGGGTGGCCGACGAGCTCGCCGTACGGCCCGGTCTGATCAGCCACTACTTCCCCTCGGCCGAGGAGCTGGTGGCCGAGGCGTTCAGCGTCGCCGCCACCGGCGAACTCGACGCCCTGCTGCCCGCCGAGCGGCCGCACGGCACCCCGACCCAGTACCTCGCGCGCTACTTCACCCTCTCCGCCGGCGAGGAGTACGACGACATCAGCCGGCTCTGGATCAACGCCCGGCACCTCAGCCGCTACCGGCCCCTCCTCCGCGACCGCGTCGCCGAGCAGGAGCTCGCCTCCGACGGCCGACTGGAGGCCGTCATCCGCGAGGGCGTCGAGCGCGGCGAGTTCCGCACCGACGACCCGCGCGCCGCGGCCATCCAGATGCTGGTCGTCCTCGACGGCCTGGGCTCCCACGCCAACACGGACCGCAGCGACCTCCCGGAGGCCGTGACCCGCATGGCCGTCAGCACGGCGGAGCGCGTCCTGGACCTGCCGTACGGAGCGCTGACCGAGGCGCCGCCCCTCCCCGAGCCCACCCCCGCCGAGGCCCCCGCGGACCCCGCTCCTCCGGAGTCCGAGGCCCCCGCGGACCCCGCTCCTCCGGAGTGACGTCCCGCCGTCCGCCGCCTCCGCACCTCGCCCTTGCCTGCCAGGCCACCCCCGGATCCCCTTCCGGCCCCCGGTCAGGCCCCCCTTCCGCATCCCATGGAGCCTCCGTGCGCACCCGACTCGTCCTGCTCTCCGCCCGTCTGCTCGACCCCGGCACGGGGGCTTTCCTTCCGCAGAGCGCGCTCGCCGTCTCCGACGACGGCCGGATCGCCGCCCTGGGCGACGACCGCGCGATGCGGGCCCTGGCAGGGCCCTCCACCACGGTCGTCGACCTCCAGGGGGCCGTGGTCACCCCCGGTCTCGTCGACGGCCACGTCCACCCGGTCTCCGGCGCCGAGCTGACCGACGGCCTGGACCTGTCCTCCTGCGCCGACCTCGACGACGTACGGGAGGCGCTGGCGCGGGAGGCCCGGTCCCTCGACCGCGGCGCCTGGCTCTTCGCCTGGGGGCTCGACCCGAACGTCTTCGGCGACGCGCCGGTCGGCATCGCCCCGTTCGACGCCGTGCTCGACGGGATCCCGGCCTTCCTGCTGCTCTTCGACGCCCACTCGGCCCTGGCCAGCCGCCGCGCGCTCGAACTCGCCGGCGTCGACGGCCCGCGCACCTTCGACCAGGCGTCGGCCGAGGTCGTCTGCGACGCGGCGGGCCGCCCCACCGGGCTCCTCCAGGAGGATGCCGCCTGCGAACTGGTCGAGCGGGTCGCCCCGCGGCCGACCCGCGAGGAGAGCCGCGCGCGGCTGGCGGCGGCGCTGCGGTCCATGGCGGCGGCCGGGCTCACCGGCGGACACGCCATGGACGCCAACGGCGAGAGCCTCGCCCTCTACCGGGAGCTCGACGAGGCCGGCGACCTGGCGCTGCGGCTGCGGGTCGCGCCCTGGTGCCAGCCCGGGACGGACGCCGACGGCGTGCGCGCCCTCGTCGAACAGCAGGGCACCGGCGGCGCGCTCTGGCGGGTCGCGGGCGTGAAGCTGTTCATGGACGGGACCATCGACAACGGCACCGCGTGGCTGGAGCGCCCCGACTGCCACGGCGAGTCCACGCACGCGTTCTGGCCGGACCCGGCCGCCTACACGCACATCGTCGGCGAGCTGCACCGGGCGGGCGTGGCCACCGCGACGCACGCCATCGGCGACGCGGCCGTCCGGCACGTCCTCGACGCCGTGGAGAAGGCCCGGGCCGGCGACGGCCGCCCGAGCGCGGTACGGCACCGGGTCGAGCACATCGAGACCGTGCCGGACGACACCCTGCGCCGCTTCGCCGAACTCGGCGTCCTCGCGTCCATGCAGCCGACCCACTGCTGCGACTTCACCCGCGCCGACCACAGCGACAACTGGTCGCGCCGTCTCGGCGAGGAGCGTGCCTCGCGCGCGTGGCGCTGCCGCGACCTGGCGGACTCCGGCGCCACCGTGGTCCTCGGATCCGACTGGCCGATCGCCCCCTTCCCGCCGCTCGGCGTGATGGCCGGTGCCCGCCACCGCCGCCCGAGCCGCGACCTCGGCCAGGCGCCGCACGGCCCGGAACAGGCCCTCACCCCGCTGGAGGCGCTGCGGGGGATGACGACGGCGCCGGCCTTCGCCGCCGGCGAGGAGCACGAGGCCGGCCGGCTCGCCCCCGGCTACCGGGCCGACCTCACCGTCCTCGCCGCCGACCCGCTCACCACGCCCGCCACCGACCTCCCCGACCTCCCGGTCCGCCTGACCGTGGTCGACGGCCGGCCGACCTTCCGCGCGGCGGACCTCTGAGGCGGGGGCGGCACCCGGCCCCCGGCTACCCCGTCGGCCCCGCCCGCGTCAGGGACAGGAGGTCCCGGGCGGGGCCCGTGGGGCGGTGACCGGTGGGCCAGACGGCCCGGAGGTCACGGCGGAGCAGGACTCCGGCGACCGGGACGGCGACCAGGCGACGGGAGGCGAGCTCCTCGGTGATGGCCAGTTCGCTGAGGACGGCGGGCCCGGCCGCGCTGACGGCGGCGGCCTTCACCGCGGTGGTGGAGGCGAGTTCGAGCAGGGGCTGGGCGAGACCCCCGTGGCCGGAGAGGGCGGCGTCGAGGACCTGACGGGTCCCGGAACCGCGTTCGCGCAGGACGAGGGGGGTCGCGGCCAGCTCCGCCGGGTCCAGCGGGTTTCGGCGGCGGGCCCACGGGTGCGCGGGGGCGACCACGAGGACGAGCCGGTCGTGGGCGACGACCACCCCGTCCAGGCCGTCCGGCACGGCGAGCCCCTCCACGAAGCCGACGTCCGCGTCGCCCGCGAAGAGGCGCTCCGCGACCGCCGCCGAGTTCCCCGCCTGGAGCGACACGGCGGTGTCCGGCCGCTGGGCGCGCAGGGCGATGAGCCAGCCGGGCAGCAGGTACTCGGCGATCGTCATGGACGCGGCCACCCGCAGCCGCGAGTCCCGGCGTCCGCGGAGCGCCTGGGCGCCCACGTCGAACGCCTCCGCCGCCTCCACGATCCGCCGGGCCCAGTCGGTGACGAGCGCGCCCGCGTCGGTGAGCCGGGAGCCGCGCGGCGAGCGGTCGACGAGGGCCACCCCGAGCTGCCGCTCCATGGAACGGATCCGGCTGCTCGCGGCGGGCTGGGTGATCCCGACCTCGCGGGCCGCCGCGCCGAGGCTGCCGTGGCGGGCGACGGCGAGGAGCAGTTCGAGCGCGCCGAGGTCCGGGACCCGGTGGGAGAGGTGGGGCCGCGGCTCGCCGCCGTGCTCCCCCGGCTGCCCCCGCGTCCCGTGGCCGTCGGACGTGCCCGCCTCCGCTCGCGCCTCCCGCCTGCCGTCGGCACCGTGCGGCCCGCTCGTCTCCCTGCTCATAAGGCCAGCTTATGACGTCATAGCCGCATGATCCCTGGTGGGGGCCGAAGCCAGGGGAGACGGTGGAGCCATGGCAAGCCTCGCAACACCCCGCTCGGCCCCCCGTCCGGCCCTCCGCGCCACCACCCCCGGCGTGCGGCCGGCCCCGCCGGCCCCCTCCGTCCGTCACCTCGGACCCAACTGGTACGCCTCCGTGATGGGCACCTCCATCGTCGCGACGGCGGGCGCCACGCTCCCCGTGGACGTCCCCGGCCTGCGGACGCTGTGCACGGCGGTCTGGGCGCTGTCCCTGGTGATGCTCTCCGTCCTGGTGGCCGCCCGCGCGCTGCACTGGGTCCACCACCGCGACCAGGCCCGCGCGCATCTGCTCGACCCCGCCGTGGCGCCCTTCTACGGCTGCGTCTCGATGGCGCTCCTCGCGGTCGGCGGCGGGGCGATGATCGTGGGGCGGGACTGGATCGGGCTGCCCGCGGCCGTGGCCCTGGACACGGTCCTGTTCACCGCCGGAACGGCGGTCGGCCTGGCGGCGGCGGTGGCCGTCCCGTACCTGATGGTGGTGCACCACCGCATCGAGAGCGCCTCGCCGGTGTGGCTGCTCCCGGTGGTGGCGCCGATGGTCTCGGCGGCCCTCGGCCCGCTGCTCGTGCCCCACCTGCCCGCGGGCCAGGCCCAGCAGACCCTGCTGATCGCCTGCTACGCGATGTTCGGCGTGAGCCTGCTGGCCACCCTGGTGATGCTGCCGCTCGTCTTCGGCCGGCTGGTCACCGGAGGTCCCCTCCCCCTCGCGCTCACCCCCACCCTGTTCCTCGTCCTCGGCCCGCTGGGGCAGTCGACGACCGCGGCGAACAAGTTCGCCGACGCGGCCGCGGGTGTGCTGCCCGCTCCCTACGCGCACGGCTTCGCCGCCTTCGCCGTCCTCTACGGCGTCCCCGTCATGGGCTTCGCCCTGCTGTGGCTGGCGCTGGCCGGGGCGATGGTGCTGCGGGCACGGCGGCAGGGCATGGGCTTCGCGATGACCTTCTGGGCGTTCACCTTCCCCGTCGGCACCTGCGTCACCGGCGCGGAGGGTCTGGCCGGGCACACCGGCCTCGCGGCCTTCCGGTGGCTCGCGATCGGCCTGTACGTGCTCCTCGTCGCGGCCTGGCTGGTGGCCGGGTTCCACACCGTGCGGGGTCTGCTCAGCGGCGCGCTGCTCGCAGGGCCCGGGCCAGTGCCCGCGGGGCCTCGGCCAGGGACGGCCCGTACCACGTGAGCATCCGTCCGTCGACGAGCGCGGCGGCGGTCCCGGGGAACGCCTCGGGGCCGTCGTCGGCGGTGAAGCGGTAGGGCTCGTCCGGCAGGACGACGAGATCGGGGGCGGCGGCCCGCAGCTCGTCGAGCGGCAGGCGCGGATAGCGCTCGGGGTGGTCGGCGTACACGTTCCGGACGCCGAGGCGGGCGAGCAGGTCGCCGGCGAAGGTGTCCCGGCCGAGGACCATCCAGGGGCGGCGCCAGATCGGCACCACCGCGGCGAGCGGTCCGCCGTCCGCCGCTTCCCCCACCGGCGTCACCGCCTCCCAGGCGGCCTCGGCCTCGTCGAGCCAGCGGGGCCGCGCGGGCGCGCCGCAGGCGGCGAGGACCCGGGACAGCTCGCGCAGGCCCTGGTCGAGGGTGCGGACCTCGGTGACGAGGACCTCGGTCCCGGCGGCCCGCAGGGCGGCGAGGTCGGGGGCCCGGTTCTCCTCCTCGTTGGCGAGGACGACGTCGGGGCGGAGCGCGGTGACCGCGGCGACGTCGGGGTTCTTGGTACCGCCGATCCGTGCGACGTCGAGGTCCGCGGGCCGGCTGCACCAGTCCGTCGCGCCGACGAGGACCCCGGGCAGGGTGACGGCGACGGCCTCGGTCAGGGACGGCACGAGGGAGACGACCCTCGGTCCGGCCCTCACACCTCCTCGGCCTCGACGTGGTCGGCGACGGCGACGACGAGCAGGCGGGTGCCGGGCTCGGTGGCGCGCCAGCGGTGCCGCACGCCGCCGGAGAGGTAGAGGGTGTCGCCGCGGTCGAGCCGGTACGCCCGGCCCTCGGCCTCGACCTCGGCGGCGCCGTCGGCCACGTAGAGCAGCTCGTCGTTGCGGTGCTGGAACTCGCGTCCCGCGTCCTGCTCGCCGGTGAACTCCAGGGCGTGCAGCTGGTGGCGGCCCCGGACGAGCCGTCGGACACCGGCGGGCAGCGCGGGGTCCGGGGAGCTCTCGTCGGACCGTACGACGTCGACGGTGCGGGATGCCTCGGCGGCGGCCAGGAGTTCGCCGGCCGTCGTCTCCAGGGCCTTGGCGACCAGTTCGAGGGAGCGGCGGCTGGGGCGGGCCCGGTCGTTCTCCACCTGGCTGAGGAAGGGCACGGACAGCCCGCTGCGGGAGGCGACCACGGCCAGGGTGAGCTGGAGCGCTCTGCGACGCCTCTTGACGGCCGCGCCCACACGGGGTGATTCCTTCTCGTCCATGTCGACTCCCTCCCTCGTGTCCGCCGCGGTCCCTCCGGCCGGTGTACCGGTCGGTTACCTGAACCTTACGCAGCTTTGGGGCGGTGTTTCTCGTCGTGCGGAAAAGGGGTGGTCGCCGAGCACGCTCGGCGACCACCCCTTTTCGGACAGGAGTCACATGCCGTCCCGGAGGACGGGTTCGGGCGACTACCGCGGAGTGAGCTTGTCCGCGAGGCCCGGGTTGCGGTCCAGCCAGGTGCGGACCGCCTCCTGCTCCTTGCCCTTGCCGGTCTGCTGGATGACGGCTTCGAGGTCCGTGAGCTGCTTCTCGGTCAGCTTGAAGCCCTTCAGCCAGGCACCGATCTCGGGGTTCTCGGCGGCGAACCCCTTGCGGGCGAGGGTGTGGACGCCGTCGCCCTTGCCCCAGCTGCCCTTCGGGTCGGCGAGCTTCCTCAGGTCGTGGGCGGAGTAGGCCCAGTGCGGCGACCAGAGGGTGACGACGACCGGTTCCTTGCGGTCGTACGCGCGCTTCAGCTCGGCGAGCATGCCGGGCGTGGAGCCGTCCACGACCTCGTACTCGCCCTCCAGGCCGTAGTCCTTCACGACCTTGTCCTTGAGGATGCCCATCATCCCCGCGCTGGGCTCGATGCCGACGATCCGGCCCTTGAACTGTCCGGCCTTCCCCTTGAGGTCGGCGAGCGAGTCCACGCCCTTGACGTACGAGGGGACGGCCAGCTCCAGGGAGGTCGGGCCGTACCAGGAGCCGAGGTCCTCCAGCTTGTTCCGGTACTTCGCCCAGTACTGCTCGTGCGTGACCGGCAGCCAGGCGTCGGTCTGGAAGTCGAGCTGGCCGCCGGCGAGGCCGGTGTAGAGGGCGCCCGCCTCCAGCTGCTTGGTGTCGACCTCGTAGCCGCGCCGCTCCAGGAGCTCCTTCCAGAGGTACGTGGAGGCGATGCCCTCGTCCCAGGGGATGAAGCCGATGCTGACCTTCTTGCCGTTCCCGCCCGCGGAGGCCGTGCCGGAGCCTCCGAGGAAGCCGGATCCGCCCGCGACGAGGGCGAGGACCACGACGCCGACGAGGGCGGTGACGGGCTGCGGACGGTGGGCCCAGAGCTTCGCGCCCACGCTCCCGGTGCTCGCCGCGCGCGCCTTGGCGGCGGCCCGACGGCCCAGCGGGGAGACCTGGCGGCCGAGCGCGCCGGTCATCCGGTCGAGGTACATGGCGAGCACGACGATGGAGACGCCGGCCTCGAAACCGAGACCGATGTCGACGTTGCCGATCGCCCGGTAGACGGCGCCGCCGAGGCCGCCGCCGCCGACCATGCCGGCGATGACCACCATCGACAGGCCGAGCATGATGACCTGGTTGACGCCGGCCATGATCGTCGGCAGGGCGAGCGGCAGCTGCACGCGCAGCAGCGTGTTCCGCGGCGTGGTGCCGAACGCCTCCGCGGCCTCGACGAGTTCGCCGTCGACCTGGCGGATGCCGAGTTCGGTCATCCGGACGCCCGGGGGCAGCGCGAAGACGATGGTGGCGATGATGCCGGGGACGACACC
Organism: Streptomyces sp. NPDC051180; assembly: GCF_040689545.1. Classification (NCBI taxonomy): domain Bacteria; kingdom Bacillati; phylum Actinomycetota; class Actinomycetes; order Kitasatosporales; family Streptomycetaceae; genus Streptomyces; species Streptomyces sp. NPDC051180. Next base: position 256,920 of record NZ_JBFBBC010000004.1, read on the forward strand.
GACGCCGAAGAAGATGATGCCGGGGATGAGGTAGACCATCGCCGGCATGGTCTGCATGAAGTCGAGGACGGGCCGCAGGACGGCGCTGACGCTCTTCGACCGGGCCGCCCAGATGCCGAGCGGCACCGCGATCACCAGGGTCACCAGGGTGGCCACGAGCACGAGCGACAGCGTCGCCATGGCCTCGTCCCACAGCTGGACGGAGTCGACGAGGACGAACCCCGCGAACGCCAGGACGCCGGCGGCGAGCCCCCGCAGCCACCAGGCCACGACGGCGAGGATGCCCGCGAAGAGCAGCGGCTGGGGTGCGGACAGGACGGCGTCGATGCCGTCGTAGAGGCCGGTGACGCCGGTGCTGACGGCGTCGAACAGCCAGGAGAACTGGGCCTGGAGCCAGTCGACGGAGCTGTCGACCCACTGGCCGAGGGGAAGCCTAGGCACCGGCGGTCACCTCCCGGACGTCCTCGCGGGCCGGCTCGGCGGACGCACCGCCCGGGGTGCGGCGCCGGGCGTCGCCCGTCGGGCGGCCGGCGCCCGGGACGGGGCCGGCGCTCGCGGTGCCGGCGTCGGTCGCGCCGCCCATGACGGCCAGCAGACGCTCCGCGGGGACGACACCGAGGACGGTGCCGTCGGCGTCCTCGACGGTCACGGGGTGCGGGGCCAGCGCGGCGACGGCGCACAGGTCCGCGACGAGCGTGTCCGGTCCGACCGCCCGGCAGGCGCAGTCGGCGGGGCAGTCGGCCGCGGCGGCGCCCTCGGTCATGACGGCGGAGGCGGTGAGCACCCGGGAGCGGTCGACGTCCTGGATGAAGGAGGCGACGTAGTCGTCGGCGGGGCGGACGAGGATGTCCTCCGCGGTGCCGAGCTGCACGATCCGGCCGTTGCGCATGACGGCGATCCGGTCGCCGAGGCGCATCGCCTCGTTGAGGTCGTGGGTGATGAAGACGATGGTCTTCTTCAGTCGCTGCTGGAGGACGAGCAGCTGGTCCTGCATGTCGCGCCGGATCAGCGGGTCGAGCGCGCTGAAGGACTCGTCCATGAGGAGCAGGTCGGCGTCGGTGGCGAGCGCGCGGGCCAGGCCGACGCGCTGCTGCATGCCGCCGGACAGCTCGTCGGGCCAGGACGTCTCCCAGCCGGCGAGACCGCACAGTTCGAGCGCCTCGGCGGCGCGCTTCTCGCGCTCGGCGCGGGGCACGCCCTGCACCTCCAGGCCGTAGGCGGCGTTCTCCAGGACGTTTCGGTGCGGGAACAGCGCGAAGTGCTGGAAGACCATGCTGATCTTGCTGGAACGGACGTCGCGCAGCTCGCGGGGGGAGAGCGCCGTGAGGTCGCGGCCGTCGAAGAGGACCCGTCCCGCGGTGGGTTCGAGCAGACCGTTGAGCATGCGCAGGAGGGTCGACTTCCCCGATCCGGACAGACCCATCACGACGAAGATCTGGCCGGGCTCGACGGTGAAGCCGGCGTCGACGACCGCGGCCGTCGTCCCCTCGGACCGCAGTTCCTCGCGGTCGGCACCTGCGGCGAGCCTGCGGACGGCTTCGTCGGGTCGTCTGCCGAACACCTTGAACAGGTGGTCGGCCTGGAGCCTGGACACATACACCTCACGGGTAGCAATGAAGAACGGCCCTGCCACCCCCGCGCGGCCGGGCCGTGGAGCGGGCAGGATCTGCCTGCGGCCCGTCGCGTACGGCGATTCCACTCTCGAAATCCCCGTACCGGGATCCGCTCCGGGCTGCCGCCTGCCCGGGCCCACCCGGTGCAAACGCAAAGGTGACACGGGTCACTCCGGGGCCGCCGCGAGGCCGCCGTGAGGCCGCCACGAGACCGCCGGACGGCGGATGCCTGTCGGTCGCCCGGGTCTGTCGGTGGTGTGCGGCATGATCGGGCGGGTGACCCGACGTTTGATGCTCCTCGACACCGCCAGCCTGTACTTCCGCGCCTACTTCGGCGTGCCGGACTCGGTGCGCGCGCCGGACGGCACCCCGGTCAACGCCGTCCGCGGGCTGCTCGACTTCATCACCCGGCTCGTCCAGGACCACCGGCCCGACGAGCTGGTGGCCTGCTGGGACGAGGACTGGCGCCCGCAGTGGCGGGTCGACCTGATCCCGTCCTACAAGGCGCACCGGGTGGCGGCCGAGACGGAGACCGGCCCCGACGAGGAGGAGATCCCCGACACGCTGTCCCCGCAGGTGCCGGTGATCGAGGAGGTCCTCGCGGCGCTCGGCGTGGCGCGTGTCGGGGCCGCCGGCTACGAGGCGGACGACGTCATCGGGACGCTGGCGGGGCGGGCCGCCGGTCCGGTCGACATCGTCACCGGCGACCGGGACCTGTTCCAGCTGGTGGACGACGCACGCGGGGTGCGGGTCCTGTACCCCCGCAAGGGCGTCGGCGACTGCGATCTGGTCGACGCCGACTTCATCCGCACGAAGTACGGGGTGCGCCCCGACCAGTACGCCGACTTCGCGGCCCTGCGCGGGGACGCGAGCGACGGGCTGCCCGGTGTGAAGGGCATCGGCGAGAAGACGGCCGCGCAGCTGATCACGGAGTACGGCGACCTCGCCGGCGTCCGGGCGGCCGCCGAGGACCGGACGTCGAAGCTGACGCCGGCCAAGCGGCGCGGGATCGTGGAGGCGGCCGCGTACCTGGACGTCGCCCCGACGGTGGTGCGGGTCGCCGGTGACGTGTCGCTGCCGGAGTTCGACCCGGCGCTGCCGTCCGCGCCCCGCGACCCGGCGGCGCTCGACGCCCTGGTGAAGCGCTGGGGACTGGGCGGGGCCGTGGGCAGGCTGCTGCCGGTCCTGGAGCGCTGAGGAAACGGGGCCGCGGTCCCGGGGACCTGCCGGTCCCGCGGGATTCGCCGGTTCCGGGACCGTCTCGGGGGATCCGAGGTCCGGGAGTCTGGGGCGCACGCGCCGCGAGATGCTAGCTTAGGCATACCTAAGTTCGTAGAGTCAGGAGAGCCCGTCGTGGCAGAGCAGCCGGCCCGCAAGGCACCGAAGGCCACCGAGGCGCGCGTGGTGCGCACCGAGCGCATCACGCCGCACATGGTGCGCGTGGTCCTGGGAGGGCCGGGGCTCGACGCGTTCGAGGCCGACGAGTACACCGACCACTACGTGAAGCTGCTGTTCGCCCCGGAGGGCGTCGCCTACCCGGAGCCGTTCGACATGGAGCGGATCCGGGCGGAGTTCCCCCGGGAGCAGTGGCCGACGACCCGGACGTACACCGTGCGGGCATGGGACGCCGTGCAGCGGGAGCTGACCGTCGACTTCGTCGTCCACGGCGACGAGGGCCTGGCGGGCCCGTGGGCGGCGCGCGCGCAGGCCGGCGAGACGGTCCGCTTCCTCGGCCCGGGCGGGGGCTACACGCCCGACCCGGCCGCGGACTGGCACCTGCTCGTCGGCGACGAGAGCGCGCTGCCGGCGATCGCCGTGGCACTCGAGCGGCTGCCCGCCGGTGCGCGCGTGCACGCGTTCGTCGAGGTGTCGGACGCCGCCGAGGAGCAGAAGTTCGCCACCGCGGACGGCGTGGAGGTGACCTGGCTGCACCGGGGCGACCGCCCGGCGGGCGAGGCGCTGGTCGAGGCCGTCCGCTCGCTGGACTTCCCGGCCGGTGACGTGCACGCCTTCGTCCACGGCGAGGCCGGCTTCGTGAAGGAACTGCGCCGCCACCTCCGACTGGACCGCGGGGTGGGCCGCGAGCGCCTGTCGATCTCGGGCTACTGGCGCCTGGGCAAGTCGGACGAGGCGTGGCGCGCGATCAAGCGCGAGTGGAACGAGCAGGTGGAGCGCGAACAGGAGAACTGACGCGCCGACCGGCGTGAGGGGGTGGGCGCCCGGGGCACCCACCCCCTCACGCATGCCCGGCCCGCTCCGCGCGGCCGCCCCTCCACCGGCACGGCCCCCACCCACGCGGCCCCCACCCGCCCCGGTCTCCACCCGCCTGCCCGGCCTCCACCCGCCGGTCTCCGGCCGGCCCGGGGCGGCTGCTACTTCTTCTCGCCGAAGGCGCGGTCCGAGGCGTCCACGTGGGCCAGCCGCCGCAGCGCCGAGAAGACGGCGTCACCGAGGACCGTGCCGACGACGGTGCTCTCGACGAGCTCCTCGCGCGCCACGTGGTGCGCCACGTACTCCAGGTCGGCGCGGGCGACGTTCTCGGCCGCGTCGGCGTAGACCTCCAGGTACTCGGCGAACGAGCCGTGGCCGATCTCCTCGAGCGTGGCCAGGGCGGTCGCCAGCGCTTCCGCGGCCCCACCGCCGGAGTGCACCCGCCAGCCGCGCGCGGCGACCAGTTCGGCGACCCTCTCGCGCGCCTTCTCGATCCCGGCGCCCGGTTCGCGCTCGTAGCGCGGCACCAGTCGGATGGCCGCGGTGCCGAGGACCTTGTGGACCGGCCGCTCCCGGTCGTCCACGGCCTCGATCACGTCCCGGATGCCCGCGACGGAGAGTCCGCCCACATCGAGGAGCGCCCGGATCAGGCGGAGGCGCCGCACGTGCGTCTCTCCGTACGAAGCCTGGTTGGGGCTCGTGAGCTCCCCGGCCGGCAGCAGCCCTTCCCGTACGTAGAACTTGATCGTCGGCACGGACACCCCGGTCCTGCGACTCAACTCTCCGATGCGCACCGCGTGTTCACCTTTCCGGTCTTTCAACGGTCTTGCCGACCGACGTCCCCATCATAGATAGTGGCGCTATCAGATAGTGGCGAGTGCCACTATCCATAATTGTGCACGGGGGATACGCATGTCGTCGTTACCGCACCCGCTCGCCCGCCTCCACCGGCCCCTGGTCTGGTTCGCCGCCTCGATGGTCCTGCTGGCTCTCGTCTCCGCCGTCGGCCTGGTCGTCGACGACCGGATCCTCGTCGGCGTGCCGATCTGGACGAAGCCGCTGAAGTTCTCGCTCTCCTTCATCGCCTACGCGCTCTCGCTCGCCTGGATGCTCTCGCTGCTCGCGCCGCTCCCCCGGGCCCACCGGATCGGCTGGTGGGCCGGGACCGTGGTCGGCGTCACCGGCCTCGGCGAGATGGTCCTCATCACCCTCCAGGTGGTCCGGGGCACCCAGAGCCACTTCAACCAGGCCACGCCCTTCGACAACGCCGTCTTCCAGATCATGGGCGGCACCGTCGTCGTGCTCTGGCTGGGCGCCCTGACCATCGCGGTGCTCCTCCTGCGCGCCCGGATCCTCGACCGCGCCACCGCCTGGGCCGTCCGACTCTCCTCCCTGATCGCCCTGGCGGGCGCCGCCGTCGGCTTCCTGATGGTCCGTCCGACCCCCGAGCAGCTGGCGGTCGACGAACCCCCCGTCATCGGCGCGCACAGCGTCGGGGTCCCGGACGGCGGCCCCTCGATGCCGCTGACCGGCTGGGCGACCACCGGCGGCGACCTGCGCGTGGCGCACTTCTTCGGCATGCACGCGCTCCAGCTGCTCCCGCTGCTGCTGCTCGTCCTCGCCGCCCTCGCCGGCCGCTTCGGCCGCCTCGCCGACGAACACGTGCGCCTGCGGCTGACGTTGACCGCCTCCGCCGCCTACACCGCCGTCTTCGTCCTCCTGACCTGGCAGGCCCTGCGCGGCCAGGCCCTCTTCTCCCCGGACGGCACGACCCTCGCGGTCGCGGGCGGGATCGCCCTGCTCACCGCCGCGGCCGCGGGACTCTCCCTCCGCCGCCCGGCCCCCTCCCCCGCCTCCTCGCCCGCAGAGGAGGTCTCGGTGTGACCGGCTTCCTCTTCGAGCTGACGTTCCTGCTGGCGGCGCCCGTCTGGCTCCTGATGATCCTCGCGCCGGGATGGCGGGGGACCGAACGGCTGGCGGCCTCGCCGCTGACCGTCCTGCCCCTCCTGACCGTGTGGGCGGTGCTGGCCGCCCCCGTCCTGCCGGAACTGTGGACGGCGGTCTCCGGCCCGGACCTCGACACCTTCCGGGAGCTCACCGCCCTCGCGAACGGCGCCGGGGCGGTCTGGGCCCAGGTCATCGCCTGGGACCTGCTCCTGGGCCAGTGGATGTACCGCGAGGCCCGGCGCCTCTCGGTCCCGCCGCTCCTGATGGCCCCGCTGCTCCTGGTGACGATCCTCCTCTCCCCCGTCGGCCTGCCCCTGTTCCTCGTGGTGCGGGCCGTGTGGACGGCGAAGGCCGACCGGCGGCCGACCGGCGAGGCGGCGCGGACGCCCGCCCGGGCGCGCTGACGGACTTCCGGGCGAGGACCCGCCCACGAGCGGGCCCCTCGCCCGGCCCTCCGCCGGACGGCGGGGGGGGGGTGACCGGATGTCAGCGGCGGGCGTGGATCGTGGCGTGGACGTCCCGGTCCGGCTGCAGGGTGAGGCTGGGGACCGGGAGGATCTCGTCCGTGGTGAGGTCGAGGTGGTAGCGGCGGGCGAGGACGGCGAGGACGAGGACGGCCTCCACGAGGGCGAAGCGGGTGCCGAGGCAGACCCGGGGACCGCCGCCGAAGGGGAACCACGCGTACTCGGGTATCTCCTCGGCGGGCTCGCCGTCCTCGGTGGTCAGCCAGCGCTCGGGGCGGAAGGCGTCGGCGTCGCCGTACCAGCGGGGATCGCGGTGGGTGGCCCACTGGCTGGACCAGACGCGGGTGCCGACCGGCACGGGGGTGCCGCCCAGGGTGGCGCCCTCCTTCGCGAGACCGGTGATGAGCCAGATCGTGGGGTAGAGCCGCAGGGTCTCCTTGATGACGGCCTGGGTGTACGTCAGGGAGGCGTAGTCGTCGTAGCCCGGCTCGTGGTCGGCGAGGACCCGGTCGAGCTCCTCGGTGAGGGCGTCGCGGACCCGCGGATTGCGGGAGAGCAGGTACCACGCCCAGACGAGGGTGGAGCTGGTGGTCTCGTGGCCGCCGATGTAGAGCGTCACGGTCTCGTCGCGGATCTCCCGGTCGGAGAGGCTGGCTCCGGTCTCGTCCCGGGCGGCGAGGAGGCGGCTGAGGAGGTCGGGGCGCTCGGTGTCGCCGTCGCGGTGGCGTGAGACGACCCGGGACACCTCGGCGTCGATGACGGCGGTGGCGCGCTTGATGCGCGCGCGGCCGGGGGTCGGGACCCAGTCGGGGAGGACGGCCCCGATCCCGCTGAACTCCGCGCCGATCTCCTTCTGCGCGATGTCCATGGCCCGGCCGATGGACTCGGCGTCGGCGGCGGTGTCGACCCCGAAGATGGTGCGGACGGCCACGAGTTGGGTCAGGGCCGCCATCTCCTTCTTGATGTCGATGTGCTGCCCGTCGCTCCACCGGTCGGCGAGGGCCACCGCGCACTCGGCCATCGTCGCGGCATAGGAGCGGACCTGCTTGGGGCGGACCGAGGGCTGGACGAGGGAGCGCTTGCGGCGCCAGTCGGCACCCTTGGCGACGACCACGCCGTTGCCGAGGAGGGTGCGGAAGGCGATGCCGAGGTCGGGCTGGTCGAAGGTGTGCTCGACCTCGGTGAGGAGTTCGCCGATGGAGTCGGGGTGGGCGATGAAGAGCGCGCGCCCGCGACCGAAGCGCCACCGGACGAAGTCGCCGCGCTCCCTGAGCTGTTCGAAGAAGGCGAGCGGGTCCTTGCCGAAGGCGGGCAGGTTGCCGAGGAGGGGCACCCCCCGCGGCCCGTCGGCGAAGACCGACGCCGGCCGTCCCGTGTCGTCGTCGCGCGTCCCGGTGTCCGGACCGGCTTCCGTGGTCATGTACGTCCCCTCCCCAACTGGCCTTTCCCCTGTACGAGTCCATGCAAGCGGAAGGGTCCGCCGGTGCGCCACCCCTGTGGACGACGGCCTGTGGACAACGACGCGCGCACCGGGGGAAGCGGCCGGAAACGGCCGGTGCCCATGGCGTGATCGCCATGGGCACCGGGTCGTGCGGAGGGAGCGCGGTCAGCCGACGGAGCTGTAGGCGACGACACCGCGGAGCAGCGAGTCCACGGCCTTGCGGGCGTTCTTCGCGACCGTGCTGTCCTCCTTGGGAGCGGCCGCGGCGATCTGCCCGAGGACGTCGATGACCTGCTTGCACCAGCGGACGAAGTCGCCGGCCGGCATCTCGGCCTCGCGCAGGACCTCGTCGAGGCTCTTGTCCGAGGCCCACTGGTAGACGGCCCAGGCGAAGCCGAGGTCGGGCTCGCGCTGGCCGACCCCCTCGGCCTGGTTGATCTTGAACTCCTCTTCGAGGGCGTCCAGTCGGCCCCAGATGCGGACCATCTCGCCGAGCGCCGCCTTGGCGTTGCCGGTGGGCAGCTTGGGCGCGACGGCGTCGTCCGCCTGCCGTGACTCGAAGACCAAAGCGGAGACGCAGGCAGCGAGTTCGGGCGGGGTGAGACCCTCCCAGACGCGGTCGCGGAGGCACTCGCTGGCGAGCAGGTCGAGCTCGCCGTAGAGCCGCGCGAGCCGCTTTCCGTTGTCCGTGACGTCGTCCCCGCGCAGGTAGTCGAGCTCGGTGAGGAGCGCGACGATCCGGTCGAAGGTGCGGGCGATCGTGTTGGTCCGGCCCTCGATGCGCCGCTCCAGCTGCTGGGTGTCGCGCTGGAGGCGGTGGTAGCGCTCGGCCCAGCGGGCGTGGTCCTCGCGCTCGTCGCAGCCGTGGCAGGGATGGGCGCGGATCTCGGTGCGCAGCCGGGCGATCTCGCGGTCGTCGGCCGCGGCGGCGCGCTGCTTGCGGTGCCGGTCGGGGTTGATGTGCCCGGCCTTGCTCCGCAGGGCGGAGGCGAGGTCGCGGCGGGACTGCGGGGAGCGGGGGTTGAAGGTCTTGGGGATCCTCATCCGCTCCAGTGCCTCGACCGGCACCGGGAAGTCCATCGAGGCGAGCCTCTTGACCTGCCGCTCGGCGGTGAGGACGAGCGGACGGGGGCCGTCGTGGTGCTCGAAGCCGCGGTGACCGTTGGTGCGGCCCGCCGGGATGCCCGGGTCGAGGACCAGCGCCAGGCCGGCGAACTTCCCGGTCGGCACGTGGATGATGTCGCCGGGCTTGAGCTTCTCCAGGGAGCCGGCCGCCTGCGCGCGGCGCTGGGCCGCGCCCTGCCGGGCCAGTTCCGTCTCGCGGTCCTTGAGGTCGCGGCGGAGCCGCGCGTACTCCTCGAAGTCGCCGAGGTGGCAGGTCATGCCCTCGCGGTAGCCCTCGAGTCCTTCCTCGTTCCGCTGGACCTGGCGGGAGATGCCGACGACGGAGCGGTCCGCCTGGAACTGGGCGAAGGACGTCTCGAGCAGCTCGCGGGAGCGGTGCCGGCCGAACTGGTCGACGAGGTTGACCGCCATGTTGTACGAGGGCCGGAAGCTGGAGCGCAGCGGGTAGGTGCGGGTGCCGGCGAGGCCGGCGAGGTGGCCGGGGTCGAGGCCGCGCTGCCACAGGACGACGGCGTGGCCCTCCACGTCGATGCCGCGGCGGCCGGCGCGGCCGGTGAGCTGGGTGTACTCGCCGGGGGTGATGTCGGCGTGCTGCTCGCCGTTCCACTTGACGAGCTTCTCCAGGACGACGGACCGCGCGGGCATGTTGATGCCGAGGGCGAGGGTCTCGGTCGCGAAGACGGCCTTGACGAGGCCGCGGACGAAGAGCTCCTCGACGACCTCCTTGAAGGTCGGGAGCATGCCGGCGTGGTGGGCGGCGATGCCCCGCTCCAGCGCTTCGAGCCACTCGTAGTAGCCCAGGACGTGAAGGTCCTCCGCGGGGATGGCGGCGGTGCGCTGCTCGACGATCTCGCGGACGCGGAGCCGTCCCTCGTCGTTGTTGAGGCGCAGCCCGGCGTAGAGGCACTGCTGCACGGCGGCCTCGCAGCCGGCGCGGCTGAAGATGAAGGTGATCGCGGGCAGGAGCCCTTCGGCGTCGAGGCGCTCGATGACCTCGGGGCGGCCGGGGGTCCAGATGCGGGAGCGCTGGCGGCGCTCGCGCTCGCGGTCGGCCTCGCGGACCATCTTGCCGCGGCGCCGGTCGCGCGGGTTGTAGGAGGAGTTCTCGGTGCGCGCGAGGCGGATGAGGTCGGGGTTGACCTCGCGCCGGGCGGAGCCGCGGCCGCCGTGGTCGGTCTCCTCCTCGAAGAGGTCGTACATCCGTCGCCCGGCGAGGACGTGCTGCCAGAGCGGTACGGGACGGCTCTCGGAGACGATGACCTCGGTGTCGCCGCGGACGGTGTCGAGCCAGTCGCCGAACTCCTCGGCGTTGGACACGGTCGCGGAGAGCGACACGAGGGTGACGGACTCGGGGAGGTGGATGATCACTTCCTCCCAGACCGCGCCGCGGAAGCGGTCGGAGAGGTAGTGGACCTCGTCCATGACGACGTAGCCGAGGCCGGAGAGGGCCTGGGACCCGGCGTACAGCATGTTGCGGAGGACCTCGGTGGTCATCACGACGATCGGGGCGTCGCCGTTGACGCTGTTGTCACCGGTGAGGAGGCCGACCTTGTCGGCGCCGTACCGCTTGACGAGGTCGGCGTACTTCTGGTTCGACAGCGCCTTGATGGGGGTCGTGTAGAAGCACTTGCGGCCCTGGTCCAGGGCGAGGTGGACGGCGAACTCGCCGACGATGGTCTTGCCGGAGCCCGTGGGCGCGGCGACGAGTACGCCCTTGCCCGCTTCGAGGGCCCGGCACGCTTCGATCTGGAAGGGGTCCAGACCGAACTCGTACATCTCGCGGAAGGGCGCCAGCGCGGTGGCCTGCTCTGCGTTGCGCGCGAGGGCGGCGGCATAGCGCTGGGCTGGTGTGAGGTCCTCTGTCATCTTGTCATCGAGCCTACCCGCCACCTGTGACAGTGACGCGATCTTTATCGGGGCAATGGTTCCGGGCACCGCGGGGGTGGCGCCGGGCCATGCGAGATCCCCCCGGACACCGTCCGGGGGGATCGTCCGAGCTCGTGATCAGGTGATGTCGTCGTAGCCGTTGAGCCGCTGGGCCGCTGTCCCGCCCGGTTCGCCGGTGGCCTGCTCGGGCAGGGCGCGGGCGGCGGGGACGGGTTCGACGGCGCCGACCCTCTCGGGGGTGAGGTCCAGCGAGGACGCCTCGTCGTCGTCGAGTTCCGCGTCGGGGTTCGCACGCCGGCGTCGCCGGTCGTTGAGGAGCGAGAAGCCGACGGCCCCGAAGTACAGGATCGTGATCGGCCCGGCGAGGGCGATCATGCCGACCGGGTCGGTGGTCGGGGTGATCACGGCGCCGAAGACGAAGACGCCCATGATCACGCCGCGCCACCAGCCCGCCATCCGGCGGCCGGTGAGGACACCGGTGAGGTTCAGCATCACCAGGACGAGGGGGAGCTCGAAGGCGAGGCCGAAGACGAGCACCATGCGCAGGGTGAAGTCGAGGACGTCGTTCAGCGACAGGATGTTCGCGGAGCCGCTCGGCGTGAGGCTGATCAGGACCTTCACGCTGACGGGGAGGATGAGGTACGCGAGGTAGGCGCCCGCGGCGAAGAGCGGCACGGCCGCGCCCACGAAGGCGTACGTGTACTTCTTCTCGTTCTTGTGCAGCCCGGGCGCGACGAACGCCCACAGCTGGTAGAGCCAGACCGGGCTCGCGACGACGAGGCCCGCCGTCAGGGACAGCTGGATCGTCGTGCTGAAGGGAGCCATCAGCGTGTTGAAGGAGACGATCGCGCAGTTGCCGCCGTCGCTGGTGACGCCCTTGGCGCAGGTGGGCACCGACTTCGTCAGGAACTGCATCAGCTCCTCGCTGTACGCGAGGGCCACGATCGTCACCGCGGCGATGGCGAGGAGACCCTTCGCCAGTCGGTTGCGGAGTTCACGCAGGTGTTCCACGAGGGGCATCCGGCCCTCGGGATCCTTCTCCTGCTTGCGGGCAGACTTGGGCAACCCACGTCCTCATCTCGTGCGGCAGCCGCCGCCCGGTGCGGCGGCTGCGGCGGACCGGGTCAGCGCTTGGTGGTGTCCGAGGGCTCGGACACGGGACGCGCGCTGGTCACGTCGCCGGGGGCGGCCTGGATGGTGCGCGGCGCGGGCTGCGGGTCGGTGGTTCCGGCCTGCGGCGGGTCGGCGGGCGCGCTCTGCTGGTCGTCCGACTTCATCGCCTTGGCCTCGCTCTTGAGGATGCGGGCCGACTTGCCCAGGGAGCGGGCCATGTCCGGGAGCTTCTTGGCGCCGAACAGAAGGATGATCACGACGAGGATCAGAATGATCTCGGTGGGGCCGAGCCTACCCATAGCTGTTTACCTTCTTCACCGAGGAGACATGGAGTGCGTGCCCGGCGGGTCGGACGTGTGTCCGGCCACCGCGCTGCCTGCGATCGTAACCCGCAGGAGTAAACGCAGGGCAATGCCCTTGCATACTCCCGATTTCGTCGAACGAGCCCCCTCAAGGGCGTCTTCGTGCAGGGTACGGCACCGATTCAGCGCAATGTCTCGCCCGTGCGGGCCAGACCGGTGGCGGCGGTCTCGAGCTCTTCGGCCGCCCGATTGATCCGTTCTGTGGTGTGTGCCACTTGACGGCCGAGGCGCTGGACTTCGAGGAAGACCTTGATGCCGAGGACGCCGAGGACGGCGACACCGAGAAAACCGAGGGCGATGGCGAGCATGGGCCAGAACATGTGCCGAGCCTACTCAGACGGTCGTGTGGAGGCGCAGGGTGCGCACCCCGCCACCCGTGAGGAGCTCGACGATGCGCTCGCCGGCGGGCTTGCGGACGGAGTTCCCGCACTCGGGGCAGGTGAAGGAGTAGAAGGTGGTGCGGCGGCTGGCGCCGATGGCGAGCCGCAGGGCGCTCGCGGAGAGCTCGAACCGGGAGCGGCAGTCGGGGCAGGCCGCCTTGAAGAGGACCGGGGCCATCGTCGCCGTCAGACCGTGCGTCACCGACATCTCCCTCAACTCGCCCGACTTCCGCCCACGGCCGCCCGGCGGTCCGTGTCCCTCGACTCTCGCACGCGGCCCTCGCGTGCCACCGCACCCCTCGGCCCGCCGTCCGGCGGCACCCTCTCCGCCGCGGCCGGATCCGTCATGTCCCCGGTCGGTGACGGCGTCGCCGGAGCGCGGAACGTCCCGCACCGGCGCCGGTCACCGCTCGCGCGCGGACCTCAGTCGCCCTCGTACGCCGCGAGCGCGGCGGCGGCGGCCGTCCTGGCGCTGTCGGCGAGCTCTGCGGGGGCGACGATCCGTCCGTCGCTGCCCAGCCGGAGCGCGAGCCGGCGCAGTGAGGCGGGGTCGGGGGTCCGCAGGGTGATCCGCAGTCCCCCGTCGGGCAGCTCGTCGGCCCGGTCGTGCGGGTAGTACTCGGCGACCCAGCGGCCCCCGGGGCCGACCTCGACCACGACCTCGGGGTCGTCGGCGGACGGCTGCACCAGCCCCTCGGAGAGGTCGCGCAGCTCCAGCTCGGGCGGCGCGGCGTGCTCGTCGAGGATGCGGATCTCGACGACCCGGTCGAGGCGGAAGGTACGGCGCGCCTCGGAGAGCCGGCACCACGCCTCCATGTACGTGTGGCCGACGGCGAAGAGCCGGATGGGCTCGACCTCGCGCTCGGTGAGCTCGTCGCGGGCTGGCGAGTAGTAGCGCACCCAGAGCCTGCGGCGTTCGGAGATGGCCCGGTCGACCTCGGCGAAGACGCCCCCCTCGGACTCGAAGGTGACCGAGAGCCGGGAGCTCGCCCCGGCGGCCTCGCCGGCCGCGGCCTCCAGCTTCGCGGTGGCCCGGAGCAGGGCGTCCCGGTCGCTCTCGCGCAGTCCCGGCAGGGTGGCGACGGCACGGGCGGCGACGAGGAGGGCGGTCGCCTCGTCGGCGGCGAGGCGCAGCGGCGCGGCGGCGTCCGCGCTGAGCGCGCTGGGGTTGCGCCACCAGATGCGGTCGCCGTCGGTGTCGATGTCGAGGAGGTCGCCGCCGCGGAAGCTGGTGCCGCACATGGGCAGCACGTCCAGGTCGGAGATCAGCTCGTCCTCGGTGATCCCGAAGGCGCGGGCCACGTCGGCGACGTGGGCGCCGGGACGCTCGCGGAGGTAGGTGACGAGGGAGAGCATCCGCCTCGTCTGGTCGATCGCGTTGGCAGCCATGCGGTTCGTCTCCCCCTCAGCCCTTGGCCACGGCGCGCAGCCGGTCCACCACGTCGGCCCGCAGATCGGCGGGCTCCTGGACGACGACGTCCGGTCCGAACTCGACCAGCCAGGCGTCGAGCCCGTGGCCGTACGGGATCTCCAGCTCGTCCCAGCCGTCGGCGCCCTCGCGGACGGACAGGGCGCGGGCCCGCAGCGGGTAGCCGCAGCCGGCGCGCAGCCGGATCCGGGCGGAACGGGTGGCGGTCTCGCCGGCCCAGGTCTCGACGGTCTCACGGACGGTGACGACGTCGGGCACGGGCGCGGTGAAGGCGCCGGCCCGGGAGCGGACCTTGCCGGTGATCCGGGAGAGGCGGAAGACGCGCTCGGCGCCGCGGTCGCGGTCCCAGCCGGCGAGGTACCAGTGGCCGCGCCAGCACTCGAGGGTCCAGGGCTCGACCTGGCGGGTCTCGGGGCGGGCGGCGTTGGCCTTGCGGTAGTCGAAGACGACGGGGCGCCGGTCGCGGCAGGCCAGCATGAGCGGCTCGAAGGCGGCCTCGTGGACCGGGATGCGCGGTTCGAGGGCGCTGGGCTGGGTGTCGTACGAGTCCTCCGCCTCCGGCATGCCGGCGGCGCGGAGCTTCTGGAGGGCGCCGCTGGCGGCGCCGGCGAGGCGGGCCTGCTGCCAGACCTTGGCGGCCAGGCCGAGCGCGGCGGCCTCCTCGACGTCGAGGGTGATCGGCGGCAGCGTGTTGGAGTCGCGGCGGGCGAGGTAGCCCGTCTCGCCCTCCAGGTTCTCGACGGTCTCGATGACGAGGCCCAGCTCGCGCAGGTCGTCCTTGTCACGCTCGAACATCCGGTTGAAGGCGTCGTCGCCCGCGGCTTCGAGATACGCCTCGATGGAGCCGCGGAGTTCACGCTTGCTCAGCGGACGGCGCGTCCCGAGCAGGCACAGCGCGAGATTCATCAGCCGCTCGGACTTGGCAATCGCCATCGACGCCCTGCACCTCTTCCGCGGATCCACTTCTCGGACGTCCGACCGTACCGCCCCGGGGTGTCGCGGCCAAAGCCGAGGCCCCCGCCACGGTGGACGGGGGCCTCGGCGCGACCGGAAACGGTCGGGTGCGCGCGGGTCAGCGCTTGGCGACGCCCACGAGGTCGCAGACGAAGATCAGCGTCTCGCCGGGGGCGATCGCGCCGCCGGCGCCACGGTCGCCGTAGGCGAGGTGCGCGGGGATGACCAGCTGGCGGCGGCCGCCGACCTTCATGCCCTGGACGCCCTGGTCCCAGCCCTGGATGACCTGGCCGGCGCCGAGGTTGAAGTCGAGCGGCGTGCCGCGGTTCCAGGAGGCGTCGAACTCCTCGCCGGTGGAGAAGGCCACGCCCACGTAGTGGACCTTGACGAAGTCACCGGCGGCGGCGACGTCTCCGTCACCCTCCCAGATGTCCTTGATCTCCAGGTCCTTCGGCGGCTCGCCACCCGGGAAGTCGATCTCGGGCTTCTCGATGCTCACGGAATTGCTCCTCGTACTGATGAACTGCTCGATCGGGACAGTCTTACATCTTCGTCAGGATGTCGACGACGAACACCAGCGTGGAGTTCTTCGGAATGCCCTGCTTCTCCTCGTTGCCGAACGCCTCGGACGGCGGGGCGACGATGAGGACGCGGCTGCCGATCTTCTTGCCGACGAGGCCGTCCTTGAGGCCCTTCAGCGTGAGCTGCTCCAGCGGGAAGTTCGCGGGCTTGCCGGTGGTGTACGTCGAGTCGAAGACCTTGCCGTCCTTCCACAGGGCGGCGACGTAGTTGACGACGACCGTGTCGGTGGCCTTGACGGCCTCGCCGTTGGACTCCAGCACGTAGTTCGAGACGAGCTTGGTCGGCGGGTCGACCTTGGGGACCGTCAGCGAGGGGGCCTTGCCGTCGGTGTTGGTGCCGACCTTGGGCAGGTCCTTGTTGTCCTGGGCGACCGGGGTGCCGGTGGCGGACTTGGGGATGGTGACGGCCTTCAGGATGTCCACGACGAAGACGAGCGTGGCGTTGGGCTTGATGTCGCCCTGGCCCTGTGCGCCGTAGCCCAGCTCCGGCGGGATGCCGATCTCGATGCGGCTGCCGACCTTCTGGCCCTCCAGGCCCTGGTCCCAGCCCTTGATGACCTGGCCGGCGCCCAGCGTGAGGTCGAACGGCTGGCCGCGGTCGAAGCTGTTGTCGAAGGGGGTGGTGGAGTCCCACGCCTGGCCCAGGTAGTTCACCTGGAGCGCGTCGCCCTTCTTCGTCACCGGGCCGGTGCCCTCGCTGATGACGTTGACCTTCAGTTCCTTGGGCGGGTCGCCCTCGCCCTTGGAGAGGGTCGGCTTCTCCCCGAACTTCGCCCCCGCGGTGATGGCGGGCAGCCCGTTCTTCATCGAGGCGGAATCGGAGCCCTTGTCGTCGCTGCCGCACGCCGCTGTGGAGAGCAGCAGCAGCGGGACGACGAGAAGGCCGGCAAGTCGGCGCACGTGTTCCTCAGATCTCAGACGGCACAGTAGTTGTGCCGACACTCTAGGGGACCCTCCTGTCGACGGAAGGGCCCCGCACGTGAAACGTGCGGGGCCCTCGGGCGCGTACGACCTGCTCTTACATTCCGGCGATCAGCTTTTCCACCCGGTCGTCGACGGAGCGGAACGGGTCCTTGCACAACACGGTGCGCTGGGCCTGGTCGTTGAGCTTGAGGTGCACCCAGTCGACGGTGAAGTCCCTGCGCTGCTCCTGGGCGCGGCGGATGAAGTCGCCGCGGAGCCGGGCCCGAGTGGTCTGCGGGGGCACCGACTTGCCCTCGAAGATCTTCAGGTCGTTGCAGATGCGCGCCGCCTGCCCGTTCTTCTGGAGCAGGTAGTAGAGGCCACGACGGCGGTGGATGTCGTGGTAGGCGAGGTCTATCTGCGCGACCCGGGGGTTCGACATGGTCATGTTGTGCTTGGCCCGGTAGCGCTCGATGAGCCGGTGCTTCATGACCCAGTCGATCTCGGTCTCGATGCGGTCGAGCCGCTCGCTCTCGATCGCGTCGAGGGTGCGGCCCCAGAGCTCCAGGACCTCGGCGACGGTGCCGGAGCGGATGCCGCGGCGGTCGACGAAGTCCACGGCCTTCTCGTAGTACTCGCGCTGGACCTCCAGGGCGGACGCCTCGCGACCGCTGGCGAGCCGGACCTTGCGCTGGCCCGTGATGTCGTGGCTGACCTCGCGGATGGCCCGGATGGGGTTCTCCAGGGTCAGGTCGCGCATCACGGTGCCGGCCTCGATCATGCGGAGCACCAGGTCGGTGGCGCCGACCTTGAGCAGCATGGTCGTCTCCGACATGTTCGAGTCGCCGACGATGACGTGCAGCCGGCGGTAGCGCTCGGCGTCGGCGTGCGGCTCGTCCCTGGTGTTGATGATGGGCCGCGAGCGGGTGGTGGCGGAGCTGACGCCCTCCCAGATGTGCTCGGCACGCTGGGAGACGCAGAAGACCGCGCCCCGCGGGGTCTGCAGGACCTTTCCCGCGCCGCAGATGAGCTGCCGGGTCACGAGGAAGGGAATGAGGATGTCCGCGAGCCGGGAGAACTCCCCGTGGCGGGCGACGAGATAGTTCTCGTGGCAGCCGTAGGAGTTTCCGGCCGAGTCGGTGTTGTTCTTGAAGAGGTAGACGTCGCCGGCGATTCCCTCCTCGTGCAGGCGGCGTTCGGCGTCGACGAGCAGGCCCTCGAGAATGCGCTCGCCGGCCTTGTCGTGGGTGACCAGTTCGGTCACGTTGTCGCATTCCGGTGTGGCGTATTCCGGATGCGATCCCACGTCGAGGTACAGGCGGGCGCCGTTCCGCAGGAAGACATTGCTGCTGCGGCCCCATGACACGACACGGCGGAAGAGGTAGCGCGCCACTTCGTCAGGAGACAGTCGGCGCTGTCCCCTGAACGTGCACGTGACGCCGTACTCGTTCTCCAGCCCGAAAATGCGGCGGTCCATGTCTGAACATTACGCCTGACGGCCTGTGCTGAAACCGGGTTGGGCGTTCCCGTTTCGATCATTTTCCGATCAGTGCGCGTTCTTTTCGGTGTGTACGGCGGCGGGGACCGGGTCCGCTCCGGCGTGTCGCCCGGTGTCGCCGGGCGTGCCGGGCGAGGCGGGGACGGTGAGGACACGCCCGGTGGCGGCCAGCACGAGCAGCGCGACGAGACCGCCCGCGCCCGCCACGGCGAAACCCGCCACCGTCCCGGCCAGTTCGACCGCGGGTCCGGCGACGGCGGAGCCGAGGGCCGCACCGACCCCGAAGGTGGTGACGAGCCACGAGAACGCCTCGGTGACGGTGCCGCGCGGGGCGTGCCGGTCGACCACGATGAAGGCGCAGGCGAGGACCGGGGCGAGGAAGACACCGGAGAGGACGGAGAGGCCGGTCATGGCGACGGGGCCGGGGGTCAGCATCAGCGGCAGGTAGCAGACCGCGAGGAGCAGCACGAGGACCCTGAGCCGCCGCTCGGGCGCGCCGGCCCACTGGCGGGCGCCGTAGACGGTGCCGCCGAGGAGGGCGCCGAGGCCGAGGGCGGCCATCAGCCAGCCGTAGACGGAGGGGGTGCCGCGGTCGTCGGCGTAGGCGACGGCGGCGACGGTGATGGAGCCGAGCGCGAGGCCGACGAAGAAGAAGGAGCCGAGAAGGGCCAGGAGCCCGGGTGAGCGCAGGGCGCCCAGCCAGTGGGCCTCGCGGGTGGCGGAGCGCCAGGTGCGGGAGGGCTCGGAGAGGACGACGGCGAGGGCGCCGAGCACCCCCAGGACGTTGATGACGAGCAGGGCGGCGGCGGGCGACCACACGGCGACGAGGAGCGTCACGAGCAGCGGGCCGACGGTGAACATGACCTCCTGGGCGACCGCGTCCAGGGCGTACGCGCGGTGGACGCGGTCCTCTCGGCCCAGGACGCTCGGCCACAGGGCGCGCAGTCCGCCCTCCAGGGGCGGGGTGAAGAGGCCGGCGAGCACGACGGCGACGTAGGCGACGGCGAGGTGGCCGATGCCGGTGAGGGCGAAGAGGGCCATGCCGAGCGCCGAGAGGACCGCGGCGGGCAGCTGGACGCGGGGCTGGCCCTTGAGGTCGACGGCCCGGCCGAGGAGCGGCTGCCCGACGGCGTTGGCGACGCCGTACGCGGCGATCAGTCCGCCGGCCAGGGTGTAGCTGCCGCCCTGGGCCCGGACGAACAGGGTCATGGCGATGGGCCCGGTGCCGTTGGGCAGGCGCCCGACGAGCGTGCCGGTGAGCAGCCGGGCGGCGTGCGGCGCCCGGAGTATGTCGAGATAGCCGCCGTGCGCGGGGGCCTCGGTGGCCATGTCCGCTCTCCCCTCACCTCGGAATCCCGCCGAGGTTTTACGTATAACGTTACAGGTCATACGTACCATGTCGGCGGGACGCGGGTCCACCCCGCCCCCAGCGATCCCGACCAGCGTGCCACGCGGAGGCCAGCCGTGCAGATCCACGAACCCGCCGCCGGAGGCGCCCGGCCGACCAGCCGGGACGTGGCCCGCGTGGCGGGCGTCTCCCAGGCCACCGTCTCCCTCGTGCTGGGCGACAAGTGGCGCGGCCGGGTCTCCGAGCGCACGGCGGAGACGGTCCGCGAGGCCGCCCGCGAGCTGGGCTACCGGCCCAACCTCGCCGCCCGGAACCTGCGCCTCGGCCGCACCCGCACGGCGCTGCTCGTCGTGCCGGCCCTCACCAACGAGTTCTTCGCCCACGTCTACACGGGCGCGGCCGCCGTGGCCGCCCGGCACGGCTTCGGCGTCGTCCTCTACCCGTCCCCCGACGGCGTCGGACCCGCCCGCGACCCCTTCGCCTCCGCCCAGGCCGCGCTGGACGGGGTCATCGCCTCCTCCATGGCCGCGGACGCGCTCGGCGCCTTCCGCGGGACCGAGCTGCCGCTGGTGATGCTGGACAGCGACCCGTCCGACCCGGGCGCCGCCGCCCATGTGAACCTCGACGTCGCCGACGGCATGCGGAGGGTCACCGACCACCTGCTGGCGCTCGGCCACCGCCGCTTCCTGCACCTGGCGTCGGCCGTGCCCTCCTGGACCTTCGACGTCCGGGCCGCCGCCCTCGCCGACGCCCTGCGCGGCGCGGAACTGCGGACCGTACGGGCGCCCCTCAGCGTCGCCGGGGCGTGGGAGGCCGCCACCCGGGCCTTCGACGCCCCCGGCCCCCGCCCCACCGCCGTGGTGTGCGACGACGACATCCTCGCGGTCGGCGTGGCCAAGGTCGCCCGTCGGCTGGGGCTGCGCGTGCCGGAGGACCTGTCGATCACCGGCTTCGACGACCTGGCGCTCGCGACCGCCGTCGAGCCCGAGCTCACCACCGTCCGGCTGCCCGCCGAGGAGTTCGGGAGACGGGGCATGGAGGCGCTCCTCGCCGTCCTGGCCGGCGAGGAGGCCCCGCCGGCCACGCTGCCGGTCACGCTCGTCGCCCGGGGCTCCTCCGGCCCGGCACCGGCCGTCTGAGCCCGCCCGGCGCGGCCGCGGGCGGACCGCCGAGGGCGGAGTCTCGGGCGTTCCGGGTCCCAGGGACGCCCGAGGCCCCGGAACGGGCCGAGCGGCCCCGGACGCCGGGGAAGGCTCCGGACGGGCCCGACGGAGCCCCGGACACGCCGGAGGGGCCCCGGTCCGTGGACCGGGACCCCTCCGGGCAGAGCCGACTACTCCTCGGGCGCCTCGTCCGAGGGCTCGTCCGTCTTCGCCACCGCCGCGTTGTCCGCCTCCAGGAGACGGGAGAGCTGACGGCCGACGATCCGCTTGAACTTGCGCTCCTGCGGACGGGTGCGGTCCAGGACCGCCACCTCCAGCCGCTCCGCGGGGATCTCCCGCTCGGTGCCGTTGGTGTCCCGCGAGAGCGCCTGCACGGCCAGCTTCAGGGCCTCGGCCAGGGACATGCCGTCCCGGTGCCGCTGGTCGAGGAAGGAGCTGATCTGCTCCGCGTTGCCGCCGACCGCGACCGAGCCGTGCTCGTCCACGATCGAGCCGTCGTGGGGCAGCCGGTAGATCTGGTCGCCCGCCGCCTCGGTGCCGACCTCGGCGACGACGAGCTCGACCTCGTAGGGCTTCTCCCCCGCGCTGGAGAAGATCGTGCCGAGGGTCTGGGCGTAGACGTTGGCCAGACCGCGGGCGGTCACGTCGTCCCGGTCGTAGGTGTAGCCCCGCAGGTCGGCGTAGCGGACGCCGCCGATGCGGAGGTTCTCGTACTCGTTGTACTTGCCGGCCGCGGCGAAGCCGATCCGGTCGTAGATCTCGCTGAACTTGTGGAGTGCGCGCGACGGGTTCTCGCCGACGAAGACGATGCCGTCCGTGTACTGGAGGACGACGAGGCTGCGGCCTCGGGCGATGCCCTTGCGGGCGTACTCGGCCCGGTCGGCCATGGCCTGCTGGGGTGAGACATAGAACGGCGTGGACACCGGCTACCGTCCCTTTCTTCCGGTCTGAAGGGCTACTGCGGGCGACGAACGGTCAGAGAAGGGCGGCGCGCGGCCCGTCGGGCTGCTCCAGACGCCTCTCGGTGACCGACCGGGCCAGCTCGGAGGACTCGGCCTCGCTGAGCCTGCGGAAGCCCTCGTCGGTGATGACGGTGACGATCGGGAAGATCCTGCGCGCCATGTCCGGCCCGCCGGTCGCCGAGTCGTCGTCCGCCGCGTCGTACAGCGCCTGGACCACCAGCGTGGTGGCCTGCTCCTCGGAGAGGTCGGGGCGGTACAGCTTCTTCATCGACCCGCGCGCGAAGATCGAGCCGGAGCCCGTGGCGGCGAATCCGTGCTCCTCGGAGCGACCGCCGGTCACGTCGTAGGAGAAGATCCGGCCCTTCTCCCGGCCCTCGTCCCAGCCCGCGAAGAGCGGCACGACGGCGAGCCCCTGCATGGCCATGCCGAGATTGCCACGGATCATGGTGGAGAGACGGTTCGCCTTGCCCTCCAGGGAGAGCGTCGCGCCCTCCACCTTCTCGAAGTGCTCCAGCTCCAGCTGGAAGAGCTTGACCATCTCCACGGCGAGTCCGGCGGTGCCGGCGATGCCGACGGCGGAGTACTCGTCCGCCGGGAACACCTTCTCGATGTCCCGCTGCGCGATCATGTTGCCCATGGTGGCCCGCCGGTCACCGGCGAGGACCACCCCGCCGGGGAACGTCGCCGCCACGATGGTGGTGCCGTGCGGGGCCTCGACGATGCCCTCCGGGAGCTTCCGGTTTCCCGGGAGCATCTCCGGCGAGTGGTCCGCCAGGAAGTCCATGAACGAGGACGACCCCGGCGTCAGGAAGGCCGCCGGCAGACGCCCGGTGCTACGAGGGTTGGCTTCCACGCGATTCCTTCCGGGTGGGAGAGTCGCCCGCCTCGGGAGGCGCGGGGCGATCTTGGTTGCTGTGCACGGACCATACCCGTGCCACCGCCTGTCATCCGTCCCCGGGCCCACGGCTTTCTCCGGGGCTCCGGGGACGGAGACGACAGGCGCGCGAGGCGGCTACTGGCCGCCCTTCTGCACGAACGAGCGGACGAAGTCCTCGGCGTTCTCCTCGAGTACGTCGTCGATCTCGTCCAGGACGGAGTCCACGTCCTCGCTCAGCTTCTCCTGGCGCTCCTGGAGGTCGGAGCTCGCCTCCGTGGTGGTCTCCTCGACCTCCTCCGTGGAACGCGTCGCCTTCTGCTGTCCGCCGCCGGTGTCCTTGGTCGCCATATCCCTCACCCCGCTCGATTCGGCCCGCTCGGTTGAGTCCTTACAAGATCAGACCCTATAGGGCGGGTCCGACTTCGGCCCCGCAGTTTCGCCAACGTCCGGGCACTGATTCCATGATTCCCAGCGCCCGGGTATTTCAGGCCCGAAGCGGGCCACCGTTTCAGCCGCCGGAAAGCACGCGGACGAGTTCCTCCGCCGTCCGGCAGCGGTCCAGCAGCGATTTCACGTGGGCCTTGGTGCCGCGCAGCGGTTCCATGGTGGGGACGCGCTGGAGCGAGTCGCGGCCGGGCAGGTCGAAGATCACCGAGTCCCAGGAGGCGGCCGCGACGTCGTCGGCGTACTGCTCCAGGCAGCGGCCCCGGAAGTAGGCCCTGGTGTCCTCCGGCGGCGCCGTCTCGGCCCGCAGCACCTCGGCGTCGTCCAGGATCCGCTTCATGCGCCCACGGGCCACCAGGCGGTTGTAGAGGCCCTTGTCTGGGCGCACGTCCGCGTACTGGAGGTCCACCAGGTGCAGCCGGGCCGCGTCCCAGTCGAGGCCGTCGCGGCGCCGGTAGCCCTCCATGAGCTCCCGCTTGGCGATCCAGTCGAGCTCGCCGGCCAGGCTCATGGGGTCGTTCTCGAGCCGGTTGAGGGTGTCCTCCCAGCGGGTGAGGACGTCCTTGGTCTGCTCGTCCGCGTCCGCGCCGTACCGCTCCTCCACGTACTTCCTGGCCAGCTCGAAGTACTCCATCTGGAGCTGGACGGCGGTGAGCGTCCGGCCGCTGCGGAGGGTGACGAGGTACTGCAGGGTCGGGTCGTGCGAGACGTGGTGGAGGGTGCGCACCGGCTGGTCGACGGCGAGGTCGACGGTGATGAACCCGTCCTCGATCATCGACAGGACCAGCGCGGTGGTGCCCAGCTTGAGGTAGGTCGAGATCTCCGACAGGTTCGCGTCGCCGATGATCACGTGGAGCCGGCGGTACCGCTCGGCGTCGGCGTGCGGCTCGTCCCTGGTGTTGATGATGGGCCGCTTGAGGGTGGTCTCCAGCCCGACCTCGACCTCGAAGTAGTCGGCGCGCTGGCTGATCTGGAAGCCGTTCTCCCGGCCGTCCTGGCCGATGCCGACCCGCCCCGCGCCGGTCACCACCTGGCGGGAGACGAAGAAGGGCGTCAGGTGGCGCACGATGTCCGAGAAGGGGGTCTCCCGCTTCATCAGGTAGTTCTCGTGCGTGCCGTAGGAGGCGCCCTTGTTGTCGGTGTTGTTCTTGTAGAGGTGGATGGGCTGGGCCCCGGGCAGCTGGGCGGCGCGCACCGCCGCCTCCGCCATGATCCGCTCGCCGGCCTTGTCCCAGAGGACGGCGTCGCGCGGGTTGGTCACCTCGGGCGAGCTGTACTCGGGGTGGGCGTGGTCCACGTAGAGCCGCGCACCGTTGGTGAGGATCACATTGGCCAGGCCGATGTCCTCGTCGGTGAGCTGGCTGGAGTCGGCGACCTCGCGGGCGAGGTCGAAGCCGCGGGCGTCCCGCAGCGGGTTCTCCTCCTCGAAGTCCCAGCGGGCACGGCGCGCCCGGTGCATCGCCGCCGCGTAGGCGTTGACGATCTGGGACGAGGTGAGCATGGCATTGGCGTTCGGGTGTCCCGGGACGGAGATCCCGTACTCCGTCTCGATGCCCATTACTCGCCGTACGGTCATGCGGCCCTCCTTGCCCGGCGTCGCTCACAGTGCGCGACTCGGCGTTACCGAAGAGCCTAGAGCGGCTCAGCGCTGGTGGGGAGATCACTTGCGGCATTTCCCGGCTGCCGAGGGAAAAGCCGCCGGAATGCGACGGCTGCGGATGCCCGGTTTCCGGACATCCGCAGCCGGCTCGCGTTTTACAGGTACTGACCGGTGTTGGCCACCGTGTCGATGGAGCGTCCGGTGTCCGCGCCCTGCTTTCCGGTGACGAGGGTGCGGATGAACACGATCCGCTCGCCCTTCTTTCCGGAGATTCGGGCCCAGTCGTCGGGGTTGGTGGTGTTGGGCAGGTCCTCGTTCTCCTTGAACTCGTCCACGCACGCCTGGAGGAGGTGGGAGACCCGGATGCCCTTCTGGTTGTGGTCGAGGAATGCCTTGATGGCCATCTTCTTGGCCCGGTCGACGATGTTCTGGATCATCGCGCCGGAGTTGAAGTCCTTGAAGTAGAGGACTTCCTTGTCGCCGTTGGCGTACGTGACCTCGAGGAAGCGGTTCTCCTCGGATTCGGCGTACATCTGCTCGACGACCGACTGGATCATTCCGTGGGCCGCGGCGGCCTTGGAACCGCTGTGCTCGGAGATGTCGTCCGAGTGCAGCGGCAGGTTCGCCGTGAGGTACTTCGCGAAGATGTCCTTCGCCGCCTCCGCGTCCGGACGCTCGATCTTGATCTTGACGTCGAGCCGGCCGGGCCGCAGGATCGCGGGGTCGATCATGTCCTCGCGGTTGGAGGCGCCGATGACGATGACGTTCTCCAGGCCCTCCACGCCGTCGATCTCGGCGAGCAGCTGCGGGACGATGGTGTTCTCCACGTCCGAGCTGACACCCGAGCCGCGGGTGCGGAAGAGCGATTCCATCTCGTCGAAGAAGACGATGACGGGGGTGCCCTCGCTCGCCTTCTCCCGGGCACGCTGGAAGACGAGGCGGATGTGCCGCTCGGTCTCGCCGACGTACTTGTTGAGGAGCTCGGGGCCCTTGATGTTGAGGAAGTAGGACTTCCCCGCGGGCTGGCCGGTCACCTCGGCCACCTTCTTGGCGAGCGAGTTGGCCACGGCCTTCGCGATCAGCGTCTTGCCGCAGCCCGGCGGGCCGTAGAGCAGGATGCCCTTGGGCGGCCGGAGTTCGTGCTCCTTGAAGAGGTCCGGGTAGAGGTACGGCAGCTCGACCGCGTCGCGGATCAGCTCGATCTGGTTGCCCAGGCCGCCGATCTTCTCGTAGTCGACGTCCGGGACCTCTTCCAGGACGAGTTCCTCGACCTCGCTCTTGGGGACCACCTCGTAGACGTAGCCCGAGCGCGAGTCCAGCAGCAGGGCGTCGCCGGCGCGGATGGTGACGTCCAGCAGAGGCTCGGCGAGCCTCACCACCCGCTCCTCGTCGGTGTGCCCGACCACCAGGGCGCGCTCGCCGTCCTCGAGGATCTCCTTGAGGGTGACGATGTCGCCGGCGCGCTCGAACTCCATGGCCTCGACCACGTTGAGCGCCTCGTTGAGCATGACCTCCTGGCCGCGCTTGAGCTCGTCGAGCTCGATGCCGGGGCTCACGTTCACCCGGAGCTTGCGGCCCCCGGTGAAGATGTCGCACGTGCCGTCCTCGTTCGCCTGCAGGAAGACACCGAAGCCGGCCGGCGGCTGTGCGAGCCGGTCGACCTCCTCCTTGAGGGCGACGATCTGGTCGCGCGCCTCACGGAGCGTGTTCGCGAGTCTTTCGTTCTGCGCGGACACGCCGGCCAGGCTGGTCTGCAGCTCGACGATCCGCTCTTCGAGAATCCTCGTGTGGCGCGGAGAGTCGGCGAGCTTGCGGCGCAGGACGGCGATTTCCTGCTCGAGATAGGCAACCTGTCCGGCGGGGTCCTCAGACCCTCGCCCGGGCCGGATGCCGCGGTTGATGTCGTCGTCGTGGGCTGCCACGGTCCTCACCTCCTCCAGGGGGAGCTGGACGCTTCCTGACCCTACCTGCGTGGGTGATGATTGAAACCCCTAGATCAAAAAGACTCCGGGGTGTGTCCGATCTTCACCCTTGCGCTTCCCCTCTCGCCAGGGGAATACCCACCCTTCACCGCTTGAAAGCGGGCGGTTGTATCGTCGTCTTTGGCCAACACCCGTCAGGGGTGGCCCGACTTACCGCGCGAAGCAGAAACGGCAGGAGATATGACCGTGCAGCACGAGGCCCCGGCGTCGGGCGCCGAGGAGGCGCTGGAAGTCTGGATCGACCAGGACCTGTGCACCGGGGACGGGATCTGCGCGCAGTACGCCCCGGAGGTCTTCGAGCTCGACATCGACGGGCTCGCTTATGTGAAGAGCGCCGACGACGAGCTCCTCCAGGACGCGGGCGCGACCACCCCGGTGCCGCTGCCGCTCCTCCAGGACGTGGTGGACTCCGCGAAGGAGTGCCCGGGCGACTGCATCCACGTGCGCCGGGTGGCGGACCGGGTCGAGGTGTACGGCCCCGACGCGGAGTGACGGCTCAGACGCCCCGCGCGTCCGCGGGGCCGGAGCGTACGAAGGAACCGCCCTGCCAGCGCCAGCTGACCTGCTCCTTCTCGTCGGGGCAGCAGCGCGGCACGTCGAGGGTGGAGTAGCCGAGCAGCGTGGCGCGCACCGCGCCGTCGCGGACGGAGAGGGCGCCGACGTTCTGGTGGAGCTCCGGCTCGACGAGCGTGGCCACCACGCGCGCGGGCGCGCTCTCGTCCTTGCCGCGGGTCAGTACGTAGACGGCGTGCGGCGGGGTGCCCGAGCCGGCTTCGCAGTGCACGACCGCAACGGTCTCCGGGTTTCCGTCGCCGTCGAGGTCCCCGGAGGCCCGCTTCGCGACCTTCACGGGCAGGCCGCCGCACTCGAGCGGGTAGTCCGCTCCGGTGGCCTCGGGCGCGGGTGCGGGAGCCGGGGCGGCGGCCGGGCCGGCGGTGGCTCCGGCGGGGCCGGGCTGGAGGAGGCCGGCGAGGGCGACGACCGCGGCCGTCGCGGTGGCGGTGGCCAGCCAGTGGGCCGGCCGGGCGTGGGTGTGCGCGAGGTCCGCGAGGTCCGGGGCGGCGGAGGGCTGCACGCGAGACGTCTCCTGTGGGGTGGTGCGGCGTGGTTCCGGGCATCGTGCCATACGTCACAGGGCGAAGGAACAGCCGGGGTCGACGACGTCCGGCGCCGTCCGGGGGCGTGAACGAGCCCGGGCGGAGCGCTCCGGGGGCGTGAACCGGCCGGGGTGGAGCCCAGCGGCGGGGTGCCGAACGTGAGGACGCCGCCGTCGAGTTCCCTTGCGTGGGCGGGGAACTCGACGGCGGCGTCGTACGGATGTCGGGGCGTCAGCCCTTGTTGGGGCCTTCGTAGTCCTCGCCGTAGGCGCCCTTGGCGGGGCGGCGGCGGCGCATCGGGGGCTCGACGCCGTCCGCGAGGCGGCGGGCGGTGACGAGGAAGCCGGTGTGGCCGATCATGCGGTGATCGGGGCGGACGGCGAGGCCCTCGACGTGCCAGTTGCGGATCATGGACTCCCACGGCTGCGGCTCGGCGTAGCAGCCGAACTCGCGGATGGACTCCACGGTGCGCGCGAGCTGGGTGGTGGTCGCCACGTAGCAGCAGAGGATGCCGCCGGGGACGAGCGCCTTGGAGACGGCCTCCAGGCACTCCCAGGGGGCGAGCATGTCCAGGATGACGCGGTCGACGTCCGTGTCGGACAGGTTGTCCTGGAGGTCGCCGACGGTCAGCTGCCACGCGGGGTGGGGGCCGCCGAAGTAGCGCTCGACGTTGCCCTTCGCGATCTCGGCGAAGTCCTCGCGGCGCTCGTAGGAGTGCAGCATGCCGCTGTCGCCGATGGCGCGGAGCAGGAAGCTGCTGAGCGAGCCGGAGCCCACACCCGCCTCGACGACGCGCGCGCCGGGGAAGATGTCGGCGAAGGCCAGGATCTGACCCGCGTCCTTCGGGTAGACCACGGCTGCGCCGCGGGGCATGGACAGGACGTAGTCGGGGAGCAGGGGGCGCAGCGCGAGGTAGGCGACGTTTCCGGTGGTGCGGACAACGCTGCCCTCGGGGGCGCCGATCAGTTCGTCGTGCGGGAAAGAACCCTTGTGGGTGTGGAAGTTCTTTCCCTCTTCGAGCGTGAACGTGTAGTGACGGCCCTTGGGGTCGGTCAGCTGAACCTGGTCCCCGACCTTGAAGGGCCCGCGTCGGCGGGCGGCACCGGTCGGTTCGGACATACGACCAGAGTACCGGGGTTACGAGGTGGGTCTTGCCATGGCCTTGACGAAGGCCCGCTCGACGTCGGTGGTGGCCAGGACGCCGTAGATCTCACCGGTCTCCTCGACGACCAGGTACTCGGTGGCCGGGCTGGCGCGGAGGTGGTCGAGGAGCGGCTGTCCGGTGAGTTCGGCGGGGACCCGCATGCCGTCGGTGAGGTCCTGGGCGAGGGTGCTGACGGCGACCCAGGGGCGGCGGTGCTGCGGGACGGCGGCGATGGCGGTCTCGCGGACGATGCCGGTGGGGTCGCCGCCGGCGTCGACGACGACCAGGGCGCGGGCGCCGGCCTCGTTGGCGCGGCGCAGCGCCTCGGAGAGGGGGGTGGCGGGCTCGACGGGGATGGCGCGGCGGGTGAGGCTGCGGGCGGTGAGCTCGGGCAGGTGCTCGCGGAGCCGGGCCATGCGGAGGCTGTTGCCGGCGCCGGTCCAGATGATGGCGGCGAGGATCGCGGCGAGCAGGGCGTCGGTGACGGTGTTGAAGCCGCTGATGTCGTCGGTCGAGTTGCCGAAGAGGCCGGTGCGGGTGAGCAGGGGCAGGCCGACGAGGACGAGCACGGCGAGCGCGCGGCCGACCCACGCGGCGGCGACGGTGCCGCTCATGGGCTTGCCGGTGATCTTCCAGACGACGGCGCGGAGCATGCGGCCGCCGTCGAGGGGGAGGCCGGGGAGCAGGTTGAAGATCGCGACGATCAGGTTGGAGATCATCAGGCCGGCGAGCAGGACTCCGGGGACGGTGCCGGGCTCGACGGCGTACAGCGAGAGGTAGAAGACGCCCGCCAGGACGAGGGAGAGGAGGGGGCCGACGAAGGCGAGGACGAACTCGCGGCCGGGGGTCTCGCTCTCCTTCTCGATCTCGGAGACGCCGCCGAAGAACTGGAGCTGGATGCGGCGCACCGGGAGCTTGAAGCGGAGCGCGGCGATGGTGTGGGCCAGCTCGTGGACCAGCACGGAGGCGTAGAAGGCGACGGCGAAGAAGAGCGACACGAGGTAGCGGGCGGCGCCGAGCTCGGGCAGGACGCGTTCGATCTGGTCGCCGAAGACCCAGGTGATGAGGGCGGCGACGAGGAACCAGCTGGGGGCGACGTAGACGGGCACGCCGAAGGGGCGGCCCATGAGGATGCCGCCGCCGGGCTCCTCGGTCCGCTGCGGCTTGGGCTCGTCCTGGTTCACGGGTTCCTTTCGTCGCGTGGTGTGACCCGCGTCGGTGCGTCACGGTTCGATCATGCAGTGCGACGGGGTCCCGGGTCGATGGTATTCCGCGCGTTGTCGGTGGCGGGTCGTAGGGTCTTCGTCATGAGTACGAGCGAGCAGGTGCCGGCGGAGCCCCGGGCGCCCATGTCGTTGTCGCCGTCGCGGGCGAGCGATTTCATGCAGTGTCCGCTGCTGTACCGGTTCCGGGTGATCGACCGGCTGCCGGAGAAGCCGAGTCCGGCGGCGACCCGGGGCACGCTGGTGCACGCGGTGCTCGAGCGGCTCTTCGACGATCCGGCGGTGGACCGGACGGCGCCGCGGGCCAAGGCGATGGTGCCGGGTCAGTGGGACCGGCTGCTGGAGTCGAAGCCGGAGCTGGGCGAGCTGTTCGCGGAGGACCCGGACGGGGAGCGTCTCGCGGGCTGGCTGTCGGAGGCGGAGCGGCTGGTCGAGCGGTGGTTCACGCTGGAGGATCCCTCGCGTCTGGAGCCGGCCGAGCGTGAGCTGTTCGTGGAGACGGAGCTGGATTCGGGGCTGCGGCTGCGCGGGGTGATCGACCGGATCGACGTGGCGCCCTCGGGCGACGTGCGGATCGTGGACTACAAGACGGGGAAGGCCCCGAGGCCGGAGTACCGCGACGGCGCGCTGTTCCAGATGACGTTCTACGCGCTGGTGGTCTGGCGGCTGCGGCGGGTCATGCCGCGGCGGCTGCAGCTGGTCTACCTGGGCAGTGGGGACGTGCTGACGTACGACCCGGTGGAGGCGGATCTGCTGCGGGTGGAGCGGAAGCTGCTGGCGCTGTGGGACGCGATTCGGCTGGCCACGGAGACGGGCGACTGGCGGCCGCGGCCGACGAAGCTGTGCGGCTGGTGCGACCACCAGGCGGTCTGTCCGGAGTTCGGGGGGACTCCCCCGGTCTACCCGCTGAAGATCGTCTCTGCGCGCCCGCCCGAGTCGGGCGAAGAGGGGCAGGGCAGAATGGACCCGGCCCGGCCGTCCCCGTGAGCCGGCTCGGCGCCGTGGTGCCGCCCGCCCCGTGAAGGAGCCCTCGTGACGATCCGCGTCCTCTTGGTCGACGATCAGCCGCTGCTGCGCACCGGCTTCCGGATGATTCTGGAGGCGGAGCAGGACATCGCGGTGGTGGGTGAGGCCGGGGACGGTCTGCAGGCCCAGGAGCAGGTGCGCGCGCTGCAGCCGGACGTGGTGCTGATGGACATCCGCATGCCGCGGATGGACGGGGTGGAGGCGACCCGGCAGATCACGGGTCCGGGCCGGGACGGTCCGGCGAAGGTGCTCGTGCTGACCACGTTCGACCTGGACGAGTACGTGGTGGAGGCGCTGCGGGCGGGTGCGAGCGGCTTCCTGCTGAAGGACGCCCCGGCGAACGAGCTGGTGCAGGCGATCCGGGTGGTGGCGGCCGGCGAGGCGATGCTGGCGCCGTCGATCACGCGCCGGCTCCTGGACAAGTACTCGGCCCACCTGCCGACCGGCGAGGAGCGGATGCCGGAGACGCTGGGCACCCTGACCGACCGCGAGGTGGAGGTCCTGAAGTTGGTGGCGCGGGGCCTGTCGAACGCGGAGATCGCGGCGGACCTGTTCGTCAGCGAGACGACGGTCAAGACGCATGTGGGCCATGTGCTGACGAAGCTGGGGCTGCGCGACCGGGTGCAGGCCGCGGTGTACGCGTACGAGAGCGGTCTGGTGCGGCCGGGCGGCAACCAGTAGCCCGTACCGGGGACAGGGGAAGGGCCCGGCGCGCATCGGATGCGTGCCGGGCCCTTCCCTCGTCCCGTGCGGGTGCCGCCGGGGCCGTCAGCCCTTCCGGATCTCCCAGAAGCGGAAGACGGTGGACGCGTCGAGGGTCCACTCCAGGCCGGTGACGTCGTCGCGGGCGACGGCGTACTGCTTGCCCTGCCAGAGGGGCAGCATCGGCAGGTCGTCGGCGACGAGGTCCTGGAGGTGCCCGTACTCGTCGGCGGTGGAGGCGCGGTCGGTGAGGGCCGCGGTCTTCGGGAGGAGGCGGCCGGTGATGGTGGCGTTGTCGTAGTGGTTGCCCAGGACGTTGCCCTCGCCGAAGAAGGGGGAGGTGAAGTTGTCGGCGTCCGGGTAGTCGGGGACCCAGCCCTTGACGTAGACGCCGTACTTGCCGGCCGCTATGTCCTTCTCGTACTGGTCGTAGGCGACGGACTTGACGTCGGCGGCGAAGAGGCCGCTGTCGTTGAGCTGCCCGGCGATGGCCTTGAGCTCCTGGTCGGTGGACGGGCCGTAGCGGCTCGGGGTGGACCAGAGGGTGAGCTTGACCTTCCCGGTGATGCCGGCCGTGCGCAGGGCCTTCTTGGCCTTGGCCGCGTCGGGGCTGCCGTAGGTGTCGAAGAAGGCGGTGTTGTGGCCGGCGATGCCGGTCGGGACGATCGAGTAGAGCGGCGTGGCCGTCGACTTGTAGACGTCCTCGACGAGGGCCTCGCGGTCGACGAGGTGGGCGATGGCCTGGCGGACGGCGAGCTTGCCGACGACCGGGTCCTTCATGTTGAAGACGAGGTGCTGGACCTCGGCGCTGCTGCCCTGGACGACCTCGATGCCCTTGTCGTCGGTGGTGTCGGACGTCTCCAGGGCCGCGATGTCGTCGGCGGAGAGGCCGCGGTAGGCGATGTCGACCTCGCCGTCGGTGAGGGCCTTGGCGAGGGCGGTGCGGTCGCCGCGGTAGAGCTTGAGGGTGATCCCGCTGTTCTTGGGCTTCGCGAGCCCGTGGTAGCCGGAGTTGGCGGAGAAGGTGGCCTGCGCCTCGCCGAAGGAGTCCAGCTTGTACGGCCCCGAGCCGATGGCCTTGCCGTCGGTGCGCAGCGCGTCGGCCGGGTACTCCCGGTGGTCGACGATGGAGCCGGCGCCGGAGGCGATCTTGCTGGGGAAGGTGGCGTCCGGCACCTTGAGGTGGAAGACGACGGTCCGCTCGTCGGGGGTCTCGATCTTGTCGATCGTGGAGAGGAGCGGCGCCGGGCCGGAGGGGTCGGCGATCCTGAGGGCGCGCTCGAAGGAGAACTTGACGTCCTCCGAGGTGAGCTTGTTGCCGTTGGAGAAGGTGAGGCCGTCCCGCAGGGTGCAGCTGTACACCTTGCTGCCGGCCGAGAAGCCGCACGTGTCGGCGGCTTCCGGCTCGGGGGCGAAGCCGCCCTTGGGGAAGGCGAGCAGCGACTGGAAGACGTTGTTGAACAGCAGCCAGGAGCCGGGGTCGTAGCCGGCGGCCGGGTCGGTGGCGAGGATCTCGTCGGACATGCCGACGCGCACGCCCTCCCCGGAGCCACCGGCGCCGCCGCCCTGTTCGGTGCCGCAGCCGCCGAGGAGCGCGGCGGACAGGCCCGCGGCGAGCGGGGCCGTCAGCCACTTGGTGTGTGCCTTCACAGAACGTGCCTCTTGATCTCTATGTCAGGCCGGCCGCGCCCGGGTGCGCGGCCGGTACAACCGATCCGGACAGGGGTTATGCGGTGCCGCGTCCCAGTTCCCAGAGCAGCAGGTCGGAGGAGGTGTTGAGGGCGTACTCGACCCCGTTGAGGTCGTCGCGCGCCGCGACGTACTGCTTGCCCTGCCACAGCGGCAGGACGGGGACGTCCTGGGCGACGATCTTCTGGATCTGCGTGTAGACGGGGGTCGCGGCGGTGCGGTCGGCCATGCGGCGCGAGCGCGGGATGAGCTGGTCGCGGACCACCTTGTTCACGTACGGGGTGTTGAGGAAGTTGTCGGTGTCGAGGAAGGGCGCGACGTAGTTGTCGGGGTCCGGGTAGTCCGGGAACCAGCCGAGGCCGTAGACGGCGTAGTCGCCGCGCTTCTGGGCGGTGCGGAACTTCGACCACTCGGAGCCCTGGACGGTGGCGTCGAAGAGCTCGGAGGCGACCAGCTGCTTCTTGAGCGCCTCGAACTCCTGCGCGGTCTCGGCGCCGTAGTGGTCGGTGGTGTAGTTCAGCGTCACCTTGACCGGCGTCTTGACGCCCGCTTCCTTGAGGAGCTTGGCGGCGCGGGCGGGGTCGGGCTCGCCGTACTCGTCGAAGAAGGGGGTGGCGTGGCCGGTGATGCTGGAGGGGATCAGCGAGTAGAGGGGCTCGGCGGTGGGGCCGTAGACCAGGTTGACGAGCGCGCCGCGGTCGACGACGGACGCCATGGCCTGGCGGACGGCCTTCTGCTGGACGGAGGGCGCCTTGGTGTTGAAGCCGAGGTAGCGGATCTCCAGGCCGGGGACCTCGGTGATCTCGATGCCGTCCTGGGGCGACTCGGTGAGGTCCTTGATCTGCTTCTGCGACAGGGAGCGGGCCATCATGTCGATGTCGTCGCTCTCCAGGGCCGCGCCCATGGCGGTGGCGTCGCCGAAGGGGCGCAGTTCCACCTTGTCGTTGCGCAGGGTGATGTCGCCCTTGTAGGCGGGGTTCTTGGTGAAGACGAAGCGGGTGGCCTTCTCGCCGTCGCGCTCGACCTTCATGGTGTACGGCCCCGAGCCGTCGACGTCGAAGCCGTCGCGGAGCGAGTCGGAGGCGTACTTGGCCTTGCTGAGGATGCCGGCCACCGGGGTGGAGAGCTTGTACGGGAAGGTGGCGTCGGGGCTCTTGAGGTGGAAGACGACGCCGTCGGAGCCCTGGGTCTCGACGGTGTCGATGTTCGCGAGGAGGGCGGCCGTGCCGTTGTCCGACTTGATCTTCAGGACGCGCTCGACGGAGTACTTGACGTCCTCGGCCGTGATCGCGGTGCCGTCGGCGAAGGTGAGGCCCGAGCGGAGCTTGCAGCGGTAGCTCTCGCTGGCCTTGTCGGAGAAGCCGCAGCTCTCGGCCGCCTCGGGGACCGGCTCGCCGCCGCCGCGCGGCACGTGCATGAGGGTCTGGACGGTCTGGCGCAGGATGTTCCAGGCGCCCGTGTCGTAGGCGTACGCCGGGTCGAGCGGGGCGGGGGCGTCCTCGGTGGCGATGAACTGGTCCGTGGTGCCGACGACGATCGCTCCGTCGTCCTGCGCTCCGCCACAGGCGGCGAGCAGGGGGGCGAGCAGTCCGGCCACGGCCGGTAGCACCAGGGTCTTGCGGTTCATCAGGGACGATCTCCTCATCCGGCACTGGGATACAGCGGTCAGTGGGAACTCCGCCGCCGGCCGCCCGGTCGGGGCGGGAGCGATCGGGCCGGGTGTTTCGATCGGTCCTGTGCTCACGGCGGTTGGGGTGTGCGCCGGTGCACGCGGTTATACGGCGAAGTACTCGCGAAAGATTAGTGGGCGGCGCCCCTATTGCCGGACCGGCAAGGGCCCCGCGGGCTGCCGCACAGTGAGCATGAATGCGGGAAGCTCGATAGTCATGCGGGGGTACGACGGGGACGCCCGTGAGCGAATCGGGACACATGAGGGCAACGGAAGCCGCCCATTTCGGGCGCACGACGCGGACAGGCCACCCACCGCCGGGCACTCTGCGTGACGAAGGTCACGGGAATTCCGTCGCGGTGAATGGCCTGTCCGATTCCCTCGCGGGAAAGACGCATTCGGTCCGGGGGAAAGCTCAGATACAGCTCAGATTCCGGAGATCAACGTGCGCAGGAAAGGCACGTCGACGTCTTCGAGGGAGCGCACGACGACCCGGCCGGGAGAGGCCGCGATCGGGGCGACGGAGGGCACCGCGACGACCCGGCAGCCGGCCGCCTCCGCGGCCGCCACACCGGTCGCCGTGTCCTCGATGACGGCACACAGCGCGGGATCGGCCCCGACCCCGCGGGCGGCCGTCAGATACGGCTCGGGGTGCGGCTTGGTGCGGACGACCTCGTCGCCGGCGACCGTCAGGGTGAAGCGGTCGTGGCCGAGCGAGGCGAGCACCCGGTCGATGATCCGTCGGTGCGAGGCGGAGACCAGGGCGGTGGGGATGGAGTGCCGGGACAGCTCGGCGAGGAGGCGCTCGGCGCCGGGCATGAGCGGGACGCCGCGGTCGATGCGCTGCTCGAACTTCTCGTTGAGCAGCACGGTCAGCTCGTCGAGGGTGATGTCGGCGCCGGTGGACTCGATGAGGTAGCCGGCGCTGCGGGTCATCGGGCCGCCGACGACGATGTCCCTCCACGCCTCGTCCAGCCGGTGACCGAGATCGGCGAAGACCTCGACCTCCGCGTCCCACCAGAACCCCTCCGTGTCGACGAGGGTCCCGTCCATGTCGAGGAAGACCGCCTGCAGGGCGGAGCTGCCGTTCGTACGGAACAGGGACGCGGGGACCGTACTGGTCATCCGGCACACCTCCATGGAGGGACGAGAAGGCCGGTCATCCTCCCCGGTACGGGGAGGATGACCGGCCTGCACTGGACCGACAAGTGTACGTCCGGATCATCGCGGACGCGTGGATTTGGACCACGCGTCCGTCACACCGGTCGCCGGGCGCAGCCCGTCGGTCACCGGGCGTTGAAGTACTTCGCCTC
Source organism: Streptomyces sp. NPDC051180 (assembly GCF_040689545.1). Taxonomy (NCBI): domain Bacteria; kingdom Bacillati; phylum Actinomycetota; class Actinomycetes; order Kitasatosporales; family Streptomycetaceae; genus Streptomyces; species Streptomyces sp. NPDC051180. Next base: position 293,067 of record NZ_JBFBBC010000004.1, read on the forward strand.
GGGGTGGTGGATCACGATGGCGTCGGTGGACTGCTCGGGGTGGAGCTGGAACTCCTCCGAGAGGTGCACGCCGATCCGCTCCGGGCGCAGGAGTTCGGCGATCTTCGCGCGGTCCTCCAGGTCGGGGCAGGCGCCGTAGCCGAGGGAGAAGCGGGCGCCGCGGTACTTGAGGTCGAACATGGACTGGACGTCCGCCGGGTCCTCGCCCGCGAAGCCGAGCTCGGCGCGGACGCGCGCGTGCCAGTACTCGGCGAGGGCCTCGGCGAGCTGGACGGAGAGGCCGTGCAGCTCCAGGTAGTCGCGGTAGGAGTCGGAGGCGAAGAGCTTGGCCGTGGCCTCGCCGATCTTCGAGCCGACGGTGACGACCTGGAGGCCGACCACGTCGGTCTCGCCGGACTCCTCCGGGCGGAAGAAGTCCGCGAGGCAGAGGCGGCGGCCCCGGCGCTGGCGCGGGAAGGTGAAGCGGGTCCGCTCGTTGCCCGCCTCGTCCAGGATGATCAGGTCGTCGCCCTTGGAGACGCAGGGGAAGTAGCCGTGGACGACGGCCGCCTCCAGGAGGTTCTCCGTGTGGAGGCGCTCCAGCCAGCCGCGCAGCCGCGGCCGGCCCTCGGACTCGACGAGCTCCTCGTACGAGGGGCCGTCGCCGGCGCGGTTCTGCTTGAGGCCCCACTGGCCCTTGAAGAGGGCGCCCTCGTCCAGCCAGGAGGCGTACTCCTTCAGCGGGATGCCCTTGACGACGCGGGTGCCCCAGAACGGCGGGGTCGGCACCGGGTTGTCGGTGGCCACGTCGGAGCGGCCGCCGGGCTCCGGCTCGTCGACCTGGAGGGCGGGCGTGTCGCGCTTGACGACCCGGCGCTGCTTCAGCTCGGGGAGCGCGGCGCCGGGGACGCCCCGCTTGACCGAGATGAGGGCGTCCATGAGGCGCAGGCCCTCGAAGGCGTCGCGGGCGTAGCGGACCTCGCCCTGGTAGATCTCGTGGAGGTCCTGCTCGACGTAGGCGCGGGTGAGGGCGGCGCCGCCGAGGATCACCGGGTACTTCGCGGCCAGCTCGCGCTGGTTCAGCTCCTGGAGGTTCTCCTTCATGATCACGGTGGACTTCACGAGGAGGCCGGACATGCCGATGACGTCGGCGGAGTGCTCCTCGGCGGCTTCCAGGATCGCGGAGACGGGCTGCTTGATGCCGATGTTGACGACGTTGTAGCCGTTGTTGGACAGGATGATGTCGACGAGGTTCTTGCCGATGTCGTGGACGTCGCCGCGGACGGTGGCGAGCACGATCGTGCCCTTGCCCTCCGCGTCCGACTTCTCCATGTGCGGCTCCAGGTGGGCCACCGCGGTCTTCATGACCTCGGCGGACTGGAGCACGAACGGCAGCTGCATCTGACCGGAGCCGAACAGCTCGCCGACCACCTTCATGCCGTCGAGCAGGGTGTCGTTGACGATGTCGAGGGCGGGCCGGGACTCCAGGGCCTCGTCGAGGTCGGCCTCCAGGCCGTTCTTCTCGCCGTCGACGATGCGGCGCTTGAGGCGCTCGTCCAGGGGCAGGGCGAGGAGTTCCTCGGTCTTGCCGGCCTTCATCGACTTGGTGTTGACGCCCTCGAAGAGCGCCATCAGCTTCTGCAGCGGGTCGTAGCCCTCCGCCCGGCGGTCGTAGATCAGGTCGAGGGCGGTGGTGACCTGCTCGTCGTCGAAGCGGGCGATGGGCAGGATCTTCGAGGCGTGGACGATCGCCGAGTCGAGACCGGCCTTGACGCACTCGTCGAGGAAGACGGAGTTGAGCAGGATGCGGGCGGCCGGGTTGAGGCCGAAGGAGATGTTGGACAGGCCCAGGGTCGTCTGGACGTCCGGGCGGCGGCGCTTGAGCTCGCGGATGGCCTCGATGGTCGCGATGCCGTCCTTGCGGGACTCCTCCTGACCGGTACAGATGGTGAAGGTCAGGGCGTCGATGAGGATGTCCGACTCGTGGATCCCCCAGTTGCCCGTGAGGTCCTCGATGAGCCGCTCGGCGATGGCGACCTTGTGCTCGACGGTGCGGGCCTGGCCCTCCTCGTCGATGGTCAGGGCGATCAGGGCGGCGCCGTGCTCCTGGGCCAGCCGGGTGACCTTGGCGAAGCGGGAGTCGGGGCCGTCGCCGTCCTCGTAGTTGACGGAGTTGATGACCGCCCGGCCGCCGAGCTTCTCCAGGCCGGCGCGCAGGACGTCGACCTCGGTGGAGTCCAGGACGATCGGGAGGGTGGAGGCGGTCGCGAAGCGGCCGGCCAGCTCCTCCATGTCGGCGACGCCGTCGCGGCCCACGTAGTCGACGCAGAGGTCGAGCATGTGGGCGCCCTCGCGGATCTGGTCGCGGGCCATCTCGACGCAGTCGTCCCAGCGGCCTTCGAGCATGGCCTCGCGGAACTTCTTCGAGCCGTTGGCGTTGGTCCGCTCGCCGATCGCCATGTAGGAGGTGTCCTGGCGGAACGGCACGGTCTGGTAGAGCGAGGCGGCGCCGGGCTCGGGCTGGGGGGAGCGCTCGGGGGGCGTGATGCCGTGGACCCGCTCGACGACCTGGCGCAGGTGCTCGGGCGTCGAGCCGCAGCAGCCGCCGACCAGGGAGAGGCCGTAGTCGCGGACGAAGGTCTCCTGCGCGTCGGCCATCTCCGGCGGCGTCAGGGGGAAGTAGGCGCCGTCCTTGGTCAGGATCGGCAGGCCCGCGTTCGGCATGCACATCAGCGGCGTGCGCGAGTGGCGGGCGAGGTAGCGCAGGTGCTCGTTCATCTCGGCCGGGCCGGTCGAGCAGTTCAGGCCGATCATGTCGATGCCGAGCGGCTCCAGGGCGGTCAGCGCCGCGCCGATCTCCGAGCCGAGCAGCATCACGCCGGTGGTCTCGAAGGCGAGGGAGCAGATCAGCGGGACGTCCAGGCCGACGGCCTCCATGGCGCGGCGCGCGCCGATCAGGCTCGCCTTGGTCTGCAGCAGGTCCTGGGTCGTCTCGACGATCAGCGCGTCGGCGCCGCCGGCCAGCAGGCCCTCGGCGTTCTGCTGGTAGCCGTCCCGCAGGACGCCGTACGTGGTGTGGCCGAGGGAGGGGAGCTTGGTGCCGGGGCCGATGGAGCCCAGGACCCAGCGCTGCCGGCCGTCGCGGGCGCCGAACTCGTCGGCGACCTCGCGGGCGATCCGGGCACCGGCCTCGGAGAGCTCGAAGATGCGGTCGGCGATGTCGTACTCGCCGGCGGCCGAGTGGTTGGAGCCGAAGGTGTTGGTCTCGACGCAGTCGACACCGGCCTCGAAGTACTCCTCGTGGACCGAGCGGACGATGTCGGGGCGCGTGACGTTCAGGATCTCGTTGCATCCTTCGAGGTCCTGGAAGTCCTCGAGGGTGGGGTCCTGGGCCTGGAGCATGGTGCCCATGGCTCCGTCGGCGACGACGACACGGCTCGCGAGCGCCTCGCGGAGGGCTGCGGCGCGGGTCCGGCTGTCAGCGGAAGGGGTCGGCAACGAGGCCATGGATGAGCTCCCTGGGATGCGACGGCTGTCGGCTTTGCGCCCTCGGTGGAGGGTGCACGTGGCCAGCGTAACCGCGCTCGGCCCGGGGTGGACACGGCGTCCCACGGGGCGGACGGCATCCTGTGTGCGGGGACTCCCGGTACGACCCGTTCTTGCCCGACACTGTCAGGTGTAACGCAAGGTCGGCATCGACCGATAGTGTTCAGCATTGTCGAACAGCGTGAGAGGGATAAGGGGCCGGGCGATGGCGAAGAACATCCAGTCGCTTGAACGGGCGGCGGCCATGCTGCGACTGCTCGCGGGCGGCGAGCGCCGGCTCGGCCTGTCGGACATCGCGTCCTCGCTGGGACTCGCCAAGGGAACGGCCCACGGCATCCTGCGCACCCTCCAGGCGGAGGGCTTCGTCGAACAGGAGCCGACCTCGGGCCGCTACCAGCTGGGCGCGGAGCTGCTGCGGCTCGGCAACAGCTACCTGGACGTGCACGAGCTGCGGGCGCGGGCCCTGGTCTGGACGGACGACCTGGCCCGGTCCAGCGGCGAGAGCGTCCACCTGGGCGTCCTGCACCAGCGCGGCGTGCTGATCGTGCACCACGTCTTCCGCCCGGACGACAGCCGGCAGGTACTGGAGGTGGGGGCGATGCAGCCGCTGCACTCCACGGCCCTGGGCAAGGTCCTCTCGGCGTACGACCCGGTGGCGCACAGCGAGGTCCTGGAGGTCGAGCGGGAGGCGTTCACGCCGCGCACGACCACGGGACCGGTGGAGTTCGAGGAGCTGCTGGACCTGGTCCGGGCGCGCGGCTGGGCGGCCGACGCGGAGGAGACCTGGGAGGGCGTGGCCTCGGTGGCGGCGCCGATCCACGACCGCCGACGGATGCCGGTGGGCGCGGTGGCGGTCACGGGCGCGGTGGAGCGGCTCTGCCCGGGCGGGGAGCTGCGCCCCGAGCTGGTGGCGGCGGTGCGGGACTGCGCCCGCGCGGTCTCGCGGGACCTGGGGGCGGGCCGCTTCTGACCCGCCGCCGGGGCGCCTCCCCGGGGCTCTCGCGCACGACCGAACCCGTCGGTAACGATCCCGTTATCGGCGGGTTTTTCGCGTCCGGGACCCTTGACGCGCTGTCGAGCCGGGGGCAAAACTTCCGTTCACCGGTCGGCAATGCCGAACAGCTAACGGCAATACACGCTATGGTGTGGCAGTGCCAAGGGCCGGTAACGCCCTCAACACGAGGGCGCGAACCACCGGAGGGACCCGGGGTTCGCCTTCCCCTGGACGAAGGACAAAGGAGTCGCGGGTGTCCAGCTCCGACATCTTCCTCGGCGAGACCATCGGTACCGCCGTACTCATTCTGCTCGGCGGCGGCGTGTGCGCCGCCGTCACGCTCAAGGGCTCCAAGGCCCGCAACGCGGGCTGGCTCGCGATCACCTTCGGGTGGGGCTTCGCCGTCATGACGGCCGTCTACATGACCGCTTCCCTCTCGGGCGCCCATCTGAACCCCGCCGTCACGGTCGGCATCGCGATCAAGGACGGGGAGTGGGGCAACGTCCCCGTCTACCTTGCGGGCCAGATGCTCGGCGCGATGATCGGCGCGGCGCTGGTCTGGGTGGCCTACTACGGCCAGTTCCAGGCGCACCTCGCCGACCCCGAAGCCTCGGGCCAGAAGCCGATCGAGGGCCCCGGCCCGGTGCTCGGCATCTTCTCCACCGGCCCCGAGATCCGTAACACCTGGCAGAACCTGGCCACCGAGATCATCGGCACGGTCGTGCTCGTCCTGGCCGTGCTCACCCAGGGCCTCAACGACAGCGGCAAGGGCCTCGGCGTCATAGGCGCCCTGATCACCGCGTTCGTCGTGGTCTCCATCGGCCTCTCGCTCGGCGGCCCGACCGGTTACGCGATCAACCCGGCCCGCGACCTCGGTCCGCGCATCGTGCACGCCCTGCTGCCGCTGCCGCACAAGGGCGGCTCCGACTGGAGCTACGCCTGGATCCCGGTCGTCGGACCGCTGATCGGTGGCGCCCTCGCCGCGGGTATCTACAACATCGCGTTCGCCTGAGCCGTCCTTCTTCCAGACCTCCCTTGGAGCACACCGTGACCGACGCACACACCTCCGGCCCGTTCATCGCGGCCATCGACCAGGGCACCACCTCCTCGCGCTGCATCGTCTTCGACAAGGACGGCCGGATCGTCTCCGTCGACCAGAAGGAGCACGAGCAGATCTTCCCCAAGCCCGGCTGGGTCGAGCACGACGCCGCCGAGATCTGGACCAACGTCCAGGAGGTCGTCGCGGGCGCCCTGACGAAGGGCGGCATCGCCGCCGCCGACGTCAAGGCCATCGGCATCACCAACCAGCGCGAGACCACGCTGCTCTGGGACAGGACCACCGGCGAGCCCGTCCACAACGCCCTCGTCTGGCAGGACACCCGCACCGACGCGCTCTGCAAGGAGCTCGGCCGCAACGTCGGCCAGGACCGCTTCCGCCGCGAGACCGGCCTGCCCCTCGCGAGCTACTTCGCCGGCCCGAAGATCCGCTGGATGCTCGACAACGTCGAGGGCCTGCGCGAGCGCGCCGAGGCCGGCGACATCCTCTTCGGCACCATGGACTCGTGGGTCATCTGGAACCTGACCGGCGGCGTCGACGGCGGCGTGCACGTCACCGACGTCACCAACGCCTCGCGCACCATGCTGATGAACCTGCACACCCTGGCCTGGGACGAGAAGATCGCCGAGTCGATGGGCGTCCCGCTCAACGTCCTCCCCGAGATCCGCTCCTCCGCCGAGGTCTACGGCCACGTGAAGGACGGCGCACTCGCCGGCGTCCCGGTCGCCTCCGCGCTCGGTGACCAGCAGGCCGCCCTGTTCGGCCAGACCTGTTTCGCCGAGGGCGAGGCCAAGTCCACGTACGGCACCGGCACCTTCATGCTGATGAACACCGGTGACAAGATCATCAACTCCTACAGCGGCCTGCTGACCACGGTCGGCTACCAGATCGGCGACCAGAAGCCGGTCTACGCCCTGGAGGGCTCGATCGCCGTCACCGGCTCGCTGGTGCAGTGGATGCGCGACCAGATGGGCCTGATCAAGTCCGCCGCCGAGATCGAGACCCTCGCGTCCTCGGTCGAGGACAACGGCGGCGCCTACTTCGTGCCGGCCTTCTCCGGCCTGTTCGCCCCGTACTGGCGCTCCGACGCCCGCGGTGTGATCGCCGGCCTCACCCGGTACGTCACCAAGGCGCACATCGCCCGCGCCGTCCTCGAGGCCACCGCCTGGCAGACCCGCGAGATCACCGACGCCATGACGAAGGACTCCGGCGTCGAGCTCACCGCGCTCAAGGTCGACGGCGGCATGACCTCCAACAACCTGCTGATGCAGACCCTCTCGGACTTCCTGGACGCGCCCGTCGTGCGTCCGATGGTCGCCGAGACCACCTGCCTCGGCGCCGCCTACGCCGCCGGCCTGGCCGTCGGCTTCTGGCCGGACACCGACGCGCTGCGCGCCAACTGGCGCCGTGCCGCCGAATGGACCCCTCGCATGGACGCCGGCAGGCGTGACAGCGAGTACAAGAGCTGGCTCAAGGCCGTGGAACGGTCCATGGGCTGGCTGGATGACGCATCCGAGGAGTAAGACACATGACCACCCTGCAGAGCGTCCCCGCCCTCGGGACGCACCCGGCGTCCGGCTCCCTCCCGAGCCGCGCCGAGACCCGGGACCAGCTTTCCAAGGCGACGTACGACCTCCTGGTGATCGGCGGCGGCATCCTGGGCATCTCCACCGCCTGGCACGCCGCGCAGTCGGGCCTGCGGGTGGCCCTGGTGGACGCCGGCGACTTCGCCGGCGCCACCTCCTCCGCCTCCTCGAAGCTGCTCCACGGCGGTCTGCGCTACCTGCAGACCGGCGCGGTGAAGCTGGTCGCGGAGAACCACTTCGAGCGGCGTGCGGTCTCCCGTCAGGTGGCACCGCACCTCGCCAACCCCCTCACCTTCTACCTGCCGGTCTACAAGGGCGGCCCGCACGGCGCGGCCAAGCTCGGCGCCGGCGTCTTCGCCTACAGCGCCCTCTCGGCCTTCGGTGACGGCGTCGGGCACCTGCTCTCCCCCGCCAAGGCCGCGCAGGACGTGCCGGAGCTGCGGACCGACAACCTCAAGGCCGTCGCCGTCTACGGCGACGACCAGATGAACGACGCCCGCATGGCGCTGATGACGGTCCGCGCGGCGGTCGACGCCGGCGCCACCGTCCTCAACCACGCCGAGGTCACCGGGCTGCGCTTCACCCGGGGCCGGGTCACCGGCGCCGAACTGAAGGACCGCACCAGCGGCGACGAGTTCGGCGTGAGCGCCCGCCTCGTGCTGAACGCGACCGGTCCGTGGGTCGACCACCTGCGCCGGATGGAGGACCCCAACGCGGCCCCCTCCATCCGCCTCTCCAAGGGCGCCCACCTGGTCCTCAAGCGGACCTCGCCCTGGAAGGCCGCGCTGGCCACCCCGATCGACAAGTACCGCATCACCTTCGCCCTCCCCTGGGAGGACATGCTGCTCCTCGGCACCACCGACGAGGAGTACGAGGGCGACCCGGGCCAGGTCGAGGTCACCGAGAAGGACACCGCCCAGATCCTGGACGAGGCCGCCTTCTCCATCCGCGACCAGCAGCTGTCGCGGGACCTCATCACCTACGCCTTCGCCGGCCTGCGGGTGCTCCCCGGCGGCCCCGGGGACACCTCCAAGGCCAAGCGCGAGACGGTCGTCACCGAGGGCCGCGGCGGCATGCTGTCGGTGGCCGGCGGCAAGTGGACGACCTTCCGCCACATCGGCCGCACGGTCATGAAGAAGCTGGAGCAGCTCCCCGGCCACCCGCTGGGCGAGGACTACGAGCCGGTGTCCGCGCTGCCCAAGCGGCTGCCGCTGCCCGGCATAGCCAACCCGAACGCGGTCGCCCACCGGCTGCTCGTCGACGGACCGGCGCCCGGCCCGCGGATGGCCGCCGACACCGCCAAGCACCTGGCCACGCACTACGGTTCCCTCTCGTTCGACATCGCCCGCATGGCGAACGAGAACCCGGACCTCGCCCGCCGCATCCACCCGGACGCGCCGGAGATCTGGGCGCAGGTCGCCTACGCCCGCGACCACGAGTGGGCCGAGACGGCGGACGACGTGCTGCGCCGCCGTACGACCCTGACGATCCGCGGTCTCGCGACGGACGAGATCCGCGCCGACGTCGAGTCCATGCTGCGGAAGTAGCACGACGGCAACTCCTTTGCGCACGGGGGCGGTTCCTCTTCGAGGGGCCGCCCCCGCGGCGTGCCATGCGGCGTCCACACGGCCGCAACACTCGGCGCGCAGAGTGGACGCATGAAGTTTCAGGTGCTGTCGATCGTCCACCACTCCCCGCACCCGCTCACCGGAGAGATCCTCACCGCCGCCGACCGGCTGGAGCAGGTCGTCACGCTCGGCGAGACCGCCGAGCGCCTCGGCTTCGACGCGTACGCGGTGGGAGAGCGGCACGCCGGCCCGTTCCTCTCCTCGGCCCCGACCGTCCTGCTGGCCGCGCTCGCCGCCCGGACCACCCGGATCAGGCTGCTGACCGGTGTGACCGTGGTCGCGATCCTGGACCCGGTCCGGGTCGCCGAGGACTACGCCACCCTCGACCAGCTCTCCCGCGGACGGCTCGAACTCGTCGTCGGCAAGGGCGCGGAGGCCGGGCACTTCGACCTCTTCGGGCTCGACGAGGGACGGCAGTGGGACCTCCAGAAGGAGAAGTACGAGCTGCTCCGCCGGCTGTGGACCGAGGAGGGCGTCGACTGGGAGGGCGAGTTCCGCCCGCCGCTGAAGAACGTCACCACCGTGCCGCGTCCGTACGCCGGACCGCCCCGGATCTGGCACGGCTCGGCCACCAGCCTGAACTCCCCCGAGCTCGCGGCGAAGCACGGCGACCCGCTGTTCACCGCCAACGCGATCCAGCCCCGGGAGGCGTACGCCGGGCTCATCGCGCACTACCGCGAGAAGTTCGAGGAGTACGGCCACAACCCGGCCCACGCGCGCGTGGCGGCCGGTTCCGGCGGCCTGCTCATCGCCGACACCGCCGAGCAGGCGGTCGCCCGCTACAAGGACCTGTACGAGGCGAAGGTCCGGCAGAGCTTCCGGCCGCACCTGGAGGGGAAGGCCGGGTACAACACGCCGTTCCGCACCGTCGAGGACGCGATCGCGGGCGGCCCCCAGCTGATCGGCTCGCCCCAGCAGATCATCGACAAGATCCTCGGCTACCACGAGCACTACGGGCACGACCTGCAGTCGGTCACGGTCGACACCTTCGGCCAGTCGACGGCCGAGCAGGCGGAAACGCTCCAGCGCTTCGCGGAGGAGATCGCGCCGGTGGTGCGGAGGGAGGCGCCGAGCACGCTCTGGGAGGAGTGAGGCCGCCGTGTGCGGAGGGGAGTTCCTGGGTAGTCGATCAAGGCCGCACGGGTTTTCGGGGATGTCCGGGGGCTGCGGGCGGACCGCCGGAAAGCCGTAAGGTTGGTCCGTACGACAGGAACTTCGAATAAGGAGGCGCTGGGTGATCGAGCTCGAGGGGGTACCCGAGCTGATCGACCCGGTCATGGTGGCCGCGTTCGAGGGCTGGAACGACGCCGGCGACGCCGCCTCCACCGCGGTCGCCCACCTGGACCGGGAATGGAAGGGCGAGGTGTTCGCGGCGCTGGACGCCGAGGACTACTACGACTTCCAGGTCAACCGGCCCACGGTCTTCCTGGACAACGGCGTCCGGAAGATCACCTGGCCGACGACCAGGCTCTCCGTGGTGCGGGTCGGCGGCGACAAGCCGCGCGACCTGGTGCTCGTCCGGGGCATCGAACCCTCGATGCGCTGGCGCTCCTTCTGCAACGAGCTGCTCGCCTTCGCCCACGAACTGGGCGTGGAGATGGTGGTGATCCTGGGCGCGCTGCTCGGTGACACCCCGCACACCCGTCCGGTCCCGGTCAGCGGGGTCACGTCCGACCCGGACCTGGCCCGGACGATGGACCTGGAGGAGACCCGCTACGAGGGCCCGACCGGCATCGTGGGCATCCTCCAGGAGGCGTGCACGCACGCGGGGGTGCCGGCGGTGAGCCTGTGGGCCGCGGTCCCGCACTACGTGTCGCAGCCGCCGAACCCGAAGGCGACGCTCGCGCTCCTCAACCGCCTGGAGGACCTGATCGGTCTGCGCATCCCGCTGGGCGAGCTGCCCGAGGACGCGCGGGCGTGGCAGCTGGGCGTGGACCAGCTGGCCGCCGAGGACAGCGAGGTCGCCGAGTACGTGCAGACCCTGGAGGAGGCGCGGGACACGGCCGAGCTGCCGGAGGCGTCGGGCGAGGCCATCGCCCGCGAGTTCGAGCGGTATCTGCGGCGGCGCGAGCCGGGCAGCGGTCCCGGGCCCGGTGTGGCGACGGACGGCGACTCGCCGTTCCTGCGCGACGCCGGCGGCGGCCGCACCCGGCCACCGAAGCCGGAGCAGCCCGGTCCGGAAGCCGTACCGGGCGCCGAACCGGCGCCGGAGGCGGGCACGAGACCGAGCCGGGAGCCGGGTCCGGAGCCCGGCGCGACGCCGGAAGCGGGCGCGGAAGCGGATCCGGGAGCCGAGGCGGCCGGTGGGCCGGAAGCGGATCCGGAGACGGACCCGGGCGCCGGGCCCCGGCCGCCGGCCGAGGGCCGCGACGGCGAGGACGCGGAGTGACCCGTACGGGAGGGGTGGCGTGGCCGCCCCTCCCGTACGGCTTTCCGGACCCGGCCGGATCTCGCGGTCGCGGACCGCGGATCAGCCGCAGGCGAGGCGGGCCGCGGCCCAGTCCCCGTGGTCACCGCTCTTGGACCCGTTGGTGTCCGTGATCCGCAGCCGGAGGTGGCGTGCCCCGGTCACGTCGACGTTCACGGGCAGGGTCGCGGAGGCTCCGGTGAGCCGGGGCGAGGTCCACAGGACCCTGCCGTCGGCCTCGACGGAGAAGGCCACCTCCCCGTAGCCGTTGATCTCGTCGTCGATGCCGACGTCGGCGGTGAGGGCGGTGCAGCGGCCGCCGAGGTAGACCTCGATGTCGGAGTCGGCGTGGGCGCCGATGCCCTTCTCGTAGGTCGTGCCCGCGAGGGTGAGGGGCCGGCCGTCGGCGGCGCCGGACTCGCCGTTGGAGCGGTCGCGTTCCGGCGGTCCCCAGCCGTTGGTGGAGCGCAGCCAGACGAGGTCGCTCGCCCAGGCGTCGCCGGTGGGCGGCGGGGGCATCACGCCGACCGCGAGCCGCTGGGTGGCGGTGCGGTCGACGCCGGCCGCGCGGTGGCGGGCGGTCGCCGTGAGCGTGGCCTCGCCCGGCTGGGCACCGGCCGCGGGGGTGACCGTCACCTCGACCCGGCGGGTGGTGCCGGCCGGGACGCGGGCGATCGGGGCCGCCGGGGCGACCTGCCAGCCGGCCGGGACGTCCAGGGAGACCCGTACGTCGGTGGCGTCCCTGGTTACCGCGGTGACGTCCACGGCGACGGTGCCGGGGACGCCGGCGCCGAGCTCCTGCCCGGTGGGGGCGGCCAGGACGGCGGGGGCGCCCGGGACGGTCCCGCCCACCGCGCTGGTCTCGGTCAGCCGCAGTTCGAAGCCGCGGCCGGTGGACAGGGCCGCGGTCTTGACCCGGACCACTCCCCCGCGCTCCTCGCGGTCGTACCACCAGCCCTCGACGGCGGCGTCGAAGGCGGCACGCGAGGTGAGGCCGGGCAGCTTGCGCCCGTCGAGCCGGACGCTGCCGGGGGCGTCGCCGGTGTGGACGGTGAAGGCGTACGGCCGGGCCGCCGGCTTGCCGGTGTACGTGCCGGTGCTCGGGCCGACGCGGACGGAGACGTCTCCGGGACCGGCGTTCGGGGCGCGCACCTCGGCGCGCTGGGTGGCGTAGCGGCCGGTGCGGTGCTCGCGGGTGACGCCGTCGTCCTCGTACAGCTCGAAGGACGAGGTGCCCTGGGGGTAGACGTCCCAGGCCAGCGGGGCGCCGGGGGCGCGGTCGGTGTACGAGCGGATGCCTCCGGGCCACATCGGGACGGCCGCCCCGGCCCGGACGAAGAGGGGCAGGGTGTCGAGCGGGGCGCTGTAGTCGTCTAGGGTGACCGGGCCCTGGTGGACGCGGCCGCTCCAGTAGTCGATCCAGGTGCCCGCGGGCAGGTAGATGCCGTCGCGTTCGACCGCGTCCTGGTAGACGGGCGCGACCAAGAAGTCCTCGCCGCTGAGGAACTCGTACTTGGCGGCGTCGCTCGCGGCCTTCGGGTCGTCCGGGTACTCCAGGGCGAGCGGCCGCGCGAGGCCGACGCCGGTCCCGGTGGCCCGGTGGGCGTGGCTGTAGATGTACGGGAGGAGGGCCTCGTGGAGCTTGAGGGAGGCGCGGTTGATCGTGGTGTAGGGCTCGCCGTACCGGAAGGGCTGCTTGTCGCTGGCGGCCCAGCCGTCCATCGTCATGGTGACGGGCAGGAAGGTCTTCCACTGGAGGTCGCGGGTGTAGGTCTTGGCGCTGCCGCCGAAGATGCCGTCGACGTCCCCGGTGGTGTAGGCGAGGCCGGACATGGACGCGCCGGCGTAGGTGGGTATCTGCCAGCGGATGTACTCCCAGCTGCCGGACTGGTCGCCGGACCACTGGACGCCGCAGCGCTGGGCGCCCGACCAGCTCTCGGGGGCCCAGGTGAAGCCGCGGGCGTCGCTGTTGGCCTCGATCCCCGCGTGGGCGTCCTTGCAGCCGTCGAGGGCGAACTTGTAGCCCTCGCCGACCCAGGCGACGTCGAGCTTGGCGACCCGCTGGCCGGCCTTGACCTGCTCGCCGAGCCGGTCGATGCCGTCCTCGGTCCACAGGCCCAGCTTCATGCCCCGGTCGCCGAGTCCCGCGGATGCCTCGGCGAGGTTCTCGTAGCCGCAGCCGTAGCCGTCGTTGACGAGCATCCAGCCGTTGGGCATGTCGTGGGAGACGTAGCCGTCGGCGACCTTCAGCGCGTCGAGGGTGCGGCGTTCGCCCCGGTTGGCGTTGTGGAGGTAGCAGTCGGCGTCGCCGATCTCCAGGCCGTACACCGGGGGCAGGAAGGGCTTGCCGGTGAGCCGGGTGTACTGGCCGATGACGTCCTTGGCGGCGTCGCGGCCGGTGCCGGTGAAGTAGTAGGCGTCGAAGCGCTGTTCCTTGGCGGCGGTGGTGACGGGGTCGGCGAAGGCGTAGGTGTTGGGGGCGTAGGTGTTGCGGTAGACGCCGTAGCCGGCGGAGGAGAGGTAGAACGGGACGGAGTTGGGGTGGCCGCCGTCGTTCCAGTTGTAGTCGACGCCGACCTCGACGGTCTTGTCGCGGTGGGAGGTGTTGCCGCGGCCGTTCTGCATGCCCGCGCCGTAGAACTGCTCCGTGGCGCCCCGGGCGAGGGTCTGGACGGTGCGGTCCTGGTTCCAGGTCAGGCCCCGGGTCTCGGACCAGAGCGGGGTGCCGTCGGCGCGGACGGCCGCGAAGCGGAGCGGCGCCTTGTAGGCGCGCAGGGTCACCTCGGCGGTGCCGAGTTCGTAGCGGTCGCCGAGGTCGCGCCAGCGGGTGGCCGGCGGCGGGCCCTGGGGCAGGGTGATGTCGTTGCCGGTGGGGTCGGCGAACTTCCCGTCGGGGGCGAGTTCGATGCGGAAGGTGTCGGCAGTGACGAAGGAAACACGGGCCTCGGCCCGGCCGGCGGTCAGCCGGTAGACGGATCCGTCGGCGGCGAAGCCGGTGACCTCGCCCACGGTGGTGTCGGACGGTTCGGCCGTGGCGGTGGCACCGGGTCCGGTGAGGGTGGCGACGAACCCGAGGAGTGCTCCGACGACTGCAGCTCTCATGCGCATTGATGATTGCATGCTGCCTCTTTAGCGCAGATTCGAGCATGACGACAGGACAAAAAGGAACCGCCCTCGGACTTCTTGAGAAGTCCAAGGGCGGCTGCGCAGAAGGGAGTTGCGCGGAAGGGGCTCTTACAGGGCGACGCCGAGCAGGGCGTCGACGGCGCGGGAGACCAGGCCGGGGGCGGATTCGTCGTCCCCGCCCTCGGCCGTCTGCAGCGCGGCCCAGCGGTCCACCGCGGCGAGCGCGGAGGGGGTGTCGAGGTCGTCGGAGAGCGCCTCGCGGAGCTCCTCTACGAGCGCGTCGGCGGGCGTGCCGTCGGGGCGGGACACGGCGGCGCGCCAGCGGTCGAGGCGCTCCACGGCGTCCTGGAGGACCTGGTCGGTCCACTCCCAGTCGGCGCGGTAGTGGTGGGAGAGGAGCGCCAGCCGGATGGCGGCCGGGTCGACGCCGTCACGGCGGAGCCGGGAGACGAAGACCAGGTTGCCCTTGGACTTCGACATCTTCTCGCCGTCCAGCGCGACCATGCCGGCGTGGACGTACGCCTTCGCCATCGGGTACTCGCCGGTGAGCGTCTGGGCGTGGGAGGCGCCCATCTCGTGGTGCGGGAAGATCAGGTCCGAGCCGCCGCCCTGCACGTCGAAGCCCATGCCCAGGTGGTCGAGGGCGATGGCGACGCACTCGATGTGCCAGCCGGGCCGGCCGGGGCCGAGGCTCGCGCCGTCCCAGCTCGGCTCGCCCTCGCGGGCGGCCATCCAGAGCATCGGGTCGAGCGGGTTCTTCTTGCCCGGGCGCTCCGGGTCGCCGCCGCGCTCGGCGGAGAGGTGGCGCATCAGTTCGGCGGTGTAGTTCGAGACCTGCCCGAAGTGCGGGTCGGCGTCGACGGAGAAGTAGACGTCGCCGTCGAGCTCGTAGGCGGCGCCGGACTCACGGAGGCGCTCGACGAGCGGGACGATGCCCGGTATGGCCTCGACCGCGCCGATGTAGTGCTGCGGCGGCAGCATCCGCAGGGCGGTCATGTCCTCGCGGAAGAGGGCGGTCTCCCGCTCGGCCAGGCCGACCCAGTCGACGCCGTCGCGGATCGCGCGCTCCAGGAGCGGGTCGTCCACGTCCGTCACGTTCTGGACGTAGTGCACCTGCCGCTTGGTGTCGAGCCACACGCGCTGAACGAGGTCGAACGCGTTGTAGGTCGCCGCGTGACCCATGTGGGTCGCGTCGTACGGCGTGATGCCGCAGACGTAGATACGGGCGACGGGGCCGGGGGCGAGGGTGACTCGTCCGCCGGTCGCGGTGTCGTGGATCCGGAGGTCGCGGCCCTTGCCGGGAAGGGCGGGGACCTCAGAAGCGGGCCAGGCATGCATGACCCGAGCGTAACCGGACAGGTGTTCCGGATACGAACCGGATCCGGGATCTTGACCGATTAGGTGCTCTTGCGGGTCGGAGGCGTGCGTGCATACCCCCCAGGGGTGCCGGGCCCGCAGCAGCCGTGGCCGAAACCTTTCGCCCCGGTCTCAGACCGGCGGCCAGGGGATCGCCGGCCACTGTCCCGACGGTTCCGGATGCCGCCCCGTGGCGCGCAGAGCCCCCACGCGGGCGCGTACGGCGTCGATCTCGGCGGCGGTGAGCAGTTCCGCCAGACGGGCGGCGAGCGGCTCCCCGGGAGCCAGGGAACGGCCGAGACCGTCCAGGACCCCGACCGCCTCGGCGGGCAGCTCCTCGCCCGCCCAGCCCCACAGCAGGGTCCGCAGCTTGTCCTCGACGTGGAAGGAGACCCCGTGGTCGATCCCGTACAGCCGGCCGCCCGGGGCCGGCAGCAGGTGCCCGCCCTTCCGGTCGCCGTTGTTGATCACCGCGTCCAGGACGGCCAGCCGCCGCATCTCGGGGGTGTCCGCGTGCACGAGGAGCGCGGTCCGGTCCTCGTCCACCTGGGCGGGCCCGACGGCCTTCCAGCCCTCGCCCGCCTCGTCGTCCTCGGTCAGGGCCAGCAGCCGCGCCTCGGGGTCGGCCTCGATCCACAGCTGGACCATGCCCTCCCCGTACGGCCCGTCCCGCAGCACCGTCGGCGGGATCAGCCCCCAGCCGGTGGCCTCGGAGAGCTCGTACGCGGCGACCTCGCGCTGGGCGAGGGTGCCGTCGGGGAAGTCCCACAGCGGCTGCTCGCCCGCGACGGGCTTGTAGACGCAGGCCGCCTCACGGCCCTCGTACGCGACGGAGCAGTACAGCACGGCGTTGGACGCCTCGCGGACCCGGCCGCGCACGGTCAGCTCACCGCGGGCCAGCAGCTCGGCGTCCGGCGGCGTCGGGGGGCTGCTGCTCATGCTCCGCGGCGGTATCCGTTCTGGCGCGGGCAGACGTGCCCTTCGGGGTCGAGCGGCAGGCTGCACAGGGGGCACGGCGGACGGCCCGCGTTGACCACGTCCAGGGCCCGCTTGGCGAAGGCCCTGGCCTGGGCCCCGCTGAGGCGGACCCGGAGCATCGGCGGACCGTTCTCCTCGTCCTGGAGCAGCCGCTCCTCGGCCTCGGCGAGGTCCTCCTCGGAGTCCACGTCGAGTTCTACGAGGGCCTGGGCCTCGACGATCATCCGCTGCTCCTCGCCGTCCCAGGCCAGCGCCATGGTCCCGACCCGGAACTCCTCCTCGACGGGGGCGTCGAGCGGGGCGGTGTCGGAGATCTCGGCGGGCGCGACGGCAGGGACCGGGGCGTTGCCCCCGGTGCGGCGCACGACCTCGTCGAGGAGTTCGTCTATCCGCTCGGCGAGCGCGGCCACCTGCGTCTTCTCCAGGGCCACGCTGGTGACCCGGCCTGCGGCCGACGCCTGGAGGAAGAACGTACGGCGGCCAGGCAGCCCGACCGTGCCGGCCACGAAACGCTCCGGTGGGTCGTAGAGGAACACCTGACGGGACACGTTCCCGGCTCCCTTGGGTCTCGACAGTCGTACTACAGCGGCGCGTCCACCCTACTGCTCAAGAGGATCACGGTGCGCCCGCACCACCCCCGACCTCCGCCGTCCCGCCGGCGTCGGGGTGGTCGCGGGGGGCGAGCGCGGCGAAGTCGCCCGTGTCGCCGAGGCGGACGAGGAAGGGCCGCAGGCGCGTGTAGCGGATGACGGTGACCGAGCACGGGTCGACGTGGATGCGCTGGAAGAGGTCGAGGTGGAGTCCGAGGGCGTCGGCGACGACCGACTTCACGATGTCCCCGTGGGAGCACATGAGGTACGTGGCGTCCTCACCGTGCTCGGCCTCCACGCGGGCGTTCCAGTCGCGCACCGCCTCGACGGCACGGAACTGCATGGTGCGCATGGACTCGCCGCCGGGGAAGGCCGCGGCGGAGGCGTGCGCCTGGACGACGTCCATCAGGGGCTCGTCGTTCAGCTCGGCCAGCTTCCGGCCCGACCAGTCCCCGTAGTCGCACTCGTTGATCCGCTCCTCCACGTGGAACGGCAGGTCCGGGCGGGCCTCCAGGAGGGGCCGCAGGGTCTCCCGGCAGCGCTGGAGGGGGCTGGAGACGGCGGCGGCGAGCGGGACGCCCGCGAGGCGGCCGGGGAGGGCCGCGGCCTGCGCGGCCCCGCGCTCGTCGAGCGCGATGCCGGGCGTGCGCCCGGCGAGGACCCCGGAGGTGTTGGCGGTGGAGCGTCCGTGCCGGACGAGGATCAGCGTGGCCATGCGGGCCAGCCTAGGGGGCCGGGCGGACGAGTGACGGGGACGGCCGGATCGCGGGACCGCGGGCACCGGTCCCGCCGGACGTGTCCCACGCGTGCGTGGCCGGCCGGATCGGGGGCAGAATGCGCCGCGTGATCGTGGACTCTGCCCTCTACCGCGACGGGCGCCGCAGCGACGGCCCCGCCGACCTCTCCGATGCCCTGGAGGAGGCGAGGGCGAGCGGGGACGCCTTCCTGTGGGTGGGGCTGCACGAGCCGACGGAGGCGGAGTTCGACCACGTGGCCTCCGAGTTCGCGCTGCACCCGCTCGCGGTCGAGGACGCGCTCAAGGCGCATCAGCGGCCCAAGCTGGAGGTCTACGACGACTCGCTGTTCATGGTCCTCAAGCCGATCGTGTACGAGCCGGAGAGCGACCGGGTGTCCTCCGGCGAGCTCATGATCTTCATGGGCGACTCGTTCGTGGTCACGGTCCGGCACGGCGAGGGGGCGCCCCTGATGGCGGTGCGCAAGCGCCTGGAGGCCGACCACGACCTCCTGCGGCACGGGCCGACGGCGGTGCTGTACGCGGTGAGCGACGCGATCGTCGACCACTACCTGGACGTCGCGGGCGAGCTCCAGGTGGACCTGGAGGAGCTGGAGGCCGACGTCTTCGCGCCCACCGGGGGCAATCCTGCGAACACCGCCGAGCGCATCTACACGGCGAAGCGCCAGGTCCTGGAGTTCCGCCGGGCCAGCGGACCGCTGGCCGGGCCGATGTCCCGGCTGACGGCCGGCACCGTGCCCTTCGTGGAGGAGGCGGCCCAGCCCTTCTTCCGTGACGTCAACGACCACCTGCTGCGCTCCAACGAACAGGTGGAGGGGCTCGACCGGCTGCTCTCGGACGTGCTGTCGGCCCATCTCGCGCAGATGGGGGTGCGCCAGAACGACGACATGCGGAAGATCTCGGCGTGGGCCGCCATGGCCGCCGTCCCCACGATGGTCGCCGGCATCTACGGCATGAACTTCGAGCACATGCCGGAGCTGCGGTGGGAGTGGTCCTACCCGGTCGTGATCGTCGTGATGACGGGCATCGTCGTCACGCTGTACCGGCTCTTCAAGCGCCGCGGCTGGATGTGAGGGGCGGGCTCAGAAGGCGGGGGCGGGGACCGGCGGTCCGCCGAGCGCGTCGAGCCGCTCCGGCATCCTCAGGCCGACCATCCGGTGCCAGCCCGCGGCCCGGTCGTACGCGTACACGCCGTGGATCCCCGCGGCGAGGACGGCGGCCTTGGGCCGGGGCCACTCCAGGATCCGCCCCATGTGGCGCATGACGGCGAGGCTGACGTCCCGGTAGACCCGGATCTCCGCGAGCGCCGACTCGCGCAGGGTCCGCTGGATGAGCCGGCCGTGGCCCGCGCGGGCGAGCCGGAGCAGCTCCTCGTGGCAGTAGGCGAGGTGGTTGTCCTCGTCGTTGCAGATCATCCGGATCGCCTTGCCGAGCTCCGGGTGGTCCCCGAAGTACTTGACCAGGAGCTGCATCTGCTCGGCCGCGCGCTCCTCGGTGACCCGGCTGTGCGCGAGGTAGACGACGACGTCCTCCTCGGTCAGCGGCTCGTCCCGGCGGAGCTTCTCGTGCGCGAGTCCGATGCCGCGCTCTTCGAGCAGCATCGTGTAGTCGGTGTCGGGCGGCACCGGGACGGGTTCGAGGCCGCGCTTCTTCATCAACGCGTGGAAGATCCGGCCGTGCTTGTCCTCGTCGGCACCGTGCCGGGTGATCTTGGGAGTGAGATCCCGCATACCGGGGGCCACCAGGGCCGCGATCCGGGCGTTCTCCCAGCCGCCCTGCGCCTCGCCGCTCGCGGCGATGGAACAGAAGAGCCGGAAGGACTCGTCGTTGTCGATGATTTCCTGGAACAGGCCCTTGGCCGTGAGCATCGCCGCCACCTCCGTGCGGACGCCCGTACTGCGGTACGTCCGGGAAGAACGAGTCAAGTCCGGTCCCGCCCGGCGGGCAACAGCAGGGGCCGGAGGCTCGGCCGAAAGAGTGAGAGCCGGGGGCGTAACCGGCGGCCCCGCGGCGGCGTTGTGCTCCATGACGGCCGTGGCGGGGAAGACCCCCGAGCCCCCACCACGGCCGCGGACCACCTCGTGCCGGCGCCTACAGCCCGGCGCGCTCCATCGCCTCCACGCCCGCCCGCAGGGCCGCCACCCGCTCGTCGAGGGTGAAGCCGGCCGGGGCGAGGGTGAGGGTGGTGACGCCGGCCTCGGCGTACGCCGTCATCCGCTCCGCGATCCGCTCGACCGAGCCGAGCAGCGCGGTCTGGTCGATCAGGGAGTGCGGTACGGCGGCCGCGGCCCCCGCCTTGTCGCCGGCCAGGTACTTGTCCTGGATCTCGGCGGCCTCCTTCTCGTAGCCCATCCGCTGGGCGAGCTGGTTGTAGAAGTTCTGCTTGCGGCTGCCCATGCCGCCGACGTACAGGGCGGTGTAGGGGCGGAACACGTCGGCGAGGGCATTGACGTCGTCGCCGAGGGCCAGCGGCAGGGTGGGACAGACGTCGAAGCCGTCCATCGTCAGGCCGGCCTTCTCGCGGCCCGCCCGCAGGTGACGCAGGGCCGTCTCCTCCAGGTGGTCGGCGGAGGGGAAGATCAGCAGGGCGCCGTCGGCGATCTCGCCGGTCTGCTCCAGGTTCTTGGGGCCGATCGCGGCGATGTAGACCGGGATGTGCTCGCGCTGCGGGTGGACGGTCAGCTTGATGGGCTTGCCGGGGCCGTCCGGGAGCGGCAGGGTCCAGTGCTCGCCCTCGTAGCTGAGGCGCTCGCGGGTCATGGCCTTGCGGACGATCTCGACGTACTCGCGGGTCCGGGCGAGCGGCTTGTCGAACTTCACGCCGTACCAGCCCTCGGAGACCTGCGGGCCGGAGACGCCCAGGCCGAGCCGGAAGCGGCCGCCGGTGAGCGAGTCGAGGGTGGCGGCGGTCATCGCCGTCATGGCGGGCTGCCGGGCCGGGATCTGCATGATCGCGGAGCCGACGTCGATCCGCTCGGTCTTCGCCGCGACCCAGGTGAGGACCGTCGGGGCGTCGGAGCCGTACGCCTCCGCGGCCCAGCAGACGTCGTAGCCGAGGCGGTCCGCCTCCTGGGCGACGGCGAGATTGTCGCCGTCCATGCCGGCGCCCCAGTAGCCGAGGTTGATGCCGAGCCGCATTCCACGCACCCCTTACCCATCGGTAACGTCTCTGTGGGCCGGACTCTAGCGCGCGTCCGGGCCATCCGTCAGGGCACGGTTGTCCACAGGCTCTCTCCGCGTGGTGCCCTGGCCAGTAATCTCGCGCCCATGGAGCAGAGGCATCTCGGACGCACCGGCCTGCGCGTGTCGCGCATCGGACTCGGCACCCTGACCTGGGGCCGGGACACCGACGAGCACGACGCCGCCGAGCAGTTGAAGGCGTTCTGGGACGCGGGCGGCACCCTCGTCGACACCGCCGACGTGTACGGCGGGGGCGAGGCGGAGTACCTGCTCGGCCGGCTGATGGAGCGGCTCATCCCCCGCCAGGACCTCGTCCTGTCCACCAAGGCGGGCAGCGTGCCCGACCCCGACCGGCGCACCGACGGCTCCCGCGGCCATCTGCTCGCCGCGCTCGACGCGTCCCTCGCGCGGCTGGGCACCGACCACGTGGACCTGTGGCAGCTGCACGCGTACGACCCCCACACGCCGCTGGAGGAGTCCCTCCAGGCGCTCGACATCGCCGTGCGTACGGGGCGCGCCCGGTACGCGGGCGTGTCCAACTTCTGCGGCTGGCAGCTGGCCAAGGCAGGGACCTGGCAGCTCGGCGGCGACCGCACCCGCCTCGCCGGCGCGCAGCTGGAGTACTCGCTCCTCCAGCGCGGAGTGGAGCGCGAGGTGCTCCCCGCCGCCCTCGACCTCGGCATAGGTCTGCTCCCCTCGTCGCCCCTGGGGCGCGGAGTCCTGACGGGGAAGTACCGCTCCGGCACCCCGTCCGACTCGCGCGGCGCCTCGGACACCATGGCCCCCTTCGTGGAGCCGTATCTGGACGACGCCGCGAGCCGGATCGTCGACGCGGTCACCACCGCCGCCGACGGTCTCGCGACCACCCCGCTGCACGTGGCCCTCGCCTGGGTCCGCGACCGGCCCGGCGTGACCGCGCCCATCGTCGGCGCGCGCACGGCCCGCCAGCTCACGGCCGCGTTGTCGGTGGAGACCCTTAGTCTTCCTGAGGAGATCTGCCGAGCGCTGGACGACGTGTCCGCGCCCGTGCACCGCTATCCGGATCACGACTGGAGCACCTTGTGACCGAGCCTTCCGGGGAGACCGCGCCCGAGGCACCCGAGCCCACCGCCGACGCACCCGAGGAGGCCGCGCCGGACGCGACCCCCGGGGCCGCCGCCGACGCCCCCGGGCCCGGCGCGAGCGACGGACCGGCCGGGGACGGACCGGCCGGGGACGGCGAAGCGACGGACGGCGAGGCGGGGGACGACGGGGAGGACGACACCGAGGCCGAGGCCGACACCGCGGGGACCGATGCCGCGGACGGCGAGGCCCCGGAGGCCGGCGCCGCCGCGACCGCCGACGCGCCCAACGTGAGCGAGGCGCAGGCCGAGCTCGCCGCGCAGCGGGAGCTGCAGGCCCGGATCGCGGCCAGGAAGGCGGAGAAGGACGGCACGGTGGCGAGCGGCGGCAAGCTCAGCGGCACCGCGGCGGACCTCTTGGCGGCGGTACGGGCCATGGAGGGGGGCGCGACCTCGGGGGACGCGTTCTTCGAGGCGCCCGAGCCCGCCCCGCGCCGGGCCGCCCCCGACGCGGCCCCGGCCATGACCGTCCGGCCCCCCGTTCCCGCGCAGACCTCCGCCGCCCCCGCGCCCGCCACCACGGCGGCCGTGCGCGAGGTACTGGCCAAGGGCGGCGCGCCCGAGGCGCTGGCCGGGCAGGTCGCCGCCGTGCTCGGCGAGGGCGCGGCCGCGGCGCTGGGCGAGGACCCGTGGCAGCTGCTCGCGGTGCCCGGCGTGCGGCCGGAACAGGCCGACGGCTTCGCGCGGGCGCTGCTCGGCGCCGCCTGCGGTCCCGGCGACCCGCGCCGGACGGTCGCGCTGACCGTGTGGCTGCTGGAGCGCGCCGCGGCCCAGGGGCACACGGCGCTGGAGATCCAAGCCGTGCGCGCCGGGCTCGCCGAGCACGCCGTGCCGGACCCGGACGAGGCGGTCGAGACGGCCGTCTCCGAGGCCGCGGTCCTGGTCTTCCAGGAGGAGGAGACGCCCGAGGAGGAGCCCGACGCGGACGGCGAGGAGGCGCCGGACGCCTCCGAGCGGGCCGCGGCCGAGGAACCGGCCTCGCCCGTGCTGCTCGGGCTCGACCGGTACGCGCTGGCGGAGGAGAGCCTCGCGGACGGTCTGGCCCGGCTCGTCAGGACCGCGACGGCGCAGAGCTGGGAGGGCCCCGAAGTGGTGCAGGCCGCCGGGGCGCACGGGCTCGTGCTGCACACCGGGGGCGAGGCGTCCCGGGCCGAGCCGGTGGCGCTCGCCAAGGCCGCCCGCGAGCGGGGGCTGCGCGCCCTGGTCGCCGTCCACGGCGACGCCGGCCGGCGCGCGACGGGCGCGGCCCCCGAGGACGTGGTGACGGTGGCCGGCCTGCTCTCCGGAACGGCCGGTCCCGGCCGCGACGAGGAAGGCGCCCTCGCCCTGGACCTCCTGGCGGTGCTCGACGCGCCGCAGCTGGACGTGGAGACGGCCGCGGCGCTCGTGGAGTCGCTGCCGGACGGCTGCCGTCTGGTGCTGAGCGGCGACCCGGAGGTGCTGGGCGCGCCCGGCCCCGGGCGGGTCTTCGCGGACGCGCTGGCGGCGCGGGTGTGCCCCCGGATCGCCTCGCGGCTGCCCGACCCGGGCCCGCTGGGCGAGCTGGTGTCGGGCATCGGGGTCGGCGAGCTGAACCAGGTGGCGGCCCCCGGCAAGGAGGTCGTGATCGTCCCGGTGCGGGACGCCGGCGAGGCGGTGCACCGTACGGTCCA
The DNA here is from genome assembly GCF_040689545.1 of Streptomyces sp. NPDC051180. Classification (NCBI taxonomy): domain Bacteria; kingdom Bacillati; phylum Actinomycetota; class Actinomycetes; order Kitasatosporales; family Streptomycetaceae; genus Streptomyces; species Streptomyces sp. NPDC051180. The sequence continues at coordinate 317,021 of NZ_JBFBBC010000004.1, forward strand.
GCTGGTGGCCGACTCGGTGCCACGGGCGATCGGCGTGCCCGCCGACCAGACCCAGGTCATCACCGTCGGCCACGGCGGCTCCGCCGGCACGCGCGCGCTGAACGCCGCCCTCAAGCAGCGGCTCAACCCCGGTCCCGGCCGCTTCGGCGGCTACGACCCCGGTGACCGGGTGGCGTACGCGCCGGCGCCGGGCCGGACGGTGACGGGGACGGTCCTCTCGGCCGACGCCGAGGGGCTGCGGCTGCGCTGTGCGGACGACGAGCGGGTCGTGCCGAAGGAGCGGGTGGAGACGACGCTGCGGCACGGCTGGGCGCTCACCGCGCACCAGGCGGCCGGGGCGCGCTGGCCCGCGGTGGTCGTGGTGCTGCCCGGCGACGCCGCCGGCGGTCTGAGCCGGCCGTGGGTCTACACGGCCTTCGGACGTGCCGAGCGCCATCTCTCGGTCGTGCACGGCGTCGACCAGGCCCTGGCCCGCGCGGTGGCCGAAGGAGTGGCTCCGGAGCGCACGACGCGCCTGCGGCCGCTCCTGGAGGCCCTGCTCGCCACTCCCGAGGAGTAGACGGGACCGGCACCGGAACGGCCGGAGGGCCGGGGACACCGCGCTGAGCGGTGTCCCCGGCCCTCCGGCGTTCTCCCGTGCGCTTCCGGGCCCGGTCCCTCAGGAGCCCGCGCCGGCGTGCTCGCCCGCGACGGCCCTCCGCCCGTCGTGTCCGGTCTCCCCCGCGGTCCTGTCCTCGTCCTCGTCGTCGTCCTCGTCGAAGACGGCGCTGACGTCGAAGCGGCAGACGATCCGCTCGGGGTCGGCGGCGTGGTCGAAGGGGGCGTTGAGCCACTCCCCCGGCTCCGCGAGTTCGTCGGCGGCGGTGACCCACAGCGTGGAGTCGCCCTCCTCCAGGCCGAACTCCTTGTGCCGGGAGGCGATCTCGTCCGGCTCGAACTCGCCGAAGAGCACCCCGATCGCGGCGAGCGGCGACACAGCCGCCTTGGCGGCGTTGCGGGGGGCGTCGCCGTCGCCGTCGAGCTCGGCGACCCGCCGGGCCTGGGCGAGCAGGCGCTGCGGTTCCGCCACCGCGTAGTCGCGGCGGATCAGGAGGCTGAGGGCATGAGGTTCGTCAGGTCCGGCGTAGGGCGGCAGGGCGCCGTCCGCCCCCGGGATCTCGAAGGGAGTGACCTCGTCGTAGCGGTCGTAGAGGAGTTCGTCGTACGCCTCGGCCGCCGCGGCGAGGGCGTTGAAAGCCTCGAAGACGGCCGTGTCGTCGTCTCCCGTGCGGAGTTCGACCGCCGCGAGGTGACGGTCCAGTGCGGTCTTGACCGCCTCGGCGGCGGCACGTACCTCGGCAGCGGTGGGCTGCGCAGCATCAGACATGGGACAGACGCTATCCGTACCGGGCCCGTGCCCGCACAATAGATGCGATGCCGGAATACGAATTTGTCGATGTGTACGTGCCGCGCGGTGTCTCCCGCAAGGAGGCGACGCGCCTGCTGACCGACCACGCCGAGTACGGGCACTGGGAGTTGGACCGCCTGACCCTGCACCGGGACGGGAGCCGGAGAGTACGGCTGAAGCGGCGGATCATCCGCCAGGTCAGGGCGACCTGGTAGCGACCGCATGGCGAGGACAGGACATCGAGAAGGGGCCCCGCGGTGTGCGGGGCCCCTGTGCGTGGCCCGTCGGACGCGACGCGCTCAGGCGGCGCCGCGGTTGCGCCGGTAGATCAGCGAGCCGGCGAGCAGCAGTCCCGCGCCGGCGGGAACGATCACGCCGAGCGGACCCGCGCCCGTCTCGGCCAGCTCCTCGACCGGCGGCGTGACGACGTGCGTACCGGGCGTGTTCGGGGTGCCGGGCGTACCGGGCGTGCCCGGGTTCCCGGGAGTCCCCGGGTTGCCGGGGTTGCCAGGGTTTCCGGGATTCCCGGGGTTGCCGGGGTTGCCGGGGTTGCCCGGGTTACCGGGGTTCCCAGGGTTGCCCGGGTTTCCAGGGTTGCCCGGGTTTCCAGGGTTGCCGGGATTCCCCGGGTTACCGGGGTTCTCCGGCTCCTCGCCGTAGCCCGTGTCCTCGTCGTCGTCGCCGTATCCGCCGTCGTCGTCGCCGTATCCGCCGTTGACGCAGTCGTTGCCCGCGACGGCGTTGCCCAGGCCGACGCCCGTGACGCTGTTGCCGCACACGTTGACGGGGATGTCGATGGGGACCTGGACGTTGTTGCCCGAGGCCACGCCGGGCGATCCGGCGGTGCGGCCGACGGCCGCGGAGCCACCGCGCGACGGCGCGGTGTTGGCGCATGTGTTGCCCATCGCCGGATTCATCAGTCCGACGGCGTTGACGGTGTTTCCGCAGGCGTTCACCGGTACGTGGACCGGGACCTGGACGGAGTTCCCGGACGCGACGCCCGGGGAATTCGTGGCCGTACCGTTCGCGCCGGATTCGGCGTGCGCATATCCGCCGCCGACGGCGGCGAAAACGCCTCCGGCGGCCGCCACGGTGATAAGGCCCTTGCGCGTGACCTGTCGCATAGCTGTTCCCTGCCTGCTCGGCTTCGAAAGAGTGCCGCCGGGTGGAGAACCCGGTGGCGGAAATGGCCACCGGCCCCGGAGTGCATGGCACGCACTCCGGGGCCGGACCGGCTCACACCCTCACGGGGCGAGGCACAACGTCAGGCGTTGACGCAGGTGTTGCCGAAGGCGGGGTTCAGCAGACCGATCACGGAGACCGTGTTGCCGCACACGTTCACGGGGACGTGAACCGGCACCTGGACGACGTTGCCCGAGAGGACACCGGGGGAACCGATGGCCGCACCCTGGGCACCCGAGTCGGCAACGGCCATGCCCGCGCCCGCGAGAACCAGACCGCCAGTGGCAGCCGCAGCAGCGACGACCTTCTTGATCATTATTCCTCCTAGTTGGCAATGCGGCCCCAGCCGCGGACCGCATCACCTGTAACGAGGGGGAATGGTGGGGGCTACGAGTCCCCGAGTTCATTCACTCTTTCCGGTCACATGCAAACGGGCGGACGAATTCGGGTCGCGTCCGCCGTGTCCGTCAGCAGGCGTCGATGAAGCGGTCCAGGACGCGCGCGCCGAACTTCAGGCCGTCGACCGGCACCCGCTCGTCGACGCCGTGGAACATGCCGGCGAAGTCGAGCTCCGGCGGCAGCTGCAGCGGGGCGAAGCCGAAGCAGCGGATGCCGAGGTCGTCGAAGGACTTGGCGTCGGTGCCGCCGGAGAGCATGTACGGCACCGCGCGGGCGATCGGGTCCTCGGCCCGCAGCGCCAGCTGCATGGCGTCGACCAGGGCGCCGTCGAAGCTGGTCTCCAGGGCCTTGTCGCCGTGCACGTCCTCGCGCTTCACCCGCGGCCCGAGGATCCGGTCGAGGTCGGCGAGGAACTCCTGCTCGTAACCGGGCAGGAAGCGGCCGTCGACGTGCGCGGTGGCCTGGCCGGGGATCACGTTCACCTTGTAGCCGGCGCCGAGCATGGTGGGGGCGGCGGAGTTCCGCAGGGTGGCGCCGACCATCTTGGCGATGCCGCCGAGCTTGGCGAGGGTGCCGTCCATGTCCTCGGGGTCGAGGGGGGTGCCCAGCGCGTCCGAGAGCTCGTCCAGGAACGACCGGACGGTCTTGGTGACCCTGACCGGCCACTGGTGGCGGCCGAGGCGACCCACGGCCTCGCAGAGCTCCGTGATCGCGTTGTCGTCGTTGGTCATGGAGCCGTGGCCCGCCGTGCCCTCGACGGTGAGCCGCATCCAGTGCATGCCCTTCTGGGCCGTCTCGACCAGGTAGAGGCGCAGGTTCTCGTTCACGGTGAAGGAGAAGCCGCCGACCTCGCCGATCGCCTCGGTGACGCCGTCGAACAGGTCGCGGTGCTTGTCGACGAGGTGCCGGGCGCCGTAGGTGCCACCGGCCTCCTCGTCGGCGAGGAAGGCGAGGACGATGTCGCGCGGGGGCTTGCGGCCGCTGCGCAGCCGGTCCCGTACGACCGCGAGGGTCATCGCGTCCATGTCCTTCATGTCGACGGCTCCGCGGCCCCACACGCAGCCGTCGGCGATCTCGCCGGAGAAGGGGTGGTGGGTCCAGTCCTCGGCGTTGGCCGGGACGACGTCGGTGTGGCCGTGGATCAGCAGGGCCGGCCGCGACGGGTCCTCGCCCTCGATGCGGGCGACGGTCGAGGCCCGCCCCCTGTGCGACTCGATGATCTTCGGCTCGAGTCCGACCTCCGCGAGCTTCTCGGCGACGTACTCGGCCGCCGCCCGCTCTCCCGGGCCGGAGTGGTCGCCGTAGTTGCTGGTGTCGATGCGGATGAGATCGCGACAGAGGTCCACGACCTCGTCCTCGCCCCTGATGCCCTGGGCCGTGTTCGACTCGCTCACGCTGCTTCCTCCCACTACGTGCCCCACGTGGTTCCTTGTGATCTCCCCATCCTCCCGCGTGCCCCCCTCGCCCCCCAAGACCACCCGTCGGCCGACATGCGGCTGTCACATGACAGGGGCCGACCAGGGGTGGTGATCGACCCCCTCGAATCTTTGCTATTGTTCTGTTCGTCGGAAGGGCCGAGCGGCCCGGAAGACAAGACACCTTGTCCGGGTGGCGGAATGGCAGACGCGCTAGCTTGAGGTGCTAGTGCCCTTTATCGGGCGTGGGGGTTCAAGTCCCCCCTCGGACACAAGTGAGAGACCCCACACCACGTGGGGTCTCTCTTGTTTTTCACGACGGTAGGACCCGGTGCGACGCAGATCCAAGGCCCCCTCCTCCCCCCTCCCCCAGCGGGACGGGATCGATCCGGTGCGGGTGCGGTTTCCGGAGGATCCCGAGGGGCGCTGGGGGAGCGTGCGGGAGTTCCTGGTGGACCGGTACGGGCGGGCGATCGGCGCCGGACGGGTCGACGAGATGCTGGCGGGAGGCCGGTTCGTCGGGGTGGACGGGCCGGTGGGTGGGGACGAGTCGTACGCCGCGGGGCGGCTGGTGTGGTTCCACCGGGACTTTCCCGCCGAGACGCCGGTGCCGTTCGGGATCGGGGTGGTGTACCGGGACGAGCGGCTCCTGGTGGCGGACAAGCCGCACTTCCTGGCGACGATGCCGCGCGGGCGGCACGTGACCGAGACGGCGCTCGCGCGGCTGCGCAGGGAGCTGGGGCTGCCGCGGCTGCAGCCGGCGCACCGGCTGGACCGGCTGACGGCCGGGCTCGTGCTGTTCGTGGTGCGCGAGGAGGACCGGGGGGCGTACCAGACGCTGTTCCGGGACCGGCTCGTGCGCAAGGAGTACGAGGCGGTGGCGCCGTACGACCCGGAGGTGCGGCTGCCGGTGACGGTGCGGAGCCGGATCGAGAAGGAGCGCGGGGTGATGGCGGCCCGCGAGGTGCCGGGCGAGCCGAACGCCGAGAGCCGGATCGAGCTGGTCGGGCACGTGGGCGGTCTGGGCCGGTACCGGCTGGTGCCCGTCACCGGGCGGACGCACCAGCTGCGGGTGCACATGAACGCCCTGGGCCTGCCGATCCTGCACGATCCGGTCTATCCGGTGGTCCGTGAGGACGGGCCGGAGGACTTCGGGCGGCCGCTGCAACTGCTGGCGCGGACCCTGGAGTTCACCGACCCGTTCACGGGCGTGGAGATGCGCTTCGAGAGCCGGCTGGCTCTCAGTGGCCCCGGTTGATCCACTCCTGGAGGTGCGGGGCCTCGGCGCCGATCGTGGTCGGGTCGCCGTGGCCGGTGCGGACGACCGTCTCGGGCGGCAGCGTCAGGAGCTTCTCGCGGATCGAGTCGACGATCGTCGGGAAGTCCGAGAAGGACCGGCCGGTGGCGCCGGGGCCGCCCTGGAAGAGGGTGTCGCCGGTGAAGACCGTGCCCAGGTCGGGGGCGTACAGGCAGACCGCGCCGGGGGCGTGGCCCGGGGTGTGGAGGACGGTCAGGTCGATGCCCGCGATGGTGAGGACCTGGCCGTCGGCGAGGTCGCCGTCGGGGCTGTGGTCGGGGTGGGTCTGCTTCCAGAGCGGCTGGTCGGCCGGGTGGAGCAGGATGCGGGCGCCGGTGGCGGCCGCGAGCGCCGGGGCCGCGTCCACGTGGTCGTTGTGGGCGTGGGTGCAGACGATCGCGCGCAGGGCGCGGCCGTCGAGGGCGGCGAGGATGGCGTCGGCGTCGTGGGCGGCGTCGATCACGACGGCTTCGGCGTCGTCGCCGACGATCCAGACGTTGTTGTCGACGTCCCAGGTGCCGCCGTCGAGGCTGAAGGTGCCGGAGGTGACGAGGTGGTCGATGCGGGCGGCCATCACAGCACCACCACCGAGCGCAGGACGTCGCCCTGGTGCATCCGGGCGAACGCCTTCTCGACGTCGCCGAGGCCGATGGTCTCGGTGACGAAGGCGGCGAGGTCGATGCGGCCCTGCTGGTGCAGGTCGATCAGCATCGGGAAGTCGCGGGAGGGCAGGCAGTCGCCGTACCAGGAGGACTTCAGGGCGCCGCCGCGGCCGAAGACGTCGAGGAGGGGCAGTTCGAGCTTCATCTCGGGGGTGGGGACGCCGACGAGGACCACGGTGCCGGCGAGGTCGCGGGCGTAGAACGCCTGCTCGTACGTCTCGGGGCGGCCGACGGCCTCGATGACGACGTCGGCGCCGAAGCCGCCGGTGAGCTCGCGGATCGCCTCGACGGCGTCGGCGGAGCGGGAGTTGACGGTGTGGGTGGCGCCCATCGACGTGGCGGTCTCCAGCTTCCGGTCGTCGATGTCGACGGCGATGATCTTCGCGGCCCCGGCGAGGCGGGAGCCGACGATCGCCGCGTCGCCGACGCCGCCGCAGCCGATGACGGCCACGGTGTCGCCGCGGCCGACGCCGCCGGTGTTGATGGCGGCGCCGATGCCGGCCATGACGCCGCAGCCCAGCAGGCCCGCGACCTCGGGGGCGACGGCCGGGTCGACCTTGGTGCACTGGCCGGCGGCGACGAGGGTCTTCTCGGCGAACGCGCCGATGCCCAGGGCCGGGGACAGCTCCGTGCCGTCGAGGAGGGTCATCTTCTGGCGGGCGTTGTGGGTGGCGAAGCAGTACCAGGGGCGGCCTCGCTCGCAGGCGCGGCAGGTGCCGCACACGGCACGCCAGTTGAGGATCACGAAGTCGCCGGGGGTGACGTCGGTGACGCCCTCGCCGACCGACTCGACGATTCCGGCGGCCTCGTGGCCGAGCAGGAAGGGGAACTCGTCGTTGATGGCGCCCTGCTTGTAGTGGAGATCCGTGTGGCAGACGCCGCACGCCTGGATCTTCACGACCGCCTCGCCGGGGCCGGGATCGGGGATGACGATGGTCTCGACCCGTACCGGTTCGTTCCTGCCGGGGGCGATGACCCCCTGGACGTGCTGCGGCATCGCGAACTTCCTTTTCTCCGACCGGATCTTGTAAGGCTCCTGCGTACCACTATCTCCTGACAAGAGGCGAGACCCCCGCAGGCCGTGCCCGCGGGGGTCCCGCCGTCGTCGTCGTGAACGTCAGTCCTGGAGGGTCGCGGCGGTCGCGCGGACCCGGCGGCGGACCAGGAACCAGCCGCCGACGAGCGCGGCCGCGATGAGCGGCAGGAGGTTCACGGTGGTGCGGCCGATGCCGCCGTCCATCCACATGAGGACGAGGACGGAGGCGAGGAAGACCAGGGTGACGATCTGGGTGTACGGGGCCCAGGGCAGGTTGTAGCCGGGGCGGGTGAGCCGGCCCTGCCGGGCGCTGCGCCAGAAGAGCAGCGAGCAGACCATGATCATGGCCCAGGTGCCGATGATGCCGATGGAGGCGAGGTTGAGCACGAGTTCGAACGCCTCGCCGGGCATGACGTAGTTGAGGGCGACGCCGAGGACGCCGAAGCCGGCGGTGAGCAGGATGCCGCCGTAGGGGACGCCGCCCCTGTTCATGACGCCGGTGAACTTCGGCGCGGAGCCGGAGAGCGACATGGAGCGCAGGATGCGGCCGGTGGAGTACAGGCCCGAGTTGAGGCTGGAGAGCGCCGCGGTGAGGACGACGAGGTTCATGACGCCGGCGGCGCCGGGGATGCCGAGCTTGTCGAAGACGGTGACGAAGGGGCTCTGGTCGCCGGAGTAGGCGGTGTACGGGAGGATCAGCGCGAGCAGGACCACCGAGCCGACGTAGAACAGGCCCACGCGCCACATGATCGAGTTGATCGCCTTCGGCATGATCTTCTCGGGGTTCTCGGTCTCGCCGGCGGCGACGCCGCACAGCTCGACGGAGGCGTAGGCGAAGACGACGCCCTGGATGAGCAGGAGCATCGGCATCACGCCCTGGGGGAAGATGCCGCCGTTGTCGGTGATGTTGGCGAGGCCCGGGGTGTGGCCGCCGACGTCGTGCGAGGTGACGATGAGGAAGATGCCGATCAGCATGAAGGCGACGAGGGCGCCGACCTTGACGATCGCGAACCAGAACTCCATCTCGCCGAAGTACTTCACGGAGATGAGGTTGGCGGCGAGGACGACCGCGAGGGCGATCAGGGCGAGGACCCACTGCGGGACGTCGCTGAACATCGCCCAGAAGTGGGCGTAGGTGGCGGCCGCGGTGATGTCGGCGACGGCGGTGGTCGACCAGTTGAGGAAGTAGAGCCAGCCGGCCGTGTAGGCGCCCTTCTCGCCCATGAACTCACGGGCGTAGGAGACGAAGGCGCCGGAGGAGGGGCGGTAGAGCACGAGCTCGCCGAGGGCGCGCACCACGAAGAAGGCGAAGAGGCCGCAGACCGCGTAGGCGATGAAGAGGGACGGGCCCGCCTGGGACATCCGGCCGCCGGCGCCGAGGAAGAGGCCGGTGCCGATGGCGCCGCCGATGGCGATCATGTTGACGTGCCGGGACTTGAGGTCCTTGCGGTATCCGGCGTCGCCGGCGTCGACGTGGGGGGCAGCGGCCTGCCTGGCCGGTGCGGCGGACAGCGGCTCGGCCGCGGTGACGCGGTCAGTCATGGAGTTGTTCGCCTTCGTGAGGGGGAGCTGTGCGGTGCCCGGCCGTGCCCGCTGGGGGGTGTCCCCGGCACGGCCAGCGCACATCCTCACGTCAGGGAGCGACGGATGACTGTGGCGCATGTCACTGAACGCCCATATTTGAGCTAGTTCAGAGCTTTACGGAGCCAAGACGTCCAGTTCCTTGAGGGCACCCACCGCGATCTGCCGGGTGAGCTCCTCGGCGCGGAGCGCGTCGCGCTCGCGGACGGCCTCGGCGACCTGGACGTGGAGGGTGACGGCGGCCGGGTCGGGGTCCTCGAACATGACGTGGTGGTGGGTGCGGCCGGTGAGGACCTCGGCGACGACGTCCCCGAGGCGGGCGAACATCTCGTTGCCGGAGGCGTTGAGCACGACCCGGTGGAAGGCGACGTCGTGGACGAGGTACTCCTCCAGGCGTCGGCCGCGCGAGGTGGCGACCATGCCGAGTGCCTGCTCGGTGAGCTCCCTGCACTGGTCGGGGGTGGCGTGGAGGGCGGCCAGCCCGGCGGCGACCGGTTCGACGGCCGAGCGCAGCACGGTGAGCGAGCGGAGCTGGCGGGGCCGGTCCGCGCCCGCCAGACGCCAGCGGATGACCTGGGGGTCGTACACGTTCCAGCTGGCGGTGGGGAGCACGGTCACGCCGACGCGGCGGCGGGACTCGACGAGGTGCATCGACTCCAGGACCCGGACGACCTCGCGGACCACGGTGCGGGAGACGTCGAAGCGCTGGGCGAGCTCGTCGGTGCGCAGCACGGTGCCGGGCGGGTACTCCCCCGCGGTGATCGCGAGACCCAGGGTGGCGAGGACGTGCGAGTGGAGCCCCTGGGCCGGTGTCGTCATGGTGGCAAGCCTATGCGGGCGCGCTCGGGTGATCACCTCGGGAATGAAAAGTACGACTTTTATGTCACAGACTCTTGAATACGTCGTACCCAATGGGTTTCATGAGCGCGACGGATCGATGTCGAAGAAGACAGCGAGGCACCACCCATGAGCACCACCCCCCACTCCCCGGTCGTCGTCGTGATGGGCGTCGCCGGGACCGGCAAGACCACGATCGGCCCGCTGGTCGCCGAGGCTCTCGCCCTCCCCTACGCGGAGGGCGACGACTTCCACCCCGCGGCGAACGTGGCCAAGATGTCGGCCGGCACCCCCCTGGACGACACCGACCGGTGGCCCTGGCTCGACGCCATCGGACGGTGGGCGCACGACCGGGCCGGGCTCGGCGGTGTGGTGAGCAGCTCCGCGCTGAAGCGGAGCTACCGGGACCGGCTGCGCGCCGCGGCGCCCGGCGTGGTCTTCCTCCATCTGACCGGTGACCGGGAGCTGATCGAGCACCGCATGGGGGCCCGCCGGGGCCACTTCATGCCGACGGCGCTCCTCGACTCCCAGTTCGCCACCCTGCAGCCGCTGCAGGAGGACGAGGCCGGCGTCGCCGTCGACGTCTCCGGCACCCCCGAAGAGATCACCGCCCGGGCCGTCGCCGCGCTGCGCGGCCTCGCCGCCCGCTGACCCCCGTCCCCCGTCCCCCCGCTCTCCTGCCCGTACGAAGGACTCCACCGTGACCCGTCTCAGCGTCGAGACCCTGGCAGCGGACGCCGCCGAACCGATCACCTCGGCCGGCAACGCCCAGCTCGGGATCGCCGTGCTCGCCGGCATCGCCGTCATCGTCCTGCTCATCACGAAGTTCAAGCTGCACGCGTTCCTGGCGCTGACCATCGGGTCGCTGGCGCTCGGCGCGTTCGCGGGCGCCCCGCTCGCCGACACCATCAAGTCCTTCAGCACCGGCCTCGGCAACACCGTGGCCGGCGTGGGCGTCCTCATCGCGCTCGGCGCGATCCTCGGCAGGCTGCTCGCCGACTCGGGCGGCGCCGACCAGATCGTGGACACGATCCTGGCGAAGACCGGCAAGCGCGCCATGCCGTGGGCGATGGTCCTGATCGCCTCCGTGATCGGTCTGCCGCTCTTCTTCGAGGTCGGCATCGTGCTGCTGATCCCGGTGGTGCTGATGGTCGCCAAGCGGGGCAACTACTCGCTGATGCGGATCGGCATCCCGGCCCTGGCCGGCCTCTCCGTGATGCACGGCCTCATCCCGCCGCACCCCGGCCCGCTGGTCGCGATCGACGCCGTCGGCGCCAACCTGGGCGTCACCCTCGCCCTCGGCCTCGTCGTCGCCATCCCGACCGTGATCATCGCCGGTCCGGTCTTCTCCCGGTACGCCGCCCGCTGGGTGGACATCCAGCCCCCGGAGTCGATGATCCCGGCCCGTCCCTCCGAGGACCTGGAGAAGCGCCCCGGCTTCGGCGCCACCGTCGCGACCGTGCTGCTGCCCGTCGTCCTGATGCTGGTCAAGGCGCTCGTCGACATCGTGGTCGACGACCCCGAGAACGCCGTGCAGAAGGTCACCGACGTCATCGGCTCGCCGCTGATCGCGCTCCTCGCGGCCGTCATAGTCGGCATGTTCACCCTGGGCCGCGCGGCCGGCTTCACCAAGGAGCGGCTGTCCACCACCGTCGAGAAGTCGCTCGCCCCCATCGCGGGCGTGCTGCTCATCGTCGGCGCCGGAGGCGGCTTCAAGCAGACCCTGATCGACATCGGCGTCGGCCAGATGATCCTCGACTTCTCCAAGGAGTGGTCGATCCCGGCCCTGCTGCTCGCCTGGCTGATCGCCGTCGCGATCCGGCTCGCGACCGGCTCGGCCACCGTGGCGACGATCTCCGCGGCCGGTCTGGTCGCCCCGCTCGCCGAGGGCATGTCGACCGGCGAGGTGTCCCTCCTCGTCCTCGCCATCGGCGCCGGTTCGCTCTTCTTCAGCCACGTCAACGACGCCGGTTTCTGGCTGGTGAAGGAGTACTTCGGGATGAGCGTCGGCCAGACGGTCAAGACCTGGTCGGTGATGGAGACGATCATCTCGGTCTTCGGCATCGTGTTCGTGCTGCTGCTCTCGCTGGTGCTGTAGCCCGGCTCCCCGCGTATGCCCCCTCGGGCCGGTCGTGGCTGACAGACTGTCGGCCATGACCGGCCCTCACGCGCTCAAGCCCTTCCTCCTCGCCTTCCCCGGACCGCTCCGGGACCGGCTCGTCGCGGCCGTCATCGCCGGCCGCAAGACCGCCACCACCGGCCTGCTCGTCGAGTGGCAGGTCGAGGGGGAGGAACTGCCCGAGGTGGGCGAGCGCTCGGCCCTCGTGGACTCGGACGGCCGCGAGGTCGCCGTCGTGGAGGTCACGGACGTCCGGGTCCTGCCCCTCGGCGAGGTCGACCTGGCCCTCGCCCTGGAGGAGGGCGAGGGGCATCTCTCGGTCCCCCAGTGGCGGGCGGACCACGAGCGCTTCTGGCACAGCGACGAGATGCGCGAGGGGCTCGGGGACCCGGACTTCACCGTGGACGACACGACGATGGTGGTGGCGGAGCGGTTCCGGGTGGTGGAGCTCCTGCCGGTCGGGCCCCGCTCCCCCGGGCTCGGCTGACGCGCTCCGTCCCTCAGCAGACCGCCGTCCGTCGGCCGGTCGCCTCCCGTCAGCCGACCGCCTTCGCCGCGGCCCGGCCCGCCGCGCGGCCCGAGAAGATGCAGCCGCCGAGGAAGGTGCCTTCGAGGGACCGGTAGCCGTGGACGCCGCCGCCGCCGAAGCCGGCGGCCTCGCCCGCCGCGTACAGCCCGGCCAGCGGGTCGCCGCCCTCGGTGAGGACGCGGGAGTCGAGGTCGGTCTCCAGGCCGCCGAGGGACTTGCGGGTGAGGATGTTGAGGCGGACGGCGATCAGCGGGCCGGCCGCGGGGTCCAGGATGCGGTGCGGGGCGGCGGTGCGGATGAGCTTGTCGCCGAGGTACCTGCGGGCGCCGCGGATGGCCGTGACCTGGAGGTCCTTGGTGAAGGGGTTGGCGATCTCGCGGTCGCGGGCGGTGATCTCGCGGCGGAGGGCGGCCTCGTCGATCAGCGGCTCGTCGGTGAGCGCGTTCATGCCGCGGACGAGGGCCGGGAGGTCGTTCTCGACGACGAAGTCGACGCCCTGATCCATGAACGCCTGCACGGGCGCGGGCACGTCGGCGCGGGCGCGGCCGAGGACGTCGCGGACGGACTTCCCGGTGAGGTCCGGGTTCTGCTCGGAGCCGGAGAGGGCGAACTCCTTGCCGATGATCCGCTTGTCGAGGACGAACCAGGTGTGGTCGTGGCCCGTCCGCATGATGTGTTCGAGGGTGCCGAGGGTGTCGAAGCCGGGGAAGAGCGGGACGGGGAGCCGCTTGCCGGTGGCGTCGAGCCAGAGGCTGGAGGGACCGGGGAGGATGCGGATGCCGTGCCGGGCCCAGATGGGGTTCCAGTTCTCGATGCCCTCGGTGTAGTGCCACATCCGGTCGCGGTTGATGTGGTGGGCGCCGGCCTTCTCGGCGATGCCGAGCATGAGGCCGTCGACGTGGGCGGGGACACCGGAGAGCATCGTGGCGGGCGGGGTCCCGAGCCGGTCGGGCCACTGGGCGCGGACCAGGTCGTGGTTGCCGCCGATGCCGCCGGAGGTGACGATCACGGCCTGGGCGCGCAGCTCGAAGGTGCCGGTGGTCTCCCGGGAGCTGGCGGTGCCGCGGCCGGCGTCGGAGGGTTCGAGGATCTCGCCGGTGACGGTGTCGACCGCTCCGGCGGTGCGGCCGAGGGCGGTCACCCGGTGGCGGAAGCGGAAGCTGACCAGGCCGCGGGCGGCGCCCTCGCGGACCCGCTGCTCGAAGGGGGCGACGAGGCCGGGGCCGGTGCCCCAGGTGATGTGGAAGCGGGGCACGGAGTTGCCGTGGCCGATGGCGCCGTAGCCGCCGCGCTCGGCCCAGCCGACCACGGGGAAGAAGCGCACCCCGCGCGTGTGGAGCCAGGACCGCTTCTCTCCGGCGGCGAAGTCGACGTACGCCTCGGCCCACTTCCGCGGCCAGCGGTCCTCGGCGCGGTCGAAGCCGGCGGTGCCGTACCAGTCCTGGAGGGCGAGGTCGTGGCTGTCCTTGATGCGCATACGGCGCTGCTCGGGCGAGTCGACGAGGAAGAGCCCGCCGAAGGACCAGTGGGCCTGGCCGCCGAGGGACTGTTCGGGCTCCTGGTCGAGGAGGATCACGGTGCGGCCGGCTTCGACCAGCTCGGCGGTGGCGACGAGGCCGGCGAGACCGGCCCCGATCACGATCACATCAGCGTCGTAGGACATGGACCGCATCTTGGATACACGGATGTATCCAGTCAACCGTTTCGCCTCGCCGGGGGCCTCCCGTTTTCTAATGCCGAGCATTAATATGTTCGTATGGCACGTACGTCGGGACCCGAGACCCGGGAGAAACTGATCCGCGCGGCGGAGGAGCTCTTCGCCGACCGGGGCGTCCACGGCGCGCAGCTGCGGGACGTCGTCGGCCTCGCCGGACAGGCGAACCCCTCCGCGGTGCAGTACCACTTCGGCTCGCGCGCCGGGCTGCTGGACGCCGTGATGGCCGGCCGCCAGGCCCGTACGGAGGGGGTGCTCGCACCGCTCTTCGAGGCCGCCGACAAGGAGGCGGACGAGGGAGAGGCGGGGGACGGGCTGAAACGCCTGGTCGGCGCACTCGTCACCGCCGAGGCGAGCGAACTGCGCACCGACCGGGGCCGCCGCTGCCTGCGGATCTCGGCCCAGCTCAGCCACGAGAGCGGGGTGCGCACCCGCACCCCGCACCCCACGCTCGCCGGGACCGTCTACTGGCGCCTGATCGAGCGCGTCGCGGAGCGGCTGGCCGAGGCCGGGCTGCCCGGGCCCCTGCTCCTGGAGCGGCTCGACCTGGCGCTCACCGTGGTGGGCGCCGCCCTGGCCGACCGGGCCCGGCAGTACCTCGACGGCTCCGAACCCCTCACCGGCGAGGCGCTCTTCCTCGCCGATCTGGTGGAGACCACCACCGCCCTGCTGCGAGCCGCACAGCCGGAGCAGGCGCATCCCCGAAAGGACCCTTCATGAACGACCTCACCGGCAAGACCGTGCTCGTCACCGGCGGTGCCCGCGGCCTGGGCGCCGAGGCGGCCCGGCAGGCGGTGGCCGCGGGAGCGAACGTCGTCGTCACCGACGTCCTGGACGAGGACGGCCGGGCGACCGCCGACGCGCTCGGCGAGCGGGCCCGCTTCCTCCACCACGACGTGACCTCCGAGGAGGAGTGGGCGGCGGCCGTCGCGTACGCGGTGGCGGAGTTCGGCGGGCTGCACGGGCTGGTGAACAACGCGGGCATCTCCACCGGCGCGTTCCTGGAGACCGAGTCCGTCGAGCACTTCCGCAAGGTCCTCGACATCAACCTGACCGGTGTCTTCATCGGCATGAAGGCCGCGATACCGGCGATGCGGGAGGCCGGCGGCGGCTCGATCGTCAACATCTCCTCCGCCGCGGGTCTGATGGGCCTGGCCCTGACCGCCGGCTACGGCGCCTCCAAGTGGGGCGTGCGCGGTCTGACCAAGATCGGGGCGGTCGAGCTCGGCACGTCGGGGATCCGCGTCAACTCGGTCCACCCGGGCATGACGTACACCCCGATGACGGCCTCGGTCGGCATCGAGCGCGGCGAGGGCAAGTACCCGAACACGCCGATGGGCCGGGTCGGCGAGGCCGACGAGATCGCCGGCGCGGTCGTCTTCCTCCTCTCCGACGCCGCCTCGTACGTGACGGGCGCCGAGCTGGCGGTCGACGGCGGCTGGACCACCGGCCCGACGGTCAAGTACGTCATGGGTCAGTGAGCCCGCCGGGGGTCGGGGGGTCCGGGAGCCCGGCGGCGGTGCTTGGATGGCGGGATGAGCTCCGCCGAAGAGATTCTCGACGTCGTCGACGAGCACGACCGGGTGATCGGACAGGCTCCGCGCGGTGAGGTGTACGCGCGGGGCCTCGTCCACCGCTGCGTCTTCATCAGGGTCAGGGACGCCCGGGGACGCGTCTTCGTCCACCGGCGGACGCCCGGCAAGCTCGTCTTCCCGTCCCTGTACGACATGTTCGTCGGCGGTGTCGTCGGCGCCGGCGAGTCCTACGACGACGCGGCGCTGCGCGAGGCCGAGGAGGAGCTGGGAGTCTCCGGTCTCCCCCGGCCCGAGCCGGTGTTCCGTTTCCTCTACGACTCGGGGGGCGTGGCCGGCAAGTGGTGGTCGGCGGTCTACGAGGTCCGCTGCGAGCTGCCGGTCGACCCGCAGGTGGAGGAGGTCGCCTGGCACGGCTTCCTCACCGACGACGAACTGGAGGAGCGGCTCGCCACCTGGGAGTGGGTGCCGGACGGGCTCGCCGCCTACCGGGGGCTGCGGGCGCACGAGCTCCGGACGGGGCGCCGGGCGGGCCCCTGACCCGGCCGTTAGGGTGCACGTGTGAGCGATTTCGTACAGACCGTGCGCCTGTGGTTCGCGCCGCAGCGGGTGCGGGACGAGGGCGAGACCCCCGACTACCGTTTCTCCCTCGCCAACGAGCGGACGTTCCTGGCGTGGATCCGGACGGCGCTCGCTCTCGTCGGCGGCGGGTTCGCCGTGGACCAGTTCCTGCCGGACCTGCGCTGGGGGGTGCGCGTCGGGCTCGCGCTCGCGCTGCTCGCGGCCGGCGTGCTGTGCTCCCTGCGCGCGGTGAACCACTGGGTGCGCTGCGAGCGGGCGATGCGGCGCGGTGAGGACCTGCCCGGATCCCGCTTCCCGGCGGTGCTGAGCCTGGCCGTGGCCGCGGTGGCGCTCACGATGGTGGTCCTCGTCGTCTTCGGCTGGGCCGGTCGGTGAAGACGGCGCCCCACGCGCGGGACCCGGGGCTCCAGCCGGAGCGGACCCGGCTCGCGTGGCGGCGGACGACCCTGTCGTGCACGGTCGTCGCCGTGCTCGCCGTGAAACTGACCGTCAGCGACGCGATCGGGGCGAGGAAGCTGACCGGGCTCGCGCTGTCGGCCCTGGTGTGGGTGGCGTTCCTGGCGGTCGCCCACCGCCGGATCCGGTCCCTGGGGGCGGCACGGCCGCTCCCGCTCTCCCACCGGGGCGCACTGCTCGCCACCGGGTGCACGATCGCCCTGGCCTTCTTCGGGGCGGCGCTGATCTGGTGAGCCCGGCCCGCCGGGCGGGGCGGCGACGTACGCGGTGAAGGGCCCCGCACGTCGGGACGGGGCGCGCGGCGGTTCCGGAGGGATCGGCTCCGACTTCCCCCGGTCCGGGTGGCCTGGCACTCTTCCCCTGTCCAGTCGGGCTCTCAACCGGGGGAATCCCTTTGTCTGCCACCGATCCGTACGTGGTCGCGCTCGCGCCGAACGTCCACGCCTTCGTCCAGCCCGACGGCGGCTGGTGCCTGAACAACGCGGGCTTCCTCGGCGACGCGCGCGAGTCGCTGCTCGTCGACACCGCCGCCACCGAGCGCAGGGCGCTGCTGCTGCGCGAGGCGGTGCTCGCGGCGGGGCTGCCGCTGCCGTCGACCGTCGTCTCCACCCACCACCACGGCGACCACACGTACGGCAACGGGGTGTTCCTGCCGGAGGCCCGGATCGTCGGACACGAGAACTGCCGGTCCGAGCAGCTCGCCGCCGGTCACCAGCTCCATCTGCTGTGGCCGCAGACCGACTTCGGGCGGGTCGACATCCTGCCGCCGTCGGTGACCTACCGCGACCGGCTGACGCTGTACGTCGGGGACGTCGAGGTGCGGGTGATCCACCCGGGCGCGGCGCACACGACCGGGGACTCGATCGTGCACCTCCCGGAGCAGGGCGTGGTCTTCACCGGCGACCTCGTCTTCCACGGCGGGACGCCGTTCCTGCCGATGGGGTCGCTCGCCGGGTCGCTGCGCGCCCTCGACCTGCTGCGCTCGCTGGACGCGCCGACGGTCGTGCCGGGGCACGGCCGGGTGACCGACCCCTCCGCGTACGACGCGACCGAGCGCTATCTGCTGTGGGTGCGGGAGCTGGCCGCCGAGGGGCACGCCAAGGGCGAGAGCCCGCTGGAGACGGCCCGGCGCGCGGACCTCGGGGAGTTCGCCGCGTGGCGGGAGAGCGAGCGGCTCGTCGCGAACCTGCACCGGGCGTACGCGGAGCTGGACGGGCTGCCGGAGGGCGCGCCGCTGGACCCGGTGGCGGTGTTCGGCGACATGGCGGCGATGAACGGCGGGGTGCCGGTGGCCTGCCACGCGTGAGGCGGGCGGCGCGGCCGCCGGCCGGATCCTCGCCGGCCGGCGGCTCTTCCTCCCGTCACCAGCGGGGGACCCGGGGCGCGCGCCATCCCGGGTCGGCGACGCGCATGGCCGCCGCGTCGTCCCGGTCCTGCAGGGTGCCGTCGTCGTCCAGCCAGCGGCGGTGGAGTGCGGCCAGCGCGTCCCGGTCGAGGGTGACGCCGAGTCCGGGGGCGTCGGAGACGGCGAGCCGGCCGTCGCGGAAGACGGGCCGCGTGGTCACGACGTCCTCGGTCTGCCACGGGTAGTGGG
Source organism: Streptomyces sp. NPDC051180 (assembly GCF_040689545.1). Classification (NCBI taxonomy): domain Bacteria; kingdom Bacillati; phylum Actinomycetota; class Actinomycetes; order Kitasatosporales; family Streptomycetaceae; genus Streptomyces; species Streptomyces sp. NPDC051180. The sequence goes on from NZ_JBFBBC010000004.1 coordinate 335,343, forward strand.
TGTCGCAGGCGTGCCGGAGGCCGGGCAGGGTCGCGGCGACCTGGGTCATGGCGGCGAGGCTGATGCCCAAGTGGGTGTTGGAGTGCATCGAGAGCCCGATGCCGTACGTCCGGCAGAGCGCGGCCAGTTCGCGGGTGCGGTGGAGGCCGCCCCAGTAGTGGTGGTCGCAGAGGACGATCCGCACGGCTCCCTTCGCGAGCGCCTCCGGGAGCTCCTCGAAGGTGGTCACGCACATGTTGGTGGCGAGCGGCAGCTCCGTGCGGGCGGCGATCTCGGCCATCGCGTCGGTGCCGCTCGCCGGGTCCTCCAGGTACTCCAGGACGTCCCCGAGCTCGCGGGCGACGGCGAGGGAGGTCTCCACGGACCAGGCGCCGTTGGGGTCGAGGCGCAGGGGGCGGCCCGGGAACGCCTCGGCGAGGGCGCGGATCGCGGCGACCTCCCGCTCGGGCTCGAACACCCCGCCCTTGAGCTTGAAGGAGCGGAAGCCGTACTCCCGGTCGAAGCGGCGGGCCTGGGCGACGACGCCCGCCGGGTCCAGGGCCGCGCCCCAGTCGTCCGTCGGGGCCGCGCCGGGGTGGGCCTCCCAGCGGTGGAAGAGGTAGGCGCTGTACTCGACGGTGTCGCGGACCTTGCCTCCGAGGAGGGCGTGGACGGGCAGGCCGAGGGTCTTGCCGAGGGCGTCGAGGCAGGCGGTCTCGAAGGCGGAGACGACGGAGAGGCGGAGCTTGTCCGCGCTGCGGACTCCGCGCAGGCCGCCGGCGTCGACACCCTCGTCCGGGGTGCCGTCCGTCGGGGAGGCCGGGCCGACGGCGGCCGCGAGGGCGAAGAGACCGTTCACGTCCGTGACCGAGCGTCCGGGCAGAGCCTCCGCGAGCGGCCGGGCGGCGTCCAGGTAGACGCCGTCGCCGTACGTCTCGCCGAGGCCGCTGACCCCGTCCGCGGTGACGACCTCCACGACGAGGCGCGGGGTGAAGGGCTGGTGGACGCCCTGGACGTTGAGGAGGGGCGGGTCGGAGATGAGGATCGGGGTGAGCCGGACTTCGTCGACGATCAACTTCGCATCCATATGTGAACCCTATTCAGGGATGCGATCGGGAGCCAGGGTGTGACGCACACTTTCCCGGCGAGCCCCTGGACGACATACCGACTGGTCGGTCATCATGAACGCCGACCGAAGCCGATCCGGAGGTACGCACGTATGAGCTCCGCCCCGCCGCCAGGACTCGACCCCGAGCAGCTGCGCCGCTTCCTCGACCGGGAGCGCCCCGGCCTGGTGGCCGGCCCCCTCGAAGCCCGGCTGATCGAGGGCGGCCGGTCGAACCTGACGTACGTCGTGACCGACGGCACCGGCCGCTGGGTCGTCCGCAGGCCGCCGCTCGGCCACGTCCTCGCCACCGCCCACGACATGCGGCGCGAGCACCGCGTCATCAGCGCCCTCGCCGGGACCGGTGTGCCCGTCCCCGGCTGCGTCCTGCTCGGCGAGGACGAGTCCGTGCTCGGGGCCCCCTTCTACGTCATGGAGTTCGTCGAGGGGACCCCGTACCGCTCGGCCCGCGAACTGGCGCCGCTCGGACCCGAGCGCACCCGCGCCGCCGTCCTCGGCCTCGTCGACACGCTCGTCGACCTGCACGCCGTCGACCCGGCGGCCGTCGGCCTCGCCGACTTCGGCCGCCCCGAGGGCTTCCTCGACCGGCAGCTGCGCCGCTGGGGCAAGCAGCTCGACGCCTCGCGCGGCCGCGAGCTGGCCGGCATCGACGCACTGCACGCCGCACTCGGCCGCGCGCTGCCCGCCTCCCCGGCGCCCACCGTGATCCACGGCGACTACCGGCTCGACAACGTCCTCATCGGCGACGACGACCGCATCAAGGCCGTCCTCGACTGGGAGATGTCCACCCTCGGGGACCCGCTCACCGACCTGGGCCTGCTGGTCATGTACAGCACGCCGCTCGACCTGCCGAACTCCCCCGTCTCCACGACGGCCACGGCCCCCGGACACCCGAGCGCCGCCGAACTCGTCGAGCGCTACGCGACCCGTTCGGGCCGCGACACCTCCGCCCTCGCCTGGTACACGGCCTTCGCCTGGTTCAAGCTCGCCGTGATCCTGGAGGGCATCCACTACCGGTACACCCTCGGCCAGACCGTCGGCGCCGGCTTCGACCGCATCGGCGAACTCGTCCCCGTCTTCATCGAGCACGGCCTCACCACCCTTCAGGAAGGCTGATCCGCCATGGACTTCGCGTACGACGCCCGCACCGAGGAGCTGCGGGCCCGGCTGCTCGCCTTCATGGACGAGCACGTGTACCCGGCCGAGGCCGTCGCCGAGGAGCAGCGCGCCGGGCTCGCCTCGCCGTGGGACACCCCGCAGGTCGTCGAGGAGCTCAAGGCCGAGGCCAAGCGGCAGGGCCTGTGGAACCTCTTCCTCCCCGACGCCTCGTATGGAGCCGGCCTGACCAACCTCCAGTACGCGCCGCTCGCCGAGATCACCGGCCGCAGCCCGCACCTGGCCCCCACCGCCCTCAACTGCGCCGCCCCCGACACCGGGAACATGGAGCTGCTCGCCCAGTTCGGCGACGAGGCGCAGCGGAAGCAGTGGCTGGAGCCCCTGCTCGCGGGCGAGATCCGCTCGGCCTTCGCGATGACCGAGCCGGAGGTCGCCTCCTCCGACGCCACCAACATCGAGACCCGGATCCGCCGGGACGGCGACGAGTACGTCGTCGACGGACGCAAGTGGTACATCTCCGGGGCCATGAACCCCGACTGCAGGATCTTCATCGTCATGGGCAAGACCGACCCCGACGGTGCGGACCCGCGCCGCCAGCAGTCGATGATCCTCGTGCCCCGGGACACCCCCGGTGTCGAGGTGCGCCGGGCGATGCGGGTCTACGGCTACGAGGACCACTCCCACGGCGGCCACGCCGAGGTCCTCTTCCACGACGTCCGTGTCCCCGCCTCGCACCTCATCGGCGAGGAGGGCGGCGGCTTCGCCATCGCCCAGGCCCGGCTCGGTCCCGGCCGCATCCACCACTGCATGCGGCTCATCGGCATGGCGGAGCGCGCCGTCGAGCTCATGTGCCGCCGTGCCGTCTCCCGTACGGCCTTCGGCAAGGCCCTCGCCCAGCAGGGCGTCGTCCAGAACTGGATCGCGGACGCCCGCGTGACGATCGAGCAGCTGCGCCTCCTCGTCCTCAAGACGGCATGGCTCATGGACACCGTCGGCAACCGCGGCGCCCACACCGAGATCCAGGCCATCAAGATCGCGACCCCGCGCGCGGTCGTCGACATCATCGACAAGGCCGTCCAGGCCCACGGGGCAGGCGGCGTCTCGCAGGACTTCCCGCTGGCCGAACTCTGGTCCGCCGCCCGGACGCTGAAGCTCGCGGACGGCCCGGACGAGGTGCACCAGCGGTCGCTGGCGCGCCGGGAGCTGAAGAAGTACCTGTAGCCGGCCGCGGCCTCAGGCCAGGCGCAGGCAGAGGACGCCCGTCGCCGTGTGGACGCAGAGCCGTTCGTCGTCGATCCAGTCCATGCCCAGGATCTCCCCGCCCACGTGGATCCGGTGCAGGACCTCCGTGGTGTCGGCGGCGAACAGCGTCAGGACGCCGTCGGCACCGGCGGTCAGGACCGTGGGGCGTCCGTTCCTCGTCTGCAGCCGGAGCGCATTGACGCGGACCCGGTCGGGGCGGGGGACGATGTCCGGCTTCGTCGGCTCGGCGCGGAACGAGGCGGGGAACGCGGTGCGGACCGCCAGGTCACCGTCGTCCGTGAGATATCCGAGGGCGGGGCCCTGCGGCCACCGGCCCAGGTCGTGGACGACGTGCACCGAGGTCAGCCGCATGGTGAAGCGGACGGTGTCGTCCGGCAGCGAACGCACCGTCAGCAGGGGGACGGGCGGCGGCGGCTCCTCGGAGAGGCTGTCGTCGCGGCGGCGCCCGACGACGACGGCGAAGACGCGCGCACCGTCCCGGACGAGCCGCAGCGAGTGGACGCCGTTCAGGTCGACGTCCAGGCGCGCACCGACCGGGCCGTCGGGGGTGAGCAGGGCGAGGAAGTGCCGGCCCGCGTCGTAGTGGCTGAAGCAGGCGACGACGCGCGGGTCTCCGGGTCCCGGCACGGGGCAGGCCGTGAGAAGTCCGCGCGTCGGAGGGAAGACGACGGGTGGACCGTCCGACCAGAGCCACGCCCTGATCCGCTGCCGCCGTCTGATCCGCTTCGTGTCGAGCCGGTCGCGGAGCACGACGGGGGCCCCCGGGTGGCTGTCGGCCACCGGGTCGCCGTCGCCACGCCCCGCCCTGCGGTCCCGTACCGCTCCGTTCGCGCCGTCCAGCAGGGCGGTGCCCTCGGCGTCCTGGACGACCACGACGGACCGCCCCGCGTGGGTCCCGGTCCGGACGGTCCTCGCGGGGTCGTCGACGCTCTCGCCCGGCTCGGGCGGCGGGCCGAGGCGCCACCCCTTGGCGGACCGGGCGTCGGCGCCGAGGGAGACCAGCCGGAGCCCGTCCGGCCCCCGGCCGGCCGGGAGGAGGCGGGACACGGGGGCGTCAGTGCGGGTCCGGCCGACGACCGTACCGTCGGCCGTCCGGGCGGACACGTCGTACGCCGTCGCCGCGAGGCACGTCATCGGCGCCGCCCCGCCCTCTCCGGAGCCCGGTCCGGCGGTCAGCAGCAGGGCCTCGCCGTACGGATGCCCGGCCCATTCGACGATCCGGAGACCGTCCGCCCCCCGGACGGCGCGCGTGCCCGTCGTGGACGCCCAGAGCACGCAGTCGGTGGCCACGTGCACCGTGTCCCGGTGGAGGACGAGAGCCCGGACGTCCGTGCCGCGCAGGGAGCGGTGCACCTTCCGCTCGACGGTCAGGGTGCCGGCGGACGGGCCGCCGAGGTCCCAGACGGAGAGGCGGGCTCGACGGAACCGGTTGGTCCACCGGTGCACACGGATCGCGGCCACCCTGATCCGGCCGTCGTGGCGGGTCAGGGCCAGCCGGTCCCCGTCGAAGGGACGCCGCAGGAACAGCGGGCGGCGTGCGGCCCGCAGGGAGAGCGGCCGGGCGTCCCCCGAGGCGGTCACCAGGGTGACCCGGCCGCGCAGGTCCAGCGCGGCGATCAGGCACTCGCCGTCGAGCTCGGTCACCGCGCAGTCCACCGTGCGGCGCGGCGCGGGCACGGCGCCGATCAGGTCCCGGGTCTCCACGTCCCACACCCAGATCCGGTCGTCGGTCCTGAGCGCGGCCCAGGGGCGGGTGGCGCAGCCGCGGACGGAGGTGATCCGGCCGAGGTCGGCGGGGAGTTCGGCGAGGAGTTCACCGCCCTCGGTGTCCCAGGCCCGTACCGGTCCCTCGTGCTCGGCGACCACGAGAGCGGGACGACCGTGCCGCGACACGACGGCGGCGCCCCGCACGCCGTTCTCGAAGGTGCCGAGGGTGGTGTACGGCACGGGGGTCACCTGCGCCCACTCGGTGTCCCAGTGCAGCCGGGGGTACCGGAGCCGTACCGCCGCGGCGAGCTCCCCGGCGCCGGACTGGAAGGCGGAGAGGCGCAGTTGGGCGGCGCGGGTGGCGGGCTCGGTGGAGGTGCGCAGGAGGGCGGCGCAGCGCCCGACGGCGCGGGCGGCGGCGCGGGCCGGTTCCGTCGCGGCGCGGTTCAGGACCCGCTGGAGCGCGGAGACGGGTGCGGTGAGCAGGTGGGCGGGGTCGAGGGCGAGGGCGTCCAGCAGCTCCGTGCCCTCGGCGTGTTCGGTGAGGTGGCGGCGGACGTAGGGGGGCGCGGCGGCCCAGTCGGGGCCGTCCGGGCCCGTCGGGACCAGTGCGGCGAGCGCGTGGGCGACGCGGCCGCGCGCGTCCGGGTCGAGGGTGGCGCGCAGGGCGTCGGCGTACGCCTGGTGATAGAGGCGGTAGACCGAGCGTCCGTCGGCGTCGAGTTCCTCGACGAGGTGTTCGCCGACGGCTCCGAGCAGCCAGGCGATGTCCTCCCAGGCGAAGGCGGGGCCGGCGGGCTCCGCTCTGCAGGCTCCGGCGATCGCGCGCCACACGCGGTCCGGGGGGAGGCCGGGGCCCTCGGCGAGGGCGAGGGCCCCGAGCAGGGGGAGGCCGCGGGCGTGGTCGGCGCCGAGCTGGTGGCGCAGCACCCGCAGGAAGGTGACGCCGGGGGTCTCGCCGACCTCGGGCACGCGCGCGTGCCAGCCGGGTGCGGAGGTGTCGACGGGGCGGGCCGCGCGGCCGAGGTGGCGGGCGGCGATGCGGGCCGAGAGGAAGCTGCCGTGGGCCCGGGCGGCTATCTCGCGGGCGACCGTCCCGGCGGCCTCGTCGTCGTACGGGCCGCGGCTGCCGGGCCCGTCGGGTGCCTGGAGCAGGCGGCGGGCGTAGGCGGCGACGTCGTCGGCGCTGCTCTCCCGTGCGTCGTCGAGGTCGAGGACGGCGGGTTCGCCGCCGAAGGCGTCGAGGACGTGGGGGCGCGCGCCGACGAGGAGGCGTACGCAGGGGACGCGGAGCAGGGGGCACAGCAGGTCCGCCGCGATCCGGCGGGCCTCGGTGTCGTCGCCGTGGGCCTCGCCCGCCTCGTCCAGGGCGTCGATGATCAGGTGGAGCGGTGCACGGCGGCCGACGAGGGCGCCGAGGAGGGCCTGTGGGGTGGTCGCGTCGATCCCGGCGGCGTCGGCGACGGCGGCGACCAGGTCGTCGAGGAAGCGGTGCCGGGCGTGGACGGCGGTGGGGACCGGGGTGTCCGCCGTACGTCCGGCGGAGCGGAGGAGCAGTTTGCCGAGCAGCGCGGACTTGCCGACGCCGGGGCCGCCGGTGACGATCAGGCCGCGTTCGCCGGTGGGGTCGCCCTGGGCGAGCCACCGGGCGATGCGGTCGAGTTCAGCGGTGCGGCCGACGAAGTACGAGCCGCCGCGGCCGGGCGTGGTGTGCTCGAAGCCCTGCCCGCGCGGGGCGAAGTGGGTCTCCAGGTCGGCGCGGCGGCGCAGGCCCTCGGGGCCGGTGCGGCCGAGCCGGGCGGCCAGTTCGGCAACGTCGCCCTCGTCGTGGCGGGCCTCGGGGTGGTAGCCGGTGTTCTCGAAGGAGAAGAAGGCATAGCCCTCGGACTCGACGTGGGCGCGGGCGGTCTGCCGGACACCGGCGCTCCGGTAGACGTCGTTGACGGTGTCGACGACCTGCTCGACGGAGAGGTAGCGCTGCTTGAGGGAGACGGAGAGCCGGGCGAGGGCGGTCTCCAGCGCGGCGGCGAAGACCATCGGGGAGGCGGGCTCGCCGGCGCGGGCGACGGCGATCACGGCGAAGTCGGTCAGCCGGCGCCCGTCGGGGCGGCCGCTGTCGGCGGCGCCCTGCCGGAGCGCGGCGCGCAGCCGTTCGGCGGCGGCGGCCGCGTCGGCGCCGCCCTGTCCGGCCCCGCAGGTGTCGATGACGAGGAGGACGCGTTCGGCGCCGGATTCGAGGACGTAGCGGGTGAGGTCCTCGGCGGCGAGCGCGGTGCCGGCGAGCCGGTCGGGGCGGCTGTCGGCGCAGAGCAGGTAGTGGCGGCCGGCGCTCTGGACGCCGTGCCCCGTCCAGTAGACGACGACGGCGCTGCCGGGGCCGTCGGTCCGGTAGGCCCAGTCGAGGATGCGGTCGCGGGTGGCGGCGATTCCCTCGTCGGTGATCCGCTCGTCGACGCGGTAGCCGAGTCCGCCGAAGAGCCGGATCGCTGCCCGTAACTCCTCCGGCATCAGAGGTAGTTCGGCGGCGTGCCGATAGCTGCCCGTGCCGACGACGACGAGTCTGCGGTCGATGCCCGCCGTCTCGTGCGTCGTCCCGTGCGCCCCGCCCGCCCCGTCCACGGGCCAGTTATACCCGAAGGGTCGGTCAGGGGCGGAGGGCCCGGAGCAGGAGGTCGGCGAGGTGGCCGGCGACCTGCTCGGGGGTGAGGGGCCCGTCGGGCCGGTACCAGGTGGAGAGGTGGTGCACGGAGCCGAAGTGGTAGTCGACGACCAGGTCGGCGGGGGTCGCGGAGGAGAACACCCCGGACCGCTGGCCCTCCTCGACGAGGGCCCGGAACCGCTCGTGGTAGCGACGCCGCTCGGAGCGGACCTGCTTGTGCTTCTCCGGGCTGAGGTGGTGCATGGAGCGGAAGAAGATCGCGGCGTCGTCGAGGTTCTCGATGGTGGTGACCACGACGTCGGCGGCGGCGTCGCGCAGCCGGTCCTCGACGGGGGCGTCGGCGTCCGCGTAGGCGTCGAGCCGCTCCTGCTGGAGGCGCAGGACCCGCGCGTAGACCTCCTGGAGGAGGTCCTCCTTGGAGCCGAAGTAGTGGTAGAGGGCGCCCTTGGTGACCCCGGCGGCCTCGACGATCTCCTGGACGGAGGTGCGGTCGTAGCCCTGTTCCGCGAAGAGCCGGGTGGCGGCGGCGAGGAGCCTCTGGGGGACGGGCGCGCCGCTCCCGTCCGTCGTCCTGGCCATGCGCCGCCGCCTTCCTTCGTGATCGTTCCCGATCGTCCGTGATCGTCCTGGAGTGGGGGAACGTCGTTCCCGTCCGTAGATCTTCCCATCCGCCGGGGCTACTCCTCGCGGGTGCCCGCCTCCCACGCCTGCTGCACGTGGTTCATGGTGCCCAGCCAGCGCTCCGGGTCGGTCGCCCGGTTGCGGTAGTAGCCGGCGACCTCGGGGTGGGGCAGGACGAGGAAGCGGTCGGCGTCGATGGCGTCGATCAGGGCGTCGGCGACGTCCTCGGGCTCGATGGCGGTGGGGGCGAGGACGAGCTCGCCGGCCGTGCCCGCGGCGGTCAGCATGTCCGTGCGGACGCCCTGGGGGCAGATCGCGTGGACGCGGAGACCGCGGTGGCGGTAGGTGAGGGAGAGCCACTCGGCGAAGGCGTACGCGCCGTGCTTGGAGACGCTGTACGGCGCCGCGCCGATCATGGTGAGCAGTCCGGCGGCGGAGACCGTGGAGACGAACCGGCCGCCGCCGCGCTCCAGCCACTCCGGGAGGAGGGCGCGGGCGGCGCGGACGTGGGCCATGACGTTGACGTCCCAGGCGGCGGCCCAGACGTCCTCGTCGGCGAAGGCGTCGCCGGGCGAGGACAGTCCGGCGTTGGCGCACCAGACGTCGACGGTGCCGCCGAGGGCGTTCCTGGCCTCGTCGACGACGGCGGAGGCGTCGCCGGGGACGGCGACGGCGCCGATCTCCTCGGCGACGGCCTTGGCGCGGTCGGCGTCGAGGTCGTTGACGACGACGCGGGCCCCCTCGGCCGCGAAGCGGCGGGCCAGGGCCGCGCCGATGCCGCCGCCGGCCCCGGTGACGACGACGCCGGAGCCCCGGAGCCCGTCCGCGCCGCCGGCGCCCTCGCCCGTGCTCGTGTCCGTGCTCGTGCCCGCGTTCATGGACCCACCTCTCGGCTGTGACGACCGGGACAGACTAACCAGTCGGTATGGAAAGGCGGAAGACCCGTTCCGCACGCCTCGTTCCCCGGGGCGGTCAGGAGCGCTAGCGTGCGTGCCCATGTCACCCCGAGGAGGTTCCATGCGCCTGTCCCGTCGGAGTCTGCTGGCCGCCGGAGGCGCCCTCGGGGCGGTGGCGGCCACGGCGCCCACCGCCTCGGCCGCCCCCGCCGGACGCGCGCACGGCCGGGTACGGACCGGCTTCGAGCGCCTCGCGGCCGACGGATACGCCCTGCTGGCCGGCGAGCGGGTCGGGATCGTCACCAACCCGACCGGGATCACCGCCGACGCCCGGCACGTCGTGGACGTGATGCACGCCGACGACCGGGTCGACCTGACCGCCGTCTTCGGCCCCGAGCACGGCTTCCGGGGCACCGCGCAGGCGGGCGGCTCCGAAGGCCGCCACGACGACCCGGCGACCGGACTTCCCGTCTACGACACGTACCTCAAGAGCGGGCAGCCCCTGGCGGACGTCTTCGCCGCCTCAGGGGTGGACACCGTCGTCTTCGACATCCAGGACGCTGGCGCACGCTTCTACACGTACATCTGGACGCTCTACGACTGCATGGCGGCCGCCGCGCTCGCCGGGAAGCGGTTCGTGGTCCTCGACCGGCCCAACCCGGTGACCGGACGGGCGGCCCTCGGCCCGGTCCTGGACCGGGCGTTCGCCACGTTCGTGGGGCGCGAGCCGATCGCACAGGCCCACGGCATGACGGTGGCCGAGCTGGCCCTGCTGTTCGACGGCGAGTTCCTGGCCGCGCCCCTGGAGCTGGAGACCGTGCGGATGACGGGGTGGCGGCGCTCGGAGTTCTTCGACGCGACGGGGCTGCCCTGGGTGCCGCCCAGCCCGAACATGCCGACGCCGGAGACCGCGCTCGTCTACTCCGGCACCTGCCTCTTCGAGGGGACGAACCTGTCCGAGGGCCGGGGCACCACCAGGCCCTTCGAACTCCTCGGAGCGGAGGGGATCGACCGCCGGTGGGCGGAGGCCGCGAACGCCCTCGACCTGCCGGGCGTCCGGTTCCGCGAGGCGTACTTCGCGCCGACCTTCTCCAAGTTCCAGGGGAAGACCGTGGGCGGGGTCCAACTGCACGTCCACGACCGCGAGTCCTTCGACCCGGTGCGGACCGGGATCGGCCTCCTGGTCACCGCCCGCAGCTCGTGGACCGGCTTCGCCTGGCGCCCGGACAACTGGATCGACAAGCTGACCGGGTCGACCCGGGTGCGGACCATGATCGACGCCGGCGCGGGCGTCGACGAGGTCGTCGGGGCGTGGCAGACGGACCTGGCGGCCTTCCGGGCGGTGCGCGCGGAGTACCTGCTGTACCGGTGACGCGCGGGGAGCGCCCGCCCCGCCGGCGAGGTGGGGGGTGCGGCGAGCGCCCGCCCCGCCGCCGACGACGCGAGGTGGGGCAGGCCCCCCGGCCGGCAGGGGGGCGGGCAGGCTGTCCCGGCCGGATCCCGCCGACCAGGCTGGCCCCATGAACCTCTCGTCACGCCGCCGTTCCCGCCGCCTGCCGCTCGTCGGGCTCCTCGTCGCCGCGTGCCTGGGCTCCCTGGCACCCGCCGCGGGCGCCGCCGCAGCCAGAGCGGGCGACCCCGACCCGGTACGCGAACTGGCGCGCTCCGCCCACCCCTTGACGGACCTGCGGCCGCTCGACCGGATGATCGGCCCGGCCGTGGTCGTCGGCATCGGCGAGGCCACGCACAGTTCGGCGGAGTTCTTCACGGCCAAGCACCGGATCTTCGAACACCTCGTGGAACGGCGGGGGTTCACCACGTTCGCCCTGGAGGCCAACTGGTCCACCGGACTGCTCGTCGACGAGTGGGTCCGCACCGGCCGGGGCGACATCCGGGCGATCATGCGGGACGAGTTCCAGGAGTCCTACCGCCTCTGGAACACCGAGGAGTACCTCGACCTCTTCCGCTGGATGCGCCGGCACAACCAGCTGCACCCCGACCACCAGGTCCGCTTCCTGGGCAACGACCTCGGATACGCGGGCCCGAACCTCTTCGACGCCGTCACCTCCTACGTGGCCCGCGAACACCCGGACCTGCTCCCCCGCTTCCGGGAGCTGTACCGCGACGCGCGGCCCACCGGCACCGTCGAGTCCTGGATGAAGGGGTACATGGAGCGCCCGCGCGAGCGGCGGCAGCGGATGGCCGCCGACGCGAACCGGGCCCTGGCGCTCCTGGAGGCGCGGCGGCCGGACGGCGGGGCGGGCGCGCGCGAGGCGCACGCCTGGGCCGTGCAGCACGCGCGGGCCGTCGCCCAGGTCGGCACCGAGTACGCCCACGACCTGACGAGCGAGGCGGGCGTCGCAGCGGCGATGCTCTACCGCGACCGGGTCATGGCCGAGAACACCGTGTGGTGGCAGCGGCGGACCGGCGACCGGATCCTGCTCTCCGCGCACAACGGGCACGTCGGCTACGTCACCACCGACCCCGACCACTACCCGCGGATCCAGGGCGCCTTCCTGCGGGACGCGCTCGGCCCGCGGTACGTGAGCGTCGGCGCGTCCTTCGGACAGGGCTCCTTCAACGCCCACGACACGACCGCCCCGGGCGAACCGCTCCGCTCCTTCACCGTCGCCCCGCTCGGCCCCGGCAGCGCCGCCGACACCCTGGACCGGGTGGCCCCCGACGCCTTCTACCTGGACCCGCGGCGGACGGGCCCCGCAGCGCGCGACTGGCTCGGCACCGCGCGACCGGCCCGGAACATCGGGACCGCGTACCCCTGGCCGGGCGACACCGTGCCCGTCCGGCTGTCCGCCTCGTACGACCTGCTGATCCACTTCCCCCGGGTGTCCGCGGCCCGGCTGCGCTGACCGGCCGCCCCGCGTCTGGACGGGGCCGCGCGCGGGCATGCTCGCCATGGAGCCGCCGCCCGCGCACGCGCGCGCCCACGGCATGGCGGCCCACCTCGACGTGGAGGGGCGGTCGGGCCGTGACCGGGATGAGTGTGGAGCCGTACCGGGAGATCACCTTCGACAAGGACGGCGACGGCCCCCCGGGGCAGTCGTCGGCTCTCGCCGCACTCGCCCGGCAGGGGGTCACCGACCTGGTGGTGCTCGCGCACGGGTGGAACAGCTCCCCGTCCGGCGCCACCCGTCTCTGCTCGGACTTCTTCGCCCCCTTCCCCGGTCTGTTCGCCCCCGGCGTCGAGGCCGGGTTCGCCGGGCTGATCTGGCCCTCGATGATGTTCAGCGGCGAGCCGGTGCCGGACTACCGGGCCCTCGTGACGGTCCTCCCGGAGAAGGAGCCGGTCCTCGGGCGGATCACCGAGCTGCTGGCGTCCGCGCCGGCCGACGAGCGGGCGTTCGCCGAGTTCGGGGTGCTCCTGCGCGCGCTGGCGGACGTCCCCGAGGAGGACCTCCGGAGCGCGGCCGGGCCGCCGGGGCAGGTGCCGGAGTTCCTGGTCGCGGACCCGGTGGAGGTCTGCGCCCTGTTCACCGCGGCGCTGGAGGAGGTGGACGGCCGCGGGGAACGTGCGGACGGCGACGGGGGCGGGCCGGGGGCCGGACCGGGCTTCGGGGAAGGGCTGTCGCGGTACTGGAAGGGCGGCCGCGAGGCGCTGCGGCAGGCCACGTACTACGTGATGAAGAAGCGGGCGGGCCGGGTGGGCGAGCAGGGGCTCGGTCCGCTGCTCGGCGAGGTGGCCCGCTCCGCCCCCGGCCTCCGGGTCCACCTGGTGGGGCACAGCATGGGGGCCCGGCTCGTCGCGTACGCGCTGCGGGGGCTGCCCGCGGGGGCCCGGCCGGTCGCCTCGGTGACCCTCCTTCAGGGCGCCTTCTCGCACTACGCCTTCGCGGCCCGCCTCCCGCACGACGCCGGACGGTCCGGGGCGCTGCGGGACGCGCAGCGTCTCGTACGGGGTCCGGTGGTGGCCTCCTACTCGCGGCACGACAAGGCGCTCGGGGTGATGTACCCGCTGGCGTCCCGGCTCGCGGGCGACTCCGCCTCGCTCTCCGGCCTCCCGGCCGGTGTGCCGGGTGCCGGTGACCCCCGGTGGGGGGCGATCGGGCACGACGGTGTCCGGGCGGTGCCGGGGACGGTGGAGCGGACCCTGGAGGAGGCCCTGCGCACGGGCGTGCCGGCGTCGGGGTGCGTGAACGTCGACTCGGCGGCCGTGGTCGGCTCGCACAGTGACATACTCCGGCCCGAGCTGGCCCGGCTCGTGGTGGCGGCCGCCCGCCCCGGGCAAGCGCGTGACCTGGGATTCTCCGGGTCCTGAGGCCACCGGACCCATCGGTTCCGGTGGATATCGGGGGCCTCACCCGTCCCGTTGATGGCTCCCATCGCGATATCGATGGAACATCGGAGGCCGCTCGTTCGTCCCTCTGATATCGCGGAAGGACCAGCGGCGGAGGTGGCGAGAGATGGCCGGTTTCCGGAGTCTCGCGAGACAGGTGCGCGATCCGGGGTGCGACACGGCACTGCGCAGGTACTCCCTGCGCAAGTGTCTGGAGCGGTTCGCGCCGTACGGGCACAGGGCGACCTGGGACCATCTGTGCAGCAGACACAGATTCGGGCCCGAGGACCGGGAGCTCGACCCGGGGCGGCTGGTGGCCGCCCTGGACGAACTGGAGGAGGCGCGGGCCGTCTGGCTCGCGTACGAGGAGGAGTTCGCCGCCCGACGGCGGCGCGAGAAGCACGAGGGGCTGCGCGGTCTCGGCGCCCTCGACGACTGGCACCGGCGGGTCTGGGGCGGCAACGGCGTCGTGCGGTGCGGCGACCCGGCCGTGCACCCGTCGGACCCGCTGCCCGACGTGCTGCGGCGGTTGATCAGCGCCCTGGAGAGCGGCCCGGGCGACGGCTGCCCGGTGTGCGCGGGACCGCGCATCGAGTGGGCGGGCCCCGGCGACGCCTACGAGCCGTGGCTCGGGCCGGTCTGCGGGGACTGCGGCGTGGGCGTCCCCCGCGCGGTGCTCACCTCGGGCGCACTGGCCAGGGCGCGGGGGGACCGCCGCCCGCTGGCCTCGGCAGCGTGAGACGGGCGTCCCCCGCTCTGCTCCAGGTGTGCCTCAACGGGTCACGGGGACCGGGGGACTCGGCGGCGGTGCCGATGTCGCCGGACTCCCTCGCGGCGTCCGCCGCGGCGGCGGTGGCGGCGGGAGCCCGCGAGATACGCGTCCATCCCCGCACGCCCTGCGGCCGCCCCTCGCTCTCGCCCCGGGTGCTCGCGCCCGTCCTGGCCGCGCTCGACGCGGCGGTCGGCGCCGGAGCGCAGCACGGCGGACCGGGGGCGCGTACGGGGGCGCCGGTGCGGATCACGACGGCGGCGACCGCCGAGCCCGACGCGGAGCGCCGGGTGGAGCGGGTCCTTTCCTGGGCCGTCCTCCCCGGTCTCGTCTCGGTCGACTGGCACGAGCCGGGCGCGGAGGCGACGGCGGCGGCGCTCCTGTCGCGCGGGATAGCGGTCGAGGCCGCCCTGTGGTCCGGCACGGACGGCCCGGGCCGCTTCGCCCGCTCACCCCTGGCACCCCGGGTGGCCCGTGTCCTGGCCCGCGCCCACGGCCCGGCGGACGCGGCCGAGGAGCGGGCCGCCCCGCTGCTCGCGGGGATCGACCGCACGGCCGGCACCCCGCTCCTGCTCCACGGCGTGGACGGCGGCGCGTGGCCGGTCCTGCGGCTGGCCCGCCGCCTGGGCCTGGCGGGCCGGATCGGCCTGGAGGACACCCTGCTGCTCCCGGACGGCACCCCGGCCCGCTCGAACGCGGAACTGGTGGCGGCGGCCGTGGCGGACACCCCTTAGGCCGTGTCGTCCCGGGTGGGACGGCGTACCGGGAGGAGGCGGGAGCCGGCCATGCGCTCGCCGATGACGTCGTCGGGGTTGGAGAGGACGCAGGTCTCCAGGGAGAGGCAGCCGCAGCCGATGCAGTCCGTCAGGTGGTCGCGGAGCCGGCCGAGCTGGGTGATGCGTTCGTCGAGTTCGGTGCGCCAGGCGGCCGAGAGCCGGGCCCAGTCCTCGTTCGTGGGCGTGCGCTCCTCGGGGAGCTGGGCGAGCGCCTGCCGGATGGTGGCGAGGGGGATGCCGACCCGCTGCGCGGCGCGGACGAAGGCGACCCGCCGGAGGGTGTCGCGGCCGTAGCGGCGCTGGTTCCCGGGGGTGCGGCGGCTGCTGATGAGCCCCTTGGCCTCGTAGAAGTGCAGGGCGGACACGGCGGCCCCGCTGCGGGCGGAGAGCTGGCCGACGGTGAGCTCGTGGATCTTCTCTGGAATCTGCGGCACCCGTCGAACCCTACTGTCCGTTGACAGGGCTCCCCTCACCCCACATGCTGAGCAAGCGCTTGGATACCGACCGTTGGGTATGCCGTACCAGAGAGGGACACCACCATGGCCGAGCCGAGGATCTTCACCTCAGCCGAGGAGCTGCGCGCGGGGGTCGGCGAGCAGCTGGGGCACAGCGACTGGCTGGAGGTCGACCAGAAGCGGATCGACCTGTTCGCCGAGGCGACCGGGGACCACCAGTGGATCCACGTGGACCCCGAGCGCGCCGCCACCGGGCCGTTCGGCACCACCATCGCCCACGGCTATCTGACCCTCTCGCTGCTGCCGCTCTTCGTGCCTCAGGTGCTGTCGGTCCAGGGCATGAGGATGGGCCTCAACTACGGCACGGAGAAGGTCCGCTTCCCGGCCCCCGTGCCGGTCGGCTCGCGGCTGCGCGCCACGGCCGTCCTGACGAAGGTCGAGGAGGCGGGCGGGGGCGTGCAGGTGACGGCGGCGGTGACCGTCGAGCGCGAGGGCTCCGACAAGCCGGTCTGCGTCGCCGAGTCGGTCTCCCGCTACTACTTCTGAGCGCCGACCATCCTGAGCACGAGGTCGGCGTAGAGCGCGCCGACCTCGTCGGGCGTCCTGCGGCCCTGCACGTTGAACCAGCGCGAGACGTCGATGCAGAGGGAGAGCACGGCGACCGTGGTGCCGGGCGCGTCGGGGACGTCGAACTCGCCGGCCGCCACTCCCTCGTCGATGATCCCGCGCACCGCCGCGTCGGAGAGCCGGCGCAGCTCGACGATCTCGGCACGGTGCTCCGGGCCGAGGGCGTCCAGCTCGTACTGGACGACCCGCGCGGTGGTGTGGCGCTCGGCGTGCCAGCGGACGAAGGAGCGCACGGCGTCGGCGAGGCGCTCGGCGGCCGTGCCCTCCCCGGCGGCCGCGGCCCGGAGGATCTCCAGGGCCTTGTCGTGACCGATGCGGCTGATCCGGTGGAGCAGCTCTTCCTTGGTCTTGTAGTGGATGTAGAGCGCGGCCGGGCTCATGCCGGCGCGGCCGGCGATGTCCCGGGTGGTGGTGGCGTGGTAGCCGCGCTCGGCGAACGCCTCCACGGCTGCCACCAGCAGCCGCCGGGCCGCCTCGGGCGTGACCTCGCCCCAGGGCATGTCCTCGCCCCCGGGCGTCTCCTCCGCCGCGCTCATCCCACACTCCTCGCTCGGACCCCGTCAGGACGAACACCATACAACGAGGGTGAGCAAGCGCTTAGAGCTTCTGGAAGGGGTCGTGCTCGGCGAGGAGCTTCTCCAGGCGGGCCTGGTCGACCCGACTGACGATCTGACCGGCTTCCTGCCGGTCGCGGACGACCTTGGCGAGGGTGAAGGCCGAGGTCGTGAGGTAGAGGACGGAGACGGCGAGGAAGGCGCGGACCCAGGCGCTGGCGTCGAGCTGGTAGACGCCGATGGCCACGGCCGCGATCGCGATCCCGAAGGAGATGACCGCCTGCAGGTAGTAGGCGGCGGTGTTCTGCTGCTTGACCGGTGTGTCGCTCATGGGAAGAGCATCGGGCGGATGTGGCCCGTGCCACATCCGCCCGCGTACTCATTCCCGTACTCAGAAGCCGGTACCCGGGCCCGGCAGCGGCCCGGCCCGGCTCTCCGGCGGGCTCAGAAGGCCGAGACCCCCGTCAGCGCGCGCCCGATGATGAGCTTCTGGATCTGGCTCGTGCCCTCGTAGAGGGTCATGACGCGGGCGTCGCGCAGCAGCTTCCCGACCGGGTACTCGTCGATGTAGCCGTAGCCGCCGAAGACCTGGAGGGCGTTGTTGGCGGCGCGGACGGCGGCCTCGGAGGCGTAGAGCTTCGCCGTGGAGGCGGCCGTGGCGAAGTCCTGGCCCCGGTCGATCAGGTCGGCGACCCGCCAGGTCAGCAGCCGTGCCGCGTCGACGTCCACGGCGATGTCGCTGATCAGCTCCTGCACGAGCTGGTACGAGGCGATGGACCTGCCGAACTGCTCGCGCTCCCCGGCGTAGCGCACGGCGGCGTCGAGCGCGGCCTGCGCGATGCCGACGCACCCCGCGGCGACCGACATCCGGCCCTTGGCCAGGGCGGACATGGCGACGGCGAAGCCCTTGCCCTCGGGGCCGAGCATCGCGGACGCGGGGACGCGGACGTCCTCCAGGACCAGTTCGGCGGTAGCCTGGCCGCGCAGGCCGAGCTTGCCGTGGATCTCCCGGCGGGTGAGGCCGGGGGTGTCGGTGGGAACCAGGAAGGCGGAGACGCCCCGGTGGCCGGGGGTGTCGTTCGTCCGGGCGAAGAGCAGCACGACGTCGGCCCAGGTGCCGTTGGTGATGAACATCTTGCTGCCGTTGACCACGTAGTCGCCGGCGTCGCCGGCGCGGACGGCCCGGGTGGCCAGGTTCCCGGCGTCGGAGCCGGTACCCGGCTCGGTGAGGCCGAAGCAGCCGAGCGCCTCGCCGGCCGCGAGCCGGGGCAGCCAGGCGTGCTTCTGCTCCTCGCTGCCCCAGGAGGCGATCGTCTTGGCGACCAGGCCGAGCGAGACGGAGACGATGCCGCGCACGGAGGAGTCGCCCCGCCCCAGCTCCTCGGTGACGAGGCAGTAGGCGAGGTGGTCGCCGCCGGAGCCGCCGTACTCCTCGGGGATCGTCAGCCCGAGGAAGCCGACGGCGCCGAGCTTCTTCACGATCGCCCGGTCGACCGCCTCGGCGCGGTCCCAGGCGACGACGTGCGGGGCGACCTCCCGGGCGACGAACTCCTCGGCGAGCCGCCGCACGGCCTCCTGCTCCTCGCTCAGCGCCAGATCCACCGTGCACCACCTCGCCGATCCCGTTAATTACCACTGCTAGTTTTTGAGCGCACGCCTACTATGTGCGCCATGGCCCGACCGCGCAAGCCCCTCCTCAGCCGAGACCGCATCGTCGAGACGGCGGGAGCGCTGGTCGACGCGGAGGGCCTCGCCGCCCTGTCGACGCGCAGGCTGGCCGCCGAGCTCGGGGTCAGCGGACCGTCGCTCTACAACCACTTCCGGACGAAGGACGAGATCCTCGACGCGGTGGCGGACGCCGTGAGCGCGAAGATCGACCTGTCGATGTTCGCGGAGGACGACCCGCGGGAGTGGCGGACCGCGCTCCACGACTGGGCCGTCTCCTACCGGGCCGCCCTCGCCGACCACCCGCACATCGTTCCCGTCCTCGCCCAGGGCCCCGGCCGCCGTCCCGCGGGCCTCCGCGTCGCCGACGCCGTCTTCGGCGCGATGGTCCGCGCGGGCTGGCCCCCGGCGCAGGCCACCTCCATCGGCGCGCTGATGCGGTACTTCATCACCGGCTCCGCGCTCGGCTCGTTCGCCCGCGGCTTCGTCGACGACGAGACGGCCTACGACCCCGCCGACTACCCCCACCTCGGCCGGGCCCACCTCCTCGCCGAGCACCGCCAGAAGGTCGACGAGGGCGCCTTCGAGACCGGCCTGCGGGCCCTCCTCGACGGGCTGGCGCTCCAGTACGCGTCGCTCCCGGTCCGCCGGGCGGCGGCACCCTAGCGGGCGTACGGACCCGGGGTACGGACCTCCGGAAGGGCCGGCCGCCCGACACCCTTCGGCCACCGCCGAAGGGTCGGTGCGGCAGGCTGGAGCCATGGCAGCCAGTGACCTCGCCGCGCTCGCGGCGCTCTTCGCGGACGAGAGCCGCGCCGCGTTCCTGCTCGCCCTGCTCGACGGACGGGCCTGGACGGCGGGCGAACTCGCCCGGCACGCGGGCGTGGCGCCGTCCACCGCAAGCGAACACCTGGGGAAGCTGGTCGCGGGCGGGGTCCTCGCGGAGGAACGGCAGGGCCGGCACCGGTACGTCCGGCTCGCCGACCCGGGGGTCGCCCACCTCGTCGAGGACCTGGCCGCCCGCTCCGAGCCCGCGGTGCCCGCACCGCCCCGCTCGCTGCGGGAGGCCAGCGCCGGCGAGGCGATGGCCCGCGGCCGGACCTGCTACGACCACCTCGCAGGACGACTCGGGATCACGATCACCGACGCGCTCACCGAGCGGGGACTGCTGCGCCAGGACACCGGCTTCGCGCTCACCGACGGCGGCCTGGCCTGGTTCGAGGAGCGGGGCATCGCCCTGGCACGCAAGGGACGGCGGCCGGTGGCGCGCGGCTGCCTGGACTGGACCGAACGACGGCCCCACCTGGCGGGTCTCGCGGGCGCCGCCCTGTGCCGGCACGCGCTGGACGCCGGCTGGTGCGTCAGGATCGGATCCGAGCGGGCCGTGAAGGTGACACCGGAGGGCGAGTCCGCCCTGTACGCCACCCTCGGCATCGCGCCGACGGCGCTGCGCTGAGCGGTCCCGGAGCGAGGCGCCCGGTGCGGCCCCGCCTCCACCCCTCGATATTGCGGTGAAGGCCGAACGGTCCACGGCCTACGGTCGAGCCATGCAGAAGCAATCCTCCCGGCTCGCCCTCGGCGCCGCCGGCGTGACCGTCGTCCTGTGGGCCTCCGCCTTCGTCTCGATCCGCAGCGCCGGGGCGGCCTACTCCCCCGGGGCGCTCGCGCTCGGCCGGCTGCTGGCCGGCTCCCTGGTCCTGGGGGCGGTGCTGCTCGTCCGGAGGGAGGGGCTGCCGTCGCGGGCGGCGTGGCCGGGCATCGTGGTCTCGGGCCTGCTGTGGTTCGGGGTGTACATGGTGGTGCTCAACTGGGGCGAGCAGGAGGTCGACGCGGGCACCGCGGCGATGGTGGTGAACATCGGGCCCCTCCTGATCGCCCTGCTCGGCGCGCGGTTCCTCAAGGAGTCGCTGCCGCCCCGGCTCCTCGCCGGGATGGCCGTCTCCTTCGCGGGCGCGGTGGCCGTGGGCCTGTCGATGTCCGCCGGTTCCTCCGGCAGCCACGCCTCGGTGCTCGGGGTGCTGCTCTGCCTGCTGGCGGCGGGGGCGTACGCGGGCGGCGTCGTGGCGCAGAAGCCGGCGCTGGCGCACGGCAGCGCCCTCCAGGTGACGACGTTCGGGTGCCTGGTGGGGACGGCGGCGTGCCTGCCGTTCGCCGGCCAGCTCGTCGAACAGGCGGGCAGGGCCCCGCTGTCGGCGACGCTGAACATGGTGTACCTCGGGGTGTTCCCGACCGCGCTCGCCTTCACGACCTGGGCGTACGCCCTGGCGCGCACCACCGCGGGGAGGATGGGCGCGACCACCTATGCCGTGCCCGCCCTCGTGGTGCTGCTCGCCTGGATCCTCCTCGGCGAGCTGCCCGCCCTCCTCACGCTCGCCGGGGGCGCGCTGTGCCTGGCCGGTGTGGCGGTGTCCCGCTCGCGGTCGCGGGCCGCCGCTCCCGCCGGAACGGCCGAATCCACCTGACAGGCCATACCCAGGGTTCCGGTCAGTTCACGGGCGGCCCGCGGTGCCCGGGCGTCCGCGACCTGGAGGGGAGATGCCCGTCAAGCCCCAGTTTCGGCCGGAGGGGCGACAAGGGGCGTTTCGTCGCCGCCCGGCCGGATAGTTTCGAGTCGGTCACAGGCGCGGGCCTGAACGTGACGGTCCGGCACCTTCCGGCAAGCCGACGGGGGAGTCATGGCGATTCAGCAGCGGGCGGAGCGGACGAGACAGGAGATCCTCTCGTCGGCGGCCCGGATCTTCGACAGACTCGGCTACGAGCGCGCGTCGCTCGCGAGGATCGCCGGCGAGGCCCGGGTGACCACCGGCGCCCTCGTCTTCCACTTCGCGACCAAGGCCGACCTCGCGACCGAGGTGCGCGGCCGGGCCCGCGCGGTCACCCGGATCACGGTCGAGTCGGCCTGTCTGTCCACGGAGGGCGTGGGCGGGACGGCGATCGACAAGCTGGTGATCACCACACACGCGCTGATCCGGCTCTTCGAGACCGACCACATGGCGCGGGCCGGCGAACGGCTCGCGCGTGAGCTCCAGTCGGCCGGCCCCGTGCGCGACTGCCCGTGGCGGCGCGAGGTGGCCCGCCTCGCGCGCTTCGCGGCGGCGGAGGACGCCCTGCGGCCCGGCGTGGACGCGACCGCCGTCGCGGCGCTCATCGGATACGTGATCACCGGCGTCGAGCTGGAGATGCGCTGCCCCGACGCCACCCCCACCGACACCCCCTGGCCGCCGGAGCGCGGCGCGGCCGATCCGGAGAGTCTGCCGCCGCACCCGGCGAAGGGCGCCGTACCCCCGCGCCGGACCGCGGAGAGCGGGGCGCTGTGGGGGCCCGCCGAGGAACGGCTGGGGCGGATCTGGGAGTTGATCCTGCCGGGCCTCGTCCACCCGGCCGGGCGGCCCCGCGAGGGCGCGACCGGGCGCGAGGAGCCGGGCGCCGCGCCCGGTCCGGTCGGTCCGGTCGGTCCGGTCGCCCACGGCCCGGCGGCCGGGCCGTCAGTCCCCGTCGCCGGCCTCAAGGAGTCGGCGGGCGAAGGCCGTCAGTGACCGGCCGATGCGCTCGGCCGACAGCCCGAGTTCGTGCCGCTGGAACTGGAAGAGTTCGGGTGACAGCGGGCTGAGCGCGATGTCGATGAGGGGGTCCGGGTCGCGGACCCCGTGGGCGACGAGCAGCGTGCGGACGTGCACGCGCCAGAAGCCGTAGGCGCCCGTACGGAAGCGCGCGGGGCCGGTCTCCGCCCCCAGGGCCAGCGGGAGATGACGCTCCAGCAGGTCGAGCATCGCCAGGTAGAACGCCGCGAGCCGCTCCCCCGCGGGCGCACCCGGGCCGAGCGGCGGCGGACCGTAGATCAGCTGTCCCTGGAGCCGGCGCTCGTGCTCGTCGAGCAGCGCCACGGCGACCGACGGCGGGTCGGGGAAGCTCCGGTAGAGCGTGGCACGGCCCACGCCGGCGGCCTTGGCGATCCGGTCCATGGTGACCGTCCGCGGGTCCTGCTCCGCGAAGAGGCGTTCGGCCGCCGCCAGGATCTGGGCGCGGTTGCGCTCGGCGTCGGCCCGTCTGCGCGGGGCGACCGGCTGGTCGTCCACGGCCTGGAGATCTCCGAGGAGCCCGCCGACCCGGTGCACGGAGCCGGTCCCCCGTCCGCGCTGCTCTTCCTCGCTCATGGACCCGACCTTACTTCCCCCGAGGCTAAGTGGACACCTTGTCCGTTTGCCATGTCGCGTGGCATGCTAAACGGACTCAGTGTCCACTTACCCGCTCGCCATCCCCGCCCCAGGGAGATCCAGATGCACACCGCGCTCCTCGCCGCGGCCCTGCTGGTCGGCTGCCTCCTGGCCGTCCAAGCCTCGGTGAACCTCCAGCTCAACTCGGCCGTCGGCACCCCGTACGGCGCTTCGACCATCCAGCTCGGCGTCGCGACCGGCCTGCTCGTCGTCCTGGCCGTGGCCGCCGGAGCGCTCGGCGCGCTCGGCAAGCTCCCCGACGTGGAGCCCTGGCAGCTGCTCGGCGGACTCGCCAGTCCGCTCTACATCACCAGCGGCATCCTGCTCTTCCCACGGCTCGGCGCCCTGGCGGCCGTCGGGCTGTTCGTGACCGGCCAGATGTTCGCCTCGCTCGCGCTCGACCTCTTCGGCCTGCTCGGCCTCGAGCGCAAGGACCTCAACGCCGGCATCGTCATCGGCGCCCTGGCCGTGCTCGCCGGCATCGTCGTGATCATCCGGGGCATGAAGGCGGCCGCCCCGCCCGGCGCCCCGAAGATGTCGAGCGCCGGCCGGGCCGGCTGGCTCGCCCTCGGCGTCCTCGCCGGCGGCGTCCTGCCGGTCCAGGGCGCGGTCAACGCCCAGCTGCGCGCCCAGCTCAAGGAGCCCATCACCGTCGCCGTGATCAGCTTCGCCGTCGCGACCTTCACCATCGCCGTCGTCCTGCTCGTGCTGTACGCGACCCGGCGCACCCCCAAGCCGAAGATCGCCCCGCTCAAGAAGATGCCCTGGTGGGGCTGGCTGGGAGGCGCGTGCGCCGCCGCCTACGTCACCGGCACCTTCCTGCTCATCCCCTCGATCGGCGCGGCCGTGACGATCGCCCTCACGGTGACCGGCCAGCAGCTCACCTCCGCGCTGATCGACCACAAGGGCCTGTTCAAGCTTCCCCAGCGGTCGCTGACGAAGCCGCGCGCCCTCGGCCTCGCCCTGCTGATCGCCGGCTCCCTGACCATCCAGCTCGTCTGACGACGCGCCATGAGAGGTGCCGCATGAAACCCTCCTACACGGCCGGGCCGGACATCCACGTCCTGCCCTCCGCGCTGCCCATACCGGGCCTCGGCGACCAGCCGGTCAACGCCTTCCTCCTGCGGTCCGGGCAGCCGCTCCTCGTGGACACCGGCATGCCCGTCGACCGGGAGGGGTTCCTCGACTCCCTCTGGTCGCTGATCGATCCGGCCGACCTGCGCTGGGTGGTCGTCACCCACGACGACCGCGACCACACCGGCGCCCTGGCCCGGATCCTGGCCGACGCCCCGCACGCGAAGGTCCTCGCGAACGCGATATCAGTGACGCGAATATCAGAAGAGTTCGACATTCCCGGAGAACGGGTAGTTACAGCGAACCCGGGAAGCCGGGTGAAAATCGGCGACCGCGAGCTGAGTTTTCACCGGCCGCCCACCTTCGATTCACCCGGCACCCTCGCCGTGTTCGACCATTCCGATGGAACGCTTTACAGCTCCGACAGCTTCGGCACCGTCGTCGAAGAGATCACCCAGGAATTCACCGACCTTTCCGAGGAGGAGTTCTTCCGCGGATTCGACGTGCTGAACCGGGCGATAGCCCCGTGGACCGCACTGGTCGACGAGGCGAGGTTCGTCCGGCCCGTGCGCGAACTGGCCGCACTGCGCCCGGCACGGCTGCTGAGCGCCCACGGCCCGACCGTCCGCGAGGCCGCCGTGCCCCGGCTCCTCGACGCGATGGCCCGCATTCCGTCCCTGCCCGCCTGGCTGCCCGGCGCCGACCTCGACCTCGAGGCGGCGCTGGACGCCCACGAGACCACCGCCGGCTGACCCGCCGCGCACGAACCGAGGAGAACCATGCCCGACCCGACCACCGCCGACCTGACCCCGCCGCGCGGAGTCGTCACCGTCTTCTCCGACATCTGGTGTTCCTTCGCGCACATCGCCGTCCACCGGCTGCATGCCGCCCGGGCCCGGCTCGGCCTGGAGGAGCAGGTCTCCTTCGACCTGCGGGCCTTCCCGCTGGAGCTGCTCAACGACGCCCCGAGTCCGCGCCCCGGCACGGACAGCGAGGTCGCCCGGATGGCCAGCCTGGAGCCGGGTGCCGGGTGGCAGCTGTGGCAGGCCAAGGACTGGCTGTACCCCTCGACGACGCTGCCGGCCCTGGAGGCCGTCCTGGCGGCGAAGGAGCAGAGCCTCGACGCCTCGGAGCAGCTCGACCTCGGTCTGCGCCGGGCGTTCTGGGCCGAGTCGCGCTGCATCAGCCACCGCAAGGTGATCCTGGACGTGGCCGCCGACACCGGCGTGGTCGACGTCGAGGCCCTGACCGAGGCGCTGGACGACGGGCGGGCCCGCCGGGCCCTGGCCGACCAGGCCGCCCTGTCCCGGACCGACCGCGTGAACTGCAGCCCGCACCTCTTCCTGCCCGACGGCTCCGACCACGCCAACCCGGGCATCGAGGTGGGCTGGGAGGGCGCGTACGGCATCGGCTGGCCGGTGATCTCCTCGGACGACCCGAAGGTGTACGAGGACATTCTCCTGCGAGCCGCCACCGAATAACCGCACCGGTCCGCACCGGCGGCCATTCGACCGGAACGACGGCCAGGCATTCCTTTCGAGGAATGCCTGGCCGTCGTTCCTTTTTCATTTCCGCAGAACATCGCGGTGATTATTAATTGCGTGACCCGGCCGTTATTCGCAGGGCCGGTCGCACCTCATACAGTCGTTCCCGCCGGCCGGAATTCCGGACGCAGATTCACAGCGGCATTCTCATTGCCATTCCACAGACAGCGGGAGTTCTTCATGTCGTTGACCGACAAGGCAGACGTCAGCACCTTCGTCGACCTCACCCAGCACGAGATCGAGGCGCTGAAGACCCGGTTCAACCTGGCCGACGCGCACACCCACCAGCGCCAGTCCGCCTCCCAGGAGCAGATCGTCTCGCGGCTGCCCGAGCTCTGGCACGAGTCCGAGTCGAAGCAGCAGGCCCACTTCGAGCGCCAGTTCCTCGACGCGTTCTTCCGACTGCACCGGCAGCCCACCGCCCGGGCGATGGACCGCACGCTCCTGTCGTACTCCGCCAGCGTCTCCACCATGGTCGCCGGCATGTTCCTCAAGCAGCGCGGCAAGTCCGTGCAGCTGGTCGAGCCCTGCTTCGACAACCTCGTGGACCTGCTCCGCAACATGCAGGTGCCGATCTCCCCGCTCGCCGAGTCGGCGCTGCACGACAAGGACGCGATCTACGACCGCCTGGTCGAGCAGGTCGACGCGGACGCGATCTACCTCGTCGACCCCAACAACCCCACCGGCTTCACCCTGCTCGCCGAGAAGCTGGAGGGCTTCCGCGAGGTCGTCCGCTACTGCGTGGACCACGACAAGGTCCTGGTGATGGACTTCTGCTTCGCCTCCTTCGCGCTCTGCGACGAGGGCATCGGCCGGGTCGACATCTACCGGCTCCTGGAGGACTCCGGCGTCACCTACATGGTCATGGAGGACACCGGGAAGACCTGGCCGATCCAGGACGCCAAGTGCGCCATGATCACCGCCAGCCGGGACATCCAGGAGGAGGTCTACAACCTCCACACCAGCGTCCTGCTCAACGTGTCGCCCTTCGTCCTCAACATGGTCACGCAGTACGTCGAGGACTCCATCACCGACGGCTTCGCCTCCGTGCGCGACATCATCACGACCAACGGCGAGGCGGCCCGCGCGGCGCTGGGCGGCACCATCCTGGAGTTCCAGGAGCCCGTCGTCGGCACCAGCGTCGCCTGGTTCCGGATCAAGCCCGAGCACGTGACCGCCACCCAGCTCCAGGCCGTCCTCTTCGACGAGGAGGTGTACGTCCTGCCGGGCACGTTCTTCTACTGGAACACCAAGGAGAAGGGCGAGCGCTTCCTCCGCCTGGCCCTGGCCCGCGAGCCCGAGCTGTTCGCCGGCGCGATGGAGCGGATGCGGAAGGTGCTCGAGCGCTATGCCGGCTGACCCCTCCCCCGCGGTGTTCGTCGACGCCACCCTCTTCATGGGCATGCACAGCAAGGACGACGCCGTCAGGATCGCCGCCAAGTCCTTCTTCGCCGACCGGCTCGCCGCCGGTGACGCCGGCCGGATCGTCATGAGCTGGGAGCAGGTCGGCCGCTGCGACGACCTCGTGTGGCGCTACGAGCGGCGCGTGCAGGACGAGTACTACCCCTTCATGGACGTCCTCCACACCGACCTGGCCGTCGACCGGGTCGCCTACGACGAGGAGGACGTCCGCCGGGCCCTCACCGCACCCGGGCTCGACGGACTGCCCACCCATGAACGGCTCGCCCTCGCGCAGGTCCTCGGCAAGGGGGGCGTGCTCCGCACAGCGAGCCCCCGGCTGCTCCGTACGCCCGGACTTCCCGTCGAACCGATCGTGCGGGACGGGGCTCGAAGCCCGGTGGAGGAACCCTCGTTCCCCGCGTACCTGGAGGAGCTCTACCAGCGGTCGCTGGTCCTGTCGGTGGTCTCCGAGCAGCTCTGAACGGCAGCGCCACCCCTCCGAACCACCTCTGGACCCATTTCCGAAGGGCACCCGAATCATGCCTGGCACCTACTCCGGGACCATCGTCCCGCTGATCACCCCTCTCGACCCGCACGGCACCGTCGACGAGCGGAGCGTCGCCCGCCTCGTCGACCACGTCCGCGCCGAGGTCTCCGGCCTCATGCCGGCCCTGACCTCCGGCGAGGGCTGGGCGCTGGACGCCCGCCAGTGGCACGACGTCGTGGCGTACACCGTCGAGCACGCGGACGGCCTGCCCGTGCTCGCCGGCATCCAGCTCCCCGACACCGACGCGGTGATCGAGCG
This sequence comes from Streptomyces sp. NPDC051180, assembly GCF_040689545.1. Taxonomy (NCBI): domain Bacteria; kingdom Bacillati; phylum Actinomycetota; class Actinomycetes; order Kitasatosporales; family Streptomycetaceae; genus Streptomyces; species Streptomyces sp. NPDC051180. The sequence goes on from NZ_JBFBBC010000004.1 coordinate 362,885, forward strand.
GGCCCGCACGGCCGCCGCGCTCGGCGCCGACGCCGTCGTCGTCACCACGCCGTTCGGCGCGGACGTGACGCAGGACGCGATCGTCGCCCACTACCGGTCGATCCGGGCGGCCCTCGACCTGCCCGTCTTCCTCTACAACGAGGAGGCGCTGTCCGGCAATCGCATCGCCTTCGAGACGCTGCTGCGGATCTGCAAGGAGATACCCGGCATCGTCGGCATCAAGGAGTCGAGCGGCGACGCCGCCTTCACCCGCGAGATGGCGGAGGCCGGCACCGGCATCCCCGTCTTCGAGGGCTGGGAGAACCTCCTCGTCGACGCCCGCGGCATCCAGGGCTTCATCGGCCCGCTGGCCAACCTCGAACCCGGGCTGTGCAACGCCATGCTGGTCGACCCGACCCCGGACCGGCAGGCGGAGATCAACACCGTCTGCGAGCGGTACGGAGTCTTCCGCGACGACTGGTACCGGTGGGTGAAGAAGGAGCTGCACCGGCGCGGCGTGATCAGCTCCCCCACCACCCACGAGGAGGCGAAGGCGGCATGAGCGCCCCCTCGTCCCCCGCCCCCACCTCGTCCCGCGCGGCCGTCCCGGTCGCCGCCCACTCGGTCGCGGCCCCGGCCGCGACCGCCCAGCGCACCCTGCACGAGCTCTACCGCCGGGTCCCCAACCTCGGCGACTACGGATCGATGACCGCCATCGAGGAGCGCTGGATCCTGCCGAAGGCACGGGCCCACGAGGCCGCCGCGCCCCGGTTCGGCTCGGCCGGCGAACTGCTCCAGGCACTCAAGGAGTTCCTCGCCGAGGAGGAGGCCGCGCTCCCCGAGAGCGCGACCTTCCTCGCCGAGCACGCGACGCTGGAACAGTTCAAGGTCGTGGTCCGGCAGTTCGCCCTCGACGGCCTCACCGAGTCCGAGTCCCTCCTCCCGGTCGTGCCCCGGCTGCCGTACCGCTCGGCGATGGCGGTCTTCCGGGTCCTCATCGACGAACTCGGCTGCGGCAACGAGGAGAAGGCGCACTCCCAGCTCTACCGGGACCTGCTCACCGAGCTGGGGCTGAGCCTGCGGCTCGACGACTACCTCGACGAGACCTCGCCGCAGTGCTACGCCTACGTCAACATGTTCCACTGGCTGGCGAGCCGGGCGCCCTCCCCCCAGTACTTCCTGGGCGCGTACGCCTACTTCGAGACGAGCGTGCTCTACGCCTTCCAGAGCTTCGCCCGGGCGGCGCGACGGCTCGGGATCGTCCACGACGCCTACTACACCGAGCACCTGTACATCGACGCCTACCACAGCAACCACATGCGGACGGCGATCCGCTCCCTGGAGGAGCCCGACCTGGCGAAGATCTGGGCGGGCGTGCGACTGGCCTCCGACATCGTCGGCGAGGCCACCGAGGCGGCCGTCGCGCGGGCCCGGGAGAGCGCCGCGTGACCGCCGTGCCGGCGGGGCGGCGCCGGGAGGGCGGCGAGCCCTCCGTCCGCCAGGTGACCGAGGACCTGGTCCTGGTCGAGGTCGGCGGCCGCAAGGTCCTCGCGGCCGCCCTCTGCCCGCACCGCGGGGGCAGGCTGAAGTACGGCCGGGTCGACGGGGACAGACTGCGCATCACCTGTCCCCTGCACCACACGACCTTCGACCTGACGAGCGGCGAGCGCACCTCGGGGGCGGCCTGCGCCGCCCTCCGGGTGGTCGACGTGCTGCCCGGCGACCCCGGCGCCCAGGGCCGGGCCGGGGGCGCCCCGTGACCACCACACCGACCGGGGCGGCGTCCGTCGTGACGCCGCCCCGTGCGGCGGCCGACCACGACGGCGTGGCACCCGTGCCGGCGTCCATGAGGACCTCGACACCCGCCGCGTTCGGCTGGATCTGGCCGTCCGCGCAGTTCTCCTTCGGCACGGTCGTGCTCGGCGCGCTGCCCGTGGTCTTCGGCCTCGGCTGGTGGGCCTCGGCGAGCGCGATCGCCGTGGGCGTCGCCGTCGGCACGGTGCTGCTCGCGCCGCTGGCCCGGTTCGGCGTCCGCACCGGGACCAACGACCCCGTGGCGAGCGGAGCCCACTTCGGCGTGCGGGGCAGGGTCGTCGGCAACGCGCTCACGGTGGTGACGGCGCTCGGCTTCTTCGCGATCGCCGTGTGGACCGGGGGCACCGCCGTGATGGTGGCCGGCCACCGGCTGCTGTCGACACCGACGGGGCCGGGCGCGCTGACGGCCGCGATGGCGGTGACGGCGGCGGCCGTCGCGCTGGTGGCCGTGCGCGGTCACGAGGCGCTGGTCCGCACGTACCGCGTCACCGCCGTGACCGGCGGGGCGGTGCTGCTCGGCACCGTCCTCGTGCTCGCCCCCCGCTTCGACGCGGGGTACGCCGGCGGGACCCTGGCGCTCGACAGCGGCCTGCACACCTGGCTGCTGGCGGCGACCGCGTCCGCGACGGTGCCCCTGTCGTACGCCACCTTCCAGGGCGACTACACCCGCTTCATGCCCGCCGCCACCCCCACCCGGCGGGTGATGCGGGCCAGCGGGACCGCGATGTTCCTCAGCAGTCTCGCCGCGCTGCTCACCGGCGCGTACGTGACGACGCTCTTCCCGGTCCCCGACGAACCGTGGCTCCAGGGGCTGACGGACGCGGTGCCCGGCTGGTTCGCCGTCGCGGTCGTGGTCTTCGGCTTCGCGGGCACCCTGCCGCAGGCCGGCCTCTGCCTGTACGCGGCCGGGCTCTCCGCCAACTCGGTCTTCTGGCGCTCCTCGCGGGCCGCCGTCACCACCGCGGTCGCGCTCCTCGCGGCGGCCGTGCTGTACCTCGGGGCGGTGGTGTACGACGCCATGGACGCGATGTCGGCGTTCGTGACGCTGCTGCTGACGGTCGTCGCCCCGTGGGCGGCGGTCCTCTCCGTCGGGTACGTGCTCCACCGGGGCCGGTACGACGCCGAGGCGCTGCGCTCCTTCACCGTCGGCGGCGGCGGACGCTACTGGTACACGGGCGGGGTCAACGCGCGGGCCGCCGCCGCCTTCGCCGCGGGCTCGGTCGTCGGCGTGCTGTGGGTCAACAACCCGCTCTACACCGGCCCGCTGACCGGACTGACCGGCGGCGTCGACCTGAGCCTGCCGGCCTCGTTCGCCGTCGCGGCGGCGCTCTACGGAGTCCTGTGCCGGATCTGGCCCGAGCCTCCGCCGCCCCTCCCCGCCCGCCCCTGACCGGCCCACGGACGGTCCCGCCCACCGAGATTGACGAGGTGCCCCTCATGTCCCTGTTCCGATTCACCGTCCGGTCGGTCGCCGAGGAGGCGGAGGGCGTCCGCGGGCTCCTCCTCGCCGATCCGGCGGGAGCCGCGCTGCCGCCGTGGGAACCCGGCGCGCACCTGGAGGTGACCCTGCCGTCCGGGGCGGTCCGGCACTACTCGCTCTGCGGCGACCCGGCCGACCGGAGCGCCTACCGGATCGGGGTGCTGCGCGCACCGGCGGGCCGGGGCGGCTCGGAGGAGGTCCACACGGCCGTCGGGGAGGGCACTCTCCTCGGCGTCCGGGGTCCCTTCCAGCGGTTCCCGCTGGTGCCCGCCGAGCGGTACCTGTTCGTCGCGGGCGGCATCGGCATCACCCCCCTGCTGCCGATGGTCCGCTCCCTCCCGCCGGGGACGTGGTCCCTGCTGTACGGCGGACGGAGCCTGGCGTCCATGGCGTACCGCGAGGAGCTGTCCGCGCTCCCCGGCGTCACGCTCGTGCCCGAGGACACGGCCGGACGGCCCGATCTGGACACCGCCCTCGCCGGGCTGCCCGCCGGGACGGCCGTGTACTGCTGCGGCCCGGAAGGACTCCTGCGGGCGGTGGCGGACCGGTGGGCCGGCCCGCTGCACACCGAGCGGTTCGGCGCGGCGGACCCGGAGCCGCGCCCGTCCGGCGGGGGCGGCTTCGAGGTCGAGCTGCGCCGCAGCGGGCGCACGCTCCGGGTGGAGCCGGGGCGGAGCCTGCTCGACGCCGTGCGGGAGGTGCTGCCCGGGGTCGCGTACTCCTGCGAGGAGGGCTGGTGCGGCACCTGCGAGACGAAGGTGCTCGGCGGGACGCCCGAGCACCACGACTCGGTCCTCGGCGAGGACGAGAGGGCCTCGGCGACGACGATGATGATCTGCGTCGGCCGGTCGCGCGGCCCACGCCTCGCCCTGGACCTGTGAGGGACGGGACGGGCCCGCACCCCTGGAGGGGTGCGGGCCCGTCCCGCTGCGTCCGGGTGACCGGTGCTGCCTGGAGACGCCGGTGTCAGGCTCCCGGTCTCAGGGGAAGACCACCAGCGCCCGGCCGCCCTTGCCGGCGAGCATGTTGTCGAAGGCGCCCGGGATGCCGTCGAGGGTGATCCGCTCGGTGACGAGGGCACCGAGGTCGAACCGGCCCGCCCTGATGTGCTCGGCGAGGACCGGCAGGTCCTGCGCCGGGTTCGAGTCGCCGTAGACGCAGCCGGCCAGCGTGCGGCCCCAGTGGAACAGCTCCAGGGCGTTGAACGTGACCTGCTGGTCCTTGCCTCCGATGCCGACGACCGTGGTGCGGCCGCCGCGGCGGGTGGACTCCCACGCCGTGCGGATCGCGACGGCGCGGCCGACGCACTCGACGGCCACGTCGACGCCGTGGCCACCCGTCAGCCTCCGGATCTCCTTCGCGGTGGTCTCCGAAGCGACGACGTACTCGGTCGCCCCCGCCGCCCGGGCCAGCGCCTCCTTCTCCGGGGAGACGTCGACCGCGACGATCGTCGACGCCCCGGCGATCCGGGCGGCCTGGAGGGTGGCGAGGCCCACCCCGCCGACACCGAAGACGGCGACGCTCTCGCCCGCCCGGACCCGGGCGGAGTGGTGGACCGCGCCCCAGCCGGTGAGGACGGCGCAGCCCAGCAGGGCCGCGTCGGCGAGCGGCACGCCGTCGGGGGCGGGCAGGACGCAGTTCGCGGCCACGACCGTCTCCTCGGCGAAGGCGGCGACGTTGAGCCCGGGGTGCAGCGCGGTTCCGTCGGCCGTGTGGGCGTGCACGTTGCCCACGCCGGTCAGCGCGTCGGCGCAGAGCCACACCTCGCCCAGCGAGCAGGAGTGGCAGCGGCCGCAGGACGGAGCCCAGTTGAGGACGACGCCGTCGCCGGGGGCCACGCCGGTGACCCCCTCGCCGACGGAGACGACCGTGCCGGCGCCCTCGTGGCCGAGGACGGCCGGGACCGGCACGCGCATCGTGCCGTTGGAGAGCGACAGGTCGGAGTGGCAGACCCCGGCGGCGGCGAGCCGGACCCGGACCTGGCCCGGGCCGGGCTCGGGGAGTTCGATGTCGGTGATCTCCAGGGGGGAGCCGACGGCGGGCAGGACGGCGGCGCGGATCGTGCTCACGTGGACTGCTCCTCGGGGCTCAGAACTGGAGGGACTTGGTCTGGAGGTACTCGGCGAGGCCGTGCGCGCCGAGTTCCCGGCCCACTCCGGACTGCTTGTAACCGCCGAAGGGGGCCAGCGGGTTGAAGCGGCCGCCGTTGATGTCGACCTGTCCGGTCTCCATGCGGCGGGCGAAGGCGACGGCCTCGGCCTGCTCGCCCCAGACGGCGCCGGCGAGGCCGTAGACGGTGCCGTTGGCGATCGCGAGGGCCTCGTCCTCGTCCTCGTACCGCAGCAGCGAGACGACGGGCCCGAAGATCTCCTCCTGGGCGATGGTCATCTCCGGGGTGACGTCGGCGAAGACGGTCGGGGAGACGTAGTAGCCGGTCTCGCGCGGGGCCTCGGGACCGCCGGCGACGACGCGGGCACCCTCCTCGATCCCCTTCCGGATGTAGCCGCGGACGCGCTCCTGCTGCCGGGCGTTGACGAGGGGGCCGACGCGCTCGCCGGGGACGTACTTGGCGACGGCCTCGGCCGCGAGCGCCACGGCCTCCTCGTACCGGTCGGCGGGGATCAGCATCCGGGTCCAGGCGCTGCACGTCTGGCCGGAGTTGGACATGACGTTGGCGATGCCGACGGCGACGGCCTTGGGAAGGTCGGCGCTCGGCAGGATGACGTTGGCGGACTTGCCGCCGAGTTCGAGGGCGACCCGCTTGACGGCGCCGCCCGCGAGGGCGCCGATGCGGCGGCCGACGGCTGTGGAGCCGGTGAAGGAGACGAGGTCGACGTCCGGGTGCTCGGCGAGCGCCTGGCCCGCGACCGGGCCGAGGCCGGTGACCAGGTTGAAGACGCCGGCGGGCAGGCCCGCCTCGTGCACGGCCTCGGCGAAGAGCTGGGCGGTCAGCGGGGTGTCCTCGGCGGGCTTGAGGACGGTGGTGCAGCCGGCGGCGAGGGCCGGGGCGACCTTGGCGACGATCTGGTGGAGCGGGTAGTTCCACGGCGTGATCGCGGCGACCACGCCGACCGGCTCGGCGTAGACGGTGGAGTTGCCGACCTTCTCCTCGAAGGCGTGGGTGGCGGCGAGTTCGGCGTACGAGCCGGCGACCGCGATCGGCAGGCCCGTGTGCACGGCGGCGGCCAGCTGCGGCGGCGCTCCGAGTTCGGCGGTGACGGTCGCGGCGATGACCTCGGCGCGGGCGGCGAGCGCGTCGCGCAGGGCGGCGATGCGGGCTCCGCGCTCGGCGGGCGCGGTGGCGGCCCAGCCGGGGAGCGCGGCGCGGGCGGCGCGGACGGCGGCGTCGACGTCCTCCGCGGTGCCGGCCGGGACGTGACCGATGACCCGCTCGTCGGCCGGGTCGATCACCGGGATCGTGTCCGTGGAGGAGGCGGGGCGCCACTCCCCGCCGATGTACATCGCGTCGTGCGCGTCGTGGGCCTTCATGCGCTTCCCTCTCGTCACCCGGCCGACCGGTGCGGCGGCACCGCCCCAAACTAGCGCTGTTAGTTTTCCGGCGCCAGGGTCCGCAGGAGTGCCCCCGGTCTCACCCGGCGCCACCCGCCGCGAACCGATCGTGCCGTCCCCGCACTCCCCCTGTCCATGCCGACCCCGACAGCCCTCCGCCCCGGGAACCGGCGGGTCCCTCCTCGCCCCGCCCCTCCCCACCGGATGTCCGCGCGCACGAGGACGCCCCGCCCGACGGAGCGGCTGGGTCCGTCGGGCGGGGCGTGACCATGGGGGCCGGCAGGGCGGCCCTTCTCGGTGGCCGGATCTCCTCGCCGGGGGTCAGATCTTCTGGGCGAGGTCGGTGAGGTGGGCGAAGACGACGATGTTCGCCGCGTAGCCCGTGGCACGGTCGAAGGCCCCGCCGCAGGTGAGCAGCCTGAGCTCGGGCCGCCCGGTGGAGCCGTACACCTCCTTGTCGGGGAAGTTCGCCTTGGCGTACGTCTCCACCCGGTCGACCGTGAACACCGCGACCTTGCCGTCGGCACGGGCGACTCGGACGGTGTTCCCGGCGCTGAGCGAGTCGAGGTCCAGGAAGACGGCGGGACCGGTCTTCGTGTCGCGGTGGCCCACCACGACGGCGGTGCCGCGCTCGCCGGGGGTGACGCCCTTCGCGTACCAGCCGACGACGTCGGGGTTGTCGACGGGCGGCGTGGAGAGCCGCCCGGTGGCGTCGACGTCGAGCTCGACCACCGGAGCCTCGATGGTGATGGCCGGGACCCCCAGGGCGGTGGGGCGCGAGCGGGACAGCGGCGCGGGCGGCGGCGCCGGCCGGGGCGTGGGCGCGGCCTTCGGCCGGACCCTCGGCTTCGCCTTGTGGTCCAGCGCGGCGGCCGCGCCGGCGGCCTGCTTCCCGGTCGCCCCTTTCTCCGTCCGCTCCTTCGCGGGCCGCGACGTCGCGGCCCCCGCTTTCTCGGCCCCCGCCTTCTCGGCATGCGGCTTCTCGGCATGCGGCTTCTCGGCCCCCGCGGCTCCGGCAGCTCCCGCGGCTCCCGTGGCCTTGCCGGCCGGGCCGGGGGCGGCCGGGCCGGCGGCGAGCGGCGGGTCGGCCGGCTCGTCGTCGCCGGCCCACCAGACACTCCCGGTCACCAGGACCGTGGCGACCGCCACGGTCCTGGTGAGCCGGAGGATCCGCCGCCGCCTGCGCGAGAGGCGGGGCCTACGCGGCGCCATCGTCGCTGCGGCGCGAGCGGCGGATCAGGACCAGTCCGGCCGTGCCGGCGAGACCGGCGGCGACGGCCGCTCCGACACCGAAGAGGGAGGAGTCCGGATCGTCGAAGGGCGTGCCGACCCTGTGGATCTTCACGTCGCCGCTGTCGCCGGGGGCGGCGTACGCCGAGGGCGCTCCCGCGAGGGCGAGGCCGCCGACGGCGAGTGCGGCCGCGGCGGTGGCGACGAGGGGCCGGACGGTACGAGCGGTCATGCGGGGTTCCTCCGGAAGGAGTTCGTCGGACAGACTTACCGATAATCCGACTATCTGTCACCGCAAGACGTCGGAGGGTGGCGACATGCACGCGCCACCCTCCGAGTCGCCCGTCCGGCGCATACCCCCGGCCGGCGGGTCAGATGATCCCGAAGAGGATCCCCGCCGCCAGGACGACCAGCGAGGTGAGCGCCGCCCACTTCACCGTGAACCGGGTGTGGTCGCCGAACTCCACCTTCGCCATGCCCACGAGCACGTACACCGCGGGCACCAGCGGGCTCGACATGTGCAGCGCCTGGCCGACCAGCGACGCCCGGGCGATCTCCAGCGGCGACACCCCGTGGGCGGCGCCCGCCTCGGCGAGGACCGGCACGACGCCGAAGTAGAAGCCGTCGTTCGACATGAAGTAGGTGAGCGGGATGCTCAGCACGCCGGTGACCAGGCCCATGTGCGGCCCCAGCCCGTCGGGGATGGCGCCGACGAGCCAGTCGGCCATGTGCTCGACCATGCCCGTACCGGTGAGGACGCCGGTGAAGACGGCGGCGGCGAAGACCATGCCGGAGACGTTGAGGACGTTGTCGGCGTGGGCGGCGATGCGGGCCTTCTGCTCGGCCATGTTCGGGTAGTTGACGGTGAGCGCGAGAGCGGCGCCGAGGAGGAACAGGACCGGGATCGGCAGCAGTTCGAGGATCATCGCGGCGAGCAGCGCGACGGTCAGGCCGGCGTTGAACCAGTACAGCCGGGGGCGGAGCGTCGCACGGTTCGGGTCGAGCCCCTGGAACCCCTCGGCCGTGGCCGCCGCCGCTCCGGAGCCGTCGCCGCCCGGGGCGCCCGCCTCCTCGCCGCCGCGACCCCTGCCGTCGCCGTTGCCGTTGCCGTGACCCTCGCCGGAGCCCGCGGGCTTGGCCGGCCGCGCCGTGCCGGTGCCTGCGCCGGTGTCCGCGCCGCCCGCCGCGACCAGGACGGTCTCGGACTCGTTCTCGGTCACCAGGGCCTCGTCCAGGGTGAGGTACCCGATCCGCTTCCGCTCGCGGCGCCCGAGGACGTACGCGAGGGCCAGGACGAACAGCAGCCCCATGCCGAGCGCGGGGATCATCGGCACGAAGATGTCGGCGGCGTCGAGCTTGAGCGCGGTGGCCGCACGGGCCGTGGGTCCGCCCCAGGGCAGGGTGTTCATGACGCCGTTGGCGGTGGCGGCGACGCCGGTCATCACGACCAGGCTCATGCCGAGCCGCTTGTAGAGCGGATACATCGCCGAGACGGTGATCATGAAGGTGGTGGAGCCGTCGCCGTCCAGCGAGACGATCGCGGCGAGCACCGCGGTGCCCACGACGACGCGTACGGGGTCCGCCTTGCAGAACCGCAGGATGCCCCGGACGATCGGGTCGAAGAGGCCGACGTCGATCATGACGCCGAAGTAGACGATCGCGAACATCAGCATCGCGGCGGTCGGCGCCAGCTTGCCGACGCCTTCGATGACGTAGTCGCCGAGCTGGGCCCCCTGCCCGACCGCGACGCAGAAGAGCGCCGGGATCAGCACGAGCGCCGCGATCGGCGACATCTTCTTCATCATGATCAGGACCAGGAAGGTCGCGATCATGGCGAAACCGAGGACGGTCAGCATGGAGGACACCTCACGTTCACCCTTGAACTGCCGCCGAGCGGCGGTCCGGATGACCGTAGGTGCCCTCTTCCGCCGTTAACAAGACGTTGACGCGTGAGCAATACGAGCAAAACCCCAGGTCAAGGCCGTGGCGCCGAGACCGTCGCCGGCAGCGGTCACGGCAGCGGCGACACCTCGACGGGAAAGCCGTTGAGGACGGCGGTGCCGGACAGCGGGTCGATCCGTGACCCGTCGAGGAGCTGGTTGACGTTGACCCCCGGGCGGGCGGAGGCCACGGCGAGCCGGGTGCCCTCGCGGTCGTGGCCCCAGCCGTGCGGGAGGCTCACCACCCCCGGCCGCACCCCGTCGGTGACCTCCACCGGCACCTCCAGCTCGCCGCCCTCGCCCTTGACCCGGGCGAGACCGCCGTCGGCGAGGCGCAGCCGGTCGGCGTCCCGGGGGTGCACCTGGAGCGTGCAGCGGTTCGAGCCGCCGCCGAGCGCGGGGGTGTTGTGCAGCCAGCTGTTGTTGGAGCGCAGGTGGCGGCGGCCGACGAGCTGGAGGACACCGGGCTCCGGGCTGGTGCGGAGCGCCGCCCGCAGCCGGGGCAGGTCCGCGGCGAGCGGCGCGGGGAACAGCTCGATCCGTCCGCTGCGGGTCTTGAGGAGCTGGGGGATCCTCGGCTTCAGCGGTCCGAGGTCGATCCCGTGCGGGTGGGCCTTGACCTCGTCGAGCGTGAGTCCGTACGGGCCGAGGCGCAGCATCAGGTCGAGTCGGCGCTCGGGTCCGTCGGCACCGCGGAGCCGGGCCGCGAACTCCTCGGGGTCGGCGCCGTAGGCCGGCGAGTGCTCCTGGGTCACGGCCTTGGCGAGGGTGGTGTCGATGGCGAGCGTGTCGACCGCGGACGGCGGGGCTCCGTGCATGCCGGAGACGGCGAGGACGAGCCGGGCGTGGATCTCGCACTCGTCCATGCGGTCCGCTTCGAGGGGGACGGCGGCGGGGGTGAAGCGGACCTGGTCGCGGACGGAGAAGCCGTTGAAGGCGAAGTCGAAGTGGGCGCTCCTGGTGGGCGGCGGCGGGGGGAGCAGGACGTCGGCGTGGCGGGTGGTCTCGTTGAGGTACGGGTCGACGGCGACCATGAAGTCGAGGGACGAGAGGGCGGCGTCGAGACGGTTCCCGTCGGGCGCGGACAGGACGGGGTTGGCGGCGACGGCGATCACCGCCCGGATCCGCCCCTCCCCCGGTGTCTCGATCTCCTCGGCGAGCGCGACCAGCGGCAGTTCGCCCTTGACCTCGGGGTGCCGGGAGACCCTGCTGTGCCGGCGGCCCAGGGCGAAGCCCTTCCCGGGTCCGGCCGGGCGCGGGGCGGGCGCGGTGGCGGAGAGCGGGAAGAGGGCGCCTCCGGGCCGGTCGAGGTTGCCGGTGAGGACGTTGAGGACGTCGACGAGCCAGTTGCCGAGGGTGCCGTACTCCACGGTGGAGCTGCCCATCCGCCCGTACACGGCGGCGGTGGGCGCGGCGGCGAGCTCCCGGGCGAGGGCGCGGATGGTGTCCGCGTCCACGTCGCAGGCGTCCGCGACGGCCTCGGGGGTGAACTCCCCCACGGCGGCCCGTACCTCCTCGACCCCCTCCACATGGGCGGCGAGCGGGCCGAGGTCGGTGAGGTCCTCCTCGAAGAGGGTGTGGACGAGCGCGGCGAGGAGGAGCGCGTCGGCGCCGGGGCGGATCGCGACGTGCCGGTCGGCGAGGCGGGCGGTGCGGGTGCGCCGGGGGTCGACGACGGTGAGGGTGCCGCCGCGCCGGCGCAGCGCCTTGAGCCGGCCGGGGAAGTCGGGGGCGGTGCAGAGACTTCCGTTGGAGTCCAGCGGGTTGGCGCCGAGGATGAGCAGGTGGTCGGTGCGGTCCAGGTCCGGCACGGGTACGGCGAAGGGGTCCCCGAAGAGCAGGCCGCTGGAGACGTGCTTGGGCATCTGGTCGAGCGTGGACGCGGTGAAGAGGTTCCGCGTCCGCAGGGCGCCGATCAGCAGGGGCGGGTAGAGGGCGCCGGCGATCGTGTGCACATTGGGGTTGCCCAGGACGATACCCACCGCGTCCGGCCCGTACTCCTCGATCAGCGGCCGGATCCGCGCGGCGATGGTGTCGAACGCCTCGGCCCAGGTGGCTTCCCGGAGCCTGCCGTCCTTCCTGACCAGCGGGGCCCGCAGCCTGTCCGGGTCGGCGTCGACCTCCGGGAAGGCGGCGCCCTTGGGGCAGATGAAGCCCTGGCTGAAGACGTCCTCCCGGTCGCCGCGGGCCCCGGTGACCCGGGGCCCGTCGAGGGTCAGGGTCAGTCCGCAGGTCGCTTCGCAGAGGGGGCAGATGCGCAGGGCGGTGGACATGGCGTCTCCCTGGGGCGGCGTCGGGTGGCGCCGAGCATACCGACCGGTAGGCACGTACGGGAGGGGCCTGCGCCGGCGAGTACGGCGGGCTCCGTGGTGGCGCACGGCGCGGCCGGGGCCCGGCGGGTCCCGCGGCCCTACGACAGCGACGGCGCCAGGTACGCGTGGAGCAGGTGGCGCGTCTCGTCGACGAGGGCCGGGTCGCCGTCGGGGTCGGCGCGGAACGCGAGGCGGACGAGGGCGTCGGCGGTCTCGACCCCGACGAGGACCTTGCGGCGCAGGTCGTCGTCGGCGGTGCGGCCCAGGTGTGCGGCGAGGAGCCCGCAGATGCGGTCGGCCACCAGGCGGTTGGGGTCCTCGGCGAGCCCGTCGCCACCCTCGTCGCCGACATCGCCGCCGCCCCCGTCCGCCGTCCCGCCCGCGCCCTCCTCGGGGCTCCGGTCCTCGCGGTCGCCGACGGCCGCCCCGGAGACCTCGCCGGGCGCCGCCGCGGGCACGCCGAAGTCGACGAGCGCGAACCCGGGGACGGTTCGCTTCATGGCGATGAACTCGTCGAGGACGCCGTCGATCGCCCCGTGGGCGTCCAGGAGCGGGGTGGCCGCGAAGCGGGTGGAGATCCGCTCGGCGTACTGGTCGAGGTTGCGGTGCGCGAGGGCGGCGACCATCGCCCGCTTGTTCCCGAAGAAGCGGTAGACGGAGCCGATGGGGACCTCGGCCCGGACGGCGACGGCACGGGTGCTCAGCTGCTCGTACCCGGTCTCGTCGAGGAGCGTGGCGCAGGCGTCGAGGATCCGCGCGAGCCGGTCGGCGCTGCGCTGCTGCACGGGGGTGCGACGGAGCACCGGGGGCGTCTGGGGGCTGGTCTGGGGCACGGGGTCCATGATGCCGCTCCGGTCGGTGGTCGGGCGAAGCCGGGGTTCAGGCGATGAGGAGTCCGATGCCTCCGAGGGTGTAGGCGATCATCAGCACGAACAGCGGGAGTTGGCCGGCGACCGCCCGGGCGGGCGGGAAGAGGCGGACCGAGCGGTCGTGGGCGGCGACGACGCCGAGGACGTGGCCGGTGACGATCGCGGCGACCTGGAGGGTCGCGAGGCCGGCGGGACCCAGCGGTGGAGCGGGTGCGGGGGCGTTGTCAGTGCCCGCTGCCATCATGACTGTGCGTGGCCCTTCGGTGACGAGGAGCGAGAAGTAGTGCGCGACGAGATAGCCGAGGGCGATGGGCAGGAGCGAGTGGGCGAAGGAGGTGAGGGGGGTGGTGAGGTCACGGCTCATCAGGCGCAGGGCGCCCGCGCAGAGTCCGTAGCAGGCGGCGGCGAGGGCGACGGCGGCGGCGAGGCCGAGCGTGGCGGTGGCGGTGGGGCCGAGGGGTGAGGTCTGGAGGGTGGTGATCCAGCGGGGGTTGTCGGAGAGGCCGTCGTAGGCGGTGGAGCCGAGGAGGACGCAGACGGTGGCGACGAGACCGGGGGTCTGCGGGGTGGAGTCGAGGCCGTGGAAGGGGGAGCGCAGGACGAGTCGGCCGTCGGAGCGGCGGCCGAGCGGCGAGAGGCGGGCGAGGAGGGAGGAGTAGACCTCGAAGGGGTCGGCGTGGGCGAACCAGCGCTCGCCGTGGCGGGCGGCGCCGGCGAGCTGGACGGCGGTGTGGACGCCGAGGGCGACGAGGAGGGTGGTGCGGGAGGTGTTGTCGGGGGCGACGAGTTCGAGCCAGGTGAAGAGGAGGAGGCCGGCGGCGGCGGGGCGGATGCCGAGTGCGGCGGGCACCGGGCGGGGGTGGCGGGGCGGGCGGAGCACGTGGACGGCGCGCAGGGGGTTGAGGAGGCGCCAGACGGGGCCGAGGAGGAGGGAGGCGGGGACCAGGCCGACCCAGAGGAGGACGTAGAGGGCGCCGGGTGCGGGGTTGCGTCGGGGGTCGTCGGGGCCGAGGAGGAGGTGGAGGACGAAGAGGAGGGCCGCGGCGCCTCCGAGGAGGCGGAGCGCGCCGCGGGTGGCGGGGGCGTCGGCCGCCCGCTGGAGGGCGGCGGGGATCGGGCGTCCTGCCCGGTCGCCGCGGAAGCGGGAGGTGGACCAGAGCAGTCCGAGGGCGAGGAAGGAGACGAGGAGCGCCGTGAAGGCGCCCGCGTAGGCGTAGAAGGGGGAGAGGGGGAGGTCGTGCCGGGAGCCCACGCCGTGGGCGAGCGGGAGACCGAGCGTCTCGGCGTGGGCGGGGGCGGCGGGGACGACGGTCATCGGACGACGAGTTGGGTCAGCACGAGTCCGGACTCGTGCGTCTCGACCTCGAAGAGACCGGTGCGGTCGGCGGTGAGGGTGAGGGTGGCGGGGACGCCGGGAGAGAGGGCGAGTTCGCGGTCGTAGCCGTGCACGTGGACGGTGTCGGCCCGATCGGCGGTGACCCGGAGGGTGAGGCGTTCGCCCTTCGTCAACTCGACGCGGGAGGGGGGTGGTGTGACGGTCTTTCCGGTGATGGTGAGGGTGAGGGTCCGGTCGGTGGTGGCGGGGGGCCGGCTCGTCGGTGCGGGGGTGGCGGCGGTGGCGGGGGCGCCGTCCAGACGCAGGGTGGTCTGGACGGGGGTGCCGCCCACGGCCCAGACCGTGTGGTCGTCCGCGTGGAGCCGGACGGTCAGGGTGTGGGCGCCGGGCGGCACGTATCCCCAGGGGCCGTAGAGGCGGGCGGTCTCCCTGCCGTCGACCAGGAGACGGGCGTGGCCGCGGCCCGGGAGGGCCGCGCCGCCGGTGCTGTCGGGGGTGAAGCGGAACCTCTCCACGGTGAGGTGGACGTTCCAGCCGCCCTCGGGGTCGGGGCGGGCCTCGGCACGGACGGTGGGGGCGTCGGCCGCCGCGAGCTGGCGGAGCCGGTGGCCGCGTTCGTCCTTGGCCGGCAGCAGGGTGCCGCTGTCGCCGGTCGCCTCCTGGTGGGTGGTGCCGGGCTTGTGGTGGGTGGTGGCCCGGCCGCCGCAGCCCGTCAGGGTCAGCGCGGCGGCCAGGACGAGGGTGAGGAGGGGGGTCGCCCCGCGCGGCCGCGTCATGCCGGCCCGTCCGCGAGCTGCTCGGCCGGGGCGTCGGCGGGGTGTTCGGGGGCCTCGGCGGGCCCGGTCGGGCGGGCGCCGGCGGCGATGACGGCCCAGAGGACCCAGACGACACCGAGGAGGAGCCGGAACCACGCGGGGCTGACGGGGATGCCCGGGAGCATGAGGACCGCCTTGTCGAAGGCGTCGAGGAGGGTCAGGGCGCCGAGGGCCAGGGTGGTCCAGGCGAAGACGGGGCGGGTGGGCCGCAGGGCGAGGCCGACGAGGGTCCACCAGGCCCCGGTGAGGAGCAGCGCGAGGGCGGGGACGAAGGTCGGGGTGAGGGCGAGGGTCGAGCCGACCACGTCGAGGGTCAGGCCCGCGAGGCCGAGGAGGGTGCCGGCCCCGGCGAGCCGGCTGCCGCGCAGTCGGCGCCACCAGAGGGCGCATCCCGCGAGGGCGAGGACGAGGGCGCTGCCGAGGGCGAGTTGGGTCTCGACGCGCTGGAGGCCGCGGGCGCCGTACCAGTCGCAGCCGGCCGGGAGGCGGCGCGCCTGGACGTTGTAGTCGGCGCAGACGAGGAGCTGGGCGAGTTTGACGGGTTCGCCGACGAGCCGGTCGGTGTTCCCGGAGACGTCGCCGCGGCGGGTGCCGCAGGCGGGGAGGGCGGTGGGGGTGGCGGCGCCGGCGTCGGACTGCCAGCAGTTGCCGTCGCCCTGGCCGTCCCACCAGACCTCGGTCCGGTTGGGGCGGGCGTTGCCGGCCTTGTCGACGCCGAGGTGGTTGGCGGCGTAGCGGTTGTGGTGGGAGGTGTCGGTCTGCTTGCCCCAGGCCGACTCGCCGCGGATGAAGGCGGGGACGGCGCTGAGGAAGAAGGCGGCGCGCTGGTGGCCGTAGACCCAGTTGTCCTCGTAGAGGTTCCAGTTGCCGCCTGCGGTGATGATGCCGGTGCCGGGCGGCATGGAGATCTGGGGGCAGACGACGCCCTGTTCGTAGCCGCGGTCGACGGGGGGCTTGGCGCAGGTGCCGTCGGCGACGTACGGGTAGTAGTTCTGGTTGTTGTCGTGGATCAGGTTGCGTTCGAAGCGGGCGTGGTTCTGGGGCAGTCCGGGGTGGCCGGGGAAGGCGGAGTCCATGGAGGCGCCGCCCATGTTGTGGTCGAGCTCGTTGTCGTGGACCCAGACGGAGTCCCCGGCGGTGCCGGAGTAGCCGACCATGTTGTGGTGGCTGCGGCAGCCGGTGATCTCGATGGCGTAGCGGGGGACGTCGTAGCCGTAGCCGTCGTTGATGTTCGAGGCCGAGCCGGGGTAGATGCCGGAGTCGCCGTTCCCGTAGGACTCGCAGTTCTTGTAGAGGCCGTGGTCGGAGGCGAAGGTGAGGAAGCCGTACTCGTCGTTCCACCGGGTGAGGACGTCGTCGATGACGAAACCGTCGGCGGCGAGCACGTAGAGCGAGTTGAAGGTGGTGCGCTGGGCGGTGAAGTTGCGGAAGTAGATGCCGTCGGAGCCGTCGGCCCGCAGGGCGTTGAGCTTCTGGTACTTGGCGTCGATGACGACGTCCTGGCGGGAGGCTCCGGTGCCTTCGATCTGGAGGTTCTTCTTGCCGAGGATGGCGACGAGGTTCTGGTTGTGGGGGCAGCGCCGCTGCTGCTCGTAGCTGAGGATCTGGTACCCGAGCGAGGACTTGGGGGCCTTGAGGGTGGCGCACTCCCCGGTGGGCTGCGGCAGGGAGGGCTCCTCCTCGTACAGGCCGGGGAGGACGGCGATGGTCATCCCCGGCTTGTCGACGGCGTCGACGGCCTGCTGGAGGTGGCGGTAGCCGGAGCGTGCGCAGCGGTCGTGGAGGGCGAGGTTGCGGGCCTTGAGGGCGGTGGGGAACGCGGCGATGCGGCGTTCGAAGTCGGCCCGGTCCGTTTTACAGACGAGGAGGTCGGGTTCGCCCGTGCGGAGTGCGGGCACGCTGCCGGTGCCGTCGGGCAGGGTGACGGGCCGCTCCTCGTGGGCCTGGGCCCCGGGTGCGGTGAGCAGGGCCGCGGCGAGCGCCGCGAGCACGACCGTGAGCGCGAGGACGAGTCTTCGGGTCCAGGACATGCGCGTGAGAGTAGAGCATTGTTCATCTTTTCTGACCCCCTCATGCACTCACTTATGTGCGGACCTTCCGCGGCCGGCGGTCGGGCCGCGCGAGGGGCGGGGACGAAGCCACCCGAACACCCCCGGGCCGGCCCGGGGGGCGCCGGGAGGAGGATCCACCGAAGGTCCGCGCCCCGTTGACGGGAGGCGCGCGGAATCCTACGGTCATCCATAGGATTCCCTTGTGGGCTCAGGACAGGAGCGGGCGATGACCACGGAGCAGGCCAGAAAGACGGCCGAGGCGCTCACCTACAGCACCGGTTTCGGCAACGAGCACAGCTCGGAGGCGGTGCCCGGAGCTCTGCCGGACGGCCGCAACTCGCCGCAGCGCGCACCCCTCGGCCTCTACGCCGAGCAGCTCAGCGGCAGCGCCTTCACCGAGCCCCGGTCCCACAACCGGCGCTCCTGGCTCTACCGGATCCGCCCGTCGGCCGCCCATCCGCCGTTCGCCCGGATCGACAACGGCGCGCTGCGCGGCGCGCCCTTCACCGAGACCGTGCCCGACCCCAACCGGCTGCGCTGGAACCCGCTGCCCGACCCGGCCCCCGGCACCGACTGGCTGGCCGGCCTGTGGACCCTCGGCGGCAACGGCGACGCGGCCCAGCGGACCGGCATGGCCGTGCACCTCTACCACGCCAACGCCTCCATGGACCGGGTCTTCGGCGACGCGGACGGCGAGCTGCTGATCGTCCCGGAGCGCGGCGGTCTGCTGCTCCGCACCGAGCTGGGCCTGCTCGCCGCCCACCCGGGCGAGGTCGCGCTGATCCCCCGCGGGGTCCGCTTCCGCGTCGAGCTCCTCGACGAGACGGCCCGCGGCTACGTCTGCGAGAACCACGGAGCCCCCTTCCAGCTCCCCGACCTCGGCCCGATCGGCGCCAACGGCCTGGCCAACGCCCGCGACTTCCGCGCCCCGGTCGCCGCGTACGAGGACGTCGAGGGCCCGGTCGAGGTCGTCAACAAGTACTGCGGCAACCTCTGGTCCGCCACGTACGGCCACTCCCCGCTGGACGTCGTCGCCTGGCACGGCAACCACACTCCGTACGTCTACGACCTGCGCCGGTTCAACGTCATCGGGACGATCTCGTACGACCACCCCGACCCGTCGATCTTCACGGTCCTCACCTCGCCGTCCGACACCCCGGGGCTCGCGGGCGTGGACTTCGTGGTCTTCGCCCCGCGCTGGCTGGTCGGCGAGGACACGTTCCGCCCGCCGTACTTCCACCGCAACGTGATGAGCGAGTACATGGGCCTGATCGAGGGCGCCTACGACGCCAAGGCGGAGGGCTTCGTGCCGGGCGGCGGCTCCCTGCACAACATGATGTCCGCGCACGGCCCCGACCGGGAGACCTTCGACAAGGCCAGCGCCGCCGAGCTGAAGCCGCAGAAGATCGACGACGGCCTTGCCTTCATGTTCGAGACCCGCTGGCCGATGACCGCGACCCCGCAGGCCGCGGACGCCGACCACCTGCAGAAGGGATACGACGACGTATGGCAGGGTCTGGAGCGCCACTTCCGGCCGTAGTGTCTCGGCCGTAAGCCCGTAGCCTTCGTACGGAGAACCCGTGACCGCCTTCGCACCCGACTCGCTGGTCCTGAACCGCAAGCTGCCGCTCTGGTATCAGGTCTCGCAGTCGCTGCGCGCCTCGATACTGGGCCGCACGCCCGACGCCTCGCTGCGGCTGCCCACCGAGGAGCAGCTCGCCACCCACTACGGCGTGAGCGTGCTGACCATGCGCCAGGCCCTCAAGGAGCTGGAGGAGGAGGGGCTGATCAGCCGGCACCGGCGGCGCGGCACGTTCATCGAGCCCGGTGCCCGGCGGTCCACCCCGCGCCGGCTGCTGGGCTCGATCGACGCGATCGTGGCCCAGCAGTCGGGCGAGCGGACGACGGTCCTCGGGCACGGCCCCGAACCGGTGCCGGGCGAGCTCGCCGAGTACTTCCCGGACGTGCCGCAGGTGGTGGCCTACCGCCGGCTGCGCCGGGACGGGGAGAGCGGCGAGCCCACCAACTGGGCGGAGAACGCCGTGCTCCCCGAGCTCGCGGCCGCCGTCGATCCGGCCGACCTGGAGCGCTGGCCGATGACGAAGGTGCTGCGGGACGTGGTCGGGGTGCGGATCAGCCGCATCACGGACACCGTCGAGGCACGCCTCGCCGATCCGGAGACGGCGGGCCTGCTCCAGGTCCCCCTCCTCTCGCCGATCCTCCACTACACCGGCGTGACCTACGACGAGGACGGCCGGGTCGTCGACGTGGCCCGCATCCGCTACCGCGGCGACCGCTTCTCCTTCACGGTCACGGTCGAGGCCCACTGACGCCCGCGGGGCCGCGCTTCCTGCCGGTCCCGGGCAGGAACCGCGGCGACACGCTGCCGGAACCGCCCTCTCGCCCTCCGGTCCGCACCCTGTCAGGCTGACGGCGGGGGGATGACCACATGAGGCACGTACCTTTCTTCCGCTGGGTTCTGACGGCCGGTTTCACACTCTTCGCGTGTTCGGTCGGGCTGTACGCGATCGAGGCGGACACGGAGCCGCCCGCGTCGCGTCAGATCGACCTGGCGGTGGTCCACGAGAAGGCCGACGGCTCCTGCCGCGTCCGGTGGAGCGACCCGTACGCGGGGAAGACGCGTGAGGGGCCGTACCACTGCGACGCCGGCCGGAGCGACCTTCTCAAGGCGCCGCACTACGGAGACGCCCGGGGCTACGGCTGGGCGTCCGGGTTCATGTTCACGGAGGGGCCCGACCGGGGGGACCTGGACGACGTCGAAGCCGACCCCGAGGAGGACCTCTCCACCTCGGACGCCCTCCTGGTGGTGGGGGTCCTCCTCATCGTGACGGGACTGGCCGGCGGAAACCTGCGAGCCCTCCCCCGGGTCCTCGGCGTGGAGGCGCGGCTCGTGCGCCACGCGATCCGGCTGGCCGAGGCCGCCGGCCGGACTTCCGAGGACTACGCGCGGGCGGTGGACGCCGTGCGGGACGCCGGGCGGCGGGGGGAGCTCGGCACGGCACCCGACCCCGAGCTGGCCCGCGCCCTGTGGGTGCTGCGGGAGGCCGGACCGGAGGCGCACGCGGCGGCGGCGAACGCCCGGGAGCTCGCTGACCGGCTGCGCCCGCTGCTGGAGAAGGCCGCCCCCGCCGCGGGGCTGCGCGACGGACTCCGGGCCGGACCGGCGGCCCGCGCCGACGCCGCGGCCGCAGTCGCCGAGCTGCGCCGGCTGCTGGCCGACGCCGAACGTCACGGCCTGCGGGAGCGGTTCACGCAGACCTCGGTCGACCTGCTCCGGGGTCAGGACGGCGACCGGGCCGCCCTCGCGGCCGGGGCGGACTTCGAGCGGGACCCCGAGGCGTACCGCCGCCTCCTGGCGGACCTCGCTCCGCTCGAACCGGCGGCCCGGCGGAAACCCCCGCGCGACCACCGGTGACGCCGCCGACGGGTCCGCCCCGGCGAGGCCGACACTGGCCCCGTACGGACGGCGCTCGTTAGCATGCGGGGCGTGACGGAAGCCCCCCGGACGGCCCCCCGCGCCGATGACGAGCCGCCCCTCCTCGACGAGCTCATGCCCTGGTCCGTCGCGCCGCTGCGGTTCGGGCGCGGCTGGATCGTGGCACCGGACGCCCGGACGCTGCGGGCGCGCTGGGACCGGCTGACGGCCGCCGAGGGGGCCGAGCGGGAGGCGCTGTTCCGGCCGAGCCGGGCGCGGACCCCGGGCAGCTCGGTGGCCGCGCTCCCCGGGCAGCGGACCGGGACCGTGCGGTTCGCCCGCGAGTCCGGACCGTGCCCGGCGCCGGTGCGGGTGGCGCCGGGGCCGTTCGACGAGCAGTGGCTGCTGCCCGACCACCGGCTGATCGACACCGCCCGCCCGGAGCTGTGGCGGGTCGTCGGGGAGCCGCAGCTCTTCGCCGTCGAGCAGGGGTACGTGCCGGGGGCGGCCGGTCCCGCGCTCCTGGTGACGGCCGCGCTGCCGGAGGGCCGCTCCCCCGCCGGCCGGCCCGGCCGCATCCGCCCGCTGTTCCGCCGCCCCGGGGGCCACGAACCCAACCTCGCCCCCGGGCTGCTCGACTTCCTCGGCCGGCGGTACGGGCACGGCGTCGACGCCCGCGCGTGGCTGGCGTGGACCGTGGCGGCGGCCGTCCCCTCGCCCGCCGGCTGCCGGGTGCCGCTGCCCCGGGACCCGGAGGTGTGGGCGGCGGGCGTGGCGCTGGGCCGCGAGCTGGTGGACGTGCAGACGCGCGGCGCCCTCAGCGGGACGAAGCCGCGGCTGCCGGGCGGCCGCCGCCCCTACGTCCGGTCCGCGGTGCCCGCACGGCCGGCGGAGATGACGTACGAGGCCGGGGACGAGGCGCTCTGCCTGGGCGACGGCCGGATCTCCCCCGTGCCGGTGGAGGCGTGGGAGTTCCGGGTCGGCGGGGTGCGGGTCCTCGAACAGTGGTTCGCGCACCGGACCGCGCCGGCGGAGCCGGGCTCCCTGGAGGCGATCGGTCCCGCGGAGTGGCCGAAGGAGTGGACCTCGGAGCTGCTCGACCTGATCACCGTGCTCGCGCTGGTCGGCGCGCGGGAGGCGGAGCGTGCGGCGTTCACCGCGGAGGCCGCGGGCCCGCGGGCCGGGGCCGAGCTGCGGGCGGCCGGGGTGCTTCCGCCGCCGGGCCGGGCCCGCCGCCCCGCCTCCGTCCTGGATCACCCGGAGGAGGGCCCGGGAGGTCAGTTCACGCTGGTCTGAGCACCTCTCAGGCGCCGGCGGGGGCGAAGGAGTCCAGGAGGCGGCCGATGGTCAGGGCGAAGATCTCGTCGGGGTCGACGGGGGCCGCGGGCGCCTCGGTCAGCAGTGCGGCGAGGTGCGGGTACCGTCCGCTCGCCACCTGACCCATGAGGTAGGCGCCGCGCACCGCCTGCTCCTCCGCCTCGGACCAGGGCAGGCCGCGGGCCCGCTCCGCGATGGCCTGCTCGTTGGCGACGGTCGCCATGACCGTGCCGTTGACCATGGCGATGAGCTGCATCTTGAGCCCGGAGGGCACGTCCAGGGGCACGAGGCAGCCCAGGCACCACTCCAGGAAGCGCAGGGCGTTGGGGCTGAAGCCGTAGGCGGTGGTCATCACCCGGGGCAGCCACGGGTGCCGGTACATGATCGCGCGGCTCTGGTGGGCGATCCCGGTCATGTCGGCGCGCCAGTCGCCGCTGGGCTCCTCGGGGAGCTCGTACTCCCCGCTGACCGCGTCGACCATCAGCTCGTACAGGTCCTCCTTGCGGGGGACGTAGTTGTAGAGCGACATGGTGCCGCAGCCGAGTTCGGCGGCGACGCGGCGCATGGAGACCGCGTCGATGCCGTCGGCGTCGGCGATCCGGACGGCGGCGTCCACGATGTCCCGCCGGCTGTACGCCGGCCTGGGGCCCCGGCCCGCGCGCTCGGGGCGCGCCCAGATCACTTCCGGTTCGGCCGCTCGGCCCGCCATGGATCATCACCTCGCCCTCCATCGTAGTTACGTACGGCGTACGTAGTGGGGTAGGGTCGCGCCATGACTACTACGTACGCTGTACTTAGTGAAGGTCTGCGGAAGCGCTACGGCGACGTCCACGCCCTCCGCGGCCTCGACCTCGCCGTCCCCGAGGGCTCGGTCTGCGGCCTCCTTGGACCCAACGGCGCCGGCAAGACCACCGCCGTCCGCGTGCTGACCACCCTCGTCCCGCCCGACGCCGGAAGCGCCCGGGTCGCCGGCCACGACCTGGTGCGTGACCCGGCCGGTGTGCGGAGGCGGATCGCGGTCACCGGGCAGCACACCTCCGTCGACGGCGACCTCACCGGCGCCGAGAACCTCCGGCTCTTCGCCCGGCTCCTGCGCGCGCCCCGCTCCCGCGCCGACGAGCTCCTGGAGCGGTTCGGCCTGGCGGCCGCGGCCGGACGGCCCGCCCGCACCTACTCCGGCGGCATGCGGCGCCGGCTCGACCTGGCCGCGAGCCTCCTCGTGACCCCGCGGGTGCTCTTCCTCGACGAGCCCACGACCGGCCTCGACCCCCGCAGCCGCAACGGCATCTGGGACGTCGTCCGGGAACTGGCCTCCCAGGGCACGACCGTTCTCCTCACCACGCAGTACCTGGAGGAGGCCGACCGGCTCGCCGACGACATCGTCCTCGTCGACGAGGGCCGCGTCGCCGAGCGCGGCACACCCGCCGCACTCAAGGCGCTCGTCGGCGCGTACGCCGAGGTCGTCGTCGCCGCCCCCGGATCCCTCGGGGCGGCCGCCGCCGTCCTCGACCGGCTGACCGGCTCCGCCCCGGTCCTGGACCCCGAGCGCCGCACGGTCGGCGCCGTGACGACGGACCCCACGCTCACCCTCCCGCGGCTCGTCCGCGAGGTCGACGCGGCCGGCGTCCTCGTCGTCGACGCCTCGCTGCGCGCGCCCACCCTCGACGAGGTCTTCCTCCGCCTCACCGCACGCAAGGAGCTCGCCGCGTGAGCACCGCCCTCGTCCACGACGGCACCGCCGTCCTCGGCCGCCACCTCCGGCGCGTCCGGCACGCGCCCGCGATCACCGTCATGACCCAGACGATGCCGATCGTGTTCCTGCTCTTCTTCGGCTACGTCTTCGGCAGCGCGCTCGCCATGCCCGGCGCCGAGTACCGCTCCCACCTGGTGCCGGGCCTGCTCGTGGCGACGGCCGCCGGCGGCCTCATGACCGGCATGTTCCAGGCGGCCCAGGACGCCCACCGGGGGGTCATGGACCGCTTCAGGACCCTGCCGGTGAGCCGCGCGGCCGCCCCCCTCGGACAGGCCCTCGCCGACCTCGTGACCAGCGCCGTCGGCACCGTCCCGCTGATCCTCGTCGGACTCGCCATGGGCTGGCGGATCGAGGGCACGGCGGCGGGAGCGGTGAGCGCCTTCGGCCTGCTGCTGCTCTTCCGCCTCGCGACGACCTGGGTCGGCATCCTGCTCGGCCTGGCCTCGAAGAGCGAGGAGGCGGCGGGGCAGCTCGGCAGCGCCACGTTCATGCTCCCGCTGCTGTCCAACGCCTACATCCCGACCGACGGCATGCCGGACTGGCTGCGCACGCTCGCCGAGTGGAACCCGATCTCGGCGGTCACCACGGCCGTGCGGTTCCTCTTCGGCAACGCCCCCGTCCCCTCCGGCGCCGCCTGGCCGGTGGCCCATCCGGTCGCCGGCGCGCTCCTCTGGTCGCTCGGCCTGATCGCCCTGTGCGCCCCGCTCGCGATCCGCCGCCACGCGCGCGGCTGACCCCCGGCCCGGGGTGACGTACGCCCGGGTGACAGGGGCGGCCGGGCAGGGTAGGCAGGGCTTCCATGAGCACTCAGCCACTCCCCCTCGACGGGATCACGGTCGTCGCCGTCGAGCAGGCCGTCGCCGCCCCCTTCGCCACCCGGCAGCTCGCCGACCTCGGCGCGCGCGTCGTCAAGATCGAGCGCCCCGACGGCGGCGACTTCGCACGGGGTTACGACACGGCGGCCCGCGGCCTCGCCTCCCACTTCGTGTGGTGCAACCGCGGCAAGGAGTCCGTGGCCGTCGACCTCAAGGATCCGAGGGGCCTCGCCCTGGTCCGGCGGCTGGTGGCCGGCGCCGACGTGTTCGTGCAGAACCTCGCCCAGGGGGCGGCGGCCCGCCTCGGTCTCGACGCCGCCGCCCTCTGCGCCGCCCACCCCGCACTGATCGCCGTGGACGTCTCGGGGTACGGGGCGACGGGACCGTACGCGCACCGGCGGGCGTACGACATGCTCGTCCAGTGCGAGGCCGGGCTGGTGTCGGTCACCGGCACCCCGGAGCAGCCGGTCAAGTCCGGTATCCCCGCCGCCGACATCGCCGCCGGCATGTACGCCTTCTCCGGCGTCCTCGCCGCCCTCGTCCGGCGCGGCACGACCGGCCGGGGCGGTCCGGTGGAGGTCTCCCTGCTCGACTCGCTGGCCGAGTGGATGGGGCACCCCCTGCATCACGGGGCGCACGGAAGCGCCGCCCCGGCGCGAACGGGGCTCGCGCACGCGGTCATCGCCCCCTACGACGCCTATCCGACCGCTGACGGGGGCCTGGTGCTGCTCTCCGTCCAGAACGACCGCGAGTGGCGGCGGCTCGCCGGGCAGGTCCTCGGCCGGCCCGGTCTCGCCGACGACCCGGCCTTCGCCACCAACACGGCGCGGGTCGCCGGACGCGCGGCGACGGACGCCGCCGTGGCGGAGGCGCTGGCCCCCCTGACGACCACCGAGGCGCTCGCACGGCTCGACGCGGCGGGGATCGCCTGCGCCCGGCTCAACTCGGTCGCGGAGCTCGCCGAACACCCGCAGCTCGCGTCCCGTGACCGCTGGCGGGACGTGGAGTCCCCCGTCGGCCCCCTGCGCTCGCTGCTGCCGCCGATCGTCTTCCCGGACGCCGCGGAACCGCGCATGGGACGCATCCCGGCCCACGGCCAGGACACGGACGCCGTCCTCGCCGAACTCGGCGTGACGGAGGCGGAGCTCAAGGAGCTGCGCGGCAGCGGGGTCATCGCCTGACGCCGACCCGGAGGCGGGCCGCACGGGCGGGGAGTCCGGCGCGGCCCGTACGAGGGAGAGGTCGGGCGAGGCCCGCACGGGCGGCCACGGCCGGGGCGGCCGGGCGGATGCGGCCCGTTCGGGCGGCAGAGGCATGGAGGCGGCCGGGGCAGGCGCGAGCCGGGTGAGGGCCGCGCCCGGCGGGCGCGTCGTGCGCCTGCTCCGGACACGACTGAACGCCGGACGGGCGGGGACACGTCCGGCGGAGTCGTGGTCCGGGCCTTGCCGGAGGCCCGGGGACGAGCTAGTGGCGCGCGCCGAAGAGCGAGCGGCGCAGTCGGCGGAGCGGTGCGAAGAGCGAGACCCGCGCGCTGCGGCTGCGGTGGCTGTGCACCGCCGGCTCACGCGTACGCGACGTCAGTTCCCGCATCAGCAGCGTCGCCTCGGCCACCTCGCGCTGGGGCACGGCAGGGCCGCCGAGCACCGCGAGATGGCGGTCGAGGCGCGAACTCGTCGCGCTGCTCCCGCAGGTGATGGCAGGCACTCGCGGCCTGCTGCGCATTGCTATCTGTTCCATGTCACTCCCCACCCGTACAAGGGCACTCGGCCCGGGCAGGTTAACCCTATCGCCCCAGCGTCACACGCGTGTATCCCGCCGACGGGATTCACCGCACCCGTACGGGGGTTGACGGTCACCGTGCGAATCCATCTGATTCCAGGGCGAGTTGGACAGCACTCGAACAGCTGCCGAACCGTCACGAACCATCCTGCACTCCGGGCACCCCCGCGCGGACACGGAGGCCGGTGTGATCTCCGACACCAAGATCGCGACACCCCTCCCGCCGACCGACCGGGGGCAGGACGGCAGCCCTCGGGCTACCGTGGAGCCATGACGGTGATCGCGGGTCGTTACCGGCTTCTGGACGTCCTGGCCGAGGGGGCGACGGGCGCCGTCTGGCGCGCCCTGGACGAGACGGACCGCCACGAGGTGGCCCTCAAGGAGCTCCGGGTCCCGGAGGGCGTCCCCACCGACGACGTCCCCCTCCTGTACGCCCGCCGCGAGCGCGAGGCCCGCGCCGCCGCGCGGCTCTCCCATCCGGCGGTCGTGAAGGTCCACGGCGTCGCCACCGACGACGGCCGCCCCTGGGTCGTCATGGAGCTGGTCCGCGGCCTCACGCTCGCCGAGACCCTCGACGCGGGCGGCCCCCTCCCCCCGCGCGAGGCCGCACGCGTCGGCGCCGAGGTCCTCGGCGCGCTGCGGGCGGCCCGGGAGGCGGGGGTCGGCCACCGCGGCGTGACCCCGGACCACGTTCTGCTGGGGAACGACGGACGCGTCGTCGTCACGGGGTTCGGCACCGATGCCGGCTCCCCCGACCTCTCCGGCCCCGCCCCGGGCCGGCCCGCGGGCCCCGCCGACGACCTGCGCTCCCTCGGCGCCCTGCTCGACACGGCGGCGGCGGGAGGCCGGAGCGGTCCCCTGGGCGCCATCGTCGACGGACTGCTGGACGACGGTCGGGATGCCCCTGCCACGGCCGAGCGCGTCGAGGGGGAGCTGCGGCGCCTGGCCGGACGGACGGAGCCCCGCGCAGGCGCGGAGAGCGGCAACGCGCCCACGGGTGCGGGCGGTTCCCCCGGCGACGCCCCGGGGGACGGTCCGGGACGCGGGGCCGGAGCCGTACCGGCGGAGGACGCGAAGGGCGGCTCCGACCGTCGGCCGCGCCGGGCCGGCGCGGGTGCGCCCCGCCGGGTCCCCGTCCTGGTGGCCGGGGTCGTCGGGGCGCTGCTGATCGCGGGGGCGCTGACCTATCACGCGGTGCGGGACGACGGGCCGGGGGCCGGGCCCGCTCCGGGCGGGGTGTCGAGCACCGCCCCGGCCGGACCCGGCGCCACGGGCGCGGGCGGGGTTCCGGCTACGCCGCGTTCCTGAAGGACGGCAGGTAGCCGCCCGACTGGCCGGCGGCGGTCGGGTGGTAGGACTCGCCGATGTTGAGCCAGTTGAGGCTGTGCAGCCAGGCGGAGCCGGAACAGATCTCGTGGCCGGTGAAGGGCGGGACGACACTGGCGAAGGCGAAGCCGTGGTCGGCCGCGCGCTTGGCGACGGCGGCGTTGAGGTAGTCGGAGGCGCCGTTGATGGCGGAGCGCTCCCCCTCGCTGAGGCCGGCGATGCAGCTGCCGTTCAGCTGGTAGAAGCGCGGGTAGCCGAGAACGACGACGCGGGCGGAGGGCGCCTTGCCCCTGATGGCGTTGTAGACGGAGTCGAGCTTGCCCGGGAGTGTGGTGTCGACATAGCTCTTGGCCTGATTCACCCGGCTGATGCAGGTCGCCTCGGACTGCAGCACACAGGTCGTCATGACGTCGGCGAAACCGGCGTCATTTCCCCCGATCGTGATCGACACCAGGTCGGTGGCGGCCGAGAGGGGTCCGAGCTGATTGGCGGTCACATCACCCGTTCGGGCGCCCGAGCAGGCGGTGAAGGCGAACGAAGAGGGGGCGTTCGCGTTCTTCCACAGCACCGGGTACGCCTTCGTGGAGCGCTTGCAGTCGCCGCTGGCGCTGTCGTAACTGCCGGCGCCGACGCCGGAGGAGTACGAGTCGCCCAGCGCCACGTAGTCGAGGGCCGCGGTTTCGGCGGCCTGTGCGGCGCTCGCCCCGGTGAGGGCGAGGACGGCACCGAGCAGGAGCGAGGACGAGAGCGCGGTGAATCTGGACAGTCTCATGGGACCTCCTGTAGCAGGATCTCTGCGCTACCAGGTAGTAGCATCGGATCCGCCGCGCCGGAAGTGTTCATGTC
Source organism: Streptomyces sp. NPDC051180 (assembly GCF_040689545.1). Classification (NCBI taxonomy): domain Bacteria; kingdom Bacillati; phylum Actinomycetota; class Actinomycetes; order Kitasatosporales; family Streptomycetaceae; genus Streptomyces; species Streptomyces sp. NPDC051180. Next base: position 391,494 of record NZ_JBFBBC010000004.1, read on the forward strand.
AAAACTGGAGGCGAACGGGCCCCGATCCTCCGTCAGTGTCGGTCGATTTCAAGCCAATCGAGGAACCGGAACTTCCGCTCCCGCTTTAAGGTCGATCGAGACCGCGACACATTCGCACAACAATGCACAGGAGTACCGCCCCACCTCGGCGTTCCCTTCTTGCGGGGCGATTGATCGAATCCGATCAGGAAGCTTGCAGATCCAACCCTCAAAGCGCCACCGAACTACGGAAAGCGGGGTCAGGGAGCCGGGACTTGCCATACAGTCCCCTTCATCAATACCGTCATCCATCTCACCCGCACCATCCGCCCGCAAGGCTGCCCTGGGGAGGGCCCCTGCCTCGCGACGGAGTCGGCGCGGGGCGCGGTAGGGGGGTGCCGTGCTCGGTGTTCGAAGGTGCGCCGAGTCGCGGGTACCGCGCGGCCAGTCATGCCAACTCGCTGGTCCCGTGAAGGGATCGATTCCGTGCGGGCGGGCGGGAACCCCCCTTTCGAACCGGACACATCACCGGGCCGCCCAAGGGGTGGGCGGCCCACCGGACGAGAGGGAAAACAGACCCATGAGCTCAGTCCTGCGGCCATCCACCACGGGCCACGAAACGACCGAGCCGAGTCGAATAGCCGCCCAATACCGGGCCATCACCTCGCATCTGGCGATCACTCCGCCGGTGAGCGTCGTCATTCCCGCGATGAACGAGGCGGAAAATCTTCCGTACGTCTTCAAGACCCTGCCGGAATGGATCCACGAAGTCGTCCTCGTCGACGGAAACTCTTCCGACGACACGGTCGACGTCGCCCGTGAACTCCGCCCGGACGTCAAGGTCGTGAAGCAGGTCGGCAAGGGCAAGGGCGACGCGCTGATCAGCGGTTTCGCCGCATGCACCGGCGACATCATCGTCATGGTCGACGCGGACGGCTCGGCGGACGGCCAGGAGATCGTCTCCTACGTCTCCGCCCTCGTCGGGGGCGCCGATTTCGCCAAGGGATCCCGTTTCGCCAACGGCGGCGGCACCGACGACATGACGACCATCCGACGCCTCGGCAACTGGGCGCTCTGCACGCTGGTCAACCGCAAGTTCGGCGCCCGGTACACCGACCTCTGCTACGGGTACAACGCCTTCTGGCGCCACTGCCTCGACAAGATCACCCTGGACTGCACGGGGTTCGAGATAGAGACCCTCATCAACATCCGGGTCGTCAAGGCCGGTCTCAAGGTGCAGGAGGTGCCGAGCCACGAGTACAACCGCATCCACGGCGTCAGCAACCTCAACGCCGTGCGCGACGGCATCCGGGTCCTGAAGGTCATCCTGAAGGAGAAGGCCGTCGCCAAGGCGGCCCGCCGCCGGCCCGCCCCCTTCTCCGTCAACGTCCCGCGGGGAGAGACGTCTTGAACGACCGCACGTCCCCGCCCGACTTCTCGGTGGTGATCTGCGTCTACACGGAGGACCGCTGGGAGGACATCCTCGCGGCCGTCGACTCCGTCCGGAACCAGTCGCTGCCGGCGCGGGAGACGCTCCTCGTGGTCGACCACAACGAGCGGCTGCTCTCCCGGCTCACCGAGGAGTACGCGGACGCGCGGCTCCGGGGAGAGGTGCGGGTGCTCGCCAACGCGGGCCCCCGCGGCCTCTCCGCCGGCCGCAACACCGGGATCGCCGCCGCCCGCGGCGATTTCGTCGCCTTCCTCGACGACGACGCCGTCGCCGAGCGGGACTGGCTGCACCACTTCGCCGCCGCCTACGACGACCCCCGCGTGATGGCGGTCGGCGGCCGCACCCTGCCCGCCTGGGCCTCCGGCCGCCGGCCCGCCTGGTTCCCGGAGGAGTTCGACTGGGTCGTCGGCTGCACCTACCGCGGCCTGCCCCCGGGCCGCGTCCCGGTGCGCAACGTCCTCGGCGGCAACGCCTCCTTCCGCCGTACGGCCTTCGACGCGGCGGGCGGCTTCGCCACCGGCATCGGGCGCGACGGCGACCGGCGGCCCCTCGGCTGCGAGGAGACCGAGCTCTGCATCCGGCTCTCCACGGCGCTCCCGGGCGCGATCCTGCTCATCGACGATCGCGCGGTCATCCACCACAAGGTGCCCACCGCCCGCGAGCGGTTCGACTACTTCCGCACCCGGGTCTACGCCGAGGGGCTCTCCAAGGCCCTGGTCGCGGTGAGCGTCGGCGCGCAGAAGGGCCTGGAGTCCGAACGCCGCTACACCACCCGGGTCCTGCCCGCCGGCGTGCTCCGCGGCGTGCGCGACGCGCTCCGCGGGCGCTCCGGCGGCGCCGGGCGCGCCGGCGCCATCGTCACCGGAGTCACCCTCGCGGCCGGCGGCTACGCGCTGGGCCGGCTGCGGGCACGGCGCGGCGGCACCACGTTCGCGTGGGGGCCGATCGAACGCGCCGCGATCCCTCCGGCCGCCGGCGGCCGGACGGACCGGACGGCGGGGCACGAGGACACCGTGCTCGACGGCCGCACGGCCGAGGGGGCGGCGTCGTGACCACCGCCGGACCCTGCGGAGCCACGTGCGGCGGAGCCGCCCCCGACGGCGCCGGACTCGGCGCGGAGGCCGCGCGCGTGCCCGTGCCCATCCTCATGTACCACGCCGTCGCCCGGGACCCGGCGCCCGCCACCCTGGGGCTCTCGGTCACCCCCGGGGCCTTCGCGGCGCAGATGGAGGTGGTGGCCGAGCGCGGGTTCACACCGCTGACCACCGCGGCACTCGCGGCGGCCTGGCGCACCGGCGGCGCGCTCCCCGCCCGGCCGCTCCTCGTCACCTTCGACGACGGCTACGAGGGGGTGCACCGGCACGCCCTGCCCGTGCTCGCCCGGTACGCCTTCGCGAGCACCGTCTTCGTCTCCACGGGCTGGCTGCGGGGCAGGCACGACACGGGCGGCGCGCTCGACACCATGCTGGACTGGACGCAGGTGCGCGAACTCGCCGACGCGGGGACGGAGATCGGCGGCCACAGCCACACCCATCCGCAGCTCGACCAGCTCGACGCACGGCGGCTGCGCTTCGAGGCGCTGCGCTGTCACGAGATCGTCGGCGAGGAACTCGGCACCGCCCCGGCCTCGTTCGCCTATCCCTACGGGTACTCCAGCCGTCGGGTCCGCCGTGCCGTCCGCGAGGCCGGCTTCGCGCAGGCGCTCGCCGTCGGCAACGCGCTGGCCTGCCGCTGCCAGGGGCCGTACGCCCTGGAGCGGGTGACCGTGCGCAGGTCCACCGGGATCGAGGAGTTCACCCGGCTCGTGGAAGGACGGGCCATCGCCCGGAACTTCGCCGCCGACCGGGTGATGACGAAGGGGTACGCGCTGGTGCGGCGCGCCCGGGGCGCGCTGCGGGGCCACTGGATCTGACGCCGGGCGCGCCGGGGCCGTCGCCCCGGGCCGCCGGGCCCGACGCCGAGGTCACGGGTCGCGGCGCCGGGTCCGCCCCGGATCCGGCGTACCGCCGTGTCGGCGGGCGGGAGATCGTCCCGTTCAAAACACGGTGCGCGCAATGCCCGGTTGCCGGATCATGGGCGCCATGGCTGACACTCCACCGGAACCGTCCGAGCCGCAGCGGTCGCTCCCGATCCGCCTCAACCTCGACGACAGCGACTCGCCGTCGGACGTCGTCGACGCGCTGTTCCTCGGCCGCTTCGCGACCGGCGAGCAGCCCCACTCGCACAGCACGACCGTGGACCGGGTCAAGGCGGAGGCAACGCTCCTCCCCGCGGGCGCGCGGGTGCTGCGCGCCGCGAAGGACGACGACCGCAGCGCGCTGCTCGCCGAGGGCGAGGGCTGGACGCTGCTGGTCTCCCGCTGGAACCGGGGCGCCGACGTCACCGTGACGGCCGCCGACGCCGAGCTGGCGGAGCGGATCCTCAAGGAGGCCACCGACGGCGCGAAGGACGAGCCGGAGCCGCAGCCCGAGAACGTGACGATGGGGTTCTGGTACGTGTCGCCCCGGCGCGGCCCGCACCGGACCACCCGGCAGATCAGCGCCGGGACGTGGGACGAGGTCCGGCCGAACTACTCCGCGCCGGTGGCCGAGTCGATGGACCGCCTCATGAAGGTGACGCCCGACTCCATCGCCGGCCGGCTCCTGCTGCTGCACGGTCCGCCGGGCACGGGCAAGACGTCGGCGCTGCGGACCCTGGCCCGGTCCTGGCGGGACTGGTGCCAGGTGGACTGCGTGCTCGATCCGGAGCGGCTCTTCAACGACGTCGGCTATCTGATGGACATCGCGATCGGTGAGGACGAGGGCACGGCGAAGGGACGCTGGCGGCTGCTGCTCCTGGAGGACTGCGACGAGCTGATCCGCGGCGAGGCGAAGCACACCGCGGGGCAGGCCCTCTCCCGGCTGCTCAACCTGACGGACGGTCTCCTCGGGCAGGGGCGCAACGTCCTGGTCGGCGTCACCACCAACGAGGACCTGGAGCGGCTCCACCCGGCCGTCGTCCGTCCGGGCCGCTGCCTGGCCCGTATCGAGGTCGGGCCGCTGACCCGGGCGGAGTCGGTGGCGTGGCTCGGCCGCGAGGAGGACGTGCCGCGCGAGGGCGCGACGCTGGCGGAGCTGTTCGCGCTGCGCCGCGGCACGCCCCCGGCGGAACTCCCGGAGCCCCGCAACGCGGGGGCGGGCCTCTACTTGTAGGGCGCGTCCGGCGGGCTGTCGTACGCCGCGCGCAGCGCCTCGCTCATCGCCGCCTCCGCGGCCTCGCGGCTGAGTCCGAGGCGGCGGGTCTCCTCGGCGTACTGGGCGGCGGCGGTGGCGGCCTTGCGGGTGGCGGCGTCGCCGGCGGCCGCGACGAAGGTGCCGTGGCGGCCGCGGGTCTCGATGACCCCGTCCGCCTCCAGTGCCTTGTACGCCTTCGCGACCGTGTTCGCGGCGAGGCCCAGCTGTTCCGCGAGCCCGCGCACCGTCGGCAGCTTGTAGCCGACCGGAAGTCTGCCCGACCGGGCCCGCTCCGAGATCTGGGCACGCAGCTGTTCGTACGGAGCGGTGGTGGATTCGTGGTCCACGGCGATGGTGAGTGTCACCCCGCCGATTCTGCCCCCACCCCGCCGGAAAATGGGAGGCGGCTGCGTCTCCGCCCCCGTAGCGTGCGGCCACATGACTGTGATCGTCCGTGATGTGACGCCCGAGGACGCCGCCGGATTCGCCCGGGTCCGCCGGTCCGCTCTCCCCTTCATGCTCGCGACGGCCGAGCAGCTGCGCTTCGACTGGGCGCACGCCCATCCGGAGAGCCACTACCGCCCGCTCGTCGCCGTGACCGAGGACGACGGGATCGTCGGGACCGCGCAGGTGGGGATCGCCCACGAAGCCCCCGAGCCCGGCATCGGCTACGCGAACGTGTACGTGGACCCGGCCCGCCTGGGCCTCGGCGCCGGGTCCCTGCTGCTGCGCACCGCCGAGGAGTACCTCGCCGAGCGGGGCGCGCACACCGTGTACAGCTGGGTCCTCGACGCGCCGGGGAACCGCGGCTGGGCCGAGCGCCGCGGCTACGCGCCGAGCCGGTCCGCGCACTTCCTCCGCCTCGACCTGAAGACGGCCGAGCTGCCGCCGCTCCAGGACCCGCCGGCCGGTGTCGAGGTGCTCACCGCGCAGGACTTCGCGGACGACCCCCGGCCGCTGTTCGAGCTGGACGCCGTGACGACGGCGGACGAGCCGGGCGACGTCGGGGCCGAGCTCGCCGACTTCGAGCACTGGCGGGAGACCACCTGGGAGCACCCCCATCTCGACCGGGCGCTGACGACGGTCGTGGTGGTGGACGGGGTCCCCGCGGCGTTCAGCGCGGCCCAGACGGACGGGCTCGGCCGGTACTCCTCCGGCATGACGGGGACCTCCCCCGCCTTCCGCGGCCGCGGACTGGCCAAGCTCGCCAAGAACACGTCCCTGCACCGGGCCCGCGCCGCGGGCTGCACGGAGGCGTTCACGGGGAACGACGCGGGCAACGGCCCGATGCTGGCGATCAACGAGTGGTTCGGCTACGAGATCGCTGCGACGGAGGTACGGCATGTCCGGACGATCGGTTGAGGTGACCCTCACGAAGGCCGGACGCACGAAGATCCGCTACCCGGCCGAGGTCCTCAGCGAAGGGGGCGCGCGGCTCTCGGTGCGCGCCCCGTGGGCGGCCGAAGGGGTCCGGGACTTCGGCTTCGTGCGGTTCGAGCCGGGCGACGTCTTCGTGGAGCACTACTGGAGCGACCGCTGGTACACGGTCAAGGAGGTGTGGTCCGCCGACGGCGCCCTCAAGGGCTGGTACTGCGACATCACCCGGCCCGCCGTGATCGACCGCTCCGGGGTGGTGGTCGAGGACCTCGACCTCGACCTGTGGGTGTCGGCGGACGGCAGCGAGGTGCTGCGGCTGGACGAGGACGAGTTCGCGGCCGGCGGCCTCGCCTCCTCCGACCCCGAGGCCGCGGCCCGCGCGGTCGTGGCCCTCGACGAACTCGAAGTCCTCGGCCGCGAGGGCCTGGTCGACCTGCTCCGCCGGCCGGCATGACCGGCCGGACACCCCCTCGGGGGGTGTCCGGGCTCAGCCCTCGTACAGGGCGACGTCGGACTCCCGGGTGGCGAGGAAGCCGGGCGTCGGCAGTCCCGTCTCGCCGGTGGTCAGCTGCATGAGCGTGGCCCGGACACGGGCCGCGCCCGGCTGGTAGGCGGCGTCCTTCACGACGGCGTCGTTGACCCAGGTGTGGACGCGGCCGTCGCAGACGGCCCGGGTGCCGCCGATCCCGGCGCTCCGGCCTCCCTGGAGGAGGGTGGAGCCGACGAAGACGGGGCCGGCGCTGTCGTCGAGGCAGCGGTAGGTGCCGGAGAGGGTCACCTTGCTGTCGGAGGCGACGACGCCGAAGCCGTCGACGGTCAGGCCGTCGACCTCCGTCGCGTGCGCGAGGGGGGCCGTGGCGGCGGTCACGGCGGCGAGCAGGCCGGCGGCGAGGACGAGGCGGACGCGCATGATGCGTGGTCCTTTCGGTGTGGGGGGATGGTGCTGCCCGCCAGGGATACCGGATCAGGCCGCCGACTGTCCGAAACTCACCCCATCGGCGGCGAGTTGGATTGCTCCGCGCGCATACGGTCCTACGGTCGGAGCGGGGTGCGCCGACCGGTCGCCCGCTTCAGCAGCGGCCAGGCCAGCAGGATCGCGACGACCGCGTACACCGTGACCGAGAACGGCGTGTTCACCAGTCCCGTCAGGGAACCGTCGCTGATCTGGAGGGCGCGGCGCAGCTGCTGTTCCGCGGCCGGCCCCAGGATCACGCCGATGACCGCCGGCAGCACCGGCAGGCCGTAGCGCCGCATCCCCAGGCCGATCAGCCCGATGACGAGCAGGATGACCAGGTCGAGGGCCTCGCCGCCCACCGCGTACGCGCCGACGGCGGCGAAGAAGAGGATCCCCGCGTACAGGTACGGGCGCGGGATGCGCAGCAGCCTGGCCCAGACGGGCGCGAGCGGCAGGTTGAGCGCCAGCAGCAGCACCATGCCGACGAACAGCGAGGCGATCAGACCCCAGACCAGCTCCGGCTCCCGCTCGAAGAGCAGCGGTCCGGGCTGGATGCCGTACTGCTGGAACGCGGCCAGCATCACCGCGGCGACGGCCGTCGTCGGCAGGCCCAGGGTGAGCATCGAGACGAGCGTCCCGGCCGCCGAGGCCGAGGCCGCCGACTCGGGCCCGGCGACGCCCTCGATGGCGCCCTTGCCGAACTGCTCCCCGTGCTTCGAGAGCCGCTTCTCCGTCACGTACGACAGGAAGGTCGGGATCTCGGCGCCGCCGGCCGGGATCGCGCCGAACGGGAAGCCGATCAGGGGGCCGCGCAGCCAGGACTTCCAGGTCCTCCGCACGTCGTCCCGGCCCAGCCAGGGGCGGCCGACCGGAATGGCCTCCCCCGCCGTGCGGCGCAGGTGCGCGGCGACCCACAGGGCCTCGCCGATGGCGAAGAGGCCGACCGCGACGATGACGACGTCGACGCCGTCGGCGAGCTGGAGCGAACCGAAGGTGAGGCGCTGCTGCCCGGTCATCTGGTCGAGGCCGACCAGACCGATCGTCAGACCGATCAGGAGCGAGGCGAGACCGCGGATGCGGGACGAGCCGAGGACCGAGGTCACCGCGATGAAGGCGAGGACCATCAGCGCCAGGTAGTCGGGGGCGCCGATGTCGACGGCGAGCGCGGCGACCGTCGGGGCCAGGACGACGAGCAGGATCGTGCCGATCATGCCGCCGGCGAAGTGGCCGACGGCCGCCGCGGCGAGCGCCTGCGCGCCCCGCCCCGCCTTCGCCATCGGATTGCCCTCGATGGCGGCCACCACGGCGGCGCTCTCGCCCGGGGTGTTCAGCAGGATCGAGGTGGTGGAGCCGCCGAACATGGCGCCGTAGTAGATGCCGGCGAACATGATGAAGGCGCCGGTCGGTTCGAGGCCGTACGTCACCGGCAGGAGCAGGGCGACGGCCATCGCGGGGCCGATGCCGGGCAGGACGCCGATGGCGGTGCCGAGGAGGACGCCGATCGCGGCCCACAGCAGGTTCATCGGGGTGAGCGCGGTCCCGAAGCCGTCGATCAGGGAGGTGAGGGAATCCACGGTCAGATCACTCCCATCAGCGGGCCGCCGGGGAGCGGGACGCCGAGCAGCTTGTCGAAGACGACGTAGGTGAGAAGCGAGAGGCCGGCCGCGATCAGCGGGTCGCGGTGGGGATGGCGGCTGCCGAGCGCGTAGGCCGCGCCCCAGAAGAGGAGGGCGCCGGCGACGGGGAAGCCGACGGGGCCGATGAGGACGGCGAACGCGAGGAAGACCCCGGCCAGCAGCAGGACGGTGCGCCAGTCGGCGGGCTCGGACAGGTCGACGTCCTCGCCGGCCTCGGACTCGCCCCGGCCGCCGCGCAGGACGTCGACGGTCAGCAGGACCGCGACGACGAGCAGCCCGCAGCCGACCACGAGGGGGACGGTGGCCGGGCCGACCGGACCGCGGCCCGTGACGTCGGTGTCGAGGGTGACCGCGTCGGCGAGGACGAGGACGCCGAGGAGGAAGAGGAGGACGCCGACGCCGAGTTCGGACCGGCCGCGCAGCCGGTCCCTCAGGGTGGGCGTCGCGGAGGTGGTCACGGGGGTGTCCACGGGGGTGTTCACAGGCCCAGCTCCTTCAGGACGGAGGCGACCCGCCGGTCCTGCTCGGTGAGGAAGGCACCGAACTCCTCGCCCGGCAGGAAGGCGTCGTTCCAGCCGTGGGTCCGCAGCGACTCGCGCCACTGCGGCGAGGCGTGCAGCTTCGTCACCAGGCCGACGAGCTTCTCCCGCTCGGCGTCGGAGAGACCGGGCGGGGCGACGACGCCGCGCCAGTTGGTGAACTCGGTGTCCAGGCCCGCCTCGCGGAGCGTGGGGGCGTCGAGTCCGGGAACCCGCTGGGGGCCGGTGACGGCGAGGAGGCGCAGCTCCCCCGCCTTGATCTGGTCGAGGTACTCGCCGACGCCGGAGACGCCGAAGCCGACCTTGTTGCCGAGGATGGAGGCGAGGAGTTCGCCTCCGCCGTCGAAGGGGACGTAGTTGACGTCCTTGGGCGCGATCCCGGCGGCCTGCGCCATCAGCATCGGGGCCAGGTGATCGGGGCCGCCGGGCGAGGAGCCGCCCCCGACGGGCAGCTTGCCGGGGTCCTTCCGCCAGGCGGCGAGCAGGTCCTGGATGGTCCGGTACGGGGAGTTCCTGCCGACCACGACGATGTCCTGCTCCTCGGTGAGCCGGGCGATCGGAGTGGTGTCGGCAAGGGTCCTGGGCGTCTTGTTGGTGTGGACGGCGCCGACGACGCCGAGGCCCATGGACATCGCGAGGCGGCCGTTGCCCCGCTCGCCGACGAGCCGGGTGAGGCCGACGGTCCCGCCCGCGCCGGGCAGGTTGAAGACCTCGATGTCGCCGGTGAGGTCCGCCTCCTCGGCGTTCTTCGCCGCCGTGCGGGCGGTGATGTCGTATCCGCCGCCGGGGGTGTTGGGGACCATGAAGCGCAGGCCGGGTATCTGCGTGCCGGTGTCGGAGCCGCTGCCGGGGGTGAGCAGCGGAGGGACCACCAGGACCAGCAGAGCCGCCCCGAGCAGGGCGAAGGGGGTGCGCAACCGCACGTGAGCCGCCTCTCGGACAGGGGGATAGGGGGGTGTGAGGTGGCCCACATGTTGCCGGTACGTGAAGAAGCTGTCTCTCTTCCGCAATCAACGGACGTTGTGGTCCTTGTGGTCGGGACCTACCGTGTCGGCGTGACGAACGTGCTGGTGGTGGACGACGACTTCATGGTCGCCAAGCTGCACTGCCGCTATGTGTCGGCCGTGCCGGGGTTCCGGGTGTCCGGGGTCGCGCACAGCGGCGCCGAGGCCCTCAGCGCGGCCGAACGGCTCCGGCCCGACCTCGTCCTCCTCGACGTCTTCCTGCCCGACATGGACGGCGTCCAGGTGCTGCGCGACCTCCGCGCGGCCGGCCACGCGGTGGACGCCCTCTTCATCACCGCGGCCCGGGACGCCGCCACCATCCGCTCGGCGCTGCGCGCCGGGGCCCTGCACTACCTCATCAAGCCCTTCAGCCAGTCCGCGCTCCACGAGCAGCTGCGCCACGTCGCCTCCCTGCGCACCCGCCTCGACGACCTCGACGAGGCCCGCCAGGAGGACGTCGACCGGATCTTCGGCACCCGCCCCCGCGGCTCCCGCGACCTCCCCAAGGGCCTCGCCGCCCCCACCGCCGAGCTCGTCGAATCCGTCCTGCGCGCCCACCCCGAGGGCCTCTCCGCCACCGAATGCGCCGAGGCCGGCGCCCTCTCCCGCGTCAGCGCCCGCCGCTACCTCGAGTACTTCGCCGCCACCGGCCGCGCCGAGGTCACCCTCCGCTACGGCGGCACGGGCCGCCCGGAACGCCGCTACCGCCGGCTGGGGTGAGCGCCCCTCACGAGGCCGGGCCGAGGGCGTCGCGGTACCGCCGGAGGAGTCCCTCGGCGTGCACCGTCCAGGGGTGCGCGGGGCCGAGCACCCGGGTCCGCCCGTCCACCAGCAGCTCGCCCTGCTCGACGGCCTCGGCGCTCTGCCCCAGGGCGTGGAGCGCGACGCTGAGCGTCTGTCGTGCGTTCAGCAGCAGGGGGTAGTCGGGGCTGAAGACCCGCTCGTACCCGCCGAGAGCCCTGCGGGCGTGCGGCAGCGCCTCGGCCGGCCTCTCCATGGCCCCGAGCGCGAACGCGTAGACCAACTCCGCGCCGAGCGTCATCGGGTGGTCCTCCCCGGTGGCGCTGCCGCAGTCCGCGATGACGGCGGGCCCCGTGGCGAGGATCTCCTCCCGGTCCGGCAGGATGCCGGCGTCCGGGTGCGCGGCGGATTCCAGGAGGCACTTCCGGGCGATGAGCGTCAGGGGGTGGGACGGGCCGAGGGCCTCCTCACGGCCTCGCGCCGCCCGCTTGGTCAGGACGACCGCTTCTTCGAGCCGGGCGAGGTTGAAGTACGGGCTGCCCAGTCGGAGGCACGCCTCCAGGGTATCCGGGGCATCCGGTCCGAGGGTCCTCTCGCAGTCGTCGAGCACCTCCCGGTAGACGGCCGCGGACTCCTCGAACCGTCCGAGGCGGAAGAGGGCGCGCCCCACGCGCATGCGGAGCCGGAGAGCACGGACGTCGTCGGCGGGAAGGGCGCGCGTGACGATGTCGAGGGCCTCCCGCGCCAGGGTGAGCGCGGAGGCGTAGTCGCCCGACCGGTGCACGGCGATCACGAGCCGCAGGACGCAGTCGACCGCGTCCGCGACGGCGGCGGGGCCGGCGTTCCAGCCGATCACCCGCCGCAGGAGCGCGATGACGTGGGGCGCGAGCAGGATCACCTTCGGGTCCTGCTCGCCGCGTTCGGGCACCTCCGGGAGGAGGGCCGTGACGAGGCGGGCGGCCGTCGAGGCGATGCGTTCCCGCTGGTCGGCGGGGGTGGCCTGGGCGACGCTGTCGAGCAGGATCCCGTGGACGCGCAGGCAGCGCACGCGACCCGGCACGAGCTCGCTCAGCGAGTGGTCGAGGAGTCCGCGGAGGGCGGGGTCGACGCGGGACGGGTGGAGTTCCGCGCCGAGCCCGGCCCCGGCGAGGAGGGCGAGCGGGAGGGGGTCGCCGGCCCAGCAGGCGAGCAGCCGCAGCAGGGCGGTGGCCTCGGGGAGGCCCTGTGCGGTGAGGGCGTCGAGGGAGAGCTGCCAGGTGCGGCTGAGCAGGTGGCGGGATTCCGCGCCGGCCTCGGCCCCCCGGTCGAGGAGTTCGATGGGGTGGTGACCGGCCGCGCCGTCGAGTCCGAGCCGGTAGTCGGCGAGGTTCCACGGGTCGAGGATCTGGTGGGCGAGGAACCCGCCGGCCAGGGTGAGCGCCAGGGGCAGGCGGCCGAGGCGGTCGGCGACCTCCGCCGCCTCCTCCGCGCTTCCCGCGTGGGGGGCGAGGTCCTGGAGGACGAGGGCGGCGTCCTCGCGGGGGAGGACGCCGAACTGCAGGAGTTCGGCGCCCGACCACCAGTGGGCCGCGGCCTGCCGGGTGGTGACGACGACGATGCCGGAGGGGCTGGTGCGCAGCCATCCGCCGTCGCGGAGGACGGCGGGGGTGTCGGCGTTGTCCAGGACGAGCAGCCAGGGCCGGTCGGAGGCGTCGAGGTAGTGCCAGACGAGGTCGGCGGCGGGGCGCAGTCCGCTGCGCGCGCCCGTGAGTTCGGCGTCGGTGGCACCCCGGTCGGCCGCGACGGCGAGCATGCCGGCCCGCAGGGACGCGGGGTCCGAGGCGTTGACCCAGAGTCCGATCCGGTCGGCGTTCCGGGTGGCATGGCGGAAGAGGGTGTACGCGACGGCGGTCTTGCCGCAGCCGCCCATGCCGTGGAGGACGTAGGCGCGGCCGCCGACTCCGGGCTCGACGGCGGCGCGCAGGCGGTCCATCTCGCCGACGCGGTCGCGGAGCACGACGGGTGCCCGGCCGACCGCGGGGTGCCGCACCGAGTCCGGGCCCGCCCACTCGGGGGCGTGGTGGTGGTGCTCGACGATGTGCTGGTCGCCCGATGCCTGGTAGACCCTGCCGTATCCGTCGGCCCGGGCGTCGTTGGTGCCGCTCACCGCTGGTCGATGTGCTGGTCGCGGCCCGCCTGGTACACGCGTGCGTGTCCGGAGGCGGTGGCCTGCTGGCTGACCGACGGCACGTCGGGGGTGACGGGCCGGAGCTCGTCGAGGAGCGCGCGGAGCACCGCGGCCTCCTCGGGGTGGGTCACGAGCAGCCGCCGGATGCGGCCCTGCCACTCCGCGCCCAGTTCGCCCCCGGTCTCCAGGTCACCGGCTTCCCGCGCGGCCAGCAGGTCCGTGCGGGTCGTCTCCAGCTCGGCGGAGATGGTCTCGGCCCGCTCCGGTTCGGCCCGGCGCCACAGCGAGGTGATGCCGTCGCTGACCCGCTGCCACGCCTCGGTCGTCAGCAGGGTGACCAGCGTCGTCCCCGCCGTCCCCGCCAGTACGGCCAACTCCGCGTCCAAGAACCCGCCCCCTCCGACCTGTTGTCGCCTGTCATCCCACACTATCCAGGCGGACCCGGCCGTCACAGTGGATTCCCGCCAACCGCGCCGGCCTGCGCGGACCTCTGTCTGAGCCGGCGCTTAGCGGTTCCTTAAAGCGGTCCTAAGGATCGTCGCATCCTGTTCTTCAGGGGCTTTTGCGTGGGTGGCGGGGGCTAGCGTGCGGGGCGTTCACCCCCCCACAGACCCTCGTGAAGGAGCTGTCCCCCATGACTTCTCGCCGTACGGCCGCGGCCGTCGCCACCACCACCGCCGGGCTCGCGCTGGCCGGGCTGATGTCCGGGAACGCGTTCGCGCACGGGTCGATGACCGATCCGGTGAGCCGGGTGTCGGCGTGCTACGCGGAGGGGCCGGAGTCGCCGAAGTCGGCGGCGTGCAAGGCGGCGGTGGCGGCGAGCGGGACGCAGGCGTTCTACGACTGGAACGCGGTGAACATCGCGAACGCGGCGGGGAAGCACCGTGAGTTGATCCCGAACGGGAAGCTGTGCAGCGCGGGGAACGACAAGTACCGGGGTCTGGACCTGGCGCGCGCCGACTGGCCGGCCAGCAAGCTGAGCTCCGGCTCGCACACCTTCCACTACAAGGGGACCGCCCCGCACAAGGGCTCGTTCGAGCTGTACGTGACGAAGGACGGGTACGACCCGTCGAAGCCGCTGAAGTGGTCGGACCTGGAGGCGAAGCCGTTCGTGACGGTGACGGACCCGGGGATGCAGAACGGCGACTACGTGTTCCAGGGGACCGTGCCGAAGAAGTCCGGGCGTCACCTCATCTACTCGATCTGGCAGCGCTCCGACTCCCCCGAGGCGTTCTACACCTGCTCCGACGTGGTGTTCGGGAAGGACAGCGGCGGTACGGCCCCGGCGACGAAGGACCCCGCCCCGACCGCGTCCGCGCCCACCGACGAGCAGATCGAGGACGGCGCGGACAAGTCCACCGTCCACCACGGCGGGCACGGGACGACGGCTTCCGCCCCCGCGCCCACCACGCCGTCGTCGGGTACGTCGGCCGGCGGCACGTCCGCGGGCGGCACGTCCTCCGGTGGTGCGTCCTCCGGTGGTGCGGAGGGCAACGCGCCCGTGCCCGCGTCCGGTGGGGAGGCGGGCACGGAGCTGGCGGAGACCGGCGGCGACTCCGCCACCCCGTTCGTCGCGGTGGGTGGCGCCGCCGGGCTCGCGCTGGGTGCGGCACTGCTCTTCTCGACGACCCGGCGGCGCCGGAATCGCGTCCAGGGTTCCTAGAGGGTGTCCGCCCTAGCCGACGACCGAGAGGCAGGTCGTCGGGGTGGCGTGGGCCGGGTCGAGGGCGTTGGCGACCTCGTGGAAGGTGACCCGGTCCACCGTGCCGATGGCCACGTGCTCGGAGAGGTCGAGCGCGCACTTGTCCTGGATGAGGACGTTGGTGACGTTCGGGCCGGTCAGGAACTGCGAGCGCCACGGGGTGACGACCTCGTCGTACTGGCTCGCGATGACGTGGTAGCGGACGCCGGGCACGGTGTCGCCGCCCGCGTTGAGCTGGGTGATGAACGCCGAGCCGGCGATCTGGTCGGCGAGGCCGGGGGTCGTGGAGCTGATCAGGTCCTCGGCCCCGGGGAAGTACGGCAGGAGCTTGGTGAGGCCGAGGAGGGTGGTGCCGTGGTTGTCGGGGGCGATCCCGACGAGCGCGTTCACCTTCCCGGCCCCGCCGAGGAACTTGAGGTACCAGCGGGGCATCATGCCGCCCTGGGAGTGTCCGACGAGGTCGACCTCGGGGGCGCCGGTGGCGGCGAGGACCCGGTCGACGTAGGCGTCGAGCTGGCCCGCGGAGGCGGCGATGGGGCCGAGCCCGTTGAAGAAGGGCACGTTCGGCAGCTGGCCGTAGTCGAGCGAGAAGACGCAGTACCCGCGGTTCACGAGGTACGGCGCGAGAACGAGCCAGTTGTCGACGGAGTTGCCGAAGGTCCCGTGGACGAGGACGACGGGCCGCGGGTGGGCGGCGGAGGGCTTGCAGGAGAAGTCGTTCCAGCCACGGCTGGACGCGACGCCCGCCTCCTGGGCGGAGGCGGCGGCGGTGGGGGCGAGGGTGGCGGCGGCGGTCAGCAGCACGACGGACAGCGCTCTGACGGCGCGCTTCCAGGACTTCCGGGGCAGCATCGGGCGATCTCCTTGCGGCTCAAGGGGATGGTGGGGGTGCTGTGCCCTGCGGTCCGGACCACAAGTGGGGATGCGCCATGGGGGGGCGCTTCAGCCAAGCTACGCACCGGTAGCCTCGACTGGGAAGTTACGCGTCGGTAAAAACTGAGGTGTCGTCACGGCGTGCCCCCGGAAGCGTGATCAGGCCGCGAGCGAGCCCGGGAGGACCGCTCGCGGACCGAACTTCGCGCGGGCCAGGTCCGCCACCGCCTCGATGCGCCGGGCCTTTTCGTCCGCGGGGTCCAGGGACAGCTGGTGGGCGGAGCCCTCGGCGTCCGTGAGTCCCTCGGCGCGCAGCGCGATGCCCCGGACCCGGGCCCGCTGGAGGCCGAGGGAGTCGTGGACGGCGTACGCGAGGGCGGTGAGCGCGGCGGTGTGGGCGGTCGGTTCGGGCAGGGCGCGGCTCCGGGTCGTCGTGGTGCGGTCGGCGTACCGCACGGTGACCGCGAGCGAGCGGCACACCTGTCGCTCCGTCCGCAGCCGGGCGCCGAGCTCGGCGGCGAGGGAGAGGAGCGCTCTGCGGTGCGCGTCCCGGTCGGTCTCGTCGTGCGGGAAGGCGCGCTCGGCCGCGGCCGAGCGGGCGGCGGCGTTCGGGACGACGGGGGTGCGGTCGACTCCCCGGGCCCGTTCCCACAGTTCGCGGCCGGCCTTCGCGCCGACGAGCCGCTGGAGGACCGCGAGCGGCGCGTCCGCGACGCGGCCCGCGGAGTCGAGTCCGTAGCCGCAGAGGGTGCGGGCGGTGGCGCGGCCGACGCCGTCGAGCGCGACGACCGGCCGGTCCCGCAGGAAGGCCGCCGGGTCGTCGACGACCAGGGTGACGCCGGGCCGGGCGTCGCGGGCCGCCATCCGGGCGAGCATCGGGTTGGGTCCGGCGCCGATGACGCAGTCGACGCCGTGGAGGGCGAGCGCCCTGACCCTGATCACCGCGGCGAGTTCGGCGGGGCCGCGCCCGAAGTAGCGCAGCGCGCCGCCCATGTCGGCGAGCAGGCTGTCGGGCGGGGCCGCCTCGACGACGGGGGTGAACTCGCCGAGCAGGTCGACCAGTCGGGGCAGCATCACCTCGGCCCCTCCGCCCGGGGAGGGGGACGTCTCGAGGCGGAGTCGTACGCAGAGGATCATCCCGCGCTCCCGGGGCTGCTGTGCCAGAGTTTCCGCGCCGGGGTGGCGGCGCCTTCCCCGGCGGGCCGGAGGTCGGCCCAGGGGTTCATCTCGTAGCCGGTGGGCAGGGTGATGCGCCGGCCGTCGTCGGTGCTCTCCGCGGCGGGCGGGGTCTCGGCGAGCCGCTCCCCCACCGCTTCCAGGCCGCCGGCCGCACGGAGTTCGGCCAGTTCGGCGAGGTTCCAGGCGGCGGAGCCGACGACGCTGAGGCTGCGCGGTCCGCGGCGCTGCACCACGCCCCGGACCAGGAGCAGCCAGGAGTGGAAGACGGTGTGGGCGCAGGCCGCGTGGGCGTCGTCGAAGAAGGCGAGGTCGACCAGGCCGGTGCCGTCGTCGAGGGTGCTGAAGATGACGCGCTTGCCGGACCGGATCGGTGGGGTCTGGGTGGCGGCCTTGGCGCCGGCGACCAGGACGGTCCGGCCGTGGGGGGTGTCGCGCAGCCGCCGGGCGGTGACGACGCCGAGTTCGCGGAGGAAGGCGTGGTGGTCGTCCATGAGGTGGCGGGAGGCGTCCATGCCGAGGATGCCGAGTTCGGCGCTGAGGCGTTCGGTCTCGTCGAGGTCGGGCAGGCCGACGGGGGCGGTCTTCCCGCCCTGGGCGAAGGGCAGTTGACCGCCGTGGGAGGCCGCGCCGCGCTGGACGCGCCGGAGTTCGGCGAGGTGGAGCAGGAGGTCGCGGCGGTTGGCGCCGAAGGCGTCCAGGGCGCCGACCTGGGCGAGGCGTTCGGCGACGGGGGTGCGGGGGCGGGCCCGTTCCCAGAAGTCGAGCAGGGAGGCGTAGGGCTGTCCGGCCTCGATCCGGCCGCTCTCGGCCTCGCTGATGCCGTGGACGTCGGTCAGGCCGAGCCGGAGTCCCCACACCGAGGGCTCGTCGGACACCAGTTCGATACGGTGGGCGACCGCCGACCGGTTCACGTCGAGCGGCAGCACCGGCACTCCGCGCCGCCGCGCGTCCGCGAGCAGCAGCCGCTTGGGGTACATGCCGGGGTCGTGGGTGAGCAGCCCGGCGTAGAAGGCGGCCGGGTGGTGCGCCTTGAGCCAGGCGGACTGGTAGGTCGGCACGGCGAAGGCGACCGCGTGCGCCTTGCAGAAGCCGTACGAGCCGAAGGCGGCGACGATCTCCCAGGTGCGGGCGACGGTGTCGGCGTCGTAGCCGCGCAGCGCGGCGAGCCGCCCGAACCAGACCTTGATCCGGCCCTGCGACTCGGGGTCCGAGAGCCCGCGCCGCACCTGGTCGGCCTCGTCGCGGCCGCAGCCGGTCATGATCCGGACGATCTCGATGATCTGCTCGTGGAAGACGACCACGCCGTACGTCTCCTTCAGCGCCTCCTCCAGGTCGGGGTGCGGGTAGCGGACGGGGGCGCGGCCGTGCCGGGCCTCGATGAAGGGGCGGACCATGTCGGCGGCGACCGGACCGGGCCGGAAGAGCGAGATGTCGACGACCAGGTCGTCGAAGGTGGCGGGCTGGAGCCGGCCGACCAGGTCGCGCTGGCCCGGGGACTCGATCTGGAAGCAGCCGAGGGTCTCCGTGGAGCGGATGAGCCGGTACGTCTCGGGGTCGCCGTCGGGGATCGCGTCGATGTCCACGCGTCCGCCCGTGGCCCGCTCGACCTCGGCGACGGCGTGGGCCATCGCGGACTGCATCCGCACCCCGAGGACGTCGAGCTTGAGCAGCCCGAGGTCCTCCACGTCCTCCTTGTCGAACTGGGACATGGGGAAACCCTCGCCGCTGGTGGGGACCACGGGGGTGCGGGTGAGCAGCGAGCCGTCCGAGAGGAGGACCCCGCAGGGGTGCATGGCGGTGCCGCGGGGCAGCGCGTCGAGCGCCTCGACCAGCTCCCAGAACCGGCCGTACCGCTCCCCGTCGCGGCGCGTCTCCCCCGCGAGCTCGCGCAGCTCGGGCAGCTCGTCGAGGGCGGCGAGCGCGTCCCGGGCGCGGATGTGCGGGAACGCCTTGGCGATCCGGTCGATCTCGGCCGGGTCCATGGAGAGGGCCGCGCCCACGTCCCGTACGGCGTGGCGGACGCGGTAGGTCTCGGGCATGGCGACGGTGGCGACCCGGGCGGTGCCGAAGCGGTCGATGATCGCCCGGTAGACCTCCAGGCGGCGGGCGGACTCGACGTCGACGTCGATGTCGGGGAGGGCGGTGCGGCGCTTGGAGAGGAACCGTTCCATCAGCAGGCCGTGCCCGACCGGGTCGGCGTGGGCGATGCCGAGGAGGTGGTTGACGAGGGAGCCCGCGCCGGATCCCCGGGCGGCGACCCGGATGCCCATGGACCGGACGTCGTCGACGACCTGGGCGACCGTCAGGAAGTAGGTGGCGAAGCCGTGGTGGGCGATGACGTCCAGCTCGCGGTGCATCCGGTCCCAGTAGGCGCGCCGGTTCCCGTACCCCTTCAGGACCATGCCGGCGGCGGCCCGGGAGGCGAGGACGCGCTGGGCGGTGCGGTGCTCCGCGCCGACGAGGTGCGGTTCGGGGAAGTGCGCGGAGCCGATGCCGAGGTCGTCCTCGGGGTCGACCAGGCAGGCGGCCGCGACGGCCGCGGTCTGTTCGAGCAGCCGGTGGGCGGCGTCGCGGCGGAAGCCCGCGGCCTCGACGATCCGCTCGGCGGCGGCCAGCATGCCGTCGGTGTCCGCGGCCCCGTGGGCGCCGCGGGTCCCTTCGGCCCCCTTGAGCCACGCCTCGCCGCTGTCGAGCTCCTTGCGGGGGTCGACGGGGACGAGCCGGCGGGCGGAGTCGAGGACGTCGGCGACCGGCCCCTGACCGGGGTCGGCGTAGCGGACGGCGTTGGTGAGGACGGGCCGGACGCCCTGCTCGGCGGCGAAGCCGACGGTACGGGCGGCGAGCCGCAGGGAGCCGGGCCCGGTGCCGGGGCGCCCGTGGTGGACGGCCGCCAGGCGCAGTGCGTCGCCGTACCGCTCACGCCAGGGGGCGAGCAGCCGGGCGGCCCGGTCGGGGCGGCCGGCGGCGAGGGCGCGGCCGACGTCGGAGTCGGGGCCGAGCAGGACGGACACGTCGTCGTCGCGCAGGGCCGTCCAGGGCAGCAGGGGGCGTTCCCCCTCCCCGGCGTGGGCGGCGGTGATCATCGCGCAGAGCGAGGTCCAGCCGGCGCGGGAGCGGGCGAGGAAGACGGCGCGGGGCGCGGACTCGTCGACGAAGGCCCCGCCGCGCACGGGCACCCGCCGGGCGGAGCCCCGGTCGAGGGCGGGTCCGGGGGCCTCGGGGAGCGCGTACGTGAGGTCCACGCCGAACAGGGGGCGGATGCCCTCCTTCGCGCATGCCTTCGCGAAGCGGATCGTGCCGGCGAGGGTGTCGCGGTCGGTCAGGGCGAGTGCGTCCATGCCCCGCTCGGCGGCGCGTGCGGCCAGCCGTTCGGGGTGGGAGGCACCGTAGCGCAGGGAGAAGCCCGACGCGGCGTGCAGGTGCGTGAATCCCGGCATGGCTGGCGCACCTCCCGCACTCCGCGTCGAATTCGTACGTACGTTCTCACCCCCGGAGTCCCAGCCTAGCCTATTTTCGAACATCCGTACGATAACCCGTTCGGGCTTGCCCCACCTGCGGAAACACCGCCCTCCCCGGAGCCTGGGGGGCATGAGTCTCGTCGATGAACTGAAAAGCGCCGTCACCCCACGGGCCGCCCTGCTCGTGGTCGGCGTCTTCGCCCTCCAGCTCCTGTTCATCACCTCGTACGTCGGGGCCCTGCACAATCCGAAACCCGTGGACGTCCCCTTCGGCGTGGTCGCCCCTCAGCAACAGGTCGCCACCGTCCTGAACGACCGGCTGGAGAAGCTGCCCGGCGACCCCCTCGACCCGCGGGTGGTCGCCGACGAGGCCGAGGCGCGCGACCAGATCATGGAACGGGAGATCGACGGGGCCCTGATCGTCGACCCCCGGGGCCGCACCGACACCCTGCTCGTCGCCTCGGGCGGCGGCACCGTGCTCGCCTCCACCCTGGAGTCGCTGTTCACGAAGGTCGAAGCCGCCCAGGGGCGCACGGTGCGGACCGTCGACGTGGCCCCGGCCTCCCCGCAGGACTTCGACGGGCTCTCCGCCTTCTACCTGGTCGTCGGCTGGTGCGTCGGCGGCTACATCTGCGCCGCGATCCTGGCGATCAGCGCGGGCTCGCGGCCCGCGAACCGGGAGCGGGCGATCATCAGGCTCGGGGTGCTCGCCCTCTACGCGGTGCTCGGCGGACTCGGCGGCGCGATCATCGTCGGCCCGATCCTCGGCGCCCTGCCCGGCAGCGTCGCGGCCCTGTGGGGCCTCGGCGCCCTGGTGGTCTTCGCCGTCGGCGCCGCCACCCTCGCCCTGCAGTCGGTCTTCGGGATCGTCGGCATCGGCCTGGCGATCCTGCTCATCGTGATCGCCGGCAACCCCAGCGCGGGCGGCGCCTTCCCCCTGCCGATGCTGCCGCCGTTCTGGCGGGCGATCGGCCCGTACCTGCCACCGGGCGCGGGCACCTGGGCGGCCCGCTCCATCGCGTACTTCAAGGGCAACGACATGACCGCCTCCATGGTGATCCTGTCGGTCTGGGCGATCGTCGGCTCGGCCGTCACCCTGGTGATGTCCTCGGTGAAGCGGCACCCGAAGGAGGACCCGATCGCCGCGGAGGTCGGCGAGGTCCGCCCGTAGGCCCACGCGGACGGCAGGAGGGCCCCCGCCGGACGGCGGGGGCCCTCCTGCCGTCGGGCGAACCTAGGCGCCGTAGTAGGCCCGGGTCATGAGTTCCTTCATCTCGCCGATCATCGGCATCCGCGGGTTGGCGGGCGCGCACTGGTCGGCGTAGGCGTTCATCGCCTGCTGCGGAAGGGCCGCGAGGAAGGCCGCCTCGTCGACGCCCTCCTCCCGGAACGAGGCCGGGATGCCGCACCGGGTGCGGAGCTCCTCGACCGCGCGGGCGTAGGACTCCACGCCCTCGGCCGGGGTCGCGGCCGGCAGGCCGAGCATCCGCGCGATCTCCTGGAACCGCTCCGGGGCCCGGTAGACCTCGGCCTTCGGCCACGGCACGGCCTTGTGGGTGACGGTGCCGTTGTGGCGGATCACGTGCGGGAGGAGCAGCGCGTTGGTGCGGCCGTGGGCCACGTGGAAGGTGTTGCCGAGGGTGTGGGCCATGGCGTGGACCAGACCGAGGAAGGCGTTGGCGAAGGCCATGCCGGCGATGGTGGACGCGTTGTGCATCCTCTCCCGGGCCTCGGGCGCCTGCGCGCCCCGCGTCACACAGGTCTCCAGGTTCTCGAAGACCAGCCGGATCGCCTGGAGGCACTGCCCGTCGGTGAAGTCGTTGGCGTAGGCCGAGACGTACGCCTCGGTGGCGTGGGTCAGGGCGTCGAAACCGGAGTCGGCGGTGACCGTGGCCGGGAGGTGCAGGGGAAGGAGCGGGTCGACGATGGCGACGTCCGGGGTGAGCGCGTAGTCGGCGAGGGGGTACTTCTGCGCGGCCTCGGGGTCGGAGATCACCGCGAAGGGGGTGACCTCGCTGCCGGTGCCCGAGGTGGTCGGGATCGCGACCAGCTTCGCCTTCTCGCCGAGCTTCGGGAAGCGGTAGGCGCGCTTGCGGATGTCGAAGAACTTCTCCCTGGCGTCCGCGAACTCGACCTCGGGCCGTTCGTACATCAGCCACATGATCTTCGCCGCGTCCATCGGGGAGCCGCCGCCGAGGGCGACGACGGTGTCCGGCTCGAAGTCCCGCATGGCGGCGGCGCCGGCCCGGACGGTGGCGAGTTCCGGATTGGGCTCGACGGAGTCGATGACCTGGACGGCGACGGGCTCCGGACGTCCGTTCAGGATGTCGGTGACCTTGCCGACGAAGCCGAGGTCTCCCATGGTCCGGTCGGTGACGATCGTGACGCGGTGGACGTCCTCCATCTCGCCGAGGTAGCGGATGGCGTTGCGCTCGAAGTAGATCTTCGGCGGCACCTTGTACCACTGCATGTTGGTGGCGCGCCGTCCGATCCGCTTGATGTTGAGCAGGTCGACGGCGGTGACGTTGTCCGAGACCGAGTTGCGGCCGTACGAGCCGCAGCCGAGGGTGAGCGAGGGGAGGAAGGAGTTGTAGACGTCGCCGATGCCGCCGAAGGTGGAGGGGGCGTTGACGATGACCCGGATCGCCTTGACCCGCCGGCCGAACTCCTCGGCGAGCTCCTCGTCCTCGGTGTGGACGGCCGCGCTGTGGCCGAGGCCGTGGAACTCCACCATGCGGGCGGAGAGTTCGAGGCCGTGCTCGGTGGAGTCGGCCCGGAGGACGGCCAGTACCGGGGAGAGCTTCTCGCGGGTGAGCGGTTCGCCCTCGCCGACCTCGGCGCATTCGGCGAGGAGGACGGAGGTGTCCTCGGGGACCTCGAAGCCCGCCTGTCCGGCGATCCAGTGCGCGGACCTCCCGACCACGTCCGCGTTGAGCCGGGCGCCCGCGCAGCCGGTGGACCAGGCGGTGGCGCCGAAGACGTACTCCTCCAGCTTGGTCTTCTCGGCGGCGGTGACGACGTGGGCGCCGAGCCGCTCGAACTCGGCGATGCCCTCCTCGTAGATCTCGGTGTCGAGGATGACGGCCTGTTCGGAGGCGCAGATCATGCCGTTGTCGAAGCACTTGGAGAGCACGATGTCGTGGATGGCGCGCGGGAGCCTGCCGCTCCTGGTGACGTACGCCGGGACGTTCCCGGCACCCACGCCGAGGGCGGGCTTGCCGCAGGAGTAGGCGGCCTCGACCATCGCGTTCCCGCCGGTGGCGAGGATGGTGGAGACGCCCTCGTGGCGCATCAGGAGGCCGGTGGCCTCCATGGAGGGCTCCTCGATCCACTGCACGCACCCCTCGGGCGCGCCGGCGGCGACGGCGGCGTCGCGGACGATCCTGGCGGCCTCGGCCGAGCACTTCTGCGCGGAGGGGTGGAAGGCGAAGACGATCGGGTTGCGGGTCTTGAGGGCGATGAGGGCCTTGAAGACCGTGGTCGAGGTGGGGTTGGTGACCGGGGTCATCGCGCAGACGACGCCGACGGGTTCGGCGATCTCGGTGATGCCGCTCGGTTCGTCGCGGCGGACGACTCCGACCGTCTTCAGTCCGGCCATGGAGTGGGTGACGTGTTCGCAGGCGAAGAGGTTCTTCACCGCCTTGTCCTCGAAGAGGCCGCGGCCGGTCTCCTCCACGGCGAGCCTCGCCAGGTCGCCGTGCGCGCCCAGCGCGGCGAGCGACGCCTTCTTGACGATGTGGTCGACCTGCTCCTGGTCGAAGGACTCGAACCGGTCGAGCGCCCCGAGGGCCGCCCGCACCAGTCCGTCCACCATCTCCTTGGCCTCCATGACAGGCACTCCTTCCGGGTCCCTTGGTCCGATGCCTCCATTCGACACCCGATGACCTGGGAAAAAGCCGGGAGAAGGACCTTGGAGGAGGGGCCGGAGGTCCTTTTGTGAACGCATTCACAAAAGGACCTCCCCACGAGGGACTGGTCAGGCGGGGTTCAGCCGCCGCTCGCCGGCCGGCACCGCGGTGTCGAGCGTGTTCCCCGGCGGCGGGAAGGGGCAGAGGAAGTGGTCCACGAAGGCGCACGGCGGCAGCAGGGCCCGGTTGAAGTCCACCGTCACCGAGCCGTCCGCCGCGGGGACGTCGGGCCGGAGGAAGCGGAAGCGGTAGCTGTCCCGGCCGCTGGTGGCGTCGGCGAAGACGGCCCAGAGGGTGCCGTCGTCCTCGACGGCCACCTGGAGGACGTGCTCCCCGCCGTGCAGCTCGAAGGAGAGCTCCCCCGACAGCCCCAGACCGCGTTCGACCCCGTCGGCGTTCTCCACCCGCACGCTGCGCCGCGCCTCGTACGGGCGGTAGACGCCGGGCACCGACCAGCGCTCGTCGTACGGGGTGGCCTCGATGCCCCGGAAGGCGCGGCGCGCCTCCGAACCGGGATCGAAGTCCCGTACGGCCCAGAGCCCTTCGCGCCGCAGGACCACGAGGCGGCGGCCCGCCGCCTCGACCCGGGACTCGTGGATCGGGCCGTGGTCGGCTCCCAGCCGGACCGTGCCCTCGAAGGGCTTGCCGTCGACGGTGAGCCCGTCCTCGGCGACCGCGGTCAGGGCCACCTCGTCGCCGTCCTCCCGCCATACGCCGGGGACACCCGGCACGCGGCCCTCCGGCGCGTCCGAGAGCCAGTGGGTGCCCGTGAGGGAGAGCGGGCCGTACGAGGACGAGACCGCCGCGTCCCGCTGTTCGTGCCAGTGCTGCCAGTCCTGCCGTGGATCCGTGCTCATGGTGTTCCACCCTTCCACACGGGCTCGGGAAGCCCGAGGTGCGAGCGCAGCGTCGTGCCGGAGTACTCCGTACGGAAGACACCCCGCTCCTGGAGCAGGGGCACGACCCGGTCGACGAAGTCGTCGAGGCCGCCCGGAGTGAGGTGCGGGACGAGGATGAAGCCGTCGGCGGCGTCCGTGACGACGAACTCCTCCAGGGCGGCGGCGACCGTCGCCGGGGAGCCGACGAAGGACTGCCGGCCGGAGGACTCGATGACCGTCTGCCGGATCGACAGGCCCTTGGCCTCGGAGAGCGCCCGCCACTTCCGGGCCACCGCCACGGGGTCGGCCACCCGCACCCGGCCCTGGACGAGCGTCGAGTCCGGGTCGGGGTCGACGTCGGGGAGGGGGCCGTCGGGGTCGTAGCCGGAGAGGTCGCGGCCCCAGATCTGTTCCAGGGCGAGGATCGCGTTCTGCGGGGAGACCTGCTGCCGGCGGATCTCGGCGGCCCGCTCCTGCGCGTCGGCGTCGGTGTCGCCGAGCACGTAGGTCACCCCCGGCATGATCTTCAGGTCGCCGGGCTCCCGTCCGTACCGGGCGAGCCGCCCCTTGACGTCGGCGTAGAACTCCCGGCCCGCCTCCAGGGTGGAGTGCCGGGTGAAGACCACGTCGGCGCCCGAGGCCGCGAACTCCCGCCCCTCGGGGGAGTCACCGGCCTGGATGACGACCGGATGCCCCTGCGGGGAGCGCGGGACGGTGAAGCCGCCGCCGATCCGGAACTGCGGCCCGTCGTGGGAGAAGGGCAGCTGGGCGCCGTCCGGCGTCCAGGAGTCCCACAGCTCCCGGGCCGTCGCGAGGAACTCGGCGGCCCGCGTGTACCGGTCGGCCCGGTCCAGGTAGCCGCCGCGCCGGAAGTTCTCGCCGGTGAAGGCGTCCGAGGAGGTGACGACGTTCCAGGCGGCCCGGCCCGCGCTGAGGTGGTCGAGCGAGGCCAGCCGCCGGGCCAGTTCGTACGGCTCGTTGAAGGTGGCGTTGACCGTGGCGGCCAGCCCGAGCCGGTCGGTGACGGCGGCCAGCGCGTTCAGGACGGTGATCGACTCCGGCCGGCCGACGACGTCCAGGTCGTGGACGCGTCCGGCGTGCTCGCGCAGCCGCAGCCCCTCGGCCAGGAAGAAGAAGTCGAAGAGGCCGCGCTCCGCCGTCCTCGCGAGGTGCTCGAACGAGGAGAAGTCGATCTGCGAACCGGACCGCGGATCGGCCCAGACGGTCGTGGAGTTGACGCCGGGGAAGTGCGCGGCGAGATGGATCCGCTTCCCGCCCCCGGCCCTGCCCGTGCTCATGGGCGCGCTCCCGTCGTGGCGTACTGGCTGACGGGGCGGGCGAGTCCCAGGTGGTCGCGGAGGGTCGGCGCCCCCGCTCCCCCGTCGCCGTCGGCTCCCGCGTAGGCCACGCGGAAGAGACCGCGCTCCACGAGCCGGGGCACGGTCACCGCGGTGAACCGCTCCAGGTCCCGCGCGGGCACGGCCGGCACGAGGTGGAAGCCGTCGACCGCCCCGCCGCCGTGCCAGCCGGCGATCAGTTCGGCGAGTGCCCCGGGCCCGCCCTCGTACGCGTCGAGATCGACGGTCAGCGAGAGGAGCACCCGCAGCCGGCCGGGGTCCCGGCCGTGCGCGCGGGCCGCCCGGTGCAGTTCGGCCCGGAGGCCCGCGGCCTCCTCCGCGGAGGAGGCGCGGACCAGCACCACGTCGGCGTGGTGGGCGGCGGTGTCCCGGGCGGCCGGGCGGGTGGCGTCGACGACGGTCACCGGGTTGCCCTGCGGGGGCCGGGGGACGATCGAGGGACCCTTGACCGAGAAGGTGGCCCCCTGGAAGTTCACGTGGTGCAGCTTGCGGCGGTCGACGAACCGGCCGGTCACCACGTCGCGTATCTCGGCGTCGTCCTCCCAGCTGTCCCACAGCTTGCGGGAGACCTCGGCGACCTCTCCCGCCTCCTGCCACAGCTCGGTGGTGGGCGGTGCCGGGCGGCGGCCGAAGAGCCGGGCCTCGGCCCCGGTCGGGGAGACCTCGATCCGCCAGCCGGCCCGGCCGCGGCTGACCCAGTCGAGGGTGGCGACGGCGGCCTGGACGTGGAAGGGCTCGGTGTGGGTGGTGGTCACGGTCGGGACGAGGCCGACCGAGCGGGTCTCGGGCGCGACCCGGGCGAGGACGGCGAGCGCGTCCAGGCCGGGCCGGGCGAAGGAGTCGTCATGGGTCACGAAGTCGAGCGCGGCGGCCTCGGCGAGCCGGGCGAGCGCGACCGTGCGGGCGGCGGTGTCCGGGCCGGGCTCGGCCCGGCCGGAGCCCGGGGCGAGCTCCGCGGCGAGGTGGAGCGGTCGGGTGCTGGTCATGCGGTCTCTCTCGGAGCAGGCGGGGAGGGTCAGTTCTTGGTGCGGGGCAGGCCGGGCGGGTTGATCTCCGACTTCGGGACGGCCTCGCCGGTCAGGCCCCACCGCTTGAGGACCTGGGCGTAGGTGCCGTTCTCGACGATGTGGTCGATGGCGGCCGCGTAGGCGGCGACGAGACCGCTGTCCTTCTTCGTGGTGGCGGCGATCTTGCCCTGGAGTCCGGTGCCCGCACCGGAGAACGTGCCGACGGCCTCGGTCTGTCCGGCGGAGGCCACGTGGTACGCGACGGTGGGGTTGGGGCCGAGGTAGCCGTCGATGCGGCCGGACTGGAGGGCGAGGTAGTAGTCGGTGGTGTTGTCGTAGTACTTGATGTCGACGCCCTTGCGGCCGGCCTTCTCGTTCTGCCGGGACCAGTCGACGAGGATCTTCTCCTGGTTGGTGCCGCTGCCGACCGCGATCCGCTTGCCCGAGACGTCCTCGGGGCCCTTCACCGTCCAGCCGGACCCCTTCTTCGCCTCGAAGGCGAGGTCGTCGAGGCGGTAGGTGGCGAAGTCGTACTTGTCCTTGCGCTCCTCGGTCACGGTGACGTTGGAGAAGACGCCGTCGTACTTGCCGCTGTCCAGGCCGACGAAGAGGTTCTCCCAGGAGACCGGGTTGAACTCGGGCTTCAGGCCGAGGGTGTCGGCGACCAGGGTGGCGATGTCGAGCTCGACGCCGATCAGCGTCTTGTCGTCCGTGGCGCGGAAGGCGAGCGGCGGGTTGCTCTTGGCGGAGACGCCGAGGACGAGGGTGCCTCTCTTGCGGACGGCCTCCGGGAGCTTTCCGGCGATGGCGTCGACCTTGGCGGTGTGGACGCGCTTCTGGTCGGGGCCGATGTTGATGCCGGTGTCCTTCTGGCCCTCCGGCTTGATCTCGTTGACGGCGGCGTCGCCCGAACCGCAGGCGGTGAGGACCCCGAGGGCGGTGAGCGAGGCGAGGGCGGTGAGGAGGGTGCGGCGGGACGTCATGGCGATGCTCCTTGGATGAGAGGGAGGTGCGGGAGGGAACGTGGTCAGAGGACCTTGGAGAGGAAGGCGCGGGTGCGCTCGTGGCGCGGGCTGTCGAGGACCTCGGCGGGCGGGCCCTGCTCGACGATCCGGCCCTCGTCCATGAAGACCACGGTGTCGGCGACCTCGCGGGCGAAGCCGATCTCGTGGGTGACGACGATCATGGTGGTGCCGGACGCGGCCAGGTCCTTGATGACGTCGAGGACCTCGCCGACCAGCTCGGGGTCAAGTGCGGAGGTCGGCTCGTCGAAGAGCAGCAGGCCGGGTTCGAGGGCGAGCGCGCGGGCGATGGCGACCCGCTGCTGCTGTCCGCCGGAGAGCTGCTTGGGGTACGCCTCCGCCTTGTCGGCGAGTCCGACGCGGTCGAGCAGGCTCCGGGCCGCGGCCTCGGCCTCCTTGCGGGGGCGCTTGAGGGCCGAGACGGGCGCCTCGACGATGTTCTCCAGGACGGTGAGGTGCGGGAAGAGGTGGAAGTTCTGGAAGACGAAGCCGATGCGGGTGCGCTGCCGGAGGATCTCGCGCTCGCGCAGCTCGTACAGCTTGTTCCCGGAGCGGCGGTAGCCGACGAGGACCCCGTCGACGCTGACCGTGCCGCCATCGACCTTCTCCAGGTGGTTGATGGTCCGCAGCAGCGTCGACTTGCCCGAGCCGGAAGGGCCGAGGACGACGGTGACCTCGCCGGCCCGCACGTCGAGGTCGATGCCGCGCAGCACGTGCAGGGGGCCGAAGTTCTTGTGGACGGCGCGGATCTCGACCTTGGCGGTGGCGGACTCGGCGGCGGGTTCGGCGGTGGTGACGGAGCTCATCGGACGCTCCCCTTCGCGTAGTGGCGTTCGACGTAGTGCTGGACGACGGAGAGCGCGGTGGTGAGCAGGACGTACCAGGCGGTGGCGACCATCAGGAGCGGCACGACCCGGCCGTTGCGGCCGTAGACGACCTGCACCTGGTAGAAGAGTTCGCCGATCGCCATGACGGAGAC
This sequence comes from Streptomyces sp. NPDC051180, assembly GCF_040689545.1. Taxonomy (NCBI): domain Bacteria; kingdom Bacillati; phylum Actinomycetota; class Actinomycetes; order Kitasatosporales; family Streptomycetaceae; genus Streptomyces; species Streptomyces sp. NPDC051180. The sequence goes on from NZ_JBFBBC010000004.1 coordinate 420,919, forward strand.
GATCGAGGTGCCCTTGAAGAGCGAGATGATCTCGTTGGCGGCGTTGGGCAGGATCGAGCGCATCGCCTGCGGCAGCACGATCCGCCGGACCTGGCGGAGCTTGGGGATGCCGAGGGCGGCCGCAGCCTCCAGCTGGCCGTCGTCCACGGCGAGGACGCCGCCCCGGACGATCTCCGCGGCGTAGGCGGCCTGGTGCAGGGCGAGCCCGAGGACCGCGGCGCCCATCTCGCCGACCAGGCCCATCGTGTCGAAGGAGAGGAAGCTCGGCCCGAAGGGGACGCCGATGCTCAGCTCCTTGTAGAGATAGGCGAGGTTGAACCAGAAGAGCAGCTGCACGATGAGCGGGATCGAGCGGAAGGCCCAGATGTAGGCGAAGGCCACCGACCGCAGGAACGGGCTGGCCGACAGCCGCATGAAGGCGAGGACGATGCCGATCGCGAAGCCGAGCGCGGTGCCGTAGAAGGTGAGCTGGAGGGTGACCCAGACGGCCTGGAGGATCGTCTCCGTGGTGAAGAAGGCGGCGAAGACGTCCCACTCCCAACCGGGGTTGGTCACCAGACCGTGGCCGAACTGCACGAGCAGGACGGCGGTGGCGGCGACCGCGACCCAGCGCCAGGGATGGCGTACGGGAACGACGACGAGTCGCTGTTCGGTTGCTGACGGAGCGGGGGTGGGAGCCGGTTTCTGCACGTCGGCGTCGGTGCTGGTGAGAGCCATGGCGGTTCCTCGGAAGGGGCGGGCGGGCGGCGGGGGGAGCGCGGGATCAGGCGCTCAGCGGCGCGGGGAGGCGACACTCCCGGTCGCGCAGGAAGACCAGCGCGGCGCGCGCGGTGACGTCGTTCTGCCCGAAGGCGACACCGCCGGTACGGGGACGGGTGAAGGCGCCCCCGGCGCGGGCGGTGGTGTGCGGGCCCAGGGCGAAGCGGCGCGGGTGCGGGCGCCCGTCGCGCTCCACGATCCGTCCGTCGGCGGGGTCGACCACGAGGAGGCCGCTCGCGGTCGCCCGGGCCCCCTCCTCGTACAGCGCGCGCAGCAGCGGGCTGCCGGTGAGTTCAAGGGTGGGGTCGGGGAGCCGGGCCTCGACCAGGGCGCGGGCCTCGGTCCACTCCCCCGGCACGGCGGTCGACGCGGCCCGGAAGACCCCGCGCTCCTCGTCGGTCTCGACGGTGACCCGGGGGCCGAGGAAGCGGACGACGCCGGCCCGGGAGAGCGCGAGGAGCTGCCGCAGCCGGGGACCGGGCGGTCCGGAGGCGAGGTAGCTGAAGAAGCCGTGCCACCAGCCGCCGAGGTCCACGTGCTGCCCGAGCCGCAGGAGCTGGCCGTAGACGGAGAGCAGTCCGGCGAAGACGGCGGCGTCGGGGCTGTGCGCGGGGTCGTGGCGGCGGTTCAGGTCCTCGCCGATGTAGTCGCGCAGTCCGTGCTGGAGCGCCTCTCCGGAGGCGAAGCGGATGCCGTCCAAGGGGTGGTCGAGGGCGTCGAGGTCGAGCCGGTCGGCGGGGTCGGGGACGGCTGCGGCGACGACCGCGGCCAGTTCGGCACCGCCCGGCGGGGCCTGCTCGTACGCCTTTTCGAAGTCGCTCCAGGCCAGCGAGGTCCGCTCGGGGTGGGTGGAGAAGAGCCGGTGGTAGTGGGCCCAGCCCAGCTCCTTGTCGACGAGCGGCCACACGTCGCGCCCGAAGTCGACGGGCGCGGTCCTCCGCAGCAGGGCGTCGGTCTGCTCGGGGCCGAAGAAGCGCGGCAGCGGGGGCCGTTCGCCGTCGAGGACGTACCCGATCTTCGAGTGGTACGGGACGCCCCGCCGCGATCCGACGTGCAGCACCGGCTCCCGGCCCGAGGGGACGTAGACCAGGGCGTCGCCCTCGCCCTCGTACCGGCCGCCGCGGCCCTCGGTGAGCAGCACCATCAGGTCCACGAAGGCGAGTCCGAGGCCCCGGACGAGGACGGGCTCGCCGGCGCGCAGCGCGCCGAGGTCGGTGTCGGCGGTGAAGTCGGGCGGCAGGTGGACGAGCCGGTGGCGGGCGGCGAAGGCGGCGAGTTCCCGCTGCTCGTGGTCGGGTTCGGCGTCGAGGTGGCCGACGGTGAGGACGACGAGGTCGGCGAGGAGGGGGACGGGGCTGCCCTCCAGCCAGACCCGCTGGCGTCCCTCGCGGGGGCCGCCGATCCGCAGCGCGGTGGTGCGGTGTTCGTGGACGGTGACACGGGCGGGCAGCGCGTCGCGGGCCCGCTCGTACACCCAGCGCAGGTAGGCGCCCTGCTGGGGGCGGGTCGGGAAGGTGCGGCCCTCGATGCCGGCCCATTCGGCGAGTGTGGGGCCGGGACGGACGGGTCCGTCCAGCCGCACGGTCTCGTCGGTGAACATCGTGACGTCCTCGGCCTGGGAGTTCATCCAGAGCAGCGGGGACTGTCCGGTGCGCCAGATCCGCCCGGGGCCCGGCGGGTGCGGGTCGACGAGGTGGACGGTCAGCGGGCCGTCGCCGTACAGCTCGGGCAGGTTGGCGGCGAGCCGCTCCAGGAAGCCGGTCCCCCGCGGCCCGGCCCCCACGACGACGATCGACGGGCCGGGGCTCATCGGGCACCGGCCGTTCCGCGGGCGTAGTGCCGCTCGACGTAGTGCTGGCCGATGCCGAGGACCGAGGTGACGGCGACGTACCAGAGGGTGGCGACGAGGAGCAGCGGGATGATCTCGTACGTGCGGTGGTAGACGAGCTGGGTCGAGTAGAGCAGGTCCTGGACGGCGATGACGGAGACGATCGAGGTGCCCTTGAGGGTGCCGATGAGCATGTTCCCGGCCGGCGGGACGATGGCGCGCATGGCCTGCGGCAGCACGATCCGGGAGAGCCGGCGCCACCGGCCGAGGCCGAGGGACTCGGCGGCCTCGATCTGGCCGCGGTCGACGGAGAGGATGCCGCCGCGCACGACCTCGGCGGCGTAGGCCGCCTCGTGCAGGGTGAGGCCGATGACGGCGACGGCGACCGGGCCGAGGAGGTTGACCGTGTCGACGCCGAGGATCTGCGGGTAGAGCACGCCGATGTTGAACCAGAAGAGCAGCTGGACCAGGATCGGGGTGGACCGGAAGAACCAGATGTATCCCCAGCCGACCGCGCGCAGAACCGGGTTGGCGGAGAGCCTGAGGACGGCCAGCAGGGTCCCGAGGACGAAGCCGAGGGCCATCACGAGGGCGGTCAGCCACAGCGTCAGGCCCAGTCCGCGCAGGACGGACGCGGAGGTGAAGTACTGGGCGACGACGTCCCACTGGAAGGCCCTGTTGCGCACGACGGAGACGAGGCCGAGCGCGAGCAGGACGAGGAGGAGGGTCGCGGCGACCCACTGCCCGGCACGGCGGGTGGGGACGACTCGGAGGTTCGGTTCGGCCGGCGGGGCCGTGGAGGGGGTCTTGACGAGGGTCGCGGACATGCGAAGGCTCCGTCGATGCCAGGGGGCGGATCGAACACGGGAGTGCGCCTTCACATGCGCAGAGCGCGGATCCGGGCCCCTCAGCCCGATCCGCCCTTCGAGGCTATGCGGTCAACACGCCCTGCTGTCAAGGGTGTCCGCACTGTGAGCCGTACGTCTCACCGTAGTTGACGCGCGACCGGATGCCTGTTCCACTGGGGCCATGCATCCGCAGCAGCTCGTCACGCGCTCCCACATCGACTTCGGTCGCGTGTGGTCCTCCTCCTGTTGAGCCGACCCGCTGTTCTGCCCTGCCCGCGTGTTCCTCTCCGCGGCGCCTTCACATCCGGGCACCCCGTGGGTGCCTGAGCCCTCCCCTCCCCTCGCCTTGCCCTTGTGCCCTCCTTCGCCCTGAAGGACCTTCATGACCTTCGCGTTGTCCGTGCACCGGACCACGACCGCAGACCCGCTCGCCCGTCCGCTCTTCGAGGAGCTGGCCCACGAGTACACGACCCGGTACGGCTCCCCGCACGATCTGACCAGCTACCCGTCGGAGGAGTTCCTCCCTCCCCACGGCGCCTTCCTGCTCCTCCTGGAGCAGGGCCGGCCCGTGGCGGGAGGCGCCTACCGCCGCTACGACGACCACACCGCCGAACTGAAGCGGATCTGGACGCACTCGGCGCACCGGAGGCGCGGGCTCGCCCGCCGCGTCCTGACGGTGCTCGAACGGGAGGCCGCCGCCCGCGGCTACTCCCGCGTCTTCCTGACGACCGGCCCGCGCCAGCCGGAGGCCAAGGGCCTCTACCTGGCGAGCGGCTACCGCCCGCTGTTCGACGTGACCGCCGATCCCGAGTCGATCGGCCCGCTGCCGTTCGAGAAATTCCTGGAGAACCCGAGACCATGAGCACGCGCACGAGTTCCGCAGCCCGCACCACCGTCGCGTTCGCCCTGATCACCGCCGCCACGCTCACCCTCACCTCGTGCACGGGAGGCGACCCCGCGACGGCCCCCGCCGGCGCGTCGGGGGCGCCGGGGGCGGCGAAGGGCGCGCTCCCGACCGAGGACGTGGTGGCGGCGGTCCGGAAGAACGAGGCCGCGGCCGCGCTGCTGCCGGCCGAGGTGCGGCAGCGGGGCAGCCTCACCTTCGCGGCCTCGGTCGCGACCCCGCCCAGCTCCGCCTATCTGCCCGACGGGACGACCGTGGTGGGCGTGGACGCCGACTTCTCGGCCGCCGTGGCGAAGGCGCTCGGCCTGGGCCTCAAGCGGGAGGTGGTCGGCTTCGAGGCGATCCTGCCGGCGCTCGGCAGCGGCAAGTACGACGTCGGCACCGGGAACTTCGGCGTGACGGAGGAGCGGCGCAGGACGATCGACTTCGTCACCTACATCAACGACGGGCAGGGGTTCGCGAGCCGGTCCGACAGCGCGCTGACGGCCGTCACCGACCTCACCCAGCTGTGCGGTCTCAAGGTGGCGGTGAACGCCGGCACCACCTTCGAACGGACCCTGGAGAAGAACAGGGGCCGGTGCGCGGAGGCCGGCAGGAAGCCGTACGAGGTGAACGTCTACAGCGAGACGGGCGCGATCTGGATGTCGCTCCGGCAGGGCCGCAGCGACGTCGTGATGAACACGATCAACGGCGTGCGGTACGCCGTGACGCAGCAGCAGGGCGTGAAGTTCCTCAACGAGTACCGCCGGCTCGACGTCGGCTTCGCCTTCAAGAAGGGCACGCCGCTCGCGCCGGCGTTCCAGGCGGCGGTCAACGGTCTGAAGGCCGACGGGACGTACGACCGGATCCTGCGGAAGTGGGGCGTGACGGCGTCGGGCATCGCGCGATCGGAGATCTCCCCGCCGGAGATCCCGGCGCCGACGAAGTAGCGGCGCCGGGACCCGACGGCACGTCAGCAGTCGCAGCCGCAGTCACAGCAGCAGCCGTCGCCCTCGCAGCATGAGGAGCAGTTGCTGCAGCAGTCACAGCAGTCGCAGCAGCTCCCCGGGTCGCACTGCTGGCAGAGCCCCTCGCGCCGCTGGCGGCTCCAGGGGTCCTCGAAGGTGCCGCAGCACATCTGGCAGGTGCAGGCAAGGCCGATCCAGAGGGCGCAGCCGGCGATCAGCCCGCGCCGGTTCGGGGGGCCGGGCGGGAAGGGCCCCCCGGGGCCTCCGGGACCGCCGGGGCCGGGGGCGTACGGACCGCCGGGGCCGGCCGGACCGCCGGGGGCGTACGGGTTGCCGGGTCCCGGGCCGTGCGGTGTGGCGTACGGGTTGCCCGGCACAGGTCCGTGCGCGTGCGGGGCGCCCTGCCCCTGCGCCGCCCCGGTGTGCGAGCAGCTCGTCGTGCCGAAGGCGCGGTCCACGGAGGTGCGGAGCTCGTGGGCGAGGAGGACGTGGACCAGCTTGCCGTCGGCGAACTCCGCGTCCTTCAGGGCGAGACGTATGCCGTGCAGGGCGTCGTCGGCGAGCCTGCGGGCCTCCTCGCGGGAGGTGCCGGTCGCGGTGAGCGGGTTCCAGGCGCCGCTCGCCGCGTCGGCGCTCTGGTCCTCGACGGCGTCGAGGAGGTGGGCGAGCCGGCCGAAGAGGCGGCCGGCCTCCGCGAGCGGCTCCGCGTTCCCGGGGCGTCCGGCGAGGACGGCGGTGTGCGCGAAGGCGGCCGCGGTCGCGGTCTCGGTCGGCTCGGTGACGGCGAGCAGCGGGGTGCCGGGGCCCGCGAGGGCCTCGATGCCGGTCTGCCGGTCGACCGCGTCGACGAGGACGGCGGTGTCGAAGCCGAGGGCGCGGCCGGTCCTGGCCCCGGCCCGGTCCCAGGAGCGGGCGACCCGGCGGGCGGCCGCGGCGACGGGCCGACGGGCCAACAGGCCGTCCCGGTCGGCGACGTGGTCCCGCACCTTCGCCGAGGCGAGGACGAGCGAGACGGCGGCGGCGAGCCGGGCGCCCTCGCCCTGGGCGACCGGGGCGGTCCGCATGCCGCGCAGCGGGCAGGGCCCCGCGGTGCGGCGGCCGCTCTCGACGGCGCCCGTCTGAGCCTCCGTCAGGACCGAGACGATGAGTCCGTCGTAGTTGGTGACGACCCGGGCGAACTGTCCGTGGTCCGCGCGGAGCGCCAGGCAGAGGCCGCAGAGATGGGCCATCCACTCAGCCTTCAGGCCGTCGGTGAGCCGGTGCGCGCAGGGCCTGACGATGCCGAACAAGTGACTCCCCCGTGGATGGTGCGATGTGCCGCCGCGCGGCCTCGCGGCATCGTAGCGAGCCGGGCCGTTCACCCGTACGCGCCCACCGTCACCCTTCCGGCCCGACTTTCATATTTTCAGCTACATGGCCCTCCTTCAGGGCCCGCATACCGCAGGATTCCTGACGAATCGCCAGAAAGAGGCCCTCACGTTCTGCACCAGTACCGTCACGAATCCCCTGCGCGCCGACTATCCACTTGGCGCGCGATCCGCATCATGAAGGACGATAGGGATTGCGGAACCACAAGTGACCGCGCTGAAAGGAGGCGTCCATGGGATCGGTGCGCAAGGCGAGTGCCTGGCTGGGACTCGTCGAGGACAACGACGAGCGTTACTACGACGACGAGTACGCCGACGGTGCCGAGAGCGGCGACGCCTGGGTGACGGACCCCCGGGTCCGTGTCGCCACGGACACCGCCGAGGAGCGGGGCCGCCGGATCGCCACCGTCTCCCCGGACGGCTTCCGGGACGCCCGGGGCATCGGCGAGCTCTTCCGGGACGGCGTTCCGGTGATCGTGAACCTGACCGCGATGGAGCCGAACGACGCCAAGCGCGTCGTCGACTTCGCCGCCGGCCTCGCCTTCGGCCTGCGCGGTTCGATCGAGCGGGTGGCCACGCGGGTCTTCCTGCTGACCCCCGCCGACACCCAGATCGTCACCGGCGAGTCGGGCCGGCGCCGCCAGGACGGCTTCTTCAACCAGAGCTGACCGGGTCCGCCGGCCCGGCTCGGCGACTCCCGGGACACCGGGTCAGTGCGCCGGGCGCCCCGAGCCGGCGGGCTCGATCGCTTCCCGGGTCGCGGGCACCCGCGGCTCGGCCGTCTCCGGCCGCTCGCCCCGCTCCGGCGACTCGACGGCCACCGCGTCCGGCATCCCGGCGCGTTCCGCGGCCGCGCGTCCGGCCAGGGCCGTCGCACCGGCGGACGCCACGTCGCCGGCGAGGCCCGTCGCACCTCCGCGCCGGTCGGCCCCCGCACCGCCCGACGCCCTCTCCGGGTCCGCCGTCCGCGCCTTCGTCGGCTCCGGCACGAGGACGTCGGTGTACTCCGCGTCCGGCCCGTGGGGATCCGCCGGACACTCCATGACACGCGGCAGCCGCCGGGCCATCAGCGCGCCCAGGAGAAGCAGTCCGGCGCTGACGCAGAGGGTCACGTGCAGGCCGTTGACGAAGGCGTGCCGGGCCGCCTGGTGCAGCGCCCCGCCGGCCGCGCCGCCGAGCCGGTCGGCGACCTGGTACGCCTCGCCGAGCGAGTTCGCCGCGGCCCGGCTCGCCTCCTCGGGCACCCCCGGCACCCCGTCGAGCCCCGGGGCGTACGCCGCGTTCATCACGCTGCCGAGCAGGGCGATGCCCATGCCGGCGCCGAGCTGGTACGAGGTCTCGCCGATCGCGGCCGCGCCGCCCGCGCTCTGCGGCGGCGCCTCGCTGAGCATCGACTCGTACGCAGAGAAGAGCGTGGTCTGCAGGCCGAAGCCGAGCAGGACGAAGCCGACCGTGAGCAGCAGCGGACGGTCGTGCTGTCCCATCAGGGTGAGCAGCAGCACGGCGGCGGCGGTGAGCACGAAGCCCCAGCAGACCATCCGGCGCGGCCCGATCCTGCGCAGGGTGTACGAGCCGGTGGCGCCGGCGGCCATGGCGGCGAAGGTGAGCGGCAGCAGCCGCAGGCCGGTCTCCAGCGGGCTGAGCCCGATGACCAGCTGGAGGTACTGGACGGCGATGAGCTCCAGGCCGACCAGGGCCAGCATGCCGATGACGATGCAGCCGACGGAGGTGGTGAAGGCCGCCCGGGAGAAGAGCCGGAGGTCGATCAGCGGGTGCGGGCGCCGGCGCTGGCGGCGTACGAAGAGGACGAGGAGCGCGGCGCCGACGAGGAGGGGGCCGGCGGTCGGGAGGGCGAGCAGCGGGTCGCCGGCCCCCGCGCGCTTCACGCCGAGGACGCAGCCGAGGACGCCGGCCGCGGCCATGAGGGCGCCGAGGACGTCCCAGGGGCCGTCGGCGCCGCCCCGGGACTCCGGGAGGAGCCGGCGGCCGAGCGGGAGGATGAGCGCCATCAGCGGGATGTTGATGAGGAAGACGGAGCCCCACCAGTAGTGCTCGACGAGGAAGCCGCCGAGTACGGGTCCGGTGGCGGCGCCGATCGCGGCGACGGCGGTCCAGATGCCGATGGCGGTGGCGCGCTCGCGCCGGTCGGGGAAGACCGTCCGGAGGATCGAGAGCGTCGCCGGCATGATCATCGCGCCGCCGACGCCGAGCAGCGCGCGGGCCGCGATGAGGACCGAGGGCTCGGTCGCGAGGGCGGCGATCGCCGAGGCGATGCCGAACAGGGCGTAGCCGAGGAGGAGGACCTTCCGGCGCCCGACGCGGTCGCCGAGCGTGCCGAAGAGGATCAGCAGCGAGGCGCAGATGAGCGGATAGGCGTCGACGATCCAGAGCAGCGCGGTGGAGCTGGGGCGCAGGTCCTCGGTGAGCGAGGGGACGGCGACGTGGAGGATGGTCGCGTCGAGGGCGACCAGGAGGAGGCTGACGCAGAGGACGACGAGGACGACCCAGCGGTTGGCGCTTCTGCCGGCAGCGGCACGGAGTGGTCCTTGGGCCGTGTTCGTCCGCGACATGTACGTACCTCCCAGTGAAGCTCTCGCGCTCGGCGGGCCCCGACCAGGGCTTATGCCCTCGGGGCGGCCCGGCATCGACGGGCGAGTGAGCCGTCAGCGTACGCGAGTTCAAGCCCCGAGCGCGTGGTGCAGCTCTCACCTCGGCGAGGCTCGCGGTGTGGCGTACGCCACTCCGGACACCCCGCGCTTCGCATGGAATTCCGTACGGACGCGCGTTTGAGGAAATTCCGTCGCCTTCAAACACCCTTACGAAATCGACCCTTCGACAATAGGGCGGAAGGTCATGTGATTTCCCGACGGACGTCTGGAATAGACCACTCGCTGAGACCTACTCCACATCACATGGTCATCACGAAGGGAGCGGATCGACCGGGTCTGCTTCTCACTCCCTGTAACGTCGATTGGGTGCGTACCGACATCTTTGCCCGGCTGGACCGGGAGCCGGAACCGCCGAAGATAGAGGTCCCGCGGATGACCCGCACGCGTCTCGCCCTCTTCGGCGGGACGTCGGCGTTCTATCTCGCCATCGTCGTGGCCGTGCTGCTCTCGACCTGGCTGGTGACCCTCGACTGGAAGATCATGCTCTTCCGGCCCTACCAGCAGTGGCCCGAGATCCACGGCTTCCTCGACTACTACGTCGTCCTCGGCCAGCGCGGCCCCACGGCCGTCATGGTGGCCGCCTGGCTGGGCTGGCGCTCCTGGCGCCAGCACACCCTGCGACCGCTGCTCTGTCTCGGCGCCGCCCTTCTGCTGCTGAACGTCTCGGTCGGCGCGGTCAAACTCGGACTCGGCCGGCTCGGCCCCCACTACGCGACCCAGGTCGGCTCGGCCGAGCTCTTCGCCGGCGGCGACATATTCCCCTCCGGTCACACCGCCAACGCGGTCGTGACCTGGGGCATCCTCGCCTATCTGGCGACCACCCCGCGGGCCCGGCGCTACCTGTCGGCGCTCTCCGCGGTGGTGGCGCTCGGCGTCGGCCTCACCACCGTCTACCTGGGCACGCACTGGCTGAGCGACGTCCTGCTGGGCTGGGCGGCCGGACTGCTGGTCCTGCTGGCGCTGCCCTGGTGCGAGCCGTTCCTCGCCGTGGCGGAGTCCTGGATCCTCGCGGCGCGCGACAGCCTGCGCGAGCGGCTGCGCGACCGCCGCCGCCTGGTGCCGTCGCTGCCCGTGGCCTCCGGGGGCCCGCGCCCGGGGTTCTTCCCGCCGCGCCCGCCGGGGACCGAGGAGCCGGTCCGCGACCCGGTCCGCGAACCCGTGGGGGTGGCCGGCGGCCGGCGCGCCCCGGCGACCCGCGGCTGACGCGTCCCGCACGACACGGAAGGGCCCCGGCCTCATCGGCCGGGGCCCTTCCGCGTGCGCGCCGCCCGGAGGGGCGACCCGGCACCGCGTCAGCCGAGCCAGCAGCGGGTGACGGAGCCGTCCTCGACCTCGAAGTTGATGCGCCCGGAGAGGTACTCCATGGTGATGATCGAGCCGGGCGGCAGGGACCTGACGACGCCCCAGCCGCGCGCCCGGGCGAGCTGCTCGGCGCCTTCGGCGTCGAGGCCCAGATAGGACTCGGGAGCGTCGCGGGGCGGTTCGGGAGTGCGTGACGTGGGTGACATGAACCTCACGTTAGTCCCTCGGCGGTCACGCTTGTGTCACAAGTTCTCGACATATGTTTGACACGCCGGGCCTCACTCGTAGGGGCCGTTTCCAGCCGATTCCCCGGTAATTCCGATCGACCTCCGGAACTTTCCGGTAATCCTCCGGAAGCCTTCGCCACGGCCTCCGCGATATCCCGTTCCCGCGTCGCCGCCCCGAATTTCGCCGGCGACGCGCACGCGAGCCGCCCACGGTTCCCTTACAGAATGCTTACGCTGACCGAACGCCCGGAGACGCGGAGCCGGGAGGCGCGAGGCGGAGGCAGCGATGGGGACCGAGACAGCGACCGCGACCGTCGAATCGGCCCGGCAACGGCACGGCCGCGTCCTGATCGACTGGCTCACCACCACCGACCACAAGAAGATCGGCCACCTCTACCTGGCCACCTCCTTCGTCTTCTTCCTCCTGGCCGGGCTCCTGGCGATGCTGATGCGCGCCGAGCTCGCCCGCCCCGGGCTCCAGCTCGTCACGAACCAGGAGTTCAACCAGGCGTTCACCCTGCACGGCACGATCATGCTGCTGCTCTTCGCCACCCCCACCTTCGCCGGCTTCGCCAACGAACTGGTGCCGCTCCAGATCGGCGCCCCCGACGTCGCCTTCCCGCGGCTGAACATGTTCTCGTACTGGCTGTTCCTCTTCGGCGGACTGATGGTGGTCGGCTCCCTGCTCACCCCGTCCGGCCCGGCCGCCTTCGGCTGGACCGCCTACGCGCCGCTGAACGGCCTGGAGCGCTCCCCCGGCGTGGGCGCCGACCTGTGGATCATGGGCCTGGCGCTCTCCGGCTTCGGCACCATCCTGACCTCGGTCAACTTCCTCGCCACGATCGTGGGGATGCGCGCGCCGGGCATGACCATGTTCCGGATGCCGATCTTCACCTGGAACGTCCTCTTCACCGCGGTCCTGGTGATCGTCGCCTTCCCGGTCCTCGCGGCGGCGCTGCTCGTCCTGGAGTCGGACCGGCGTCTGGGCTCGGTGGTCTTCCAGCCCGAGAACGGCGGGGCGCTGCTGTGGCAGCACCTGTTCTGGTTCTTCGGCCACCCCGAGGTCTACATCATCGCGCTGCCGTTCTTCGGGATCATCAGCGAGATCATCCCGGTCTTCGCCCGCAAGCCGATCTTCGGCTACGCGACGCTGATCGCGGCCACCATGGCGATCACCGGGCTCTCGGTGGTGGTCTGGGCGCACCACATGTTCGCGACCGGAGCCGTGCTGCTGCCCTTCTTCTCGCTGCTGTCGTTCCTCATCGCGGTGCCGACCGGGGTGAAGTTCTTCAACTGGACCGGGACGATGCTGCGGGGCTCGCTCTCCTTCGAGACCCCCATGCTCTGGTCCGTCGGCTTCCTGGTGTCCTTCCTCTTCGGCGGGCTGACCGGGGTGATCCTCGCCTCGCCTCCCATGGACCTCGCCGTGACCGACTCGTACTTCGTCGTGGCCCACTTCCACTACACGGTCTTCGGGACGGTGGTCTTCGCGACCTTCGCCGGCTTCTCCTTCTGGTGGCCGAAGTTCACCGGCCGGATGCTCGACGAGCGGCTGGGGAAGATCCACTTCTGGACGCTCTTCACCGGCTTCCACCTGACGTTCCTGGTGCAGCACTGGCTGGGCGCGGAGGGCATGCCCCGGCGGTACGCCGACTACCTGGCCGCGGACGGCTTCACCGCCCTCAACACCCTGTCCACGATCGGCGCCTTCCTGCTCGGCGTGTCCACCCTGCCCTTCCTCTACAACGTGTGGCGGACCCGGCGCTACGGGGCGAAGGTCGAGGTCGACGACCCGTGGGGGTTCGGCCGCTCGCTGGAGTGGGCGACCTCGTGCCCGCCGCCGCGGCACAACTTCGACGCCGTGCCGCGGATCCGGTCCGAGGCGCCCGCCTTCGACCTGCACCACCCGGAGTTCGCGGCCTACGAACGCATGCGGATCACGAGCCCTCCGCCGACCCGGCTCCGGTCCGGTCGAGGGCGCGGGACAACCGGTCCCGAAGAGCCCTGATCCGCTCCGTCAGCTCGGGCGGTTCGACCACCTCGAACGCGAAGCCCATCAGCGACACGTGGATCACCAGCACGTCGAGGCTGTGCGCCCCCGTCCGCAGCAGACAGCGGTCCTCGCCGTCCGCCTCCAGGGTGCCGTCCATCGGCCCGACGACCGCGGCCGCCTCGGCGAGCGGGACCAGCAGCCTGACCGTCGCCTCGGCCGCGTACGCCGTGCCGGACACGCCTCGGGAGACGTAGGCGGCCAGATCCTCGGCCGGGGGTTCGCGGGGCGGGAAGCGGGGGCCGTGGGGCGGGGTCGGCTCGATGCGGTCGGCCCGGAACGTCCGCCAGTCCCCCCGGTCCGGATCCCAGGCGACCAGGTACCAGCGCCGCTCGCTGCAGACCAGGCGGTGCGGTTCGACGGTCCTGCGGGTGGTGGCGCCGGCGTGGTCGCGATAGGCGAACCGGAGCCGCTCACCGTCCCGGCAGGCGTTGGCCAGCTCGGTCAGGACCGCCGGGTCCACCCGCTCCTTCGGGGTGCGCAGCATCGGCACGGTGAAGGCGTTGAGCGCCGAGATCCGCCGCCGGAGCCGGCCCGGCAGGACCTGCTCCAGCTTGGCCAGGGCGCGCACCGAACTCTCGCCGATGCCCTCGACGCCCTGACCGGCGGCGGCCCGCAGGCCCACGGCGACGGCCACGGCCTCCTCGTCGTCGAGGAGCAGCGGCGGCAGTTCGGCCCCGGCCCCCAGCTGGTACCCGCCGCCGGTGCCGGGACTGGCGTGCACGGGGTATCCGAGCTCCCGCAGCCGCTCCACGTCGCGCCGGACGGTGCGCGAGGTCACCCCGAGCCGTTCGGCGAGGTCGGGGCCGGACCACTCGCGGTGGGCCTGGAGCAGCGAGAGCAGGCGCAGCAGCCGCGCGGAGGTCTCCAACATGGCGCCGAGTCTGCCAGCAGCCCGGAGGCGCCGTCCCGTGTGCCCACCCGCCCTGCCCTGAGGGACGACGGCCCACCGCGGGGGGTGTGCCGAGACCGCATCGCCCCGTCAGCGGAGGCGGCGGACGAGGCGGCCGGCTCTCGCCTTCTGGGCGTAGACCGCGTCGATGACCCGGCCCACCGCCCGATGGACCCGGGCGCGTGCCTCGGGGTGGGTGCGCCGGGCGGCGCCCCGGTCGACGAGGTCGGTCCAGAGGGCCTCGTGCCGGGCCGCGATCCGCCCGGGGTCGAAGCGCTCGGAGGCGGCCAGCGCAGCGCGCGCCGTCTCGGCCCGCAGCTCCTCGTCCTCGACGAGGCTCCGCAGGGCGAGGGCGAACGCGGCGACGTCGTCGACGGGGACGAGGCGTCCGTCGACGCCGTCCTCGATGATCTCGCGGGGTCCGTTCGGGCAGTCGGTGGAGACCACGGGAAGTCCGCAGCGCATCGCCTCCACGATCGTCATGCCGAAGGACTCGCGCTGCGAGGTGACCGCGGCGATCGAGCCCTTGGCCCACTCGGGTTCCATCGGGGTCACCGACCCCATGAGGAACGCCTGGCCTCCGAGTCCGCGTTCCTCGATGCGCCGGGCCAGCGGGCGCCGGAGGTCCTGGACCGCGTCGCCGGAGCCGTAGATGCGCAGCTTCCAGTCCGGGTGGTCGGCGGCGACCCGCGCGAAGGCGTCGATGAGGACGTCGTACCGCTTGACCCGGGTCAGCCGGCCGGCCGCGACGACGGTCCGTGCCGCGGGGTCGGCGGGCGGCAGCGGTGAGGCGGGCACGCTGTTGGGCACGGACTCGACGCGCACGCCGGGCAGGTCAAGTCGGCGGTAGGCGCGGGCGTCGGCCTCGGTCACGGTCGTGACGGCGTCGAGGAGGGCGTACTCGTGGGCGATGTCGCGGCGCAGCCGGTAGCTGTGCCCGTCCAGTATCAGGTGCTCCTGGCCGACGAGGACCGGCCCCCGCCGGGCCTGTCGGGCGAGGTGCACGTTGAGCCCGGGACGGGTGGCGACGAGGACGTCGGCCTCGACCCCGCGCAGGTGCTCCCCGATCCGCGCGTCGGTGAGGGCGCTGTACTGCTTCCAGCGTCCGTCGCCGCGCGGGAAGACCTGCGCCGGGCGGCGGAAGTCGGGGTGGTCGCCGTCGTATCCGGGGCTGTCCTCGCGCAGGTCGACGAGGTGACGCAGGGTCACCCTCGCGGGGAGGTCCAGGATGGGTCGGTCGCGGTGGCGGAACACCGAGACGATCTCGACCTCGTGGCGTTCCGCCAGTTCCCCGGCGAGGGTGAAGGTGGTCCGGATCGTCCCGCCGTAGTGATAGCCGTTGTGAAGCAGAAAGGAAATGCGCATCGCGCTGCCGGTTCCCCCCGGGTCGGACATGTGATCGGTCGATCGACTGTACTGCCGGGGCCGGGAGTTGCTCACGGGCGGTAGCCGAGCTGGGGGACGGTCGCGCAGTTATCGGTCATCTCGCCCTGCGCCACCCAGCCCCGGCCGCTCTCCCAACGGGCCACGGACAGGCAGGTGTAGCGGGTCGCCGGCGGGGCGGCCAGGTGCTCGAAGCGGACCGGGAGCAGCAGCCCGCGCGCGGTGTACGGCTGCGGACGGTTCATGAAGTCCTCGACGCACGCGCGCGTGAGGCCACCGTCGGCGAGGCAGGAGCGGGCCGCGTCGGTGAACCACATCGCGGCCGCCCATCCCTCCAACTGCCACTGGGAGAGCGGGCGTTGCCCCATGGCCGCGCGGAACTCGCGGACGGCGGGATCGCCGGTGTCCTGGTGGTTGCGGCTGGCGCCCGTCACCCACAGGGCGTTCAGGCAGCCGGGGGCGCGGGCGTAGTCGCGGGCGACGGACGAGGACCAGTTCTGCACGTTGGTGACCTTGGCGGCGACCCGTACTCCGAGCGCCTCCATCGCCTCGCAGAGCCGCACGTTCCCGTGGGTGTCCATCGCGTCGAAGAGGAGGTCGACCTTGCGGTCGCGCAGATCGGCGGCGACGGCGCGGAAGTTGGGCAGGGCGAAGTCGACCTGCTCGTCGACGACCCGGTAGCCCTCGGCCCGCAGTCCGTCGGCGATCAGCCGGGCGTACGCGGCGGACGCGGTCTGGTTGTAGGAGACGACGGCCGCGGTCCTGGCGCCCAGCTCCTTCTCGAACCAGTGGTAGACCTCGGTGCCGCCGTAGAGCGTCCCGTTCCAGCCCGGCTTCCCGCCGGTGCGCGGGGCGGAGCTGCCGTAGATCCCGTAGAGGTGCGGATACGTGTCGTAGGCCGGCGTCAGGGGCTGCCCGCCGATGTCGGGCACGCCGGCCCGGGAGACGAGGGGCGCGCCCGCGTAGTCCAGGGCGGTGGTGGCGACGAGCGCGAAGACCTTGCGCTCGTCGACCAGCCGGTGCACGCACGCGTTGTTGCCGACGCCGCTGCCGCCGTCGTCGCAGGTCTCGACCTCGACGCGGCGTCCGTCGAGACCGCCGTTCCGGTTGAGCGCGTCGAAGTAGGCGCGGGCGCCGTCGCGCGGTCCGGTGAACGCCTGGCCGCCGACCGGGCTGGTGGCACTCGTGATGATCCCGATCCTGAGCGGCTCACCGCCGGAGGGGGTGGCGGTGGGCCGCGTCTGGAAGGCGCGCTCCGGAAGCCGGCTGCCGCAGCCCGCCAGGAGGGCGAGCAGCACGGCCAGGAGCAGCGCCGCGGCCGTCTCAGCAGCCCGGAACGGTGACACCGCTCAGCTCGACGAGGCCGCACAGGGTCTTCACGGACACCTTCCACGTGCCGTCCTGGAGGATCGACGTGCCCTGGGAGCCGGGCAGGGCCGGGGTTCCGCCGACCAGAAGGTCGTAGGTGACGTTCGCGTCGGTGGCCGAGGTGAACTCGACGCCGGTGACCTTCGCCGAGGTCATGGCGGCGTTCTTGTCGGCGGCGAAGGCGGCGAGGACCGGCCGCAGCTGCTCGCCGTTCTCCAGGAGCCCGACCTTCTCGGTCGTCGGGGTGCCGGGGTCGAAGAAGGCCGTCCAGTTCCTGGTGATCTCCGCCTTCGCGGCGGCCGGGTCGGCGGGCCCCGCGGAACCGGGCGACTGCTCGGTCACCCCCGGCGGCGGGGTCGGCGAGGTACCGCCGGACGAGTCGCCGTCGTCCGAGCAGCCCGCGAGGGCGGGTGCCAGGGCGAGGACGGCGACGGCTCCGAGGGCCACGAGGCGGGATCGCCCGCCGGGTCGTTCGACAACCATCCGCCTCACCACCGCGTGTCATGCCCGCGTGAACGGGCTGATGTTTCCAGGGTGGGACGGATCGGGGCATAGTGCAAGGAAAGAAGGAAGCGGACGACTCGGGCGTGGCATCGACTGCGAGGAGGTCCCGTGCCGACATCCCGGATCCTGCTCTGGAGCGGTCTCGCGGCCGCCGCCGCCGGCGCGGTGCTGTGCGTCCTCGGCTGGTACGGGATCTCCGGAGAGCGGTTCGCCGAGCGGCAGCTGCCCTATCTGGCCTCCTGCACGGTTCCGGGGGCGGCGCTGATCGTGGCGGGCGCGGTGCTCACCGGGACGGCGGCGCTGCTCTCGGTGCGCACGCCGCAGACGGAGCCGACGGGACCGCCGGGACCCGAGCCGGAGTCTCCCCCGCCCTCCGACGACGGCCCGCCCCTCCGCGTCCCCGGCGGAACCCTCGCCCACCGCCCGGACTGCCCCCTGGTCGAGGGCAAGCCGGAGGCGACGGAGGCGGGCGCCGCCGGCCTCGACCCCTGCCCGGTGTGCGAGCCGTGGCCTCCCTGACGTACGAGCTGACGCTCGCCGGCCTCGCGGTCGGCAGCGCCGCCGCGCTCACCGGCATCGGCCTGATCGTCACCCACCGGGCCACGGGCGTGCTGAACCTCGCCCACGGCGCCGTGGCCATGATCTGCGCGTACGTCCTGCGGCAGCTGGTGGTCGAGTGGGGCTGGCCGCTGCCGCTCGGCGCCCTCGTCACGCTCCTGGTGGTCGCCCCGGGCATCGGGCTCGTCCTGGACCGCGGGGTCTTCCGGCCGCTCGCCGTCCTGGGGCAGAACCCCGCGCGGACCCTGGTGGCCTCCATCGGCGTCTTCGTCCTGCTCGTCGGGGCCGCGGTGCTGCTGTGGGGGCCCGGGGCGCGGGACGACGCGCCGGTCCTCCTCGGCGACGATCCGTGGGCCCAGCTCGGGGCGGTGGCGGCCCTCGCCTGCCTGGTCGGGGCGGTGACCCGGTGGACCCGGTTCGGCCGGGAGCTGAGGGCGGTGGTGGACAACCGCCCGCTCGCCGTGATGTCGGGGATCGACGCGGACCGGGTCGCGGCGGCGGGGTGGGCCTTCGGCTCGTTCACGGCCGGGCTCACCGGCGTGCTGCTCGCCCCCTACGTGCGACTCGATCCGTACGGGATGCCGCTGCTCGTCCTGGAGGTGCTCGCGGTCGCGGTGATCGCCCGGATGAGGTCGCTGCCGGTCGCGGTGGCGGCGGCGCTCGCCATCGGGGTCGCCCAGGCGCAGCTCACCCGGCTCCACCCCGAGGGGTGGGCGGAACCGCTCGTGCAGGCCGTCGGGGCGAACCTCTTCGTGGTGGCGCTCCTGGTGGCGGCGCTCGTCCTGCCCGGCATCGGCGGCAAGGGCCGGGACGCGCTGCCGCCCCCCTCCCCGGCCCCGCGGCCGCCGGCCGGCCTGTGGGGGGTGGTGGGCGTCCTGATGCTCCTCCCCCTCGGCTTCGCGGGCTCCGACCTGCACACGGCGATCCAGGTCCCCGCGCTCGCCGTGATCCTGCTGTCCCTCGTCGTGGTGGCGGGCCGGGGCGGCCAGATCGCCCTCGGCCAGGCCGCGTACGCGGGCCTCGGCGCCCTCTTCACGGCCCTGCTCGCGACGGCCGGCGTGCCGGCCCTGGCCGCGCTGGCGCTCGCGGTGCCCCTGGTGGCCCTGGCGGGCCTGGTGACGGGCGGGCCGGCGATCCGGCGCCACGGCCTCGCCCTGGCGCTCGCGACCCTGGCCGTCGGGGTGGCCGTCAGCCGCTTCGTCCTCACCCAGCCGTACGCGACGGCCGGACTGTCCCTCGGCCGCCCGGCGGGCTTCGCCGACGACCGCGCCTTCTACGCCCTGGAGCTGGTCGTCCTGGCCGGCTGCCTGGTCCTGGTGGCCGGGCTGCGCCGGGGCCGCACGGGCCGCGCCCTCGCCGCGCTGCGGGACCACGAGCCGGGAGCCGAGGCCGCGGGCGTCCGCGTCGGCGGCCTCAAGCTCCTCGCCTTCGTCCTGGGCTCCGCCCTCGCCGCGCTCGGCGGCGGACTCCTCGGCATGGGACTGCGCGCCTTCGACCCGGAGGCGTACGACCCCGTCCGCGGCCTCCTCTGGTTCGCCGCCGTCCTCGCCCTGGGCGCCGACAGCCTGCTCACCCCCCTGATCGCCGCCGCCCTCCTGGTCACCCTCGACGCCGGCCCCCACGCCGGCGCCGCCGCGGCCCTCGTCGGCGTCCTCACCGCGCTCACCGGCCGCCTGCCGCCGCTCACCGCCCTGCTGCCCCGGGCGAGCCCCCGACACCCCCCGCCCGGAGCGCCACCGCGGGCGGGGGCGGCCCCCCGCCGGGCACCGGGCCGGACCCGTCCCCGCGCCCGGGCGACGCCCGCCGGGCACCCCGCGGGCCCGACCCCACCACGCCTGTGCGCGCACGACCTCACCCTCACCTACCCCGGCGGGACCACCGCCCTGCACCACGTCACCCTCGGCCTCGCCCCCGCCCGCGTCACCGCGCTCGTCGGTCCCAACGGCGCCGGGAAGAGCACGCTCTTCGACTGCCTCGCCGGGACCCTGCGGCCGCGGCGCGGCCAGGGCACCATCACGCTCGACGGCACGGACATCACGGGGCGGCCGGCGCACGCCCGGACCCGGCTGGGCATCGCCCGCACCTTCCAGCGGCTCGCCGTCTTCCCGTCGCTGACCGTCGAGGAGAACGTCCGCCTCGGCGAGGAGCAGGGCCACGGCGGAGGGGACCCCGCCGCCGTGGAGCGTGCCCTGCGGCTGCTGGGGCTCGACGGCCCGGTGCGGCACCGGGCGGCGGGCGACCTGCCCACCGGGGCCCTGCGCCGGGTGGAGCTGGCCCGCGCGCTCGCGGGCCGGCCGCACACCCTCCTCCTCGACGAGCCCGCCGCCGGGCTCGACTCCGCCGAGACGGCAGCGCTCGCCCGCATCCTGGCGGCGCTCGCGGCGGACGGCCTGACGGTCCTGGTGGTCGAGCACGACCCGGACCTCGTCGCGGGGATCGCCCACACCGTGCACACCATGGAAGGAGGCCGGCTCCTGTCATGAGCGTCGAGATGGAGCTGCGTGCCGCCCACGTACGCTACGGCCCCCTGGAGGCCCTGCACGGCCTCGACCTGGCCGTCCCGGCCGGGACGGTCACCGTGCTCCTGGGCCGCAACGGCGCGGGGCGGACGACCGCCCTGCGCGCCCTCGCGGGAACGGTCCGGCTCTCGGCGGGCCGGGTGCTGTGGCAGGGCGCCGACGTGACCCGGCTGCCGGCGTACGAGAGGGCCCGCCGCGGGCTGTGCCTCGTACCGGACCTCCGGGCGGTCTACGAGGGCCTCACGGTCGCCGAGAACCTCGCGCTCCTCACGCCCGGGCCCGCGGACCCCGCGCCGTACCCCGAGCTCCTGCCGCTGCTGCCCCGGACCGCAGGCACCCTCTCGGGCGGGGAGCGCCGGATGCTCGCGCTGACCCGCGCCCTGCGGGCACGCGCGCGCGTGGTGCTGGTCGACGAGCCGTCGCTCGGCCTGGCGCCGCCGATCGCGGCCCGGACCTACCGGCTGCTCGCGGAGCTCGCCGTACGGGACGGGCCGGCCGTGGTCCTCGCCGAGCAGCGGGTGCCCGACGGGCTCGCGCCGGGCACGCTCGTGCACGAGCTGCGCCGCGGCTCCCGCGCGGCGAGCGGGGAGCCGGTCGAGTTCACCTGAGGGGAGTGCGCGGGGACGCGGGCTCAGAGCGGGGCGATCCGCAGCATGGCGCCGACGACGATCCGGTTCGGGTCGGCCCCGATGACGGCCCGGTTCGCCTGGTACAGCGCCTGCCAGCCGCCCTTGATCGCGAACCGCCGGGCGATCGAGGCCAGCGTGTCCCCGGGCTGCACCGTGTGGACCCGCCCGCTCAGGCCGTACCGCTTGGAGCAGACGGGCCACGCGCCCCATCCCTGGGTGCGCAGCACCTCCTGCGCGACGGTGATCTGCTGCTGCCGGGTCGCCAGGTCGGCCCGCGGCGCGAACCGCAGCCCGCCGTGCTCGACCCAGGTCGGCTGCCAGAACTGGAGCCCGCCGTAGAAGCCGTTGCCGGTGTTGGTGTTCCAGCGCCCGCTGGACTCGCACTCGGCGACGCACCCCCACGGCCACTGGTCGGCGGCGCAGGCGTAGGCGGGCACGGAGGCGGCCCCGCGGAGTGCGTCCGACGCCTCCAGGAGCGCGGCGGAGGTCTCGCGGAGCGCGTCCCCGGCCGCCGCCTGGCCCTCCCGAACCGCGTCGGGCACGTCCCTGACGACCGCGTCGGACCGGCCCCCGACCGCGTCGGACGCGTCCCGGGCCTGGGCGGGTGCCGGAGCCAGGGTCAGGAGCGCGGCCGCGGACGCCGCCACGAGGGAACCGGCCGTCCAAAATCGGATCTTCGACATCGACGCAGGCTAGGCAGCCGCCCCGCGCCGCCGGCCCGTGCCGCGCGGAACACCGTTCACACCCCACCCGGTCGGAGTCACCGCCCCCGGCGCGCCCCGCCGGCCGCCCGCCGCACGAGCCTCCGGCAAGTTGCCTCGCTTCCACGCGTGACCCCGGCCGATCCTGACCCGTTGAACTCGTCATGAGACGCCCGGCAACGGGCCGGCGTCCCCCCGTACCGAGTCCAGGGAGCCCCCCGTGCCGCGCATGCTCGACGTCAGCGAGGACGTACGCGCCGAGATCGGCGACGAAGAAGCGGACCGGCTGCTCGCCGGCGACAACGCCCCGGGCAGCTACGACTGCACCTCCTGCCGCACGCCGGGCGACTCCGACCAGGAGCGCACCAGCACGGTCCTGTTCGTCGGCGACGAGACCGCGGTCCTCGCGTTCGCCCACGCCAGCTGCATCCCGTCGCAGGTCGTCCGGGTCGCCGAGGAGCAGCTCCAGGGCGCCGTCGCCTCCATCACGGCCTCGGACACCGCCGACGCGCTCAGCGCCGCCCACCCCGAGCAGGCCGTGCTCGGCGTGACCAGCGGTCTCGTCCTGATCCAGGGCGAGCTGCACCCCGCGCTCGTCGTGGAGCCGACCGCCCCCGTCGCCCGACCGGGATCGGACGGCCTCGTCGACGAGTTCCTGCCGCTCCTTGCCGACCAGGGCTTCCAGCAGGTGATGGACCTCGACGAGAGGCCCGCCGTGCTGCCGGGCTGGTCGGTCCTGGTCGCCATGGGCCAGCTGCACTCCGTGCTCCAGCCGGGCCCCGGCGGAGCCGGCCAGGCCGCGTGGTGGCAGGCGCACCAGCCGCTCCAGGTCACCGACGGCTGGCGGGCGGCGGCCAACAAGTCGCACACGGTCCTCGTCTTCGCCGCCCCGGTCGGCTCGATCGGCCAGCAGCCGCGCGAGGACCTGCTGCGCGACGCCCTGGAGAAGGCCGCGGCGAACGGCCGTCTGGTGGCCGCCGCGATGCCGCTGGCCGGCACCTGATGGAGGACGGCCGGCCGGCCATAGGGCGGGCGCGGGTCCCGGCGACACCGAAGGACCAGGCGTCCGCCGGCGGCCCGACCGTGCCGCGCCCCCGGCGGGCTCCTCTTTCGGAGAGCCGCCCGCATCCGACGGGCGGCAGGGTCGTTGGCACGTACGTGCACGCATACGACCCCTTCCTCCAGCCGTATCCGAGTCAGATCCCGGCCATGCGCCCCGCGCAGGACGTCGCGGCGGGCGGTTCGCCCACGCCGATCTACGACGCCCTGTACTCGGAGTTCCGCAGGTCGTTCCGCACGCTGCCGGGTGATCGCAGCGGCGAGGAGGAGCTGACCTTCCGGGCCTTCGGCACGGCCGCGGGCGGGTACGGACACGGGCAGGGCCACCGGCACGCGGCGGCGCATCCGACGGCCTGGTCGGCGCAGCTTCCGCAGCCCTATCCGCCGGCGCAGGCGGCGCTGCCGCCCGGCCCCCGCAGGGGGCTGTAGGGGGCCGGGACGGGGGAACGGCCGAGGGCCGGGGCGACCAAGCCCCGGCCCTCGGCCGTTCCCGCGTGCGGGTGCTACTTCTTGCGGCTGCGCTTCTCGCGGACGCGCACCGAGATGTGGATCGGGGTGCCCTCGAAGCCGAACTCCTCGCGCAGACGGCGCTCGATGAAGCGGCGGTAACCCGCCTCCAGGAAGCCCGAGGCGAAGAGGACGAAGCGGGGCGGCTTGGTGCCGGCCTGCGTGCCGAAGAGGATGCGGGGCTGCTTGCCGCCGCGGACCGGGTGCGGGTGGGCCGCGACGATCTCGCCGAGGAAGGCGTTCAGCCGGCCGGTGGGGACACGGGTCTCCCAGCCGGCGATGGCGGTCTCGATGGCCGGGACCAGCTTCTCCATGTGGCGGCCGGTCTTGGCGGAGACGTTGACGCGGGGCGCCCAGGCGACCTGCTGCATCTCGGTCTCGATCTCGCGCTCGAGGTAGTAGCGGCGCTCCTCGTCGAGCTCGTCCCACTTGTTGTAGGCGATGACGATGGCGCGGCCCGACTCGACGGCCGTCGTGATGATCCGCTGGTCCTGGACCGAGATGTTGTCGGTGGTGTCGATCAGGATGACGGCCACCTCCGCCTTCTCGATGGCCGCGGCGGTCCGCAGGGAGGCGTAGTAGTCCGCGCCCGCCTGGAGGTGGACCTTCTTGCGGATGCCGGCGGTGTCGACGAACTTCCACGTCACGCCGCCGAGCTCGATCAGCTCGTCGACCGGGTCGCGGGTGGTGCCGGCCAGCTCGTTGACGACGACGCGGTCCTCGCCGGCCACCTTGTTCAGGAGGGAGGACTTGCCGACGTTCGGGCGGCCGATGAGGGCGATCCGGCGCGGGCCGCCGACGGCGTTGCCGAAGCGCTGCTCCGGGGCCTCCGGCAGCTTGCGCAGGACCTCGTCGAGGAGGTCGCCGGTGCCGCGGCCGTGCAGGGAGGAGACGGGGAACGGCTCGCCGAGACCCAGGGACCACAGCATCGCGGCGTCGGCCTCGCCGGACTGGCCGTCGACCTTGTTGGCGGCCAGCACGACGGGCTTGCCGGCGCGGCGGAGCAGCTTGACGACGGCCTCGTCGGTGTCGGTGGCGCCGACGGTGGCGTCCACCACGAAGAGGCAGGCGTCGGCGGCCTCGATGGCGTACTCCGCCTGAGCGGCGACGGAGGCGTCGATGCCGAGGACGTCCTGCTCCCAGCCGCCGGTGTCGACGACCTTGAAGCGGCGCCCGGCCCACTCGGCCTCGTAGGTGACGCGGTCACGGGTGACGCCCGGCTTGTCCTCGACGACGGCCTCGCGGCGGCCGATGATGCGGTTCACCAGGGTCGACTTGCCGACGTTCGGGCGGCCGACGACGGCGAGGACGGGGAGCGGGCCGTGCCCGGCCTCCTCGATCGCGCCCTCGACCTCGTCGACGTCGAAGCCCTCTTCCGCGGCGAGCTCCATGAACTCCGCGTACTCGGCGTCGCCAAGTGCCCCGTGGTCGTGCTGGTCGTTCATGAAGTCCGTTCCTTGATCATTCGTGGTCGGTGGGTACCCCGGCGGCGGGGCCCACTACTGAAAGTCTCGCTCAGCGCCCGGTGAGGCGCCTGGCGTTTTCCAGGTGAGCGGTGAGCTGTCCCTGGATCCGTACGGTGGCCTCGTCCAGCGCCTTGCGGGTGCGCCGGCCGGAGCCGTCGCCCGCGTCGAAGGCGTCGCCGAAGACGACGTCGACCCGGCCGCGCAACGGAGGCAGTGCCTTGACCAACCGTCCCCGGCGCTCGGTGCTTCCCAGGACGGCGACCGGGACGATCGGCGCCCCGCTGCGGACGGCGAAGTAGGCGAGGCCGGCGCGCAGCGAGGCGAAGTCGCCGTCGCCCCGGGTGCCCTCGGGGAAGATCCCGAGGACGCCGCCCTGCTCCAGGACGCCCAGGGCGTTTCCTATCGCGGTGCGGTCCGTGCTGTCGCGGTCCACCTTCACCTGCCCGATGCCCTCCAGGAAGCTGCCGAGCGGGCCGACGAACGCCTCCTTCTTGATCAGGAAGTGCACGGGACGCGGGGCGGTGCCCATGAGCATGGGGCCGTCGATGTTGTGCGCGTGGTTGACGGCGAGGATGACGGGGCCGGAGGCGGGCACCCGCCAGGCGCCGAGGACGCGCGGTCTCCAGAAGCCGTACATCAGCCCGATGCCGATACGGCGGCCGACGGCGGCGCCCTTGCCGGAGGGCAGGGTCACTTGGCGGCCGCCCTCTTCTCGTCCACCAGGGTGACCACGCACTCGATGACCTGGTCGAGGGTCAGGTCGGAGGTGTCCACCTCGACGGCGTCCCCGGCCTTGGCGAGCGGAGACGTCTTGCGGCTGGAGTCGGCCGCGTCCCGCTTGATCAGGGCCTCCCTCGTCGCGTGCACGTCGACGCCCTTGAGCTCTCCGGAGCGGCGCGCGGCGCGGGCCTCGGGCGAGGCCGTGAGGAAGATCTTCAGGTCCGCGTCCGGCAGCACCGTGGTCCCGATGTCCCGGCCCTCGACGACGATGCCCAGCTCGGCGCTCCTCGCGATGGTCCGCTGCAGCTCCGTGATCAGCGACCGCACCTCGGGCACGGCGCTCACGGCGCTGACCTTCGAGGTGACCTCCTCGGTACGGATCGCCACGGCGGCGTCCGCGCCGTCGACCGTGATCGTCGGACGCGACGGGTCCGTCCCGGAGACGATCACCGGCTTCGACGCGGCGTTCGCCACGGCCTCCGCGTCCTGCGTGTCCACGCCGTTGCTGATCATCCACCACGTGATCGCCCGGTACTGCGCACCGGTGTCCAGGTAGCTCAGCCCCAGCTTGGCGGCGACCGCCTTCGAGGTGCTCGACTTGCCCGTGCCGGAGGGCCCGTCGATGGCGACGATCACGGATTCCACGGTGGGAACACCTTCCTGGGGGTGAGTGGCGGGGCCCTGCGGGATGCGGGCACCTCTACAAGGTTACCGAGTCCCCGACCCCCTCCGCCCCCGCGCCCCGGACCCCCCACGGCCCCGCACCCGCCCACGGCCTCGGCGGGCCCCGCCCGGGCTCGCGCCCCCGCCCCTGGACCACGTCCCCTGCGGGGCGGCCGCGCCTGGGCCCACCTCGGCCGGCGCACGGGCCGGCGCACCCACGGGGCCGGGCCACCCGGCGCGCGGAGCGTCGCCATGAGCCGGGGGCGGCCCCCTCGTGTGGGCAATCGTCCCGCTGGGGCGGGACGGGTGGGCACACGGGACGGCGCGCTCGGCCGCGCCTCCGCCCCTTGTGCCTGGACCCGCACCGTCAGGGCGACGCGCAACGGGTGCGGGCCCGGGGCACGGAAGCCTAGGCCCGGCAAAGGGCGCCGTCCGTTGTGCCCACCCGTTCCGCCCCAGCGGAACGATTGCCCACAACGAAGCGGCACCGGCGTCGGCGGAGCGCAGGCTCGCATAGGGGGTCAGGTCGTGCGGAGGGACCAGCCTCGTTCTTGGAGGGCGGTGCCGAGGAGGGCCGCGGCGGAGGGCTCGACCATGAGCTGGACGAGGCCGGCCTGCTGCCCGGTCGCGTGCTCGATGCGGACGTCCTCGATGTTGACCCCCGCGCGGCCGGCGTCGGCGAAGATGCGGGCCAGCTCGCCGGGCTGGTCGCTGATGAGGACGGCGACGGTCTCGTAGACGGTGGGGGCGGCACCGTGCTTGCCGGGGACGCGGGCGCGCCCGGCGTTCCCGCGGCGCAGGACGTCCTCGACGCCCGCGGCACCGTCCCGGCGCTTGTCCTCGTCGGAGGACTGGAGGGAGCGCAGGGCGCGGACGGTCTCGTCGAGGTCGGCGGCGACGCCGGAGAGGACGTCGGCGACGGGGCCGGGGTTGGCGGAGAGGATGTCGATCCACATGCGCGGGTCGGAGGCGGCGATGCGGGTGACGTCCCGGATGCCCTGTCCGCAGAGGCGTACGGCGGACTCGTCGGCCTCCTCCAGGCGCGCGGCGACCATGGAGGACACCAGTTGGGGGGTGTGGGAGACGAGGGCGACGGCGCGGTCGTGGGCGTCGGCGTCCATGACGACGGGGACGGCCCGGCAGAGCGCGACGAGTTCCAGGGCGAGGTTGAGGACCTCGGTGTCGGTGTCCCGGGAGGGGGTGAGGACCCAGGGCCGGCCCTCGAAGAGGTCGGGGGTGGCGGCGAGCGGGCCGGACCGCTCCTTGCCGGCCATGGGGTGCGTGCCGATGTACGCGGTGAGGTCGAGCCCGCGGCCTTCCAGCTCGCGCTTCGGCCCGCCCTTGACGCTCGCCACGTCGAGGTAGCCGCGGGCGAGCCCGGCGGCCATGGCGTCGGCGAGGGTGGCGGCGACGTGCGCCGGGGGTACGGCGACGATGGCGAGGTCGACGCGGCCTTCGGGGGCCTCGTCGGTGCCGGCGCCGAGGGCGGCGGCCGTGCTGGCGCGCGCCGGGTCGTGGTCGCGGAGGTGGACGGTGACGCCCCGGCCCGCGAGGGCGATCGCGGCGGAGGTGCCGATCAGTCCGGTTCCGATGACGAGCGCTGTTCTCACTGGGCGATGTCCTTGCGCAGGGCGGCCGCGGCGCCGAGGTAGACGTGCGCGATCCGGGACTTGGGCAGTTCGGTCTCGACGTGGGCGAGGAGCCGGACGACCCTCGGCATCGCCCCCTCGATGTCGAGCTCCTGTGCGCAGATCAGGGGCACGTCGACGATCCCGACGTGGCGGGCCGCGGCGGCGGGGAAGTCGCTGTGCAGATCGGGCGTGGCCGTGAACCAGATGCTGATGAGGTCGTCGTGGGTGAGCCCGTTGCGGGTGAGGACGGCGGTCAGCAGCTCCTCGACCCGCTCGCGCATGTGTCCGGCCTCGTCCGCGTCGAGCTGGACGGCTCCTCGGACCGCTCGTACCGCCACGTCGTGCTCCTTCGCCTGCGTCAAGTGCTCCGTTCAGCCTAGTCAGCGGTGGGGGCGGCGCGCCGCGGCGCCCGCCCTCCGAGACGTACGGGACGGAGTGCGGGCGCCGTCGGCGGGTCAGAGCTGCTGCTGCCGGATGATGTCCTCCAGGGAGCCGCCCTGGGGAAGCGAGCCGTTCGGGGTCAGCTTGTCGACGGCTCGGGGCAGCGACCGGGCGATCTCGTCGGCGGCCTGCTGCGGGCTGACCCCGGCTTCCGTCGCGACCTGCCGGAGCGTCTCGTCGGGGAGGGCCTCGGAGATCTGGGCGCCGCTGACGGGCTGGTTGTCACCGGTGCCGACCCAGGACTGGGCCTGGTCGACGAGGCCGGACTTGGTCAGCATGTCGAGGAGGCCGCCGAGCGGGTTCGTGCCGTCGCCGCCGGCGGCGCCGCCCTTGCCGCCCGCGAGGGCGCCGATCAGGGAGCCGAGGATGCCGCCGGCGCCGCTGCCGCCGCTCTGCCCGCCGCCTCCGAGGAGGCTGCCGAGGAGACTGCCGAGGTCGTTTCCCGCCATGGTCCTGCCTTTCGTACGGTACGGAACAGGGTCAATGTCACCCGAACCGGGGTGTTCCGCCACTCGGCGTACACCCCGGGGAAGCGGAGGAAGGTGCGCGGGGCGGGGTACAAAGGTCGGATGCTGCTGCACGTCGTACCGCTGACCGACTGGTCCGCCTCTCCCGATGCCCCGTACGCCCCGCCGTCGCTCGCCGCCGAGGGGTTCGTCCACTGCTCGGCGGACGAGGCGACGGCCCTGGCGATCGCCGACGCCCACTACCGGGACGTGCCAGGTCCGCTCCTGGTGCTGGTGATCGACGAGGCGCGGCTCGGCGCCGAGGTCCGCTGGGAGGGGTCGGGGGACGTGCTGTTCCCGCACGTGTACGGCCCGGTGGAGCGGGCCGCGGTGACCGCGGTGAGGGAGGTGCGGCGGGATGCGGACGGCCGTGCGAGGGAGCTGGTCCCCCGCGCGTAGGCGTGTTGCGGAGGCCCGGCGGGGGGCCCGGCGCCAAGCTGGCCGCATGACTTCACGCGCCACGAACCGCCGTACCGTCCTTCTCGCCGCCGCGGCCCTGACGACGACGGGCTGCGGCTCGGACGGTGGCGGCGACGGCGGCGACGGGGGTACGCAGACGTCCTCCGCGGCGGCCGCGCCGTCGTCTCCGGGAGCCGGCGAGACCACGGCATCGGCCCCGGCGTCGCCGACGACGAAGCCGAGCGCGAGCGTCGAGGCGCTGGCCACGACGGCGGAGATCCCGGTCGGCGGGGGCAAGGTCTTCGACGAGGAGAAGGTCGTCGTCACCCAGCCGACGGCCGGCGAGTTCAAGGCGTTCTCCGCGGTCTGCACCCATCAGGGCTGTCTGGTGAACAAGGTCGCGGACGGCACCATCGACTGTCCCTGCCACGGCTCGAAGTTCCGCGTCGCCGACGGCTCGGTGGCGGCGGGGCCGGCTCCCCGCCCCCTGCCGGCCGAACAGATCACCGTCTCCGGGGGGTCGATCACCCTCGCGTAGCCTGACCGGCATGACTCCGGACGACCTGGTGCGCGACCACACGATCTACTCCTGTGTCATGGGCTCGCGCGCCTTCGGGCTCGCGACCGAGGACAGCGACACGGACCTCCGGGGCGTCTACCTCGCCCCGACGCCGCTGTTCTGGCACTTCGACAAGCCCCCGGCCCATGTGGAGGGGCCGGCGGAGGAGCAGTTCAGCTGGGAGCTGGAGCGGTTCTGCGAACTCGCCCTGCGCAACAACCCCAACGTCCTGGAGTGCCTCCACTCCCCCGTCGTCGAGCACGTCGACGACGTCGGCCGCGAGCTGCTCTCGCTCCGCGCCGCCTTCCTCTCCCGGCGGGCGCACCAGACCTTCGTCCGGTACGCGGGCGGGCAGCGCCGCAAGCTCGACGCCGACGTCCGCCAGTACGGCCACCCGCGCTGGAAGCACGCCATGCACCTGCTCCGGCTGCTCACCAGCTGCCGCGACCTGCTGCGCACCGGCGAGCTCCGCATCGACGTCGGCGAGGAGCGCGACCGCCTCCTGTCGGTGAAGCGGGGCGAGATGACCTGGTCGGAGGTCGAGTCCTGGATGAACCGGCTCCAGGACGAGGCCGACCGCGCCCACGACACCACGCCGCTCCCCGACGCCCCCGACGTCGCCCGCGTCCAGGACTTCCTGGTCCGCGCACGCCGGGCGTCGGCCCTCGACGCCGGGAACGTCGCCGTCTAGCGCGACGCCGCCCTGGCCCGTACGACCAGGTCGTGGAGCGCGTCGTGGGCGCCGTCCGCGGCCTCCGGCAGCCGCGACGCGGCCTGGGCCTCGTCCAGGACCGCGTGCAGGGCCTCCGTCTCGGCTCGTACGTCCTCGACGGCGACCTCCGCGTGCCCGTGCTCGGCGTCGGCCTTCGCCGCGACGAGGCCGGGCAGCCGGGCGGGCGCCTCGGGCACTTCCCCGACGAGGGTCGGCAGATGGGCCTGGACCTCCGCCGACCGCATCAGGTGGATGCCGGTGAGCAGCGCGCGGTAGGTGTACAGCAGCGGCTTGAGCTCGCCGCTGCTCTGGAAGAGCCTCCACTGCGTCCCCGCGAAGCCCCGGTAGTGGTGGGCGTGGTGGCGGGTGAGCACCCCGGGCACCAGCGAGACCAGCTCCGCGTGGGTCTCCGTCGTGTGGGCCACGAGCGGGGAGGTGAGCTGCTCCAGGACGTAGCCGTTGCGCCGCAGCATCAGCCGCGCGAACTTCCGCAGGTCGTGGGTGACGAGGTCCATCTCGACGCCGTCGCGGTCCCACATCCGGGACCGCGTCTCCTCCGGCTCGCGGAGCCCGATCAGCGCCTCCGCCGGCAGCAGGTGCGCACCCCGCAGGTCCACGTCCGAGTCACGGGACGGGAAGCCGTAGAGGTGCGCGCCGGAGACCGTCGCGAAGAGCAGCGGGTCGGGCTGTTCGGCGACGACGGCCGAGAGGTCCAGGTCCAGGGTGAGCGTCATGGGTCAAGCGTCCCAGAGGGCGCCGAAGGTCAGCAGGTCGCTCCGGTACTCGACCTGCTCCGCCCACTCCTTCGGCCACGCGTCCGCGCCGAGGTGCGCGCCCGCGAAGGCGCCCGCCAGGGCGGCGATCGAGTCCGAGTCGCCCCGGGTGCAGGCGGCGCGACGCAGCGCGGTGAGGGGCTGCTCGGGGAAGAGCAGGAAGCAGAGCAGCCCGGTCGCGAGGGCCTCCTCGGCGATCCAGCCGTCTCCGGTGTACTCGCAGGGGTCGAGCTCCGGGTCGGCCGTGCGCTGGACGGCGTCCAGGCGCTCCAGGACAGCCAGGCACTCGTCCCAGCCGCGCTCGACGAAGTGGCGGGCGGACGGGTCCTGGGAGCGGGTCCAGAGGTCGCCCAGCCAGTGCTCGTGGTAGCGCGAGCGGTTCTCGTACGCGTACGAGCGCAGCTGGCCGACGAGCCCGGTCGGGTCGACGCCCTGGGCGAGCAGGTACACGGCGCGGGCGGTGAGGTCGGAGGCGGCGAGCGCGGTGGGGTGACCGTGGGTCAGGGCCGCCTGGAGCTGCGCGGCTCCGGCCCGCTGCTCCTCGCTCAGCCCGGGGACGAGCCCGATGGGGGTGACCCGCATGTTGGCGCCGCAGCCCTTGGAGCCGATCCGGCTGGCGTCCTGCCAGGGCCGGTCGCCGTCGAGGAGCGCGCAGGCCGTCAGACAGGTGTTGCCGGGGGCCCGGTTGTTCTCCGGGGAGTGGTACCAGTCGACGAACTCGGCGCGGACGGGCCCGGCGAGCGCGTGCGGGGAGAGCACTTCCCGGTCCATGGCCGTGCGGATGCCCCGGGCGAAGGCGAGGGCCATCTGGGTGTCGTCGGTGACGTACGCCGTGTGGTTCCTGACGGGCAGCGCCATCTCCCGCCAGGGTCCGACCTTGGCGAGGATCGACGGCACGTCGTTGAACTCGGTCGGGAAGCCCAGCGCGTCGCCGAGCGCCAGCCCGATCAGGGAGCCGGTCGCGGCCTGCTTGGTCGCGGTGCGTGCGGGGTTCACGTGGATCGTCCTTCCGGTCGCAGGAGGGGCGGGTGGAGGGTGGTGGCGTCCCCCGCCCGGTAGAGGGCGGCCGGTTTCCCCCGTCCGCCGGTGAGGCGCGGCGGTCCTTCCACGGCCTGGACGAAGCCGGGTGTGGCGAGGACCTTGCGCCGGAAGTTGGGGCGGTCGAGTTCGATGCCCCAGACCGTCTCGTAGACCTGCCGGAGCTCGCCGAGGGTGAACTCCCGCGGGCAGAAGGCGGTGGCGAGGCAGGTGTACTCCAGTTTGGCGCCGACCCGTTCGTGGGCGTCGGCGAGGATCCGGTCGTGGTCGAAGGCGAGGGGGCCGTGGGTCCCGTAGGGCACCCACCGGGCCTGCGCCGCGTCTCCGCCGCCGCGCGGTTCCGGGGGGTCCGGGACGAGCGCGGTGAAGGCGACCGAGACCACCCGCATCCTCGGATCGCGGTCCGGGTCGCTGTAGGTGCGGAGCTGTTCGAGGTGGAGGCCGGCGACCGTGGTGTCGGAGAGGCCGGTCTCCTCGGCGAGTTCGCGCCGGGCGGCGGACTCGGCGGACTCGCGCGGCAGGACGAAGCCGCCGGGCAGGGCCCAGGAGCCGCTGTACGGCGAGGCGCCGCGCTCGACCAGCAGGACGTGGAGCCGCTCCTCGCGGAGGGTGAGGACGGCGAGGTCGACGGTGACGGCGAACGGCTCGAAGGCGTGCGGGTCGTACCCCTCGGGGCTCTCGCGGTCCTCGTGGCCCGCGTGGCCCGCGTGACCCTCGGGGATCGGCCGGCCTTCGGGGGTCTCGGGCGCCGCGGGGGTCTCGGGCGTCTCGGGACGGTTCATCGGCGCTCCGGCAGGGGGTCGGCGAGGAGGCTGCCCTCGGCGAGGAGGCCGTCGACGGCGGCGACCGCCGCCGCGAGCCGCTCCTCGTGGGGGCCGGTGAGGACGGCGGTGCGGCGTCCGGTGTGGGCGAGCTGGGTGAGGAAGCGGGCGGTCATCCAGGGCCGCAGGTGCTCCCCGTCGCGCAGCCCGTCGTCCTCGAAGTCGACGCCCCGGTGGTCGGTGAGCAGCCACAGGTGCTGTCGGCCCCGGGCGGCGATCTCGCCGGTGCCGGGGCTGGCGGTGCCCATGTACCGCTCGTGCCAGATGGTGGTGGCGAAGGCGTCGGTGTCGCAGAAGAGGACGGGTGAGCCGTCCCGGGCGGCCTCCTCCTCCAGTTCGGCCTGGCGCTGGGCGATGACGGGGAAGTCGGAGGAGCGGAAGGTGACGTCGGGCCAGGTGGCGCCGGGGCGTTCGGCGCGGAGTTCGGCGAGCTTGAGTTCGCTGTACTCCCGCCCGTACTCCGGTACGTACCGCGTGCGGGCCCAGACGCCGCCGCGCCGCCGGTAGTGGTCGGCGAGGGCCAGGGCCATGGTGGTGGTGCCGGTGGACTCGGCGCCGAGGACGACGATCCGGCGGGTGAGCGCGGCGCGGACCGGCGGTTCCAGGAAGTCCCAGGAGCCGGCGGGGTCGGCGCGGACGGCGGTGCCGGAGACGGGGAAGCGGGTGCGCTCCTGGTCGACGAGGACGGACTCGGCGCCGAAGCGGCGGCCGAGCTCCTCCCCGTACGGCTCGGAGGTGAAGACGGCGTCGACGCGTTCGGGCACGGCGGCGCGGAAGACGGCCATGTGGGCGGCCCAGACGTCGGGGTCGTGGAGGTCGACGGGGGTGTCGTCGACGGCGCCGACGACGAGGACGTCGGGGTGGATCTCGCGCATCCAGGCGACGCGCTCCTCCAGCGGGATGCTCTCGACGGAGGAGGCGCAGACGAGGACGGTGAGGCGCTCGCAGCGGTCGCGGGCGGTGCGGACGAGGTGGTGGTGGCCGGTGTGCGGCGGATAGAACTTGCCGAGGACGAGGCCGTGGCCGTAGCGCTTCACGCCGTCGCCTCCGCCACCGGGCGCCGCGAGCCGGCCAGGTCCCTGCTCCAGCCGCGCAGGCCGAGGACGCAGAGGGTCATGAAGCCGACGTACAGCAGGGAGGTCAGGTACAGCTCCTTGTAGGCGTAGAGCGGTACGTAGACGACGTCGGCCGCGATCCAGAGCCACCAGGACTCGACCAGCTTGCGGCACTGGCCGTAGGTCGCCGCCAGGGAGAGCGCGGTCGTGAGGGCGTCCCAGAACGGGACCGTCGAGTCGGTGACGCGGTCGAGCAGGAGGGTGAGGGCGAGGGTCCCCACCACCCCCGCCGCGATCAGCCACGTCCACTCGGTGCGCGTGGTGCGGCGCACCGGGAGGTCGTCGGAGCCTGGTCCACCCCCGTGGGTCCAGGTCCACCAGCCGTACGCGGCGAGGGTGATGAAGACGATCTGGAGGCCGGCGTCGGCGTAGAGCCCGGCCTGTGCGAAGAGCAGGACGAAGAAGAGGTTGTTGGCGATGCCGATGGGCCAGTTGGCCACGTGCTGGCGGGCGACGAGCCAGACGCACAGGGCTCCGCTGCCGAAGCCCAGGACCTCGGTCCAGCTGACCGGGGTGTCCAGGACGGTCAGCAGGGGCCGCTGCAGGGGTTCGAGGATGTTCGCGAGGCTCACGCCCGCCTCCTTAAGAGTCATCTTGACTATAAAGGTGGACGGAGCTCGGCCACAA
This sequence comes from Streptomyces sp. NPDC051180, assembly GCF_040689545.1. NCBI lineage: Bacteria > Bacillati > Actinomycetota > Actinomycetes > Kitasatosporales > Streptomycetaceae > Streptomyces > Streptomyces sp. NPDC051180. The sequence goes on from NZ_JBFBBC010000004.1 coordinate 455,411, forward strand.
GCCCGATTCCGTGCCAAGACACGGAGAAGCCCGTGACCGCGGAGGCGGTCACGGGCTTCTCCGTGCGACGGGGCCGTGGGGCCTTACATGCCGACTTCCTTCATCAGCATGCCGACCTCGGTGTTGGTGAGGCGGCGCAGCCAGCCCGACTTCTGGTCGCCCAGGGCGATCGGTCCGAAGGCGGTGCGGACCAGCTTCTCGACCGGGAAGCCGGCCTCGGCCAGCATCCGGCGCACGATGTGCTTGCGGCCCTCGTGCAGGGTGACCTCGACCAGGTAGTTCTTGCCGGTCTGCTCCACCACGCGGAAGTGGTCGGCGCGGGCGTAGCCGTCCTCCAGCTGGATGCCGTCCTTGAGCCGCTTGCCGACCTCGCGGGGCAGCGGGCCGGTGATGGCGGCCAGGTAGGTCTTCTTCACGCCGTACTTCGGGTGCGTGAGGCGGTGGGCCAGCTCACCGTGGTTGGTGAGGAGGATGATGCCCTCGGTCTCCGTGTCGAGCCGGCCGACGTGGAACAGCCGGGTCTCGCGGTTGTTGACGTAGTCGCCGAGGCACTGGCGGCCGTCCGGGTCCTCCATGGTGGAGACGACGCCGGCCGGCTTGTTCAGCGCGAAGAAGAGGTGCGACTGGGTGGCGACGGTCAGGCCGTCCACCTTGATCTCGTCCTTCTCCGGGTCGACGCGCTTGCCCTGCTCCAGCACGATCTCGCCGTTGACCTCGACGCGGGCCTGCTCGATGAGCTCCTCACAGGCGCGCCGCGAGCCCATTCCGGCCCGGGCGAGGACCTTCTGCAGCCGCTCGCCCTCCTGCTCGGCGCCGGGGAAGGTCTTCGGGGTCTTGATCTCCGGCCGACCCTCGTACCGCTCACGGTTGCGCTGCTCGATCTTGGCGTCGAGCTCGCGCGAGCGGGCCGGGGCCTGGCGCTGGCCGTGCGGGCCGCGACGGGGCGGCGTACCGCCCTGGGGCGCCTTGGGGCCGCCCTTGGCGCCGCCGCGGGCCGCGGAGCCGCGACCCTTCTTCGGGGCCTCGGAGGGGCCGCTCACGTCGTAGGTGCGCTCCTCGGGGCGGGGCCGACGCGGGTTGCTCTGGCGCTGGTCGTCACGGCCACCGCCGCCGCCCCGGTAACCGCCGCCACCGGAGCCGCCCGAACCGCCGGAGCCGCCGGAGCCGCCGCGGTAACCGCCGCCGCCACCGGAGCCGCCCGAGCCACCGCGGTAGCCACCGCCACCGCTGCCGCCCGAACCGCCCGAGCCGCCGCGGTAGCCGCCGCCGCCACCGCTGCCACCGGATCCGCCGCGGTAGCCACCGCCGCCGGAGCCGCTGCCGCCGGAGCCGCGGTAGCCGCCGCCCCCACCGGAGCCGCTGCCACCACGGCCGCCGCCGCTGCTGCCGCCGCGGCCGCCGCTGTTGCCACCACGGCTCCCGCCGTTGTTTCCGCTGCTGTTCCTGCCGCTGCTGCTTCGCATCAAACTTCCGTCTTGTCGTCGTCCTCACGATCCGGTGCATCCGGATCGAACGTCGGAACGCCTTCCAGCGAGTCCGGCTCGACCGCCTCCGCCTCGGGGAGGAAGGGCGCGAGCTCGGGGAGCTCGTCCAGGCCGCGCAGGCCCATCCGCTCCAGGAAGTGGTTCGTCGTCCTGTACAGGATCGCACCTGTTTCGGGTTCCGCGCCCGCCTCCTCCACCAGACCCCGCTGGAGGAGGGTCCGCATCACGCCGTCGCAGTTGACCCCGCGGACCGCGGAGACCCGGGAACGGCTGACCGGCTGGCGGTACGCGACGACCGCCAGGGTCTCCAGGGCCGCCTGGGTGAGCCGGGCCTGCTGCCCGTCCAGGACGAACGCCTCGACGGCGGCGGCGTGGGCGGGGCGGGAGTAGAAGCGCCAGCCGCCGGCCACCCGCCGCAGCTCGAAGCCGCGGCCCTGGACGGTGTACTCGTCGGCCAGCGCGTGCAGGGCGTCGGCCACCTCGCGCGGGGTGCGCTCCAGGACCTTGGCGAGGTGGGCCTCGGTGGCGGGCTCGTCGACGACCATCAGGACGGCTTCGAGGGCGGGCTTGAGGTCGCTCACGCGGTGGCCTCCTGGTCGAATTCGTCGGTCACGGCCCCGGACGGGTCGCTCGCGCCGCCCGTCCAGGAGACCGTGAGGTCGCCGAGGGCGGTCTCCTGCTCCAGGGCGACGGCCTTCTCGCGGTAGAGCTCCAGGAGCGCGAGGAAGCGGGCGACGACGGTGAGGGTGTCGCCCGCGTCCTCGATCAGCTCGCGGAACACCGCCGTCCCGCGCTCGCGCAGCAGGGCCACGACGACGGCGGCCTGCTCGCGCACGCTGACCAGCGGGGCGTGGATGTGGTCGACGTACACCTGCGGCTCGGCCTTGGGCGCCATGGCCTTGACCGCCAGCTTCGCGAACCCCTCGGCGCCGATCGAGATGACCACCTCGGGCAGCAGCTCGGCGTGGTGCGGTTCGAGCCCGACGGTACGGGGATGGCGCCGGCCCTCGGTCTCCCAGCGCTCCTCGAAGATCGCCGCGATGCGCTTGTACGCCCGGTACTGGAGCAGCCGGGCGAACAACAGGTCGCGGGCCTCCAGGAGCGCCAGGTCGGCCTCGTCCTCCACCTCGGCGGCGGGCAGCAGCCGGGCCGCCTTGAGGTCGAGCAGGGTGGCGGCGACGACGAGGAACTCGGTGGTCTGGTCGAGGTCTCCGTCGGGGCCCAGGGCACGCAGGTGCGCCATGAACTCGTCGGTCACCTGCGACAGGGCCACCTCGGTGACGTCCAGCTTGTGCTTGGTGATCAGCTGGAGGAGCAGGTCGAAGGGCCCCTCGAAGTTCGCCAGGCGCACGGTGAACCGCCCGTCCCCGGCCTCGCCGGGCCCCTCCCCGCCGGTACCGCCCTCGGCGCCCTCGGCGGGCAGAGCGGGCTCGGCAGGCAGGGCGGGCACGGCAGGCCCGGAATCCGCGGGCTCCGCCACGACGACGGGCGCGGTCGGCACGGGCTCCGCCACAAGCGGCGCGGGGCGCGGCTCCTCCGCCCGTACCCGCTCCCCCACGGGCTCCGCCGGTGCGGACTCCGCCGGTGCGGGCTCCGGCTCGCCCGGGCCGCGGCCCAGGAGGCGGCGGCGCGGTGGGCGGGACGTTTCGTCAGGGGTGTGGTGCATGGTGGTCCAGGGAGAGCGGGAGGCGCGGCAGCCCGCAGGCTACCGTCAGCGGCCGCGCAGGCGGCGCACGAGGATGCTCGCGTCGCCCCGGGACTCCAGGTCCGCCAGGACGACCGCGACGGCCTCCCGGACGATCCTGCCCCGGTCGACGGCGAGACCGTGCTCGCCGCGGAGCACCAGCCGGGCGTGCTCCAGGTCCATCAGCTCCTCGGCGGAGACGTAGACCGTGATCTTCTCGTCGTGGCGCTCGCGGCCGCTGGGCCGCCGGTTCGGGGTACGGCCGCCGCGCCGCCTGGACGCGGCCGCCGGGGCGGGGACCGCCGCGGCCGGCGCGGCCTTGGGAGCGCCGCCCTCCGGCTCCGCCGTCCGGACCCGTGGTTCCGACGCCTCGGAGTCGGCCGCCGCGTGCTCCGCGGAGCCCTCGGCAGCCGCCGGGTCGCTCTCGCCCGCCGGGGCCGGGACGGCCCGGCGGGGTGAGGACGACTGGAGCGCCGTCCCCCCGGTCGTACGGAAGAGTTCGTCGGCGCCGGGCAGACTCACTCGGCGTGACACCGGGCGAGCACCTCCCTGGCGAGCTGGCGGTAGGCGGCGGCGCCCACGGAGTTGGACGCGTAGGTGGTGATGGGCTCGCCGGCGACCGTGGTCTCCGGGAAGCGCACGGTCCGCCCGATGACCGTGTGGTACACGTGGTCGTCGAACGCCTCGACGACGCGCGCGAGGACCTCGCGGCTGTGCACGGTCCGCGAGTCGTACATCGTGGCGAGGATGCCGTCGAGCTCCAGCTCGGGGTTGAGCCGCTCCTGGACCTTCTCGATGGTCTCGGTCAGCAGCGCGACTCCGCGGAGGGCGAAGAACTCGCATTCCAGCGGCACGATGACCTTGTGAGCCGCCGTCAGGGCGTTCACGGTCAGCAGGCCGAGCGAGGGCTGACAGTCGATCACGATGTAGTCGTAGTCGTTCATCAGCGGCTTCAGGGCGCGCTGGAGCGTGGACTCGCGCGCGACCTCGCTGACCAGCTGGACTTCGGCGGCCGAGAGGTCGATGTTGCTCGGCAGCAGGTCCATGTTGGGCACGGCGGTCTTGAGGAGGACCTCGTCCGCCGACATGCCCCGCTCCATGAGCAGGTTGTAGACGGTGAGGTCGAGCTCCATCGGGTTCACGCCGAGGCCGACCGACAGCGCTCCCTGCGGGTCGAAGTCGACGAGCAGCACCCGTCGTCCGTACTCCGCGAGCGCGGCACCCAGGTTGATGGTCGACGTGGTCTTGCCGACGCCGCCCTTCTGGTTGCACATCGCGATGATCTTCGCGGGTCCGTGGTCGGTCAGGGGACCCGGGATCGGGAAGTACGGCAGGGGCCGTCCGGTGGGGCCGATCCGCTCGCGGCGCTGGCGGGCAGCGTCGGGTGCGAGGGTGGCCGCGTACTCCGGGTCGGGCTCGTACTCGGCGTCGGGGTCGTAGAAGTGCCCCTCGGGCACCTCGTCGTAGGCGGCGAAGTGGGTGGACTCTCGGCCCATCTCGTTGCCGGCCGTGGCGTTCACGTGTAGGCCGTCCATCGTCTTCATCGTGTGGGCTGTCGTCATGGGCTGGTGCGTCGCGAAGGTCCGCACCGCGACGGAGCCGATCGGAGCACCTGGCGCACCGCTCCCGGGAGTAATTGTCGACTCATTCACAAGTCGTCTTACCTCCTTGGATGTCACCAGGAACATTTATCGATAGGTCAGCGTGGCACCATGCCGACGGTTGGCGACTCTATGGCGTGTCACCACTCCGCAGCAACACAATCCGCCGGACCCGGCCCGATGTGTCGGCAACCGAACACCTCTCTGTCAAGGGTGCGCAGCCATGCATCCACACGTTTCAGGGGTGTGCGAAACGGTTAAAGGGTTACGTTCGAGGCGAGTTGCCCGAACGTTTCGGCGTGGCCGGAGACACAGCCGGCCGGACCTTGTCGAACAAGGTCCGGCCGGGGGTGCGGCATTGACGGCACGCGTTGACGGCGGTGCCGCGCGGGTCAGCCCAGGAGGGTGCTCAGCTCGACGTGCTCGAGACCGTGCGCCTCTGCGACCTCCTTGTAAACCACCTTGCCGTCATGGGTGTTGAGGCCCAGGGCGAGGGCGGCGTCGCGGCGCAGCGCCTCGGCCCAGCCGTTGTTCGCCAGCGACACGATGTAGGGCAGCGTGGCGTTGGTGAGGGCGTAGGTGGAGGTGTTCGGGACCGCGCCCGGCATGTTCGCGACGCAGTAGAAGACCGAGTTGTGGACCTGGAAGGTCGGCTCGGCGTGGGTGGTCGCGTGCGAGTCCTCGAAGCAGCCGCCCTGGTCGATCGCAATGTCGACAAGGACACTTCCGGGCTTCATCTTGGCGACGAGCTCGTTGGTGACCAGCTTCGGGGCCTTGGCGCCCGGGATGAGGACGGCGCCGATGACGAGGTCGGCCTCGACGACGGCCTTCTCCAGCTCGTAGGCGTTGGAGACGATCGTCTTCACCTTGGTGCCGAAGATCTTGTCGGCCTCGCGGAGCTTGTTGATGTCACGGTCGAGCAGGGTCACGTGGAAGCCCATGCCGACGGCGATCTGGGTGGCGTTCCAGCCGGAGACGCCGCCGCCGATGACGACGCACTCGCCGGCGTGGGTGCCGGGGACGCCGCCGGGGAGGACACCGCGGCCGCCGACGGAGCGCATCAGGTGGTAGGCGCCGACCTGCGGGGCCAGGCGGCCCGCGACCTCGGACATCGGGGCGAGCAGCGGGAGCGCGCGGTTCGCGGTCTCGACGGTCTCGTACGCGATGGCGGTGGTACCGGACTCCAGGAGGGCGTCCGTGCACTCGCGGGAGGCGGCGAGGTGCAGGTAGGTGAAGAGGGTCTGGTCCTTGCGGAGGCGGTGGTACTCCTCCGCGATCGGCTCCTTGACCTTGAGCAGCAGGTCGGCGGTGGCCCACACCTCGTCGGCGGTGGGGAGGATCTCGGCGCCGGCGGCGACGTACTCCTCGTCCGTGATCGAGGAGCCGACACCGGCGTTCTGCTCGACGAAGACCTGGTGGCCGTGGCGGACGAGCTCGTGGACACCGGCGGGGGTGATGGCCACGCGGAACTCGTTGTTCTTGACCTCGCGGGGGATGCCGACCTTCATCGTCGATCACGGTCCTTGAATCAGGGGGGATACATGGGGCACTGCGATACATACCCGGATGCACTGCAGCGCACCGGGGCAGACCACGTTCGAACGCGGCGCACCCAGTCTAATGAAGGAGTTCCCGGTGTCTAGCCTTTCAAAGTACTAATCTTTCTCGAACCCACTGCGGATTTCGTAGGCCACGGGTTCCGTTTCCAGCAGTCTGTCCGCCGCGGCCCGGTGCAGACCGGCGGCGGCCGGGTCGCCCAGCCGGTCGAGGGTGTCCGCCAGCCGGAGCTGGAGCGCCGCCTGGAGCCGGGTGTCCTGCGCCCGGCGGGCCCACTCCACCGCCTCCTCGCAGGTCCGCAGCGACTCCTCGGGCCTCCCCGCGTACTCCTGGACCCGGGCCGCCTCGCTCAACGCCCGTGCGTGGCCGGGGAGATCGGCCAGCCGCCGGTAGCCCGCCGCGGCGGCCCGCCAGTTCCTCAGGGCCTCGCCGTACCGGCCCGCGTAGGTCTGCACGGCGCCGAGACGGGCGTACAGCCGTGCCTGGTCGGCCCGCTCGTCCCGGGCGAGGCGCTGGGCGAGCGCCCGTCCGTACCAGTCGCCGGCCCGCTGCCAGTCCCCCAGCTCCTGGTAGGCCCCACCTACGGATTCCATCGCCCGACCGGTCGCGTACGGGTCATTTGCTTTGCGTCCGGCGTCCAAAGCCGACCGATATCGCAGCAGAGCGTCCTGGGTGCGACCGGTGCGGGCGTCGAGGTCGGCCAGGTTCAGGAGCGCCGCGGCGCGCTCCCGGTGCAGTCCGCGGCGCTCGGCCACGTCCAGGACCAGGCGGTGCAGCCCGTACAGCTCGGGCGCCGCCGCCTCCGCGCCCCGGTGCGCGGCGAACGCCCTGACCAGGGAGGCGACCAGCCGACGGGCCAGCGTGTCGAGCTCGCCGTCCGCGACGGCGAGGCGGGCGGCGGCCAGCAGGACCGGCTGCCGTGAGTCCAGCCACGCGGCGCCGGCCGCCGCGTTCGGGAAGCGCAGGGCCCGCGGCAGTCCGGCCAGCTTCCGGCGGGCGGGCGAGCCCTCGGGTTCGGTGACCGCACGGCACGACTGGAGGAGCCGTACGGTCCGCTCCAGCATCCGGGCCCGCGCGAGCTGCACCTCGGCGGGCCGGTCGCGCTCCTCCAGCTGGGCGCGAAGCAGGGGGACGAGATGCCCGGGCACCTCGTACTGTCCGTCCTCGCCGACCGCGACCAGCCCCACGGCGGCGAAGTCGGCGAGCGTGGTCGTCGCCGCGGAGACCGAGCAGCCGGCCAGCGCGGAGGCGGTGTGGGCGTCCGCGCGGCCCAGCGGGGCCAGCGACAGGAATCGCAGTATCCGCGCCGCGGGCCCGTCGAGGCCCTCGTGGGCGAGGCGGAAGGCACGGGCCAGCGGATCGCCGCTCAGCGCGCGCAGCCGCTTGGCGAGGTCGGCGACCGACGCCTTCGGGCGGTTCGACAGCCAGCCCCCGGCCAGCACCACCGCGCCCGGCAGCCCGCCGCACTCCTCCACGAGCGTCTCGGCGGCCTGCGGATCGACGGTGACCCGGACGGAACCCGTGTACGCCGTCAGCAGCTCGATCGCCGACTTCGGGTCGAGCCCTCCCAGGGTGCACGGCCGTACGTCCGGAATGCCGGTGAGCGGCCCCCGCGAGACCCCCACCACCAGGGCGTCGGGGTTGTCCGGGATCAGCGGGTCGGCCTGCTCGGCGTCCACGGCGTCGTCCAGGACCAGTACGGCCCTGCGCTCGCCGAGTGCGCCCCTGACCAGTTCGGTCAGCTCGTCCTCGGCCGCGCCCGGCGGCTCCTCGACCCCCAGCGCCGCGAGCAGCTCCTGCGCCGCCCGGCCCGTGGGCACCGGGTCGCCGCCCGGCTCCGTGAGCCTGGCCCTGAAGACCCCGTCGGGATACCGCTCCGCCAGTCCCGCCGCCAGCTCCTCCGCCAGCGCCGTACGGCCCGAGCCCGGTTTCCCCGCGATCAGCAGCACCCTCGCCCTCGGCGCCTTGCGGCCCGTCAGCGTGTCCAGGCCGGTCCGCTCGATGTCGGCGCGCAGAGCCTTCAACTCCCGCTGCCGGCCGAAGAACTGGCGGCTGCCCGTCGCCGCCACCGCCTGATCCGTCACGGGCCACGCTCCCGTCCACCTGCGCACGAGCCGATCCCGCGGGGTGCTCCGCACGGGCGTTCCCGAGCGTAGTTCAGCCCACCCGCCCACCCCCGCGGAGCACGCCCCACACATCCCCCGATCAGATCAACCGATCGTCACACCACCCCACCGGGGCCGGTGCCGCTCCGTTGTGGGCAATCGTTCCGCTGGGGCGGGCCCCACCCCCGTTGTGGGCAATCGTTCCGCTGGGCCGGTGCCGCCCCCGTTGTGGGCAATCGTTCCGCTGGGGCGGAACGGGTGGGCACAACGGAACGGCGCCCCCTGCCGGGCCTAGGCTTCCGCGCCCGAACCCGCACCGGATGCACGCGGCACTACGCGTGCGGGCCAAGGCGCAAGGGGCGGAGGCGCGGCCAGGCGCGCCGTCCCGTGTGCCCACCCGTCCCGCCCAGCGGGACGATTGCCCACACGGAGGGCGGGCCAGGGCCCGGCCTCCCACGGCGTGCGCCCGCACGGGGTGGGCCGGGGACAGGCCGGCAGACGGCCACACGGGGTGGGCCGGGGACAGGCCCGGCGGGTGGCCACACGGAGGGGGCCGGGTCCGGTACAGGCGGCCCGCGGCCCCGCCGCCTAAGAGGCGAAAGGTCGCGCCGGCCAAGGCGCGTCCGCGGGGCGGAGCGCGTCCAGACCGCCACCGTCCGCGCGCGCCGCCACGACCGCGAGGACGCCCATGACGAGGAAGCTGTTGTGGAGGTCGCCGGCGAGGACGCCCCGCAGGAGGTCGGCGAGGGGGACGCGGGCCAGTTCCATGTCGGCCTCCTCGTCGGAGACCTCGTAGCGCTCGCCCTCCGCCTCGGCGAGGTCGCGGGCGAGGAAGAGGCGGACGGCCTCGTCGGTGCCGCCGGGCGAGGAGTAGACGTCGGTGAGGACGCGCCAGTCGCCGGCCTTGACGTGCGCCTCTTCGTACAGCTCCCGCTGGGCGGCGTGGAGGGGGTTCTCGCCGGGCACGTCGAGGAGGCCGGCGGGGATCTCCCACAGCTTCTGGCGCACGGGGTGGCGGTACTGCTTGAGCAGCAGGACGCGGTCCTGCTCGTCCAGGGCGAGGACGGCCACCGATCCGGGGTGGACCTGGTAGTCGCGGCGGGCGACCGAGCCGTCCGGCATGACGACGTCGTCCGTGCGGATGCTGGTCTTCTTGCCCTGGAAGGGGGTCGTCGTCGCGGCGACCCGCCACTCCTCCGGGGTGTCCTGCAGCTCCATCTGGTCCTCCCACATACGAAAGCCGGGGTACCGGTCCGTGAGGACCCGTACCCCGGCAACGTTAACGCCGTCGGCCGACGGTGTTGATCACTTCGCGGGCTTGCCCGTCTTGCGCTCGACGGCCGCCTTGACCAGGCCCGCGAAGAGCGGGTGCGGGCGGGTCGGGCGCGAGCGGAGCTCGGGGTGCGCCTGGGTGGCGACGAGGTAGGGGTGGACGTCGCGCGGGTACTCGACGTACTCGACGAGCTTGTTGTCCGGGGAGGTGCCGGAGAAGACCAGGCCGGCCTTCTTCTCCAGCTCCGCGCGGTAGGCGTTGTTCACCTCGTAGCGGTGGCGGTGGCGCTCGTCGACGTACGGCTGGTCGTCGTAGACCTCGCGGACGATCGAGCCCTCGGCGAGCTTCGCCGGGTACAGGCCCAGGCGCATCGTTCCGCCCAGGTCGCCGGCGCCCTCGACGTACGCCAGCTGCTCCTCCATCGTGGAGACGACGGGGTGCGCGGTGGCCGGGTCGAACTCGGTGGAGTTGGCGTCCGGGATGTCCGCGAGGTTCCGCGCGGCCTCGATGACGATGCACTGGAGGCCGAGGCAGATGCCGAGCAGCGGCACCTTGTTCTCGCGGGCGTACTGGATGGCGCCGATCTTGCCGTTCACACCGCGGTCGCCGAAGCCGCCGGGGATGAGGATCGCGTCGACGTCGCCGAGGTGCTTCTGCGCGCCCGCCGCGGTCTTGCAGTCGTCGGAGGTGACCCACTTGACCTTGACGCGGGCCTTGTTGGCGAAGCCGCCGGCGCGCATGGCCTCGGTGATGGAGAGGTAGGCGTCGGGGAGGTCGATGTACTTGCCGACGAGCGCGACGGTGACCTCGTGCTCCGGGTTGTGCACGCGGTCGAGCAGGTCGTCCCAGGTGGACCAGTCCACGTCGCGGAACGGCAGGTCGAGCTTGCGGACGACGTAGGCGTCCAGGCCCTCGGTGTGCAGCACCTTCGGGATGTCGTAGATCGACTTCGCGTCGATGGCGGCGACGACCGCGGCCTCGTCGACGTCGCACATCAGCGAGATCTTGCGCTTGATGGCGGTCGGGACCTCGCGGTCGGCGCGCAGCACGATCGCGTCGGGCTGGATGCCGATGTTGCGCAGGGCGGCGACGGAGTGCTGGGTCGGCTTGGTCTTCAGCTCACCGGAGGGGCCGATGTAGGGCAGCAGCGAGATGTGCACGACGAAGACGTTGTCGCGGCCGACCTCGTGGCGGACCTGGCGGACGGTCTCCAGGAACGGCAGCGACTCGATGTCGCCGACCGTGCCGCCGACCTCGGTGATGACGACGTCGACGTCGTCGGTCGCCATCCGGCGGATGCGGGACTTGATCTCGTTGGTGATGTGCGGGATGACCTGGACGGTGTCGCCGAGGTACTCGCCGCGCCGCTCCTTGGCGATGACCTGCGAGTAGACCTGGCCGGTGGTGACGTTGGCCGAGCCGTCGAGGTCGACGTCGAGGAAGCGCTCGTAGTGGCCGATGTCCAGGTCGGTCTCGGCGCCGTCGTTGGTGACGAACACCTCACCGTGCTGGAAGGGGTTCATCGTGCCGGGGTCGACGTTCAGGTACGGGTCGAGCTTCTGCATCGTGACCCGCAGGCCGCGGGCCTTGAGGAGCGCACCCAGGCTGGAGGCGGTCAGGCCCTTGCCGAGGGAGGAGGCGACACCCCCGGTGACGAAGATGTGCTTGGTCGTCGTGGTGTTGGGCGGCATCGCCAAGAGGGGGCTCCCGTGGTCGCGTTCTGGAGGTGCGTACCGGCGTCCCCTCCGGAAGAATCGGGGGGTGCCGTCGCTGCGGTTTCGGGGTCCTCGGCTCTCGCCGTTTCCCACCGGTCCACGGGGTACCAGGGTATCAGCGACATCGGGAGACCGCTTCCGGCCACACGCGGCAGTCGGGTGTTCACGCACGGCAACGCGGGCGGCCGGGCGGGCCTCGGTCCGTGGACGGGGCGACCCGCCCACCAGGGGAAAGTGACGTCTACCGGGCCCGCCCAGGAGGGGAGGGGGTTCGTTCACCTGATCGGAGCAACGTCGTTACCGGTGTGATCACCACCTCACCAGGGCTCGACGTATCCTGCTCGGACACAGCCCGCCGAGCCGGCCGGCCAGGGCACCACCCCGCCTGTCACCCGGACCAAGAGCTCGTCGAAGATCCCTTGACCGCTGACGAAGACGGACCACCCGGCCGGGACCACCGCGCCGGAGCGTCCGAGCAAGCGCCCCGCGGGGCGGACATGGCCGTTCGACTGGAGTGAAGCACGTGGCCGGGCGCATCGAGGATTACGCACTCATCGGAGACATGCAGACCGCTGCCCTGGTCTGCCGGGACGGCAGCGTCGACTGGCTCTGCCTCCCACGCTTCGACTCCCACGCGGTCTTCGCCGGACTGCTCGGCACGGAGGAACACGGGTTCTGGCGGGTGGGACCCGCCGGTCCCGCGGACGCCGAACCGGCCCCCGCCGACCGCCGCCGCTACCAGGGCGACTCGCTGATCCTGGAGTCCGAGTGGGACACCCCGCGCGGCACGGTCCGGGTCACCGACTTCATGCCGCCGCGCGACGGCGCCCCGCAGCTCATCCGGATCGTCGAGGGCGTCTCGGGCCGGGTCCGGATGCGCTCCTCGCTGCGGATGCGGTTCAGCTACGGCCGGATCGTCCCCTGGGTGCACAAGGTCGGCGACCGCACGGTCGCCGTCGCCGGTCCCGACTCCGTGTGGCTGGACACCGACGCGGAGACCCACGGCAAGGACCTGACGACCTACTCCGACTTCACGGTCACCCCCGGCGACCGGATCACCCTGACGCTGTCCTGGCAGCCCTCCCACAAGGAGCCGCCGGCGCTACCGGACCCCGAGGGCTCCCTGGCGGCGACCGCCGAGTTCTGGCGGGAGTGGGTCGACCACTGCACGTACCACGGCCCCTACCGGGAGGCCGTGGTCCGCTCGCTGATCACGCTGAAGGCGCTGACGTACGCGCCGACCGGCGGGATCGTGGCCGCGCCGACCACCTCGCTGCCCGAGGAGATCGGCGGCGTACGGAACTGGGACTACCGCTACACCTGGCTGCGGGACGCGGCGATCACCCTGTCCTCGATGCTGCGCACCGGCTACCGCGAGGAGGCCCGCGCCTGGCGGGACTGGCTGCTCCGCGCCGTCGCGGGCGACCCGGAGAACCTGCAGATCATGTACGGCATCGCCGGCGAACGGGAGCTCGGCGAGGCGGAGCTGGACTGGCTGCCGGGGTACGAGAACTCCGGCCCGGTCCGGGTCGGCAACGGCGCCGCCAACCAGCTCCAGCTGGACGTCTACGGCGAGGTCACCGAGGCCCTCCACCTCGCCCACATGACGGGGCTGTCCCGGAACGACTACGCCTCCCTCCTCCAGATCAAGCTGATCAACTACCTGGAGAAGCACTGGGACCAGCCCGACGAGGGCATCTGGGAGGTGCGCGGCCCGCGCCGCCACTTCGTGCACTCCAAGGTGATGGCCTGGGTGGCGGTCGACCGCACGATCAAGCTGATCGAGTCGGGGGACGCCGACGGCCCGCTGGAGCGCTGGCAGGCGCTGCGCGACGAGATCCACCACGACGTCTGCGAGAAGGGCTACGACAAGGAACGGAACACCTTCACGCAGTCCTACGGCTCCAAGGAGCTGGACGCCTCGCTGCTGCTGATCCCGCAGATGGGCTTCCTGCCGCCGGACGACAAGCGGGTGATCGGCACGATCGAGGCGATCCAGCGGGAGCTGTCCACGGAGGACGGCTTCGTGCTGCGCTATCCGACGGCCGGCGAGGAGGCCGGGGTCGACGGCCTGGAGGGCGACGAGGGCGCGTTCCTCGCCTGTTCGTTCTGGCTCGCGGACGACCTGGCGATGATCGGGCGGGTCGACGAGGCCCGCACGCTCTTCGAGAAGCTCCTCTCGCTCCGCAACGACCTCGGGCTGCTCGCCGAGGAGTGGGACCCGCGGCTCCAGCGCCAGGTGGGCAACTTCCCGCAGGCGTTCAGCCACGTCCCGCTGATCGACACCGCGCTGCGGCTGACGGCGAGCGGGGCGTACGGGGGCTGAGGCCGGTCCCGCGCGGGGGGCGGCGCCCGGACCTACGATGGGAGGGTCCCGTCCCCCCGTACGAAAGGGGGGCTCTCATGGCTCCCCAGACCACCGTTCCGGACGCCGCGCTGGCCGGTCTGCGCGAGGATCTCGCCGGTGAGGTGTACGTGCCCGGCGATCCCGGCTACGACGAGGCCCGGGTGGTGTTCAACGCGATGATCGATCGCCGTCCGGCGGTGATCGCCCAGTGCGCGACGCAGGAGGACGTCTCCAACGCGGTGCTGTTCGGCCGCGGGGCGGATCTGCCGATCGCGGTCCGTGGCGGCGGCCACAGCGTCGCCGGCTCGGCGCTCAACGACGGCGGTCTGGTCGTCGACCTGCGCCGGATGCACACGGTGGTCGCGGACCCCGAGAACATGACCGTACGCGTCTCGGGCGGGGCGACCATGTCGCATCTGGACCACGCGTGCCAGCCGTTCCACATGGCGGTGACCGGCGGGCGGGCGTCCACGACGGGGGTCGGCGGGTTCACGCTCGGCGGCGGATCGGGCTGGCTGGAGCGGAAGTTCGGGCTCGCCTGCGACAACCTGCTGGCGGTGGAGCTGATCACCGCCGAGGGGAAGCACGTCCACGCGGACGCCGAGGAGAACGCGGACCTGTTCTGGGCGCTGCACGGCGGCGGCGGCAACTTCGGTGTGGTGACGTCGCTGACGCTGCGGACGCACCCGCTGCCGGAGTTCGGTTTCGTGATGCTGCTGTTCCCGCGCGAGGCGGGGCCCGAGGTCCTCCATGCCTACCGGGACCTGCTCACCGACGCGCCGGACGAGGTCGGCGGCGGCGCGATCTACCTCAACGCGCCTCCCGAGGAGTTCATCCCCGACGAGCTCCAGGGCACCCTGCTCGCCGGAGCCCTGGTGACCTACGCCGGCACCGCGGAGGCGGCCCGGGAGTTCGCCGCGCCGCTGTACGCGCTGAAGCCGGCGGTGGAGCTCCTCATGGACATCCCGTACGTCGACTTCCAGTGCATGCTCGACGACCCGCCGGGGATGCGGAACTACTGGTCGGCCGAGTACCTGGCGGACTTCCCCGACGAGGCCCTGCGCGCGTTCTGCGCCCGCTCCGACGAGATGATCGTGCCCTCCGGGATGCAGCACGTCCTCTTCCCCATGGGCGGCCAGGTCGCCCGCGGCCCCGCCGACTACCCCCTCCCCTGGCGCTCCGCGCGCTGGGCCGTGCACCCGTTCGGCGTGTGGGAGGACCCCGCCGACGACGAACGGGCGATCCGGTGGGTGCGGGACGTCCGGGCCGACGCGCGGCCCTGGTCGACCGGAGCCGTGTACCTGAACTTCATCGGCTCCGAGGGCGGAGAACGCGTCGTCGAGGGCTTCGGCGCCGGCAACTACGCCCGCCTCGCCGGTGTGAAGGCCGCCTTCGACCCCGACAACGTGTTCCGCTTCAACCACAACATCACGCCGGCCGCGGCCTGATCCCGCCCGCGGGCGCGGTCACCTCAGGACGGCGATCACCTCCTGGGCGGCCCGCTCGCCCTCGGTGGCGCCGCCTTCCATGAACCCCTGGAAGTCGTACGAGCAGTGCTCGCCGCCGATGTGGACGTTGCCCTGCGCGGTCCCCTCGTACTTCGCGTACCGGTGGAGGTAGCCGACGGGCCAGCAGGAGTAGGCCCCCAGCGCGTACGGGTTCTTGTGCCAGGCGGAGAGCTGGGCGCGGCCCGTGTAGGCCCGGGAGGTGCCGGGGAAGAAGGCGTCGATACCGGCCAGGTAGCGGGTGACCAGGTTCCGGACGTACGGGTCGGACTCGGTGGAGAAGGGGCCGGCCGGGTTCAGGCCGCGGGCCAGGCTCCCGCCGCCGTACTGGAGGAGGATGCCGCCGGTGCCGCCCTGGACCTTGGTGGTGTCCCAGGTCTGCTGGACCTCGGAGTCGGTGAAGCAGTCGCCCGCGGAGACGCCCGGCCAGGGGCCGGTGCCGCGCCAGGGGCGGGTGCCGAACTGCATGTTGAGCTTGGTGCAGTGGCCCATCCTGGCGTCCCGCAGCAGGTTCCGCATGAGCGGGTCGAAGCCGGCCTGGGAGAGGTCCAGTCGCTGGAGGATCGGCAGCGGGACGCACAGGATCGTGTGGTCGGCGGTGACGGTCCGGGTGGCGCCGGCCTCGGTGAAGGTCAGCGTCTGGGTGCCGTCGGCGTTGGCGCGGACGGCGGTCAGGGACCATCCCCTGCGCAGGGTTCCGGGGGCGAGTGCTCCCGCGACGGCGTTCGGGAGCCGGTCGTTGCCGCCGACGATGTGGTATCGCTCGTTGGACAGGCCCCAGACGTTGAAGTTGCCCGGATTGGTCTGGTAGCCCATGAGCAGGACGAGGGCGAGCGAGGACTGCTCGGTGGTGTCGGCGCCGTACTCGACGTTGTAGGCGACGTCGATGAACTTGCCGAGCCGTGACGCGTGCCCGCCGGGGACCCGGCTCTCGATCCACTCGTACAGCGACATGTCGTCGAGGGCGGTGCCGGTGGGTGTGGTCCGGTTCCAGGTGACCTCACCCGCCTCGGAGAGGTCCCGGCGCAGCGCCTGGTAGACGGCGTTGAAGTCGTCGTCGGCCTGGTCGCGCGGGTAGTAGGCGCCGCCGAACCAGAGGACCTCCTCGGCTCCGTTGGGTCCGCCGCCGAGGAAGTCCTCGGTGGCGAGGTCGAAGCGGCGGCAGAGCGCGAGGATCTTCTTGTGGCTGGTGTCGATCAGCTCGCCGCCGATCTCGGAGGTCTGGCCGTAGGCCCAGTGGGCGCGCTGCGTCCACATGCGGCCGCCGACCCGGGCGGGGTCGGCCTCGTAGAGCACCGGGCTCAGGCCGGCGTCCTGGAGGGTGAGGGCGGCGGTGAGTCCGGAGATCCCGGCGCCGACGACGGCGATCCGCGCGGTGCTGCGGACCGGCGGGGTGGGGGTGGCGGCCGCCGCGGGGACGGCGGCGGCCGTGGTGCCCGCGCCGGCCGCGAGACCGGCGGCCGCCGCGTACT
This sequence comes from Streptomyces sp. NPDC051180, assembly GCF_040689545.1. Taxonomy (NCBI): domain Bacteria; kingdom Bacillati; phylum Actinomycetota; class Actinomycetes; order Kitasatosporales; family Streptomycetaceae; genus Streptomyces; species Streptomyces sp. NPDC051180. The sequence continues at coordinate 472,154 of NZ_JBFBBC010000004.1, forward strand.
TGAGGAGGGAGCGGCGGCCGACGGCGTCGGCCCGCATGCCGCGGAGTTCGTCGACGGGGAGGCCGAGCCTCCGGGCGTCGGCGTGCTCGGCGGCGAGGTGCTTCAGGAGGTGCATCGGGTGGGTGCGTGCCATGGGGCGCTCCTGGAGGAAGAGGGGACGGTACCCGGGACGGGGTGGGTCAGCTCTGGGGCACGGGGGCGGGCGCGGGAGGCGCGTCGGCGGGGCGTTCGGCGGCGTCCTCCAGGACGATCCGGCCGATGATCTCGTACCGCTCGGGCCGCTTGGCCTTGAGGAAGAAGCCGAGGGCGAGGCCGCCGAGGAAGACCAGGCCGACGATCCAGGGGATGGCCGCGAAGAAGAGGGAGTCCGCCGCGAGTCCGGCCGCGGTCTCCATGTTCATGATCAGCAGGACGACGACGGCGATCATGCCGATGCCGCCGAGCAGCGGTGCGGTGAGCGTCCTGAACCAGTGCCGGTCCTCGGGGTGGTTCTTGCGGAAGTAGCCGATGACGGCGAAGGAGCAGAGGGTCTGGACGATGAGGATGGCCATCGTGCCGAGGATGGCGAGCAGGGTGTACAGATGGATGTAGGGGTCCTGGCCGGTCAGCCAGAAGGCGGCGACGAGGGCCACGGCGATCGCGCTCTGGACGTACGAGGCGATGTACGGCGAGCCGTGGCGGGCGTGGGTGCGGCCGAGCGCCGGGTGGAGGAAGCCCTCGCGGCCGATGGCGTAGAGGTAGCGCGAGGCGCACTGGTGGAACGCCATCCCGCAGGCGAAGGAGCCGGTGAGCAGCAGCCACTGGAAGGCGTCGACGGCCCAGGCCCCGATGAAGCTCCGGGTGGGCGCGAAGAACAGGTCGAGCGGCGACGAGGAGGCGGACAGCTTCACCGACTCCGCCAGCCCGTTCCCGGCGATCGTCATCCACGACACGTAGATGTAGAAGAGGCCGACGCCGATGACGGAGATCAGGGTGGCGCGCGGGATCACCCGCTTGGGGTCGCGGGACTCCTCGCCGTACATCGCGGTCGACTCGAAGCCCACCCACGACCAGAAGGCGAAGAAGAGGCCGAGTCCGGCGGAGGTGCCGGTGAAGGCGTTCCTGGGGTCGACCGGCTCGACGGGGATGCCGTCGGGGCCGCCGCCGGCGATCAGGACGGCGGTGGCGACGGCGAAGAGGACCGCGATCTCGGCGACGAGCATCACGCCCAGCGCCTTGGCGGTCAGGTTGATGTCGAAGTACGACAGGACGGCGGTGACGGCCAGCATCGCGGCCGCGTACAGGACCCAGGGAAGGTCGACGCCGAGCTGGTCGGCGACCGTCGTCTTGGCGAAGTAGGAGAAGACGCCGACGATGGACGCCTCGAAGACGATGTACGCCAGGACCGCGAGCATGCCGGAGGCCATGCCGGCGATCCGGCCGAGCCCGTGCGAGATGTAGCCGTAGAAGGCTCCGGCGGCGGTGATCCGCTTGGCCATGGCGACGTAGCCGACCGAGAAGACGGTCAGGACCAGCGTCGCGAAGAGGTATCCGGCGGGCGCACCGGTGCCGTTGCCGAAGCCGACGGCGATGGGGAGGTTTCCGGTCATCGCGGTGATCGGGGCCGCGGTGGCCACGGCCATGAAGACGACGCCGACCAGACCGACCGAGTTCGCCTTCAGCCGGTGGACCTCTGGGGTGGGGTTCTCTGCCATGGCGCGAGAGCATCCTCGCGTGTGACACAGGCCACAATCGACAGGGGGTCGCGCAATTCCCGTCACCGCACGACGAGTTGTCGCCCTGATGTACGAACTGTCCGGTGCCGTGACCGTGGGGTGATGTCGCCGAAACGCGGACGCGGGTAGCGTCCCGGCCCATGGACAATCAGGGCGGGATCACCGTGCAGCGGGCGCTCGAACTCCCCGGTCTGCGCGGCGGGCTCCCGGAGGTCGTCGCGGGCGCCGACCGGCTGCACCGCACCGTGCGCTGGGTGCACGCCGGCGAGGTGCCGAACATCGCGTCACTCCTCAAGGGCGGCGAGCTGCTGCTCACCACGGGCCTCGGGCTCGGGACCCGGCCGGCCGAGCAGCGGGCCTTCGTACGGCGGCTGGCCGACCGCGGCATCGCGGCCCTCGTCGTCGAGCTGGGCCCGCGCTTCGCACGCCTGCCCGCGACGATAGTGGAGACCGCCAGGACGGCCGGCCTGCCCCTCGTCCAGCTGCACCGCGAGGTGCCCTTCGTCGCCGTCACGGAGGAGATCCACACCGAGATCGTCAACGGCCACTACGCGCTCCTGCGCCAGGCCGAGGAGGTCCACCGGCAGTGCACGGAGGCGTTGCTCGGCGGCGGCGGGGTCCCGCAGGTCCTCCGCATCCTCTCCGACTTCGCCGCCAACCCGGTCTTCCTGGAGACCGCCGACGGGCAGCTGCTGTACGCGGCGGGCGCCGACTCGACCCCCGCCGACCCGCTCCAGGTGTGGGACGGGCTCCGCGGCCAGCGGGCGGCCCGCGAGTCCGGCCCGCCCACCGGCACGGTCCTCGTCGACGTCCCCGGCGGCGGCCCGGGTTCGGCGTCGGTGCGCGCCCGCCTCGTCCTCCTGGCGGTGTCCGGCGCCCTCTCCCCCGTCCACCGGATGGCCGCCGAGCGGGCCGCCGGCCTCCTCGCGGTCGTCCTCATGCAGGCCCGCCAGGAGGAGGAGCTGGCCGCCCGCGGCCGCGGCGACTTCCTCACCGACCTCGCGGAGGGCCGGATCACGGCCGAGGCCGCCCCCGCCCAGGCCCGCGTCCTCGGCTTCAAGCCGGGCGACGGGCCACTCCTGCCGGTGGTCATGCGCCTGGCCTCGGAACTCTCCCCGTCCGGCAACTGGGCGCTCCTCGCCCGCGCCGTCCTCGAAGAGCTCTCCTCCGTCGGCGTCCCCGTCCTCCTCGGCGTCCGCCCCGTGGAGGGGCGCGTCCCCCTCCTCCTCGGCCTGCGCTCGGAGTCGGAGCGCACCGCCGTCGCCGACCGCGTCGCCGCGGCGCTGCGCGCGGGAGTGGAACGGGCCGGTCTGGAACGCGCCGGCGTCCATCCGCCCGTCGTGGTCGTCGGTGTCGCCGGCGGCTGGGCCGCGGCCTCGGCCGGGCTCCGGCACGCCGCCGAGACGGCGACCGCCGCCCAGGGCCTCTCGGACCTCCCCTGGTACGACGCCCGGCGGCTCGACATCGACCTGCTCCTGTGGCGCCTCCACTTCCACGGCGACACCGTGCTCCCCGCCTTCGTCGACCGCGCCATCGGTCCGCTCCGCGACCACGACCGCACCTCCCGGCCGCCGCTGCTCCCCACCCTCGAGACCTATCTCGCCCACGCGGGCCGCAAGGCGGAGACCGCCCGCGAGCTCCACCTCAACCGCCAGACCCTCTACAACCGCCTCGCCCGCATCTCCGAACTCCTCGGCACCGACCTCGACGACCCCCAGACCGTCCTCGCCCTCTCCCTCGCCCTCCGAGCCCGCCGCCACACCCCCTGACCCCCGCCGTGGTGGGCCACTGGTGCGGGTCCACCTCGTTGTGGGCAATCGTTCCGCTGGGGCGGCGCCCACCCCGCGAACGGGGCCGTGGGTCCACCCCGTTGTGGGCAATCGTTCCGCTGGGGCGGAACGGGTGGGCACAACGGAACGGCGCCCCTGCCGGGCCTAGGCTTCCGCGCCTTGGGCCCGCACCCCACGCGCGGCGCACTGCTGGTGCGGGTCCAGGCACAGGGGGCGGAGGCGCGGCCGAGCGCGCCGTCCCGTGTGCCCACCCGTCCCGCCCCAGCGGGACGATTGCCCACACGGAGGTGGGCCAGGGCCCCCACGGAAGCGGCGCTCGCCCTACCGCCCCGCCAGCTCGTCGTACACGCTCAGTACGTGCGCCACCGTCTCGTCCTCCGTAGGCCACGTCCCCGCCTGGACCCGCCCCGCCGCTCCGAGGTCCATGCGGCGCTCGACGTCGTCGAGGAGGGCGCGGACGGTCGCGGCGAGCGCGGCGGAGTCGCCGTAGGGGACGAGTTCCGCGGCGTCGCCGACGAGTTCGGGGACGCCGCCGACGGCGGTGGCGACGAGGGGGACGCCGAGCCGGAGGGCTTCCTGGGCGAGGAGGGAGCGGGCCTCCCAGCGGGAGGGGAGGACGGCGATGTCGGCGGCGGCGAGCAGTTCGGCGACGTCGTCGCGCCGCCCGATGATCCGCACGGGGAGCTCTTCGTCGGCGATCCGCCGCTGGAGGAAGGCCCGTTCGCGGCCTTCGCCGGCGATGACGAGGAGCGGCTGCGGGTCCAGGTCGCGCCAGACGCGCGCGGCGTCGAGGAGTGTGCGGTAGCCGCGGCCCCGTTCGAGCGCGCCGACGGCCATGAGCAGGGGGCGGTCGACGGCGCCGAGTTCGGCGCGGGCCTTGCCGTCGTGGAGGCAGACGGGCCCGCGGGCGGCGGGCACGGTGACGGGGGCGAGGCGGGCGTCGCGGGCTCCGCGCCGGCGGGCCCGGTCGACGAGTTCGTAGGAGGTGGCGAGCACGACGGTGGCGGCGCGCACGGTCCTGCGCTCCAGGAGCCGTTGGACGCCGCCCCGCGCGCCGTCGAGGTGGCTGCGGCTGTGCCAGGTGGTGACGAGGGGCGCCCGGGCGTCGCCGGTGAGCGCGAGGGCGGCCCGTACGGAGGCGTGGAGGCCGTGGGCGTGGACGATGTCGGCGCCGATGGAGGCGTTGCGGACGGCGGTGACGGCGGCGGGGTCGCCGAAGCGCGGCAGGGGCACGAAGTGCGCGCCGGCGCCGATGTAGTCGTAGACGCGGTCGAGTTCGGCCGGGGCGCACACGGTCACGCGCACGCCCCTCGCCACCAGCCCCGAGGCGAGTGATCGGACGTGAGCGCTGCTGCCCGCGCTGCCGCCGCCCACCACTTGGACCGTACGGAGCTGTGTCACGCGCCCAAGGATGCCAGTCCGGGCCCCCGACCGTACGCACGTTCCGGCAGCGAAGTGGCGTCGTTCCCTTGTGCGGAACGCGTCCGGCGTACGCACCCCTCCCACGGGTTCACTCACATGGGTGAGCGCACGGAGTCCTCGTCCGCGCCCCCGTCTCGCGACGGCGCTCGGCCCGCGTCCCACGGGGGGACGCGTTCCCCTTCCCGCGGCGGGAATCCCCCGCCGCGGCTCTCCGCCCACACGGCCGCCGAGATCAGTCCGGCGGCGTGCGCGGCGAGCCCGAGCCGCCCGTTCCCGGCGGCGATCGCCCCGCCGACGGCGGCGCCGAGCGCGTGCGCGCCGGTGTCGCCGAGCATGGTCCGCTCGCCGAGGTCCTCGCCGAGGAGTGCCGCCGCGGCCCCCATGGGCGCGGCGGCGGGCGCCCCGCGCAGCAGGCCCGGGGCGCCGAGCCCGAGCACGGTGAGTCCCGCGTACCCAGGCCGGACGTCCACGAGGTTGACCAGGTGCGCGGTGCCGGCGATGACGACGCCGGCGAGGAGCCTGTCGACGGGCCGCTCCTTGAGGAGGGCCCCGGCGACGAGCGAGGCGGCGCCGATGCCGGCGAGCTTGACGGTCCCGCTGGTCACCTCGCCCTCCCGGAGCGCCGCCAGGTGGGCCCGGAACCCGCGCCGGTGGTCGCCGCGCAGGTCGTCGTACCGCCCGCACGCGGCCGCCGCGGCGACCGCGAGGGCGACGCCCGGGGCGGTGGGCAGGACAGCGGCGGCGGTGCCGAAGGCGGCGGCCGGACCCGCGTGGAGGGTGACCGGCCGGCCCGCGCGGTTGGTGCGCTGCCAGGCGTGGGGGCCGCCGGGCGGACGGCGCTTCAGCAGCCCGTACGCGAGCCGGGTGGCGCCGAGGGCGGCGGCGAAGGTGCCGGCCCGCCCCGGGCGCCGGTTCACGCGTCCGCCCTCGCCGTCGCGAGCAGCTCCTCGGCGTGGGCCCGGGCCGTCTCCGAGTCCTCCTGGCCGGCGAGCATCCGGGACAGCTCGCGCACCCGCTCCTCGCCCTCCAGGACGGTGACGCCGGAGCGGGTCACGGAGCCGTCGTTGGTCTTCTCGACGAGCAGCTGCCGGTCGGCGAAGGCGGCGACCTGCGGAAGGTGGGTGACGACCACGACCTGCGCGGTCCTGGCGAGCTTGGCGAGGCGGCGGCCGATCTCGACGGCCGCCTTGCCGCCGACACCCGCGTCGACCTCGTCGAAGAGGTACGTCGGCACCGGGTCGACCCCGGCGAAGACCACCTCGACGGCGAGCATCACCCGGGAGAGCTCACCGCCGGACGCGCCCTTGGCGATGGGCCGCGGCGGGGCGCCGGGGTGCGGGGCGAGCAGCAGCTCGACCTCGTCGGCCCCGGACGGGCCGTACGCGACGCGTCGGCCGCCGACCTCGACGCCCTCCGGGTCCTCGGTCTGGCCGATGGCGAAGGACACGCGCGCGTGGGGCATGGCGAGCGAGGCGAGCTCCGCGGTGACCGCGTCGGCGAACCGGTCGGCCGCCTCCGTACGGGCGTCGGTGAGCCGCTGGGCGAGCACCGACAGCTCGTCGCGCAGCCGGTCGCGCTCGGCGGTCAGCTCCCCGATGCGGTCGTCGTCGCCGTCGAGTTCGCCGAGCCGCGTCGCGCTCTCCTCGGCCCAGGCCAGGACGGCGGCGATGTCCTCGCCGTACTTGCGGGTGAGCTGGGTGAGCGCCGCGCGCCGCTCCTCGACGGCCGCGAGCCGCAGCGGGTCGGCGTCCAGGTCGTCGGCGTAGCCGGCCAGTTCCGTGGCGACGTCGCCGAGCAGGATGGAGATCTCCCCCATCCGGTCGGAGAGCGCCGCGAGGGCCGGGTCGTGCGACCGCACGCCCTCCAGGGCCCGGCCCGCGCCGGCGACCAGGGTGGTCGCGTCGACGGACTCCGGGTCCTCGGGGTTGCCGGCGAGCGCGCCGTGCGCGAGGGAGGCGGCGGAGGCGAGGGCCTCGGCGTGCCCGAGCCGCTCGGCCTCGGCGGCGAGTTCGACGTCCTCCCCGGGCAGCGGGGCGACGGCCTCGATCTCGCCGAGCCCGAAGCGCAGCAGATCGGCCTCCTGGGCGCGTTCCCGGGCCCGGGTGGTGATCTCGTCCAGCTCTCCGGTGACGGCCCTCAGGCGCCGGTAGGCGTCGCCGTAGGCGCCGAGCGGTCCGGAGACGGCCTCGCCCGCGTACCGGTCGAGCGCGCCGCGCTGCCGGGCCGGCTTGAGCAGGCCCTGCTGGTCGGTCTGGCCGTGGACGGCGACGAGTTCGTCGGCGAGTTCGGCGAGCAGTCCGACGGGCACGGAGCGGCCGCCGAGGTGGGCCCGTGAGCGTCCCTCGGCCGAGACGGTACGGCTGACCAGCAGCACGCCCTCGTCGAGTTCCGCCCCGGCCTCCTCGGCCCGTACGGCGGCGGGCGCGCCCGCGGGCACGCTGATCCGCCCCTCGACGACGGCCGACGCCGCGCCGATCCTCACCAGGGCCGGGTCCGCACGCCCACCGAGCAGCAGCCCCAGGCTGGTCACGACCATGGTCTTGCCCGCACCGGTCTCACCGGTCACCGCGGTGAAGCCGGGCGACAGCTCGACCACCGCGTCGTCGATGACCCCGAGCGACCGTATCCGCATCTCCTCCAGCACGCCCCAGACCATACGAGGTTTCCCCGGTCCGACGCGACATCGCCCCCGCGCGTAACCCTCCGGCGCGCCGATCGTTCGGGGGCGCCGGAGGGAGAAGGCGATCAGTGCGGGGCGCCCCGCCACCCCGACACCGGCAGGGCGAACTTGGCGACCAGCCGGTCCGTGAAGGACGCGTGGTGCAGCCGGGCCAGGCGGACGGGCACGGCACCGCGCCGCACCTCGACGCGGGCGCCGGCGGGAAGTTCCACGGTCCGCCGCCCGTCGCACCACAGGACCCCGTGGGGCGTGTGCGGCTCGACCTCGACCGCGAGCACCGACTCCGGGGTGGTGATCAGCGGCTTGGCGAAGAGGGCGTGGGCCCCGATGGGGACCATGAGCAGCGCCTCGACCTCGGGCCAGACGACGGGCCCGCCCGCCGAGAAGGCGTAGGCGGTGGAGCCGGTCGGTGTCGCGCAGATCACCCCGTCGCAGCCGAAGCCGGTCACCGGGCGCCCGTCGATCGCGAGGACGACCTCCAGCATCCGTTCCGGGGAGACCTTCTGCACGGCCGCCTCGTTGAGCGCCCAGTCGCGGTGCAGGACGTCGCCGTTCTCGTAGACGACGACGTCGAGGGTCATCCGCTCCTCGACCTCGTACGCCTTCGTCACGACCCGGTCGACGACCTTGTCGAGGTCGTCGCGCTCGGCCTCCGCGAGGAAGCCGACCCGCCCCAGGTTGACGCCGAGCATCGGCACGCCGGAGGCGCGGGAGAACTCGGCGCCGCGCAGCAGGGTGCCGTCGCCGCCGAGGACGACGAGGAGCTCACAGCCGTCGAGCGCGTCGGAGCACGCCTCCGGCACCCTCTCGACGGACGGCGGCAGGGGCAGGTCCGTGGCCTCGGCCTCCAGGACACGGACGCCGATGCCGCAGCGCAGCAGCCCCAGGACGACCAGTTCGGCGCTGCGCACGGCGGCCGGCCGGCCGGTGTGCGCGAGCAGGAAGACGGTACGTGGTGCGGTATCTGGTGCTGCTGCCGTTGAGCTCAACGAGGTCCCTCCGCCACGGCGCGGTCGACATCCGCCGGATCCAGCGCGGGCGCGCCTGCCCGCAGCCACAGAAAGTACTCGACGTTGCCGGAGGGGCCGGGCAGCGGGCTGGCGGTCACGCCGAGGGCGCCGAGGCCGAGCTCGGCGGCGCGCCGCGCCACGTTCTTCACCGCGTCGGCCCGGAGTTCGGTGCTCCGGACCACTCCGCCGGTGCCGAGCCGCTCCTTGCCCACCTCGAACTGCGGCTTCACCATGAGGACCAGGTCGGCGTCGGGGGCCGTGCAGGCCGCGAGCGCGGGCAGGACGAGGCCGAGCGGGATGAAGGAGAGGTCGCCCACGACGAGGTCGACCGGGACGCCGTCGATGGCGTCGAGCGTCAACTCGCGTACGTTCGTGCGGTCCTTCACGGTGACGCGCTCGTCGCTCTGCAGCGACCAGGCGAGCTGCCCGTAGCCGACGTCGACGGCGACGACGTGGGCGGCGCCCGCGCGCAGCAGGACGTCCGTGAAGCCGCCGGTGGAGGCTCCGGCGTCCAGCGCCCGCCGGCCCTCGATCCGCAGCCCCTGCGGGACGAACGCGGCGAAGGCGCCGGCGAGCTTGTGGCCGCCGCGCGAGACGTAGTCGGGGTCGGAGTCGTCCTGGACGACGACGATGGCCGCGGCGGTCTCCACCTGGGTTGCGGGCTTGGTGGCGACGGTCTTGCCGACGGTCACCCGGCCCGCGGCGATCAGCTGGCTGGCGTGCTCGCGCGAGCGCGCGAGCTTGCGCCGGACCAGCTCGGCGTCGAGACGGCGGCGTGCCACTCCTGCCACGTTCGGTTCAGCTCCTGTTGTCGTGCGGACGGGGGGCGGGGTGCGCGTCCAGCGAGGTCAGCTCCGCGCGCAGCCCACGGTGTACATCCTCGTACACCTCCAGGTGTCCGTCCGCCGGGCGGTGGTCCACCTCGGCGAGACGCGCCAGGTGCGCGTCGACGGGGCCGTGCCCGGTGAGCTCCCGGGCGACGTCGAGCGGGGCGGGCCCGGCGGGCGCGTACGGCTCCTCGGCTGCCCGGTCGGCGGGGTCCGGCATCTCGTCGCTCATGCCCCGACGCTACCCCGAAGCGCTGGGGTACCGTCGACGGCGATGGCGACGATCACGGAGTGCCGCGGCGCACTGGACAGACTTTCGGACAATCTCGCGCGGGCCGACGGCGACGTGCGGGGTGCGGCCGGCTTCGACCGCACCCTGAGCTGCCACGTCACGGACCTCGACACGACCTTCACGGGCCGTCTCGCCGACGGCCGGATCGAGGTCCTGGACACGGTGGAGGGACCGCCGCGGGCCAAGGCGCAGATCCGGCTCGCGATGGCGGGCGACGACCTGGTGGCGATGGTGGGCGGCGAGCTGAACTTCGCGAAGGCGTGGGCCTCGGGCCGGGTCAGGCTGGAGGCGGGCTTCCGCGACCTGATGCGGCTGCGTTCACTTCTGTAGGGCGGGCTCCTGGGCCGCGGGCTCCTGCGCCTGCGGTCCCACGGTCCGCCGGGCCCGGGCCTTCCGTCCGGCCGGCACGACCAGCGGCGTGCCCGTCTCGGGGTCGTCGATGATCTGGCAGCGCAGCCCGAAGACCCGCTCGACCAGGTCGGCGGTGACGACCTCGGCCGGCGGGCCCTGGGCGACGATCTCGCCGCCGCGGACGGCGATGAGGTGGGTGGCGTACCGGGCCGCGTGGTTGAGGTCGTGCAGGACGGCGACGAGCGTCCTGCCCTGGGTCTCGTGCAGCTCGGCGCAGAGGTCGAGGACGTCGATCTGGTGCTGGATGTCGAGGTAGGTGGTCGGCTCGTCGAGCAGCAGCAGCGGCGTCTGCTGGGCGAGCGCCATCGCGATCCACACGCGCTGGCGCTGACCGCCGGACAGCTCGTCGACGTACCGGTCGGCCAGCTCGGCGACGCCGGTCGCCTCCATCGACTCGCGGGTGATCCGCTCGTCCTCCGGCGACCACTGGCGCAGCAGTCCCTGGTGCGGGTAACGGCCGCGCGCCACCAGGTCGGAGACGGTGATGCCGTCGGGCGCCACGGACGACTGCGGCAGCAGGCCGAGGGTCTTGGCGACCTTCTTGGCGGGCATGGTGTGGAGGGACTGGCCGTCGAGCAGGACCCGCCCGGTACTGGGCTTCAGCATCCGGGAGAGGGCGCGCAGCAGCGTGGACTTGCCGCACGCGTTCGGGCCGACGATGACGGTGAAGGAGTTGTCGGGGATCTCGACGGACAGATCGCGGGCGATGACCCGCTGCTCGTACGCGAGGGTGACCGATTCCGCGCTCAGCCGCTGCCCCTGCCGACCGTCCATGCCCGTACTCCTGATGTCCGCCAAGCCAGAAAGAGTTAGGTTAGCCTACCCAACTTTCTCCGAGGTCGGCCGGGTCGGCCGAGGTCCGCGGTTACCACGGGCCTGCGGCCCGCGCCACGGTCCCGTGGCCCGCCCCCGGGACCCGGTCCGCGTCGACGCCCCTCACACTCCCAGCAGCGCCAGGGCCTTCCCCGCGTCCGGCACACCGCCGCCGGCGTCCGCCGCCGACCACGCGGCCCCGCACAGGGCCCGCACGCCGTCCATCACGTCCGCCTCCCCGGCGGGCACCCCGGCCACGCCGCCTTCGAGGACCAGCTCACCGCCGCGCACCGACGCCCGCCAGTCCCCGCACACGAACCCGCCGTCCGCGTCCTCGTCCACCTCCGGCTGCCCCACGAGCAGCCCCCGCAGGTCGGCCGCCACGTATGTCGGCCGGTGCTCCGGCACCGCCGCCAGCAGCTGCGCCACGTCCGTCACCCCGGTCAGCACGAGCAGCGAGTCCACCCCGCCGTTGAACGCGCCCTCGATGTCCGTGTCCAGCCGGTCCCCCACGACCAGCGGCCGCTCCGCGCCCGTCCGCAGCACCGTCTCGCGGTGCATCGGCGGCAGCGGCTTGCCCGCGACCTTCGGCTCCGCGCGGCCTCCCGACGCGATCCGCACGACCTCCACCGCCGCGCCGTTGCCCGGCCCGATGCCCCGCGCCCCGGGAATCGTCAGATCCGTGTTCGAGGCGTACCAGGGCACACCCCGCTGCACCGCGTAGGCCGCCTCGGCGAACCGCCGCCACGGCAGCTCGGGCCCCCCGTACCCCTGCACGACCGCCACCGGCTCGTCGTCCGCCGACTCCACCGGAACCAGCCCCCGCTCCCGCAGCGCCACCCGCAGCCCCTCCCCGCCGACGACGAGGACCCGGGACCCCTGCGGCACGTCGTCGGCGATCAGCCGGGCGACCGCCTGCGCCGACGTGACGACGTCCCCGGGCGCCGCCGGCACCCCCAGCTCGGTGAGGTGGTCGGCGACCTCCTCGGGCGTCCGCAGCGCATTGTTCGTGACGTACGCCAGGTGCATGCCGCCGGTCCGCGCCACACCGAGCGCCTCGACGGCGTACGGCACGGCCTCCCCGCCCGCGTACACCACACCGTCCAGGTCGAGGAGGGCCGTGTCGTACGCCTCGCTCAACGGCACCGCACTGCCGCCCGGACGATCCCCGCCGCCGTCCCGCCGTCCCCGGCCGATCCGCACACTCACCGCTCGCTCCTCGCCTCACCGGGTGCCGTTCCCCCGCTCCCCCGATCATCGCTCATGGCCGCCGCCCACATACGATGACGAGATGAACACCTCAGGTCACGCGGCCGCCGACGTCCGCGACGACACCGCAGGGCTGCGCCTGGCCCCGTTCCGCGGACTCCGGTACGTCCCCGAACGGGTCGGCAGCCTCGCCGCCGTGACGTCCCCTCCCTACGACGTCGTCGTACGACCTGACGGTCTTCTCCATCTGGAGTCGGCCGACCCCCACAACATCGTCCGGCTGATCCTCCCGCAGGCCATCACCGCCGGCACCCGCCACCGCAAGGCCGCCGTCACCCTCGACCGCTGGCTCGCCGACGGCGTCCTCGCCCCGGACCCGGAGCCCGCGCTCTACGTGTACGAGCAGCAGGGCGACGGCATCCTCCAGCGCGGCGTCATCGGCGCCCTGGAGCTCTCCACCCCCGACGCCGGCATCGTCCTGCCCCACGAGGACGTCATGCCCCACGTCGTCGAGGACCGCGCGGCCCTCATGCGCACCACAGCCGCCAACCTGGAGCCGCTGCTCCTGACCTACGTCGGCTCGGACGAGGGCGGCGCCGACGCGGTCATCGAACGCACCGTCCTGCGCGAGCCCCTGCTCTCCACGACCACCGAGGACGGCTTCCACCACCGCCTCTGGTCCGTCACGGACCCCGCCGAGCTCGCCGCCGTCGCCGGCGAACTCGCCGGACACCAGGCGCTCATCGCCGACGGCCACCACCGCTGGGCGACCTACCTCCGCCTGCGCGAGGAGCACGCCGCCCCGGGCCCCTGGAACTACGGCCTGGTCCTCCTCATCGACACCGCCCGCTACCCGCTCCGGGTCCGCGCCATCCACCGCCTCCTGAACCGCCTGCCCGTCGCCGACGCCCTCGCGGCCCTCGGCGACTCCTTCCGGGTCCGCCGCGTCGAGCGGCCGCTTCCGGAGGCCCTGGAGGCCCTCGCGACGGCCGCCGCCGACGGCAACGCCTTCCTCCTCGCCGGCGACGGCGCCTTCCACCTCGTCGACGCGCCCGACCCGGCCCTGCTGGACCGCACGATCCGCGCCGACCGCCCCGACGCCTGGCGCACCCTCGACGCGACCGTCCTCCACTCCACGCTCCTGGAGAACGTCTGGCACATCCCGGACGCCCCCGAGGACATCGCCTACATCCACGACACCGAGGCCGCCGTCGCCCAGGCCGAGCGCCGCGGCGGCACGGCCGTCCTCATGCACCCCGTCCGGGAGGACGTCGTCCGCGACCTCGCACGCCAGGGCGTCACCATGCCCCGCAAGTCGACGTCCTTCGGCCCCAAGCCGGCCACCGGCCTCGTCCTGCGCAGCCTCGCCCTGGACTGACCGGGCACACCCGGAAACGAAGAAGGGCGGCACCCCCAAGGGGTGCCGCCCTTCTCACCGGTCGACCGGATCAGCCCTTGTCGGCGTCCCGCTCGTCCTCGATCTCGTCGTCCTCGTCCTCGTCCTCGTCCTCGTCGAGCTCGACGTCCTCGACGCCGACCTCGGCGTCGCCGGACTCATCGGCCTCATCGGACGCGTCGATGTCGTCGGACTCGTCGAAGGCGTCCACGAACTCGACACCGTCCATCTCGGCGAGACGGTCCGACGCGTCCGTGGCGCCGTCCTTGTCGGCCTCCAGGGCCTTGGCGAACCACTCCCGCGCCTCGTTCTCACGACCGGCGGCGAGCAGCGCGTCGGCGTACGCGTACCGCAGACGCGCGGTCCACGGGTGCACGGCGCTGGAGGCGAGCTCGGGGCTCTGCAGGGTCACGATGGCCGCGTCGAGCTGCCCCAGGTCGCGGCGCGCGCCGGCGGCCACGAGCCGCATCTCGACCTGACCGGCCTTGTCCAGCTTCAGCACCTCGGGCTCGCCGGCCATCGCCAGCGCCCGCTCGGGCCGACCGAGGCCACGCTCGCAGTCGGCCATGACGGGCCACAGCTCCACGCCACCGCTCATCCGACGCGCGGCACGGAACTCGGCCAGCGCCTCGGAGTACTTCTGCGTCGCGTACGCGGCGAAGCCGGCCGCCTCACGCACGGCCGCCACACGCGACGCGAGCCGCAGGGCCACCCTGGAGTACCCGTACGCCTGCTCCGGGTCCTCGTCGATCAGCTGCGCCACCATGACGAGGTTGCGCGAGACCTCCTCGGCGAGACCCTTCGGCAGGCTCATCAGCTCCTGCCGCACATCCGGGTCGATCTCCTCGCCCGTGACCTCGGCCGGAATCGGCAGCCGCTTGATCGGCGCCCTGTCGCTCCGCTCCCGGTCGAAGTCCCGACCACCGCGGTCGTCACGACGCCCGTAGCCACCCCGGTCGTCCCGCCCACGGTACCCACCACGGCTGTCGCCCCCGCGGTCGTCACGCCCACGGAAGCCACCGCCACGGTTGTCGCCGCCACGGTTGTCGTCACGGCGGAAACCACCGCCGCGGTTGTCGCCGCCACGGTCGTCGCGGCGGAAGCCGCCACGGTCGTCACGGCGGTCGTCACGCTGGTACGAGGGACGCTCATCGCGACGGAACGACGGACGGTCCCCACC